>JAFGIY010000233.1 GCA_016929335.1 Acidobacteriota bacterium | reverse complement strand
ATTCACTAAGCGGTAAGACTGCGGCGTACAAAACTCGGGCAACCGGCGAGTGTCCCCAAAAATACGTTTCCTCGTGATCGGCAACAAAGAGTCCTAGCGCGAGTTCAACCTGCAGCGAGTGATTGGAATCGAGGCACAGTTTGCGCAAATCAAAATTGAGACGGGGAATTACTTCGGTGCCTCCACAAGCCGCCGATATCAATCGAAGTAATTCAAGTCCACGCAGACCTTCATCGAGGAGAGTCCACTTGGCGATCCTGCCGCCGCTCCGATCGATCCGCAGATCTCCCGTACCTGCATGCCGGGTGTTGCGAAAACACATTTGAAGAAAATACATAGGCGGGTAGTTTCGGTCGAATGGCACTAGAATGTAAATGCGAAATTTGAGCCCGCTGACATCTCCTTCAAAGTGCAGGTGCAAGGTGATGCAGGATTTGGCTTAGGCGGCATTGAAAAACGTCATCATCGTCTTCTCATTTCCTATCCTTGCAGCGCCGAACGCGTTATTGAGCTCAGTTATCAGAGTGGTCTGCGACCTACACCACTATGAAGCAGTGGATCCAAACTCCAACATCCAGTTGATGTGAGTTGGCGCGAGAAAAAATCCAGACAAGAGTAGCGGCGCAAATGGCGGCATAAAGCTCTATAGGATATGGCTAATTACGGCTTTGCTTGCTGCCTTTTTATTACCTTTTAGCTCGCAGATAATGGCTGTAAGTTATTGATTATATTGGTGGAGCTGGCGAGGATCGAACTCGCGACCTCCTGACTGCCAGTCAGGCACTCTCCCAGCTGAGCTACAGCCCCACGGCGGATAACTGTACACGGCTCCATTTCTTCAGTCAAGCGGCCTCTCGATGGCTCAATGGCTCTGAAGCTAAAGCCGCGGTTTTTCTTTCCCATCCCCCTATCGTCCGCCTTAATATCAATCATTATGGATTCGCTTCCGCTTTCTCCAAATCAGTTGGCCGCCGTCATCGACCATACCCTGCTGCGCACGGATGCCACTGCTCCGGACATCGAGAGGCTTTGCGCCGAAGCGCGCGAATTCTCCTTCTGCTGCGTTTGCGTTAACGGCTCCTGGGTGCAGCACGCCTGCCGTCTGCTGGAAGGCTCCGGCATCAAGGTGGCAACGGTCGTGGGATTCCCGCTGGGAGCCATGTCCACTAAGGCGAAGAGGTTTGAAGCCGGAACCGCCATAAAAGACGGCGCCCAGGAGATCGATGCTGTGATTAATGTCGGGCGGCTGAAGCATGGCGAGGACCAATATGTCCTCCGCGAAC
The DNA here is from genome assembly GCA_016929335.1 of Acidobacteriota bacterium. Taxonomy (GTDB): domain Bacteria; phylum Acidobacteriota; class UBA6911; order UBA6911; family UBA6911; genus UBA6911. The sequence continues at coordinate 107,978 of JAFGIY010000233.1, read as the reverse complement.
TTCGCGATATCGTCAAAGCCGCCGAGGGGCGGATCGTTAAGGTCATCCTTGAAACCTGTCTTTTAACCGATGAAGAAACGATCCGCGGCTGCCGGCTGGCAGTGGAAAGCGGTGCTCAATTCGTCAAGACTTCCACCGGCTTTGCATCGCGCGGCGCGACCATCGCGGATGTCGAACTGATGCGCAAAACCGTCGGGCAGGAATTCGGCGTCAAGGCCTCCGGAGGCATACGCGATGCAAAAACTGCGCTGGCGATGATTTGGGCCGGGGCAACGCGTATAGGGACTTCCGCGGGAGTGGCTATTATCAGAGGGCTCTAAGCCCGGGCGTGCGGGCTGAAGCCCGCACCCACATGGAATTAGCCATTGCCCATCCTTTATCGGGGCTTGATTGGGATGTAGATGTCCAATTCAGATTCGGGATCGGTATTGCTCTTGTAGTGCTCGCCGTAATATTCGAAATCATAGGCGCAGGGATTCACATACCGGGACTTCGGCAGCCAGGTGCCGTAAGCATAGGCGTAAGTATCCTTGATATTATTGGTTTTGCCCACGAGCGGCCCCTTGTGCGTGAACACCGCATATTCGGATGCGGGAAGAGTCTTTCCGACAAGCTCCATCGGGATCTCTTCAAGGCTGGATACCGGCAGCGCCGCCATATAGTAGAAGAGCCCGCTCTTTGAAAAGCTCTCCGTGTAAAAACACAATCCATACGCTTCATGCACAGGGAGGCAATTGGGAATTTTCTTTATCAGGGGCATGAACTCTTCCCACAGTTTCGGGATTTCCCAATTCTTGTTGTCGCCGTGATACATGATTCCAATCAATTTGATCGCGTCTCTTTTCATAATCCTCGGTTCCATCGTGATCACCTCCATGCAATGAATGAGAAAAAATTCATCAATCCGGCGCGCTGCTTCCATCGGGAAAGCATTTCTTCTTTTTCTGAATGCGCCGGGATTGATGCCAAAGCAGTCTCTGAATGCCCGCGTGAAGGCTTCCTGCGATTGGAACTGATAGTCTATCGCGATTTCAATGATGCGCCTGCGGCTGCGCACAAGCTCTCCGGCAGCTTCCGCCAGTCTGCGCCTCCGCAGATAACTGCCCGGGGTATCTCCCGTAAGCGCTTTGAACAATCGAACAAAATGAAATGTGGAGTATGCCGCTTCCGATGCAACATCCGTAACTGAAATCGGATTCGTCAGGTTCCGTTCCATATATTCGACCGCGCGAAGCACATTCGATACGTAACTCATCGATTCCCTCTGCGGACATGATGCACTATAGCGGGGCTTCATGGAGCGAGTTTTGATCCTTTTTGCGAAACTGCATGAAAAATGTAAAAGGAGCACATTCCAGGAATTCTTTCCGCTTGTGCCCCTGGTGGGAAGTCCTGTAGGTTATTTCCATCGAGTCCCCGGGAAGGAGGGAATGCCAATGACCAACAACCGATTCAAATCCATTCTGTTTGCAGCTGTGCTGCTGCTTGGTGTGCTTGCGATAAATATGCCGGCGCAGGATGTGAAAACCGTTGCGCCCGAGAGCGTGGGTTTATCTTCAGAACGCCTGGAACGACTGACCAAAGCTATGCAGGAAGATATCGATCAGAAGGTGACCGGCGGCATCATCGTCCTCATTGCGCGTCATGGATCGATCGCCTACCACAAGGCGTTCGGCATGGCGGATATCGAGTCCGGCAAGAAGATGCAGACCGACCATCTTTTTCGTCTCTATTCGATGACCAAGCCCGTCACAAGCGTTGCGCTCTTAACGCTCTTCGAAGAAGGCAAGTTCCAGCTCAGCGATCCGCTGGAAAAATATATTCCGGCCTTCAAGAACGTGAAGGTATTTGTAAATACCGATGAAAAAGGCCGGACGATTCTGGAAGAGCCCAAACGGAAGATCACCATTCAGGACGTATTCCGTCACACTGCAGGTTTCTCCTACGGGTTTGGAGGCACACCCGTTGAAAAATGCTATCAGCAGGCAGGAATCGATTTCGGAAAAATGGATACGCTGAAGGAACTCGTCGACAAGATGGCAACATGTCCGCTTCTCTACCAGCCCGGCGAACAATGGGTTTACAGCGTGGCGCACGATGTTCAAGCCTACCTCGTTGAGTATTTCTCCGGAATGCGGTTCGACAAATACGTTCAATCCAAAATCATCCAGCCGCTGGCAATGAAAGACGCCGTGTTCGGAATTCCCAAGGAATATGTCTCCCGCTACACCACCAACTATGGACCGAAAAAGGAAGGCGGCCTTGAGCCGATCGACAAGCCGCAGAGCAGCAATTACGCACGCTATACCGACCATCCGTTCGGCGGGCTCAGCCTCTCCTCGACAACAATGGATTATTACCGATTTGCCCAGATGCTGTTGAACGGCGGGAAGCTGGGTAATGTGCGGATTCTCGGAAAGAAAACCGTCGAGCTGATGACCGCGAACAATCTGCCGCCTCAAATTCCCGACATCGGAATGGGTGGCGGCACAGGTTATGGCCTCGGAGTCTCCTCGCTGATCAATCCGGCCCTTTCGGGTAATCTTGGATCCCAGGGCAATTTCGGATGGGGCGGCGCGGCAGCGACTTCAGTGGTTATTGATCCCAAAGAAGATCTGGTGGCTCTCTACTTCACGCAGCTTATGCCGAACGAGATGAGCATGATCGGGCGCTTTCAGACGCTGGTGTATCAGGCGATTATTGATTAACTCCAAGACTCGAAGGCTCGAAGACTCTAAGAAAGATGATTGAATTACCCGAATATGCAATTGTGAACCGGAGCCTGGAATGCGGGATGCACCCCTATCGACTGTTGCTGCCGCGGTTTGAAGAGAGCCCTGCGGTCCGCCGCATTGCCACTCCGTCTGTTCCGATAGGTCCTCTCCTCGATAGTGCGCGAGTGAAAATCAAAAAGGGAGAGGGTTATCTGTACGTGGATGTAAAGATACCTGCCATCACTCTGATCGAGGATTATTATCACCGGGCAAATCCTTTGGATTTGTACCTGGACCTGGCACATGAGCTGACGCATCTGAGGCAGCTGGCAGAAGGGAAGAATATCTGGGACCACAGCCTTCATTATGTGGACCGGCCGACGGAGATCGAGGGCTATGCGGTTGCCGTCGAAGAGGGCTTGCGCCTCGGCATGACGGAAGAGGACGTAATGAAACATTTGTCAAATCCATGGATGGACGATGATGAAATAGCGCGGCTTCGCAATAATATCGATCGATTCCTTGCGGGCTGATGCGCACTCCAAAAAGTCACCTGTAGGTGCGGAGGATGTCCCAGAAAGCGCCGCGGTATCCTTTTTGTATTGCCTCCACAAGCCGCTGATTGGAATTGTAGTTGTAGTTCTGCTTCGGTTTCGAAGGATCAAAGAACAGGAAGCGATCGTCGTCTCCGATAAGCGTGTTCAGCCAATCGAATACGAATGGAGCAATGCGCGGCTCCAGAAAAAAGAGCGGATCGAACAGATCCTTACCGCCGCTGAGTCCGGCAACGCATTCACCCGATCTCACCTCTTTGGCCAGGTCCGTACCCGGATAGACGCGCACACCAAGAGATACCCCCGCTCTATGCGGATCGGACTGCTTGACGAGTTCTACCGTTTTCGCAATGCCTTCCCTGGTCTCTCCCGGTGAGCCAAACAGCAGATCGAGCATGACGGTCATTCCTTCTTCCTTCGCCCGGCATGTTGCATTGCGGATATCGGCAGGGCTGAAATCGCGTCCCAACCTCTTCAACATCGCCTCATCGCCATGATCTGCCCCGAAGTCTATTCCCACGCATCCCGCAGCGCGCATTTCCTTCGCAAGCTCGCGGCTGAAGGGAATGGGAGAGCAGTAAGCGTACCAGCGAATTCTGCCGCCCAGCCCGCGACGTGTAATCTCACGGCAGATTTCGAGAGCATGCTGCCCGGGAATATTGAATTCGCCATCGCAGGTATGCAAAACATCGATCCCCTGTGCGATCAGCTGTTCAATCTCATTCACGACCGCTGCAGGCGGCCGCAGCCGGACGCGCTTCCCTTTGGCAACAGGATCCGCGCAATAGATGCATGCGCCGGAACAGCCTCGCTTGGTTTCAAATCCGGCCTGGCCTCCCATCCGGAAATAGCGCCCGTTATCCACGCACTTCCGGCTCATAGCCGGCAGATCGGCAGGCGAATTCCAGGAAGGAGGATTTCGTTGCCAGGTGCCGTTCCGTTTCCAGACCAAATTAGGCAGGTCCTCATGGCTTTCCTTTTTTGACAACCGGTTCGCAAGCTGAGGCAGCACAAATTCCCCTTCGCCCCACACGCCGTAATCGGCTTTGGAGAGGGAAAGAATCTCCTCCGGCATTACCGAAAATCCGACGCCGCCCAAAACGACCGGAGCACCGGAATTTTCCCGGACGGACTTCACCAGATCGACAAATCCGGAGAGAAACGACTGGCGGCTTGTGAATGCGCAGTCATCCGTATTGCGCAGCGTCATCCCTATCAACCCGAACTCGGAGCCGCCAAAGAACCGTTTTATTGCAGATTCAGGATTATCTTCCCAACATAGATCCAGAAGCTTCACCTCGTGACCGCCTGTATTCAACGCCTCGGCAATATAGTCCAGCGCAATAGGCGCCACCGGCGGCTGCATCCGGTTCGTGTTTATAAGCGCAACCTGCATGTAAGAGGATCCTTGATGAAGAGCTATTAGTCGTTAGTGCTCACGTCGTTTATGCTCACTGCCGACTGCCGACTAACGACTGACGACTGTTTATCCGCGGGCAAGGATTTCGCGCAGCTTATCGGCGTAGCCGCGGCTCTCCGCGTCGGCTGTAACGATCTCGATCTGATCGGGAGATTTGACGCCCAGGTCCAGCTCTGCAGCTCGCGCGAGCTGTTCCTGTTCAAAAATCTTCCTGGACATGATTGCATCGTTTGCGCCGTGATTTTTAAGTACGGCCAGGCCCACGGCATCGATCGCTATGCGGTCTGTCCCTGCGACGATGATTCCGGCTTTGGCCGGCTTCCCCGTCATCGGGCCGCCATCCACGAAGATATCCACGCCATCCATGACGATGAGCTGCGGTTTGTAACCGTAATTGAGCTCGGCGATCATGCGCCGTATGTGCTCGGACGCGTGCATTTCAGGAAATCTCACTTTCTTTTCCACCACGCCCACAGCGAGTTTCAGCGCCATGCTGTGGATGCCGCCGAATTGATGCGTCTTCAGGCAGCAGGTCCAAAGGAGGTATTCCGCTTCCACAACCGGCTTGGCCAGATTAAAGCCGTTTTTCCAAAAAGATCCCGGCGGATGGCAATGAACCCATGCGTCCGGAGGCAATTCGTCGAAGTTCAGTACGTCAAAGCCAACCTCCTTGCCCAAGGCGGGGATTCCCTTTTTGTCCATTACGGCTTTGGTATCTCCCGGGCCGCAGCTGTCCCCGACCGTTAAGTGAGAAGCACCCCGCGATTTCATCTCCAGCACAAGCTGGCGGAGGACATCGTTGTGGGTAGAACCAGGAGTGGGATCAGCCGTATTGAAATTGGGCTTGATCAGTACCTTCTTGCCACCGGGCGAGGGGAACGAAATCAGCTTCAGTGCGGCGGCAATGCCCTTAGCCCGGTCTTCTGTCCGGACCAGGGCAACCTTTGCAGTTGCTTCCGCCGCTGTTGCAGAAAGATCCGCCCGGCCCAGGATAGAAATCGCTGCTCCGGCTGCCGACTGTTTCAGGAAATCGCGACGTTTCATAGATGCCTCTCCTTTGAATTTCGGAAGAAAAATCCGGTGACAAGCTGCCTGAATCCCCAATTTGCATAAATCCGGGAAAAGGCGAAATTCTCCAACAATTAGAGAATCATGTAGCCTGTCACCGAATTTCCAATTATCATGCATCCTTCCCGGCAGAGGTTCAATGGCATTCACACTGCTGATCGACGCTTCTGAATTGAGTCCGCATATAGAGGAGGATAACTGGGCAATAGTGGACTGCCGATTTTCTCTGGACGATACGGAACGAGGCTATTGGGATTACCTGAAATCCCATATTCCCAGGGCCATTTCCGCACCCTTTGAGGAGAATCTGACTCCCGAGGGCAGTTTTCTTTCTCCTGAAATTCTTCGCAGACGGTTCGGAAAACTTATGAAATCTGTTCCTCCGGAAAACGTGATCTGCTATTGTGGATCCGGCGTCACGGCCGCGCACAATATAATTGCACTGGCATATGCCGGATTCGGAACAGCCCGGCTTTATGCGGGTTCGTGGAGTGAATGGATCACGGATTCCGCGCGCCCGATTGCCACCGGAGCAGTATAATCAGCCAGTGCTTCCGGGCCTATGGAAGCGGAATCAATATGTCTTTTCCCAAGCGGCATCATTTTAGAAGAAGACACCCCAACCAATCCGGGCAACATCCGGAGCGGGCGGGCAGATCTCCGGATATGCATGACCTTATTCAACCGGAGCACACGGGGTCTGAATCCGCCTATCTGAAATCTCTGATTGATTCCCACGCAAAAGTGACCGTTGTTATGAAAAACGGCGAGCGGCTACAAGGACACATCCGCTATTACGACCGCTATTGTTTCAGCATCGGTCCTTCCTCCGCAGGACCCAAAATTTTTCTCCGCAAAGAGAATGTTTCCTATATTTCCGAAGATCCGGAACCTTAGATTGTTGCCAGGAGGTTTTAAGAGATTCCATGCCCTGCAGAATCGGATTTGATAATGAGCGCTATATACGTGAGCAGACGTCCGAAATCCTGGAAAGAGTGAAAAGGTTCGATAATAAACTCTATCTCGAGTTTGGCGGGAAGCTCCTATTCGATTATCACGCCTCGCGGGTTCTGCCCGGGTACGATCCGAACGTAAAAATGCGCCTGATCCGCGAACTAAAGGACAGAGCGGACATACTGCTGTGTATCTATGCGGGGGATATCGAGCGCAAGAAGATTCGGGCCGATTTCGGCATCACCTATGATGCCGACGCCATGAAACTGATCGACGACCTCCGGAGCTGGGGCATTGATGTTTGCGCCGTTATCATCACGCGTTTTGACAACCAGCCTGCGGCGACGCTCTTTAAAAACAAACTGGAGCGGAGAAACATCCGGGTATTCACGCATCGCTTCACAAAAGGCTACCCGACCGACGTCGAATCGATTGTCAGCGATGAAGGATACGGAGCCAATGATTATATTGAAACAAAAAGGCCCCTTGTCATTGTAACCGGACCGGGACCCGGAAGCGGCAAACTGGCTACGTGTCTCTCCCAGCTCTATCATGAGCATCGGAGAGGCGTTAAGGCGGGCTATGCCAAATTTGAGACGTTCCCCATCTGGAACATCCCGCTGGACCATCCTATCAATATCGCTTACGAGGCGGCCACGGCGGATATCCGGGATTTCAATCTGATCGATCCCTTCCACATGCAAGCTTACGCAAAGCCGGCGATAAACTATAACCGCGATGTGGAGGTCTTTCCCATCGTGAGAAGAATCCTGGGCAGAATCACAGGCAGTGATTCATTTTACCAGTCTCCCACCGATATGGGTGTCAACAGGGCCGGTTTCGCTATTGTTGACGACGATGCGACCCGAACGGCTTCCAAACAGGAAGTCCTTCGCCGCTGTTTCCGCTATCGCTGCGAATATGCCATGGGCGTAACGGATAAAGAGACGGTCCAGCGCGTTGAGCTGTTTATAAAGGACCTGGGCATCCGGCTTGAAGACCGGGTAGTCGTGGGTCCCTCATGGGAAGCGGCTAAGAAAGCTCAGGAACAGAATAAGGGCAATGAAGGCATATTTTGCGGAGCGGCCATTGAACTGAAGGATGGGACCATTATTACAGGCAATAATTCGCCCCTGATGCATGCGGCGTCGAGTCTGGTCATTCATGCCATCAAACACCTCGCGGGCATCCCCGATAAAATCAATCTTCTCCCGGAGGCAATTACCAATTCGGTTCGGAATCTGAAGACAAATATTCTTAATGAGAAATCGGTCAGCTTCAATCTGGAGGAAACCCTGATCGCGTTGAGCATCAGTGCGGCGGCAAATCCCGCGGCACAACTGGCGATCGAAAAACTGATTGAACTCCGTAACTGCGAAGTCCACATGACCCACATACCCACTGCGGGAGACGAAGCGGGCCTGCGCAAGCTGGGCGTGAATCTGACCAGCGAGCCGCATTTCTCCACCAAGAATCTTTTCATGCCCTGAAGGCATAACGATCATATTCTGATTGATCCGGGCGGCGATTAGGGTTAAAGTGGCGCGCTTTGTTTTTGATTCTGCGGATCATGGAATCCGCGATTTTGAAGGAGAATCCATTGGTTACAAAAAGAAGTCTGGCGGTTGTCGTACTGTTCGTTATCTTCAGCGCCGTTGCTTTGGCTCAGGATGCGAACCAAGCTGCACCGGAACTCACTCCTGCCCAGAAGTCGAATCTGATTAAGGTGTTCGCCCGGTCGGCAAATATGGATGGAATTGTCATCAACTACGTGCTCCTCAACAACAAAACGATCGATGTGCTGTTTCCCAGCGACGCGAAGTATGCAATGCGCGCCAGGGCTAACGCAGCGACTACATTTTTTGTTCAGGGTATACCCAGCAAGAACCTTACTCAGTTCGAGCCCAAGTTTGAAATTGAGCAGAATGGAAAATCGTTCAAGGGAGAGAACGTCAATATCAGGAATCTGCAGGCCGGAGCGGTGGAAAAGGGCTCAAAAATTGAAGGCCTGATTCAGCTGAGCCAGAAAATCGATATCACTCGGCCGTTCAAGATCAAGTGTCCCACCGGTGTCATTGAATTCAAGCTTTCCCAGGAAGCAATCAAGCTTTTGGAGAATTAATCCTCATTTCTCTGCGCAATAATCCTTCAGCTTTTTGCTTTTCCCAAACCGCATTTGCCCGGACGGCCTTCATTAGGGCCGTCCGGGCAGCGACTTTTCGTTATTTGCCTCTCAGGTTTCTTTCCAGAAACTCATACATCATCGAATACAGATGAACATTCTCTTCAGCGCCGTCTATGCTGTGCGTTTTATCGGGATATAGCATAAGGTCAAAGTGCTTGTTATTCCTGATCAGAGCCTGTACCAGGTGAATTGTATTCTGCGGATGAACGTTGTCATCCTGGGTGCCATGAACCAGCAGCAGATGCCCATGATAATCGGCAGCCGCTTTCACTGAGGATGCGCGATCATAGGCATCGGATTCTTTTTCGGGCATTCCCATGTAGCGTTCAGTGTAAATCGAGTCATAGAGGCGCCAATCCGTCACCGGCGCTACGGCAATGCCTGCCTTGAATAGCCTGGTATGAGTCAGGTGATAGGCGGCAAGAGATCCGCCTCCGCTCCAGCCCCAGACAGCCATGGCTTCACCGTCAACAAACGGAAGCGTTTTAAGATATTGGATCGCCAGTTCATGGTCTTGCGCGGCTGTCGGACCGACGCTGCGATGGGCTGTAACCGCATATTTATGCCCGGGTAAGGACGAGGATCGGTCGTCAATCTGAGCGACCAGGAATCCCTGTTGAACGAGGAATTGATGATAGAGAAGGCGATTCCCGGCCCAGGCATCCTGAATCGTTGGAACTCCGGGCATGCCATACACATAAACCACCAGCGGATACTTCCGCCCCGGCTGCATTTCGCGCGGTTTATATAGAAGCAGACGAACCGCGGCTCCGTCCCGAGCCGTCAATTCTTTCATCTCGGGTTCCACCAGATCAAAAGCGCTCGCGCTACGCGATTTGAACAGCTCGATAATATTTCCGCCGACCAGATCGCGCACATAAATTTCTCTGGGCCGGATCATTGAAGAAAAGGAGTCCACAAAAGCGGTGCAAGACGGATTCATATTGACAGAATGAGTGCCGGATTCCTTCGTCATGCGCTCAGCACCTGATCCGTCCATCTTGATCCGGAAGAGATCCAGACCGAGGATTGAAGCCTGGTTCGAGCGGTAATAGATCCAGCCGTTCTGCTCATCCACCCCGACGATATCACTAACGACCCAATCCCCTGCCGTTATCTGCCTTATCAGGCTTCCGCTCCGGTTGTATGAGTAAATATGACGAAAACCGCTGCGGTCGGATGTCCACAGAAATTCATGATTCCCGGACAAGAATGCCAGATCATCACCGACGTCAATCCACCAGGCATCCTTTTCGATCAGCAGGCTTTTGGAGCGCCCGTTTCCGGAATCAGCTTCTACCAGATTCAACTCGCTTTGTTCGCGGTTCAGCAGCTGCAATACAACCGTGTCGCCGTCTGCCCACGTGAAACGCGCGACATATTCCGCAGTCCGCTCTATCCAGACCGTCTTCCGGGTTTTCACGTTTACAATGCCGATACGGGCTTTTGGATTTGGATCTCCTGCTTTCGGATAGGCCTGCCAATCCACCTTTGCCTCTCCCGAGGTATATTCAATCATTGGATAAACAGGCACCGACCTTTCGTCCAATTCAATAAACGCTATGGAGCGGGAATCCGGGGACCAGCAATATCCGCTGCTCATATTGAATTCTTCCTGGTAAATCCAATCCGGCTCTCCGTGAAGAAGGAGCCTGTTACCCCCAAAGGTTATCTGTCTTTCTTTGCCTCCGCCTGCCGGAATGATCCAGATGTCGTGCTCATGTATAAAAGAAATCCATTTCCCGTCGGGCGAATACTGAGGATCGCAAAGGTTCCTTTTGGAGGGAACCAGCAAGGCTGCCTTTTGTGCTGCCAAATCATACAGATAAAGCCGCCCGGTATCGACGAGCAGTATGTGTTTTCCATCAGGAGACCAGAGATAGGAAGGTATACCATAGCGCTTTCGGCGCTCACGCTCCCTCTCGCCGATGCCGGTCTGATCGGGAGGCGGGGCAATTTCTCGAATATGAGCAGAGGAAACCGCCCGGCTTCTTTCAGCTGTCGGCAAATCAAGTATCCAGAGGTCTCCTTCATCGTTTTCATCCTCGAGAAGATAGGCTATTCGGCTTCCATCCGGCGCCCAGCGCATTTCCGAAGGCACCGGTTCCTGCAAACTGCCTCCAAAAATCGCCTCGATTTTCAGGTTTGCTTTCTGTTGTGCTGCAGCTTGGACCGGGGCGTGGAAGACAAAAGCGGTTGCCAGAATCAGACCGAATATCTTCATAATATAAATCCTCTTCATTTATTTTTTGGGTATCTTATTCTTATAACAGAGAATAAGCACTGGAATACACCCACCGGTACTATGGCGGTATCACTTTCCTTGTCTCCAGGTCAATTTTGGCATAATGCCTTCTGTTTTGGAGCCGATATCAGATAGGAATCCTGACAACAGAACTACTCAAGTTCGGGGTAACTGCAGAGCATTTATTGTCTGATGGATTCAGATGCGAGGTAAAGTGCATAGCCGTTGGCGAAAATCCCTGACATTTGCCCTGATCGGGTGTGGAAAAGCCGGACATTCCTACGCCACAATCATTAACAATCATCCGAAAACAGAACTGGAAGCCGTTGTAGACATAAATACCGATGCGGCCCGTGCGTTCGGCGCCTCATTCGGCTGCAAAAGCTATGCTTCCCTGGATGAATACCTGGCCGCCAACTCGCTTGCCGAGTGTGCCATCGTCTGCACTTTTCCATCCGACCATGCAGACATTGCCTGCCGGCTCATGCAAAGACAGGTAAACGTTCTTTGTGAACAGCCCTTTGCCCTCGATTCTCTCTCGGCAGAAAGAATGATCAATATTTCGCGAACTTATGGAGTCCAACTCATGATGGGATCCAAGTTCCGGTTCGTTCCCGATATCATTCACGCCCGCGGTCTGATCCAGGCCGGAATTTTGGGACATGTGCTGGAATTCAAGGGTGATTTTCGCGATTCAACAGATATGCGGAATCGATGGAATTCACAACCAAAGCTGAGCGGGGGAGGAGTGCTTATCGATAAAGGCAGTGCTGCAGTGGACATTGTTCGCCATCTGTTCGGTCCGATTGAGTGGATTCGTGCGGAAGAGGCTCAGCGCATCCAGTCCGAGGATATTGAAGATACGGTGAGGCTGGAACTGCGCACTCAATCGGGAGTTATGGGGACCATCCATTTGAGCTGGACTCTGAAGAGCACCAGCGATGACTACTTCCGAATATACGGGACACAGGGGAATCTTTGCATCGGCTGGAAAAAATCGATGTACCGGCCTAATGGAGCCATCGACTGGATCAGCTTTGGAGAGGGATACAGCACGATGAAGGCACTAACTCTCCAGTTGTCGAATTTTGCAAACTGTGTTGTCGAAGATGAGCTCCCCGAAATAGATGATGCGGACGAACTCGAATCCGTTCGCACGATAGAAACTGCCTACCAGTCTCTTCAGACAGGGCAATATCTGAACTTGCACCCCGCTTCAAATACCCCTGCTGCGGCCTTGAGCGAACGCAAATTTTCCGTCTTGAGTTCCGGTAAGGCCTCCTCTACCGCCTGACAGTACCATGCGTACTCGAGTCGCGGATCGGAATGAATCAGGATATTATGCACTTTTTGTGTAAAAGCTCTGTAAAAGACCCTCTCTGTGGTTGAATGCTGCGTCTCCTCCTCATAATATTTGTCAGCCAAATTTTTATTAGGACTTGGAAAGATCGTGAAAAGCTATTCTGCAGTTCCCATGCTCAAGAGAAAGTCAGTTAAAATCATTCTTATAAAGCCATCCAAATACGATGATGAAGGATATGTAATCCGGCATTTTCGCGGCGTACTACCAAGCAATACATTAGCCTGCCTCTCAAGTCTCACACAGGACGTGGCAAAGCAGCAATTGCTTGGCAGGGAGGTGGAGATAAAAGTCGAGCTCATCGACGACACCGTGCAGAAGATACCGGTTAAGCGGATCATCAGATCCAACCGGCTTCCGGACCGGCGGACTATCGTTGCTCTGGTTGGGGTCCAATCGAATCAGTTTCCGCGAGCGGCGGATCTCGCGCGGAAATTCCGGGCGGGCGGTCTCCAGGTTCTGATTGGCGGATTTCACGTAAGCGGCATGCTTGCCTTGTCGGAGGGCATATCGCCGGAAATCCGGGAATTGATCGACCTCGGAGTTACGATGGTAAAGGGCGAAGTCGAGGAGACATGGGGAGAAATTCTTCAGGACGCCTGTCGGGATAATCTGAAGCCTCTCTACGATTTTCTGGACCGCAAGCCGGACCTCTATGATAAGCCATTGCCGACAGTTGACCGCAAATATCTAAAGCAGTTCATCATCTCCAATTTCGGCACGATCGATTGCAGCCGCGGCTGTCCCTTCAACTGCAGTTTCTGTTCAATCATCAACGTGCAGGGACGGGAAATGCGCGTGCGTTCGCCCGAGCGGCTGGCCGAGTCCATACGCGAGAATTATCGCCTGCATCGTCTTAATTTTTATTTCTTCACGGATGACAATTTCGCCCGTAATCGCTGCTGGCGCGATATTTTTATGATCCTTGTGCAGCTGCGGGAGGAAGAACATATCCCGATCCAGTTCATGATTCAGGTGGATACCCAATCGCACAAGATCCCGGATTTTGTGAAACTGGCTGCACGAGCCGGATGTACACAGGTATTTATCGGAATGGAGAGCATTAATCCGAAGAACCTTAAGGCGGTTGGAAAGACTCAAAACAAGGTGCAGGACTATAAGGATCTGATAGCCGCCTGGCACGATGCGAAAATTGCGACGCATGTCGCCTACATTTTCGGATTTCCCTTTGATACTCCGGAATCCATCCGCGAAGACGTCGAGCGTCTTCAGAATGAACTGGGTGTCGAGCAAGCATCCTTCTTTATGCTGACACCCATTCCGGGATCTCAGGATCATGCGCGCATGGTTCGAAACGGCGAAGCCATGAGCCCGGATCTTAACGATTATGATTCTTTTCACGAAACCATGCCGCACCCGAATTTTTCGCCCGGAGAATTATTCATATCCTATCAAGACGCCTGGAAATCTTTTTATTCCTTCGACTATATGCGCGAAGTGCTTTCCAGGGCGAATCCGGAAAATTACTGGAATATCTTCTGCGACTTTCTCTGGTACAAGAATTCTGCCCTGATCGAAGGCGGGCATCCGATGATCCACGGATTCTTTCGCCTCAAGGACCGCGTAGACCGGAGACCCGGTTTCGCAGTGGAATCGCGGCATAAACACTTCGTGCGCCGGTTTCGTGAATTGAAGCAGCTGGCCGTCAGTTGGACATCTCTGGCGCTGGAAATGGAAGAGCTCTGGCTTCAGACTCGCAAGCGCAGCGACGCTGAGGTTCGGCTGCTGGCTGAGATCAGACAATTAAAGAATGAATTGAACCGCAATCTGCGTTCGGCCGAGTTGCAGCTGGCGCACATCCGCACACGAATTCACTTTCCGGAACTGCATGTGCCGTCCAAAATAGCTCTGGCTTTTCGAGCGTTGAACTTCCGCATGGCAAAGCGGATCACCTATTCCCGCGCCGATCTGCAGCTTTTCTGGAACAGAACCGGCAAGAAAAAGATGCTCCTTTTCCGCCCGGATAAGATGGTTTTGAATTTCCTGAAGGACGTACAGCTTTTCCTATTATTCTTGCGGGATATGGCGAGAACGTGAATGGACGATTCGAAATTCGAGATTAATGCCAATCCCATCTCGAATCTCGAATCATTTATCTATCTTTTTATGCGCTCGGAGGAAAGAGCTTTATCCTTCGGGATGCTGAGGTAGCCTCCCGCCTGGTTCTTCTGCACCCAGTTAATTACTATCTCATAGCGGACGCGGTTCTGACCCACCAAAAACTGAATTGGCTCATTGATGAGCCGGTCTTTCTTTTCAAGCTGGTTGTCGTCCACCACGATCTTCAGATTGAATTTGCCCTTCTTTTGGTCCGTCTTCGTAAGCGCGAGCCGGATATCCTCCACCTTCGTGAGGTTCTTGCTCTTGGGAAGGGTGAACTCGACATAGTCCCGCTCTCCTTTGAGCCGAAGCTGAGCCAGCTCGGTTGAGTTCTTTGCGACGGCTGCGTTCAGCGAATCGCGCACGTCTATCAACTGGCGTTGCGTTCCTTCGAGGTCGCGCCGGGTATTCGCCAGATCAGTCTTGACGGTGTCTACTTCAGTCTTTACTCCCCCAACCTCGGTGTTAACCTGGCTGATTTTTGTTTCGGCATCAGTTTTGACAGCCTGAACCTGAGCTTCGACATGAGAGCTGTCAGCCTTGGAAGCTAAAGCCTTGGATAGTTCCTGTTTTGTTCTCTGTCCCTCGGCTTGAATCTGGTTAGCTGTCTTTTTGAGTTCAGCTTTGGTATCTCCGACGGCTTCCTGCGCGCCGGCGATTTCCGACTTCAAGCTCGAAATCTGGTTGCTGACGGAAGATTCTCCAAGCTTCTGGTTGTTTTCCAAATTCTGTATCTGGTCCGCAATCTTGGAAAGCTGTGCGCGACTGGATTTTTTGAACTGCGCGTTATCATAGAACAGGTAAACAATGGCCAGCAGCAAAACGATCATGAGAATCAGCTTTACGGGTTCCGGTATCAATCCCTTTTCCTGTAGCTGAGGGGCTGCCGGCTTGGGCGTATTGGGATCTAACGTGTTCATCACACCTCCTAGTGTGTAAAGGGGTGATATGCAACCCCGTAGGTCTAATATGATAGGTCATAGCCGTAGAAAGTTCAAACTAATGCATTGGTTGACACTATATCGATCATCTACAGGCAAAAAGGGTATGACGCCCGGACGGTAAGATCTGATCATCAAGCTTTTAATGATTCCATCCGGTCTAATTCACTTTCTCCTTTATGGGTATTTGTTTGTTCTGTGCACCGGCTTTCTTCCTCGTGGCAAAATAGCCGATCAGGGCGGTCAAAATGCTTGCACCTACCCAGAGATTGAGAGTCGGCGATTTTTTAAATCCGAAATACAGCATCACGGCGGATAAGATCAGGTAGAATAGCGCGGCTGCCAGCGCGGTAACAGCAGGTTTTATGCGATTCTTTTTCCTGAAGCGAATCCAGAAAAGCGAGAACACAGTCAGGGCGGAAAACAGGGTGAGGATAGCGCCCACATTGTTGAGCACTTCTCCAAGCTGATAGGCGAAAACCAGAAAGAGAGCAATAGCCCCTTGAAGGATTACGGCTCCTATCGGCGGTTTTCCCTCTCTTCCCTGCAGGAGGCGCGGCAGAAAACCATCTTTTGCCATTGCTGCATAGACGCGTGGTCCCAAAAACGTCATGGCGCTCATGGCGGAAATAAACGCAATGATGGCGAGCACGGACATGCATGCTGCGCCGAAGTCTCCGACTACATTCTTCATGATCAAATGGCCGAGCGTGACACGGGCGGTTTCATATGTAAACACAACCTTGCACTGCTCCGGTGTGAGATTCGCCACAAAAACCCAATTTACGCAAAGATATAAAATCCCAACCATTCCGCAACCCAGGACCATCGCTCGAGGGACATCGCGTGTCGGATTTTTAAATTCGGAGGCTGCGTACACCGCAGCGTTCCATCCGCTGAATGCAAAGGCAATATAGAAAAGGTTTTGCATAAAGGGTCCGAGAGGGAAGGTTGAAGACTGGGTCGGCGGCCTCCAATCCGGCCAGGAGTTATGGCCGCCTGCCAATCCTACGGCCATGAATCCAACAACCAGAACGATCTTAATTAGGACGAGTGAATTCTGGGCATTTACCGAAAAACGCAAGCCTATTGCATGCACCGCCGTCAACAGAACGATCAGCAGCGCTGCAAACAGCTTTGGATTAATCCAGTGCGCCAGCGTATTGGCAAAAGCACCGGCGGCTATGGCATCGATGGCGATGGGCGCTGAGAAGCCCAGAAGCAATGAAGCCCAACCCGCGAGATATCCCAAAGCCGGATGCACCAGCGTGGAAAGATATCTATACTCTCCACCGGAATGGGGAACTATTTGAGCGATCCCCGCATACGCTCTGGCACCGGCCAGCGCAAGGAAAGCGCCGATTGCCCATGCCAGGAGTATTTGCTTCGGCGTCAGATCCTGAGCCATAAACCCGGTGCTCAAAAAAACTCCCGCGCCAATCATATTGGCGATTACCATTCCCATTCCTGAGAACAGCCCCAGCCGATGATCTTTCATGAATCCAAACCTCTCGAATGAACATCCTGCACCCCTATGGGGGCAGTGGAAAGCACAGAGCCCGCAAGCTCCTTCATTTTCCGACACAAGGGTAACCGCAAACAATCAGCTATGGAATAGAAATGAATAAAGAAAAATGGAAACAGGTTCCGGGAGATTCCCTTCCGGCTTCCCGGTTTTGCCGCTTGATCCACAGCCCTGTCAAGCGTTACCTTGACATTATGATGAAAATACTTGGCATTACGGCTCATCCGGACGACGAAGTTGGAGCATTTGGCGGTTCTCTGCTTTTATACCATTCCCGTGGAGTTGAGACTCATGTGATTTGTCTCACTGCCGGGGAAGCGGCGTCAAACAGAGGAGAAGCCCGTTCTCGCGAAGAACTTGCAGCAATCCGCCGTGCCGAGTTTGCTGCTTCCTGCAAGATACTTCAAGTGACGGAAGGTCACGTACTCGACTATCCGGACGGCTCTCTCTGCCGGTCCGACTTCAATGCCGCTGTAAGCGATCTGACCCGGCGCATTCGCGTAATCAAGCCGGACCTGATATTGACCATGGGACCGGAAGGGGCCATAACAGGCCACCTGGATCATGCAATGGCATCGATTTTTGCCACAATGGCATTTCATTGGGCAGCGCGAAATGACAGGTTCCCGGAACAGCTGTCTGACGGCCTGACACCGCACAGGACACAGAAGCTTTACTATTGCACAGCGCCGTTTATTCTGCCGGACCGCCAGCCTGTATCACCTCCGCCTTGCACGGCCACCATAGATATCGAGCCCTTTCTTGAAACCAAAATCAGAGCATCACAGGCACATGCGACACAACGCCCGCTGATGGAATTATTTGCAAAGACCTTGCGCAAATTCGGCAGCAGGGAGCTCTTTCACCTGGCAGCCACGATCAAGCCGTCCACAATGGAACATGAAACGGACCTGCTTGCCGGCGTATCCGAATAAGCTCCTGTCGAGCTTCAGGCGGATCATCTGCAAAACCAGGTTGATAAATTACTGCAAAGAAAAGATTTTAATTGACATCGCTCAAACGACATCAGTAGTATAATCCCGTGTCCGGATCGGGTGACGGCCGCCATTAAAAGGGCGGCTTTTTCATTTGCCGATCGCGGAACCATCCAGAATAAGAAATTGCATCAAAGGCAACAGGAGCTATAAGTTCCCATGGAAATGGAAAAAGAAACGGGGAAAGTAAAGTGGTTTAACAACGCCAAAGGCTATGGCTTTATCGAAAGAGCCACGGGCGGAGACGTGTTTGTCCATCATACTGCCATTCAAATGAGCGGCTTTAGAACGCTTGCTGAAGGAGAAACAGTATCCTTTACCGTAACGCGGGGGCCGAAAGGCTTGCAGGCCGAGAACGTTACGAAACCCGAGGAATAATGGATAAAGCCCTCCCGAGATTCCCTTCGGGAGAGCTCTGACCTGTTCGCAGCCTTTACGGGTTTGTTCGCAGCATATGCCATGATATATCCCCTGGTCGTAATCGGGGGCTTTTTCACAGGTTTCTCCGGATATACCTGCACATGGTGTAGCCAAGAACGATATTAAACGGAAACACGCCTGAAGTGTAATGACCGCAATACAATGCAAACGTAGAGTGGGGCAGGATAAGCTCCCCGTAATCGCGCAGCACTTCCATTGAAAGCTCATGCGGGAACGTAAAGTCGTATAGCGCATGCACCAGCAGGGATTTTTTCCCGGTTCCCGCCAGCTTTTTAAAATAGGCCTTCGGACTGATCGGCATCCAGATCTTCCGCAAATCGTCCAGGCTGATATTCCCCTCTAATCCCGTGCGCACATGACGCGTAGAAATTCCTTTCCAGACCACGTCCGCGAAATAAGGAGAAACATGGTTCAGGACTCCAAGAACCAGTCGGGAGTCATGAGCGAGGGTTATCAGGGCAACGCATGAACCTATGCTGGTTCCCAGAATGGCAAGCTTCGTGTACCCCTGAGCACTGAGCCAGTCCAATGCAGCAAGCGAATCCATCACAGCCTGCCTGACAGATTGAAGAGTCCGTCCCAGGTTCGGCGAAAGCATATAGTCGGCTCGATCCAGTTCATCGGGCATCCTGAGATCGTGATAAGGCAGACTCAATCGCAAAGCGGACAGGCCGAAATAGTTGAGCATGCGACAGAGCGAAACATGGCTTTTTGCATCCGCGTTCCACTGGGGAAGAACCAGGACGGCTCGTCCGGCGGAGTCGGTTGGAAAATGAAAAGCATGGACGGTATTGTTTCGGGGATAAACAGTAGGGACTGGAGTGCTGAACGTCAGGTGCTGTCCGTCCAGCCGATAGTCCAGGACCGGCTTGTAGGAATGGTATGCATCGCTTTCTTCAACAGCCTTCCGCGCATATTCCAGCAGGTGAAGCCTTGGATCTTCTCCTGCAAGGCCGTCGGAGACAAAATCCAGTCCCCAGTCGAAATCGCGGATTTTTCGATTGGTATCCCGTTGGGAAAGGTTTCGCTCCCATAAATAAAACAAGCGAGACAGCACCGGCTCCTCCCGGTCAAAAATGGGATAATGTAACAAATATCCGGAATGAAAAAAAGCTGCGGCAAGAGGGAGAAGACTGGAAACGGAATTGGTTTATTCTCTGTGCTGTCCAAATCGGCCGGTGAATAAGAGTTGTTGCATTGATTTTGCTGAACTTGTCAAACAACCTGGTGGGTCCGGCCTTTAGAGGCTGTCCCACATGTGTAAGAGATATTTATGCCTGATCTTCTGTTTGCACCAACATGTCGCGGCTGAAGCCGCGACCGCCGCGACCCGCATGAGAAATGGCGATGAACTGCAATATAGGCGATGCCCTTTACTGCATCCTTTCCCGAAGCGCGCTCTTTCACGAGTGTGTTTCAATTCCTATTTTTAATAACGTGATCCGTATGCTTTGTGAAGCTGCGGCTGATGATAATATCCCTTGCGATAAATGATTTTGCTCGCGGATTCGAGATACTCGATGGAAATTCTGTGGTAGGAATCGGGCTGCAGATTTTGGTTGGAAACGTAGGTTATGTAATATTTGCTTTTCAGCTCGCGAGCGACATCGGTATATATGTTTTTCAAGGCGTTATAGTCTTTCGGGAAAAAACAGCGTCCTCCGGTTTTCTCGGAAAGCTCCGACATTTCGGATTCCCTCTTCTTAAAAAACTCGCCGACATAATCCTCATCGTCGCCGTACATCCGCTTCAGAATATCCGCGATCATTCTTACCCTGCGCTCTTTCATCGCCTGCTCCCGGACAATGGCCGTCTTTGAGACTACATACAGGGAAGCTTGCGACTGTACGACAGCCAGCGACGCATCCCGGAATCCGACGCGGCTTTCATTATTAAGGCAATCGGTCAATAGAATGACGGCCTTCCGACCTTCAATTCCGCCGAGCTGCTCCGCCGCAGCGTAATACATGGCGTCGTAAAGAGCCGTTCTGATTCCCGGGCGAAGTTTGCCGAGAGCTTTCCGCACTTTTTTTATTTCATTGGTCCAATCCAGGGCGCGATAGACCTCATCGTCAAATCCGATGATGGAGATCCTGTCCTCCCTTGAAAGAGCTTCTGCGAATTCCGTTGCCGCTTCCTTGATTTTTTTCAGTTCGGACTTTCCGCTCATGCTTGTATCCAGCAACAGGACGACGGAAACAGGATTCGAATCCACGCCGAAGCTGCGGATTTGCTGCGGAACCTGATCTTCCCAGACTCGGAAATCTTCCCTTCGCAGATCCGAGACCAGATTGCCCGTCTCATCGAAAACGCTGATTGGAACTTTTACAAGATTGACGGATACGGAAATGACCGGAGCCGTCCGGTTCTCCTGATTCGCAGGACGGCTCTGCGCCGCAATAAGACAGAACAATACTGCAGGAGCAAGCATTTTAAGCCACATCGGTTGAATTGTAGCAATTTTCCCGACAAAAGCCATCCGGAGCCTCCGGCACATCAGATATGCAACTCGAGAATGTCTCCGTCTTCCAGTTGATGGGTTCGTTCCACCATCTGCCCGTCATACTTGACGGAGCGCCTTGATTTTTCCGAACTCCAGATTTTTGCAGATTTCAGGGCGTGCACAAACTCCCTGTGCACTGCGCGGGCTGCGTCCAGAACCGTGCTGCCGTGCTTCAGTACAAACGGTGGACTGGAAAGGTCGGCCTTTTTTCCCGGAAGTTTGGTGTAGATGCGGACGATATTCAATTCCTCGAAAATCTTCTGTCGCAATGGATCCAATCCTTCACCCGTTTTCGCCGATACCGGCAGGATGAGGAAACGGCTTCCGAAAAATTCCCTGAGAATTTCAAGGTTCGTCTGTGCGTCGGGAGCGTCGCATTTGTTGGCAACTATCAGGGTGCGGCAGAACATAAACGGGCTTTGTTCATTTTCCGGACCGGTATTTCCGGACAGCCGAATTCTGGAATCCGAAAGGAGCGCCGATACGCTTTCAATTTCATCCAGGAGGTCATCGGTGCCCAGATCCACGACGAGCAAAGCAAGGTCGGCCTGGCGCACGATACCTCCCATCCAGGGCTCGTAGTAATTCGGATCGATCGGGGGAATGTCCACCAATTGTATTTTGATATTCTCGTAAGGCATCATTCCCGGCTGCGGAAGCCTGGTAGTGAACGGATAGTCCCCGATTTCCGGGGTTGCATGAGTCAGGCAGGAAAGAAGGGAGGATTTGCCGGCATTAGCTCCTCCAATCAGGACAACTTGACCGGCTCCATCGCGTTGTATGGAATACATGGCGGATGCTTTGGATATGCCATGCTTTTTCCCGGCTTCGTTGCGCAGTTTGGCTAACCGCCGGCGCAGATCAGCCTGCAGTTTTTCCGTCCCCTTATGCTTCGGAATCACGGCCATCATTTCTTCCAATGCTTCAACCTTCTCCTGCGTCGTCGTTGCGTCTTTGAAGCGCTGTTCGGCGGCAAGATACTGAGGCGTCAGGTTGGCCGGCATAAAATCCCGTTCTCCTCAATTGATATTAGACAATTATACCTGTTTAGAACCGATGGTACCGCCCGTGATTGCCGACTTGAATTATTTTCATCTTTCCCGCATCCCGATGCAAACCGGAATAAATAAACAGAATGTGTATGTGGACCGATCTCGATAAGTTATGATAGCCTGATGGCTGTCGAGCATTGCATTTCGATGTTCCAGAGGAGGAGGTTTCATCGTGACCTTGCCCAATTTTGCTTTTTTTAAAGGCCGCATCGTTCCTTATAGCGAAGCAAAGGTTGGCGTTCTGACTCATACATTCAATTACGGTACCGGCATCTTCGGCGGGCTTCGGGGTTATTGGAATGCAGAAGAAAAGCAGCTTTTTCTCTTCAGGCCCCACGATCATTATCATCGCTTCCTGGAATCGGCAAAACTGATGTTGATGGAACTCCCTTATTCTCAAGACGACATTGTGCAATTCACGCTCGATCTTCTCAGGGCTGAGAATTTTAATACCGACTGCTATATCCGCCCGATCTGCTACTTTAATGATGAGATCATAGGCGTGCGACTGCACAACCTGCATGCGGAACTGACCATCGTTGCCATTCCATTCGGCTCTTATGTTGAAAATGAGGAGGGCAGCCACGTTACGTTTTCGTCCTGGAAGCGCACCGACGACAATATGATCCCCGCCCGTGGAAAGATCGCCGGCTCTTATGTAAATTCCGCCTTCATCAAAACGGATGCGCAGCGCTCCGGTTTTGACGAAGCGATCGTGCTGAATCAGGACGGCCATGTAGCCGAAGGATCGGCAGAAAACTTCTTCATTGTGCGGAAGGGCATCGTGTGTACTCCGCCCATAACGGATAATATTCTGGAAGGCATCACCCGCCGGACGGTCATCATGCTTATGCACGATGAAATGGGGCTGGAAGTCGTGGAGCGCCCGATAGACCGGACCGAGGTATACTTGGCAGAAGAGGCCTTCTTCTGTGGAACCGGAGTTCAGGTCGCCGCAATTACGGCCGTAGACCACCGTCCTATCGGCTCGGGAAAACTTGGCCCCATCGCGAAGGAATTAAGGCGGATCTACTTCGACGTCGTCCGGGGACGTGACCCAAAATACCGTGAATTCTGCGCTCCGGTATTTCAAAAAACGGAATCCCTGAAAAGATAAACCTGCAGGTTTTAATCATCCGGGCAAGGCGGGGGGTCCTGTCAAAAACCGGCTGATTCCCGTGATTCCGGGAAACATAGGATTTGGAGCACGCAATCCGCAGCACTTCGGATCAGAATGCCCGGAGCCTCCCATAAATCAGGTTCATCTCGTACAGTTTGCCGGCCAGTTCAGGATTCAGCTGATCCTTCCTCATCTTCCAGCGCCAGTTGTTTTCAACGGTCGCCGGCACATTCATGCGCGCTTCCGAACCCAGGCTCAGGACATCCTGCATCGGGAGAATGGCGATGTCGGCTACTGAGGACAAAGCCATCCGTATGAAATCCCAGGCGCCATCGTTTCCGTCTTTGCCCATATAGCGGAGCGCAAGTTCGATCTCGCCACGAACCTGGTCGCCGCTTCTCCGCCGGAACCATCCCACCGTAGTATCGTTATCATGCGTTCCCGTATAAACAATGCAATTTCGGACGAAATTGTGCGGCTTGTGCGGATTTTCGAGGGACTGGTCGCCGAAGGCAAAATGGATAACCCTCATCCCCGGAAATCCCCAGCGATCCCGGAGCGCGTGAACTTCAGGTGTAATGTAACCCAGATCCTCAGCAATGAAAGGAATCTTTCCGAGTGATTGCTGCAGGACCTCGAAGAAACGATCTCCGGGTCCTTCCTTCCAGCGTCCATTGACGGCAGTAGCGGCGTCGCCCGGTATTTCATAATATTTTTCAAAACCGCGGAAATGGTCCAGGCGGATAATATCGACCGTCTCAAGCATGAATTTCACTCTGTCAATCCACCAGCGGTAGCCGGTCTGTTCCATTACATCCCAGCGGTAAAGAGGATTTCCCCAGCATTGCCCGGTTTCACTGAAATAATCCGGAGGCACACCGGCGACAGTCCTCGTCTGCCCGCTCCCGTCAAGATCAAACAGCTGCGGATTTGCCCAGACATCTGCACTGTCATGAGCCACGAAGATGGGTATGTCTCCAATGATTTCAACACCGCGATCATTGCAGTACTTTTTCAGTGATTTCCACTGCCGGAAGAATTCAAACTGGATAAACTGATGTTCGAGCACATCTTCTTCCTTGGCTCCCGTTTTCTGAATCCAGTCCGTCCAGGCCACGCCCTGGTTCGCATTCTTGAGAGCGGCGAATTCCGCAAAAGGATCCAGCCAGTATTTCATCCTTTCACAGAAATCGAGGAACTCCTTCCGCAGCGGATGCGAACCCTGCCGGAAAAAGGCGGAGGCAGCTTTGCTGATCAGCCTTGACTTGAACGGGATCACCGCATTGAAATCCACATACGAATCCGGGAAACGCGGAATCTCCTGCAGATCCTCTTTCGAAAGCAGAGACTGCTCGAAGAGCGCCTGAAGGTTTATCAACAGCGGATTCCCCGCAAAGCTGGAGAAAGACTGGTAGGGAGAATGGCCGCAGCCGGGCGGACCCAAAGGGAGAATCTGCCAGAGCTGCTGGCCGCCTGCGACAAGGAAGTCAACGAATTGATATGCCCATTTGCCCAGATCGCCGATGCCGCACTCACCGGGGAGTGAGGTGGGGTGAAGCAGGATTCCGCTTTTGCGCATGTCTTCTCGCACCAAATAACTACAGACGAATATATAGTTTTATCGGCACGAGTATGAAAAGCAAGCCATGAATCATTACGGATTCCCGCCGGTTCATTCGTAATTCGTCCTTCGCAGCCCGCAATTACGAACAGCCGCTGGTCTCTCCGCAATTCATGCACTTATAGCAGGAGCCGTTTCGCACCATAATGCTTCCGCATCCTGCACAGGTAGGAGCATCGTCGAGCGCGTACATGGATTTGAGATCATTCAACGGCTTCATTTCGACACTTCGGGCAGGCGTTTCTGTTTCCGCCGCATCCGCCTTTTCGATCACATGAACGCCGACTTGAAGCTGTTCCTCGGTAGGAAGGAATTTGGAAGCCAGCCAGCGGAATATATAATCGACGATGGACTTGGCAAAGGGAACCTCGGGATTGCCCGTATGTCCGGAAGGCTCGAACCGGACATGGGAAAATTTATCGATTAAGACTTTTAGAGGAACGCCATACTGGAGCGCGAGAGAAATCGCCGTCGCAAAAGAATCCATCAATCCCGAAATCGCGCTGCCTTCCTTGGCCATTACCAGGAAAATTTCTCCCGGTTGCCCGTCATCGTACATGCCGACCGTGATATATCCCTCATGCCCGCCGATGCTGAATTTGTGAGTAATGGCCCGCCGAACGGAAGGGAGTTTGCGGCGGACGGGCTTGAATCCGGGCGCCTCAAGCTGCCGCGTCGTTTTATCTTTCGTTCCCTGGGCCGCATTCAACGGCTGCGTCCTTTTGGAGTTGTCCCGGTAGATGGCGATAGCCTTTACACCCAGCTTCCAGGCCTGCATATACAGGTCGGCAATCTGATCGACCGTGATGCTCTCAGGAACGTTGACGGTTTTGGAAATAGCCCCCGAAATGAACGGCTGGACGGCGCTCATCATCTTGACGTGACCCATATACTGGATAGATCGAGTGCCTCTCTGCGGTTTGAAAGCGCAATCGAAAGCGGGCAAGTGCTGCGGTTTGACGAAGGGAGCCCCTTCAATCGTGCCGTTTTCGTCAATGTGTTTGGTAATAGCCTGGATCTCCTCGTCGGCGTAGCCCAGCTTCGAGAGGGCTGCGGGAACCGTATTATTCACGATCTTCATCGTTCCGCCGCCCACCAGTTTCTTGAATTTCACCAGCGCCAGATCCGGCTCCACACCGGTCGTATCACAATCCATCATGAAGCCGATCGTTCCTGTCGGAGCAAGCACGGTCGCCTGAGCATTTCTGAATCCATGAACGGTTCCTTCCAATACAGCCAGATCCCAGGATTCCTGTGCTGTATTCAGCAAATCCGCCGGAACATTCGTCGGATTGATATTCTGAAGCGCGGACCGGTGCATGCGCATGACTTCCAGGAAGCACTCCCGGTTTATGGCGTATCCGGGAAAGGAATTGAGCTTGGCCGCGATACGCGCCGATTGAAGATAGGCTTCCCCTGTCATCAACGCCGAAATTCCCGCGGCGAAATCTCTCCCTTCATCGCTGTCATAGGCCAGTCCGTTGAACATCAGCAATGCCCCCAGGTTGGCGTACCCGAGGCCCAGCGGGCGGAAATCACGGCTGTTTTTGCCGATCTTCTCCGTTGGATAGCTCGCATTATCAACGATGACATCCTGGGCCGTGATCATGATATCTACGGCTTTGCGGAAACCGGCGACGTCAAACTCACCCTTTTCATTCACGAATTTCAGCAGATTAAAGGAGGCCAGATTGCAGGCGGAGTCGTCGAGAAACATATATTCCGAGCAGGGATTCGATGCGTTGATCCGGGCGGTGTTTTTGCAAGTATGCCAGCGGTTGACCGTTGAATCGTATTGCATCCCCGGATCACCGCAGGCATGGCAGGACTCGGCAATCTTGCGCATCAGATCGCGGGCGCGATAGTTGTCCACAATCTGACCCGTCGGCCGTTCTCTCGTTACCCACGCCCCGTCCTGTTCGACTTCCTTCATGAACTCATCCGTGACGCGTACGCTGTTGTTTGCATTCTGGAAAAAGATACTGCCGTAAGCTTCGCCGTCGACCGATCCGTCATATCCCGCTTCAACCAGAGTCCAGGCTTTTTTCTCTTCCCGTGATTTGCATTCGATGAAATCCACTATGTCCGGATGATCGATATCGAGAATGACCATTTTTGCAGCCCGGCGGGTCTTTCCGCCGCTCTTGATCACTCCGGCGAATGCATCGAATCCTTTCATGAAACTTACCGGACCGGAGGCGGTACCTCCGCCCGAAAGCTTCGCTCTCGAAGAACGGAGCGGAGAAAAATTGGTGCCGGTGCCCGAACCATATTTGAAGAGCCGTCCTTCGGTCCGCGCAAGGTGCAGGATCGAATCCATCGTGTCTTCCACAGAATTGATGAAACACGCGGAGCACTGAGGATGCGGCTCGATTCCGCAGTTGAACCATACGGGCGAGTTGAACGCCGCATATTGATTCAGTAAGAGAAACGCCAGTTCATCATGAAACGTCTGCGAATCCGCCGCCGTCGAAAAATAGCCTCCCTTCACACCCCATTCCGTCATCGTGCGGACTACTCTCTCTATAAGCTGCCGCACGCTTTTTTCTCTTTGAGGAGTCCCGACCTGTCCATGGAAATACTTGGAAACCACAATGTTGGTCGCTGTCTGAGACCAGTTCCTCGGTATCTCCACTCCTTCCTGAAGAAAGAGAATTTCCCCTTTTTCATTCGTAATTGAGGCGGTGCGAGTCTCCCACTCAATCCCATCGAAGGGAGATGTACCCTCTTTGGTAAAATAGCGGGTAAATTCAAGCCCGCCGCCGTCCTTGTTCGGCGCCGAAGCCATGGCTACTGAAGCAACACTTTCCATGGGCAACGTTTTATTACTACTCATGAGAGGACTCCTCCTAACAACTAATAATGACTTAGTTTGATTAAAGATCCCAAACGGGGCTTATTTGCTCCACTTTAAGATGTGTTCGGGTTTTTACACGAAATTCGACCGTCGTGTCAATCAAAAATCTCACTATATATTGTATCTTCTCATTTCTGTTACCACAACATGTAGGATAAATGCCTCTAACCCTTTCAGCCACTTTAGCTTCGAGTCTTATCGCAATGCCGCTATTTTTTCGGCCTGCAGACTGCGTTTGACAAGGATGCGGCTCTCATACACAATGGAAGCCCTTCACAATCTCCGGCAGGGGAAATGCGCTATGATCCAATATCTTGTTTTCGATATTGAAACAAGAGTTGACAAAGAGCTTGTCAAAGAGGTTTACGATCCGGAAAACAGCCTTACACTTGAACAAGCCTATGATACCGCGCGGGATCAAATCATGGAACGAAGCGGGCAGCAAAGCGATTTTTTCCCCGTTCCGTTTCATATCCCAATAGCCATCTCGACCTTGCAGGCGGACGAAAAATACAGGATTCGGGCCCTCGGATGTTTTGGCGCCGATCGGTTTCCCGAACCGGAAATGATATCGCGGTTCTGGCAGGCTTTTGAAAACGCCCAGACTCTCATAACCTTCAACGGACGCGGTTTTGACCTGCCCGTGTTGGAGACTCGGGCGCTGAAATACGGTCTTTCTCTGCCGCGCTATTTCGCAAGCGGGCAAGCCAGGAATACCTATCGAGGCAGCCGGTACAGTGATGCCTACCACATTGACCTGTGTGATTTTTTATCCAATTTCGGCGCCGCCTATCGCAGGAACTCTCTTAACGTGCTCGCTAAGCTGATCGGGCTCCCGGGAAAATACACTATCGCCGGGGAGGACGTGGAATATCTCTACCGTCAGGGAAGGCTGAAGGAAATCAATCAATACTGCATGACGGATGTGCTTCAGACCTATCTGCTGTTTCTGCGCGTCGAGTTATTGCGCGGGAAAATGGATGCAGGCGCGTACCAGGAAGCCGTAGCGGCAGCGAGAGATGATTTGACGCAAAGGGCTGCCGGCGCGGGATCCG
The DNA here is from genome assembly GCA_016929335.1 of Acidobacteriota bacterium. Lineage (GTDB taxonomy): Bacteria > Acidobacteriota > UBA6911 > UBA6911 > UBA6911 > UBA6911. The sequence continues at coordinate 79,247 of JAFGIY010000233.1, read as the reverse complement.
AGAATTTTCTTCAGGAATTCTTGCAGCGATGGAAAGCTTCAAACAAAGAATCGGAATAGCCCTCCGATTATCCACAGGATGCCAATCAAGCGCAAACCGTCATGGCATGGACTTCTTCGCGGCGCCGGCCCGTTTCTTTTTATAGCTTTCCAGAAACTTCCTAAGGGCTTTAACTGTGCGCGGGAGATCTGCCTTCGGGACAATCGTGTGGTAGCTTTTAAAAGAAGAAATTGGAATGGAACGGATACCCGACTCAGCCAGGATGGATGCGATGGCAACCCTGAAACTCCCCGCTTCCATGGAGCTTTTGACATCAAAATTAATGACCTTCAGCGGACCGCTTACGTCATACTTCTCAAACATGCTCTGCATTCTCAGCCATTTGCGGAGGGGCAATATCATCGTAACCAATTTGGATTCCTGAAGAACGGCGGCAAACACAGTGGTGGCAGGGCGGAACCATTCCCCCGGAATTGTTTTGACGCCTATGGGAAGATAAACGGCAATATAATCCTCAGGAAAGACAACCAGGCTGGTGCGGCTCAACAGTTTTTGCGCTTCCTTGGAAATGGCCGGCATATGAATCTCCTCCTGCGGCAGGTTGGCCGAAATCATAGCACCGGACTGCTTCGATGGAAAAGCTTAAAACACTCGATAATTTCAAATACAAGAGGCAATCCGCGAACTACACGAATTGAATGAATCAAATCACCGACATGTTCTAATGCTCCGCCGTGGGAAATATTCTTTCGCCTGCGCGGATTGGAACGGTTAATGTGTTTTCCGCCGGCGGGACCGGGCAGCTGTATTCGCTGTTATAGACGCAATACGGATTATAGGCGCGGTTAAAATCCAGGTCGTACATTCCCGAAGTATTCTCATCCAAATCCATATAGCGGCCGGCGGCATATGTTTCTTTTCCTGAGGTCGAATCACGGAATGGCATAAATAGAGATGCTCCGCTTCCGGATGCATCCTCGAGCCTGTAAACATTCAGCCTGCAGGCTTGATTTTCCACCTGGAAATCAAAATATCCATAGCGCAAGCCGCGGCGTATTTCACCGGTATTGGTTGCCAGTTTCATTTGTTTGGGAGCGGGATATCTGTTCAGATTCAGAGCAAATCTCAGATCCGGATTGACGGGATAGTAATGGAGTCCGCGAAAGGCTGCCCTGTCTCTTTCCAGAAGCGGCGAAGTATCTGCCGATTTGAAAGTCTGATCTTTTGCAAGCCTTTCCTGAATTATTTCCTCCCGGAACGTGAGCGGGGGGCGGCTTTCATCTTGAGAATCCGAGCATCCGGAATGCATGATCGCAAATACCATTAATAGGGCAAGAACTCGGGAATAAAAAAGCAATCCGGCAGCTGATTGAGAATTCATGAGGGTAATTCTATCAGGGCTTGGGTTTTCTTGCGACTGGAACGAGCAAGCCGGATGGGCATCTGCCGCGACAATTTCGTGCTGCTTTTGCCGAACTCCATCAAATTTTTTTATATCCCGGAAAAAACGCAACCTTATGGCGCTGCTTTCGTTCTTATAGGTAACATTCGACCCCAGGTGAATAACACCTCCTTCAAATGCGGCGGGAATGGTTTCGGACTCCCATTCCCGCCGCCGGATATGGCAGCCGGCCAATAACATTCACTCCCTCACTATTATTTGACTGAAGAGATATTCTAATTTGGAATTGACACCCCTCAGAGCTTTCGGTAGTCTTCACTAACCATTTATTAGTGATTAGGAGCGATCCATGCCCTCTGCGCAAGATTGTGCCGAACGCCTTAGGGAACAAGCCTATAGGACGCTCTTACCGCAGGTCCGCGAGCTGGAGCAGGAACTGCAGAGCGTCAATAGTTCTCTAAAAAGCGGATTCGAGCAGGTACAACGAAAGCTCGAATCCATTCAAAATATCGAGTTGCCGACCACTGAGCTGATCCTGAATGAGATTCTGGATGAGGTGATCCGCCAGAGGAATGCCGAGACTGACGATCTGGTTCTTTTTGCACGAGAAGTTCGCGGGAAAGAAACCCAGGAGGAGCTGCTCTCATTCCTTTTGGATGCCGCGCACCTGCATTTTCCACGTGTGGCAATATTTGCGGTCAGAGGAAACCGGCTTATCGGTTGGTCGTCCCGGGGGTTCTCCGAGGAGCTTGCCCGTAATATCACCTCCTGTGCTTTTTTCTACTCAGAATATTCTCAGTTTCAGGATGCTCTGGAGAGCGACACTCCTATGCCTGCTCCGGATCTTCCGGCAGATAGCCCTATCCAATTCCTGTTTGAAGCTGCTTCGGGACCATGGAGCCTTTTATCGCTTCGGGTACTTCAGCGTCCAGTGGCTTTAATCCTGGCAAACGGATCGGAGGGCATACCCTATAAGACGAATGCGCTCTCCGTCATGGCCGGTTTTGCTGCCTTGCGCCTCGAGAATATTGCTCTGAAGATTCTTTATGAGCTGACGGCGGTAAGTCCGGGAACTGCGGCTGCGCCTACGGCAGAAGAAGCAGCCGTTGCTGCTCCGCCTGCCGCACAGCCGGAACCATCAACCGCTGTTGCCGTAGAAGAGCCGATTGCGGTTGAGCCGCAATCGACAGAACCTGCTCTGGAAACAGCGCCGGCGCCGGACATCCTGCCCGCACAGGAACCTGAACTGCAACCTGAAGCTGCGCCTGTTACAGCGGCTGCAGAGGCATTTGAAATCCCCGGCATTCAGCTGGAAACGCCTGAGCCTTTGCCGGAGAAACCAAAGGTTGAACCGCAAAAAGTTCGGCCGCTTCCTGAGGAAGAGAAGCTTCATGCGGATGCCAAGAGGTTCGCACGGCTATTGGTGTCGGAGATAAAGCTCTATAATGAGAAACATGTCATTGAAGGGCGCGGCAACCATGATCTCTATCTTCGTCTGAAGCGTGATATCGACAGAAGCCGTGAAATGTACGAAAAGCGGATCTCACCAATCGTATCCGGTAAGATTGATTATTTTCACGACGAGATCATTCGAATCCTCGGAGATAATGATCCTTCCACCCTCGGGAGCGACTATCCGGGTCCTCGCGTCGAAAGCTAGAAAGCAGAAGTGCAAGCAAAATCGGTAATCCCTGCCCGAAACCGCCGGCATTTGCCGGAGGTTTTGTTATGGATAGCTATTGCATCCTCCACTCTCCTGTGGCCCGGTATATCTTGTGCCTCCAGGGATATTGCGGAAAATCCTGAGCAACTTCCATCCCGCCTGCGCCAGCTATCCCAGGTTGATGGTTTAAAAGTGCCGGATGCCATAAAAGCTTTCAAGCTGGCAATAGATAATTATCTCCGCGAGGATTACGCCGCTGCGTTGGATTCATTGCCGGATGAGCAGGCGGCGAATACTGCCGGAGTCGCCGACTACATTTTGTTCTATCGGGCAAAATGCCGCCTGAACCTGGAGCGCGATAAAGAAGCTCTCCATGATCTTCGCCTTCTGGAAAACCGGTTCCCGGACTCACCGCTGATCGAGGATGCGCTGATGGGACAATGCCAGGCTCTGCTGAAGCTGAACGATCCCATGCCCGTCCTGGATATCATGAAAAATCCCCGAATCCCCAGGGATTCCGAGACGGCGTACTACCAGGCAAGAGCTCTGGAATTGTCAGGGGAGAAGGAAAAAGCGATTGAAGGATATCTGTCTCTTTATTCCGGATATCCCAAATCCAGTTACTCTGCGCTTGCAGAGCGGCACCTTCTCGTGCTTTCCCCAGGTGCACTCAAGGGCGGACGCAATTATAAGGCTCGTCTCACACGAGCGGAAGCTCTGCTCAACGCGAATGATGCTCGAGCTGCCCGCACATTGCTGCTGGCGCTGGGACGCGTAAAAGCCCCGGATCCGGCGAGCTCTCAAAAGCGGAATTTCCTGTTGGCTGACGCAGAATATCGTTTGGGGCGGACATCGACTGCACTCACCCTGGTTCGGAAAATTACGGCGACCGATCCGGTTCTCCATTCACGAGCGGTCCTGCTGGAAGGCAGATGCTATCGCAAACTCAAGAGAGAACAGTCTCTGCTTTCGCAGCGCGATAAAGCGCTGAAGCTTTATCCCAACTCCCGGGAAACCGAAGAACTCTGTCACCTGGTCGCAACGTATTTTGACCTGGAATACAAACACGCGAAAGCCCGCGAAGCCTATCGAGTGCTTTCTGATCACTTCCCTAAAGGGCGCTATGCCGAGCGTGCCCTGTGGAAACTGGCTCTGTTCCACTATTCCGCAAAAGAGCACCGCGAGGCGGCGCGGGAATTCTGGCGCTATCTGCTCGCCTATCCGAAACCGGTGCCTGCCGGCTCCGCAATGTACTGGATTGGGCGTTGTTACGAGCTGCTGGGTGGATCCCAAAATGCCGGTTACCTGTACAGACGGGCTCAGGCATTGGTGAACAACAGCTATTTCGGCCAATGCGCCCGCAGGGCTGAAGCTTCGCTGAAAAAATCCGCGAAGACTGAATCGGTATCGATTCCCGGCATCGATTTCGAAAAGGTCATCCATATATGCGATGCCATTCAGCATCCGGCGATTCTTCTACCCGAACCAGGCAGTGCTGCACTTCCGGCCATCGAACGCGCGCGTCTGCTTTGGGCGGCCGGGCTGCAGGACATGGCACTTTTTGAGCTTCGCAGTGCAAGCAATCAATTCGCACACGATGAAAAAGCAATCGCCTATATCATGTCCTGGATCCATGGAAGCAAAAATGACCATCTCCGGGCTATTCAAACCGCACGCAGCATCTTTCCTGATTATGCGAACCAGCCGGTTTCCTCACTGCATGACGATTTCTGGCGACTGATGTTCCCTGCACCGCATTGGAGCATCATCACCGCCCAGGCCAAGAAGAATCAGCTCGATCCTTGTTTAGTCCTCGGCCTCATCCGGCAGGAATCCGCCTTCAATGAAAAAGCGCGGTCCGTTGCCAATGCCCGGGGATTAATGCAATTACTCCCCTCGACGGCGTTAACGGTTGCCCGCAATGCGCGGATCAGGCCCTACAGCGCTCAGAGGCTCTATCAGGCCGGAACCAATATTCCTATTGGAACCCGGTTCCTGGCTTCGCTCATGCAGCGTTACGGAAAAGCAGAGCTCGCCCTCGCCGCATATAACGCGGGGGGAACCCGTGTGGATCGCTGGCTGAAGGAATTCGGCGGAGTGGAAATGGCGGAATTTGTGGAACGGATCCCATTCGGCGAAACGAGGGAATATGTAAAGCGGGTCTTAGACAACCAGGCTATCTATAGCCTGTTGATTTCTTCCGGAACTGTCGCAGTTCCATGAGAATAGCCATGACAAAACCTACGCTTTCACAGAAGGCGGAACGATTCACGGAATCCGTCATCAGAGAAATGACGCGTCTTGCTCAGATGCATAATGCGATAAACCTGGCTCAGGGAATGCCCGATTTCGAAGCGCCCGGCGAAATAAAGGAAGCGGCCTGCCGGGCGATCATGAAGGGCATCAATCAATATGCCATTACCTGGGGAGCGAAAGTGTTCCGCGATGCAATTGCGGTGAAGGTTAAAGCCGGACTTGGCATGGATGTAGATCCGGAAAGGGAGATCACCGTCACATGCGGATCCACAGAAGCCATGATCGCCAGCCTGCTGGCAACGATTAATCCCGGGGATGAGGTAATCATATTCGAGCCTTTTTATGAAAATTATGGTCCCGATACAATCCTGTCCGGCGCCACTCCTCGTTTTGTAACATTGCATCCGCCGGACTGGCATTTTGATCCGAAAGAGCTTGAGGCGGCATTCAACAATCACACGCGCGCAATCATCATCAACACGCCCAACAATCCCACCGGCAAGGTTTTCACATCCTCGGAACTGCAATTGATCGCCGACCTGTGCATGAAATGGGATGCTCTGGCCATCACAGACGAGATCTATGAGTATATCCTTTACGACAAACATACTCACACCGCGATGGCAAGTCTCGACGGCATGCGGGACCGGACCATTACCGTCAACGCATTGAGCAAAACCTACAGCGTCACAGGATGGCGGGTGGGGTATGCAATCGCTTCACCTCATTTAACCCAGGGCATACGAAAGGTTCATGATTTCCTTACTGTCGGCGCGCCCGCACCGCTGCAGGAAGCCGGAGCCGTAGCGCTGGCTCTCCCGCAGGAATATTACACGGATCTTGCCGCCGTTTATCAGCGCCGGCGTGATCTGCTTCTGAAAGCCCTGCGCGATGCGGGCTTCCATTGTTCAGCGCCGCAGGGCGCATACTATATTATGGCGGGATTCAGAGCGCTGAGCAGGCTCAACGATACGGATTTTGCCCGCTACCTCGTGAAGGATGTCGGCGTCGCGGCGGTGCCCGGCAGCAGCTTCTTCCAGAAACCGGAACAGGGTTCCGGTTACATCCGCTTCTGTTTCTGCAAGAAGGACTCTACGCTGCAATCTGCCGGAGACAGATTGCAGACTATTTCCCGAAGACCTGACGGACCGGGATAGTGTAGGATTTATCTTGTGTCTAAGGAAGCGTATGCAGATGAAGACCGCGAGTTGGTTGCCCGATGCCGGCAGGGGGACGAGTTTGCCTTTGAAGAGATTGTAAAAAAATATCAGCAGACGGTCCTGAACCTCGCCTATCACTACCTCGGATACCAGAAAGACTTCGAAGACGTCGCACAGAAGATTTTCACCAAGGTCTATTTCTCCCTGCCCAAGTTCGACAACCGGAGGCCGTTTTTCCCATGGCTTTACCGGATCGCCGTCAACCAGTGCTATGACGAACTCCGGCGAATACGGCGCATGAAGACCCGAACGTTCAGCGAGCTGAGCTCGGAGGAAACCAATAGTATCGAGAATCTGATAAGCCAGAATGAGATTCCTGTCGTCTCGGATGAAGACAGGCAGGAGATGCTTGCTCTTCTGAAGAAGATGCTGGACCAGCTGCCGGCTCAGCAAAGGATGGCGATCGTTCTTCGGGATATCCAGGATATTGCTTATCCCAAAATGGCTGAGATTCTGAAGTGTACGGAACAGGCAGCACGGCTGAAGGTCTTCCGCGCCCGATCCCGCCTGAAGATCCTTGTGGGGAAAGCCCTGAAAAACAAATGAACCGCGGATCCTCATCGATTGGCACGAATTGAAAGCTCATTTCTCTCGGTGCGAATCGGTGAAAATCCAAGGTTTATTTTATCGGAGCGGCAGCCATCCGCAGCGTCTCCCAGAAACCGGGGAAGCTCACGTCGGCACATTCCGCATCATGAATTCGCGTCTGTCCGCCGGCTGCAAGCCCGGCGATTGCAAAAGCCATTGCGATGCGGTGGTCGCCACGCGTGATAATGTCGGCTCCGTACAAGCGCCGGGCGCTTTGTATGGTGAAGCCGTCCGGTTTCTCTTCCACTTCTGCTCCCATGGCCTGCAGATTCGCAACGATGGCGGAAATTCTGTCGCTTTCTTTGACCCGCAGTTCCTTTGCATCGGAAATCGTCAGGCCACCGGCCGCCTGGGACCCGAGCACCGCGAGCACGGGAATCTCATCGATGAGCGATGCGGCCAGTTCTCCATGAATAGGTGGAAGCTGCCGCTGCAGCAGATCGGGGCTGTAACAAGCCTTCAGGTCCCCCCGCGGCTCGCCGGCAATTCCGGTTTCATTCTCTATGCTTAGGCTCAATCCGGCGCGAATCAGGTAATCGAGCAGCTCACGCCGCCTTGCATTCAGGCCTACGCCGGGAAGCGATAGTTCCGCATCCGGAATCAAAGCGGCGGCAACCAGAAAAAACGCTGCTGCGGAAAGGTCTGCCGGCGCCGCAAGATGCCTCCCCTTCAACCTCGGCTGCGGATCCACCTCAATCCAGTTCCCCTGCTTGCGCAAACCCGCTCCAAATTCCCTCAATGCAATTTCGGTGTGATCCCGCGTTGGAACCGTTTCTTCCACAGCTGTCGGCGCATTTCCATAAAGGCCGGCGAGGAGAACGCAAGACTTTACCTGAGCACTGGCCACAGGAAGCGTATAGCGGATTCCTTTCAGGGATCCTCCCCGGATCCGGAGCGGCGGCAATTCCCGATCGCGGGATTCTATTTCTGCTCCCATTTGCCGCAGCGGGCGGATGATTCTTCCCATCGGCCGGTTGGAAAGGGATTCATCTCCCGTGATGGAGGATTCAAACGGATGCCCTGCCAGTATTCCGGAAAGCAGGCGGATGGTCGTTCCGGAATTGCCGGCATCCAATACGCGGTCGGGCTCTTTCAAACCCCGTAATCCGCGTCCGCTGACGGTTACGGTTGCGCCGGATTCCTCTACCTCTACTCCAAGCGACCGGAGGCATCCGAGCGTGCTGTGGCAGTCCCGGCTTGCTGCGAAATTTTCGATTACGGTCGTTCCTTCGGCAATGGCTGCAAGCATTGCGTACCGATGAGAAATCGATTTGTCTCCGGGCAATCGCACGGTTCCGGAGAGTGAGGACGCGGGATTAATCGTTTGTATCATGGGGAGACTCGGGTTGTGCAAGGAATTCCATTGCTGTTTTTTTCAGCTTCCTGGCATGGTCTCGAAGCGCTGCCGCCTTTTCAAATTCAAACTGCTTGGCTGCTTCACGCATTTCGTTTTCCAGGCGCTGAATTTCCAGATCCAATTCCTCGGCGGAATGATAATTTTTTGCCTCTTCAGCTATGGCCGGCATTTCATAATAATCCCCCTCATAGATGCGCACCAGTTCCGGATCGAGGGGTTTGATAATGGACTGCGGAGTGATGTTGTTTTCCTCATTGAAGCGCTGCTGTTCCGAGCGCCGGCGGTTGGTCTCTTCAATAGCGGTGCGCATCGAGCCTGTAATCACATCCGCATAGAGAATCGCCCTGCCGTTGATATGCCGTGCAGCCCGGCCCATGGTCTGGATCAGAGATGTCGAGGATCGAAGAAAGCCCTCCTTATCCGCATCCAGGATGGCTACGAGGGATACTTCGGGAAGATCCAGCCCCTCCCGCAGAAGGTTGATGCCGATAAGCGCGTCAAATTCGCCTGCGCGCAGAGAGCGTAGAACCTTGATGCGATCCAGAGTTTCTATTTCCGAATGGAGATACCTCACTCTCATTCCCAGTTCCGTGTAATATTCCGCAAGGTCCTCCGCCATGCGCTTGGTCAGCGTCGTTACAAGAACTCGCTCATTCAGCTCAGCCCGGCGGCGGATTTCCTCCATGAGGTCGTCGACCTGGCCGGCGACCGGACGCACCTCGATCTGCGGATCCGTCAATCCGGTCGGCCGGACAAGCTGCTCCACTATCACCCCGGAGGACTTTGTCAATTCATAGGGCCCGGGAGTGGCAGAAACATAGATGACCTGATTGACCCGGTTCTCGAATTCAACAAAATTCAGCGGCCGGTTGTCCAATGCCGAAGGAAGCCTGAATCCGTATTTTACGAGTATCTCCTTGCGCGACCGGTCGCCGAAATACATGCCCCTCACCTGTGGAATTGTGGCGTGGCTTTCATCCACGAACAACACCCAGTCGCGCGGCAGGTAATCCAGCAAAGTTGGAGGCGGTTCTCCGGGTCTCCGGCCCGTCAGGTGGCGGGAATAGTTTTCGATCCCGCGACAGTAACCGAGCTCCCTCATCATTTCGATGTCGAACATCGTCCGCTGATGCAGCCGGCGCGCTTCCAGAAGCTTTTCTTCCCGTTCCAGCTGAGTCCTGTATTCCTCCAGTTCCGCTTTGATGCCGTCGATGGCTTCCAGGAGCTGATCTCTCGGCTGAACATAATGCGACTTCGGGTATATCGGCATACGGTCATGCTTTTTCAATATGCGTCCGGTGATCGGATCGATCAGAGCCATGGAATCGATTTCGTCCCCAAACATTTCGATTCGAATCGCATAATCCTCATAAGACGGAAACACCTCCACGACATCGCCGCGTGCCCGGAAACATCCTCTTTCAAGCCCGTAGTCCTGGCGGGAATATTGCATTTCGACGAGGCGGCGCAGGATCTCGTCACGTTTGATCTGCTGTCCCTTTTCCAAAAAGAGGAGCATGCCGTAATATGCTTCCGGAGAACCCAGGCCGTAGATGCATGAGACACTGGCTACGATGATGCAATCCCGGCGCTCGAAAAGCGAGCGGGTGGCGGAATGGCGCAATCGGTCGATTTCATCGTTGATCAGCGCATCCTTTTCTATGTAGGTATCGGTGGCGGCGATGTAGGCTTCCGGCTGGTAGTAGTCGTAGTACGATACGAAATATTCTACGGCGTTTTCGGGAAAAAACGTCTTGAACTCACGATAGAGCTGAGCGGCCAGCGTTTTGTTGTGGGCCAGTATCAGGGCTGGGCGCTGCAGGGCCTCGATCGTTTTGGCCATTGTAAAAGTTTTCCCGGACCCTGTGACGCCAAGCAGTACCTGATGCTTCTCTCCCGACTCCACTCCGCTGACGAGGCTTTCAATCGCGTCGGCCTGATTGCCACAGGGTTGAAATTGAGTGCTGATCTGAAATCTGGAGGAGTGAATAAGGGCTTTCCCGTAGGAAATATTTGAATAGGTCAGATCTTTGTCGGTTGAGGATTTCTTGGTCATCGCAAGTTGTTCATTATACCTGAAAAACAAGAACGCCACGGATTGCACGGAGAATATTTATTTTTAGATCCGTGCAATCCGTGGCGTTCTTGTATTTGAGCTATTTGGCGGTATAGTTACTAGCCTGTATCGTTGGGAGAATCGAGGATTGGATGGTGCTGAAGGATAAAAGCCATATACGCAATTTTTCCATTATTGCGCACATCGACCATGGCAAGTCTACGCTGGCCGACCGTCTTCTGGAACGGACCGGGGCGCTTACGAAGCGCGAAATGGCGGATCAGGTTCTGGATGCGATGGACCTGGAGCGGGAACGGGGCATCACGATCAAAGCGCATTCCGTGAGGCTGAACTATCGAGCGCAAAACGGGGAAGATTATGTCCTGAACCTTATCGATACTCCCGGGCATGTCGATTTTTCCTATGAAGTATCCCGCAGCCTCTCGGCCTGCGAAGGGGCGTTGCTGGTTGTCGACGCGGCCCAGGGAGTGGAAGCGCAAACGCTGGCCAACACTTATCTGGCACTGGATCATCACCTCGAAATCATCCCGGTTATCAACAAAATAGATTTGCCGAGCGCCGAAATCCCGAGAATCAAGGATCAGATTGAAAACATCATCGGCCTGGACGCCAGGGACGCGATTCTGGCCAGCGCCAAAGAAGGAATCGGCACCGAGGAAATCCTTGAGGCTATCGTTCACCGGCTCCCTCCGCCTCGCGGGGAATACGACAATCCGCTCAAAGCCCTGATTTTCGATTCATGGTTCGATTCTTACAGGGGAGTGATTGTGCTGGTGCGCGTCATCGACGGAACGATCCGCAAAGGTCAGCAGGTCCGGATGGTAAGTACGCAGCAGGTATTTACCGTCGAGCAGGTCGGCGTTATCACTCCTAAATACGTGGATGTGGATGAGCTGTCGGTGGGCGAAGTCGGCTACGTTATAGCCAATATCAAGCGGGTGGCGGACACAAAAATCGGCGACACGATCACCGAAAATGCGCGGCCTACCTCCGAACCCTTCCCCGGTTTCCAGGAAATCAAGCCCATGGTGTTCGCCGGCCTTTACCCGACAAATAATGCAGACTATGAAGCTCTGCGGGATGCACTCTCAAAACTGCAGCTGAATGATTCAGCCTTTTTTTATGAGCCGGATACATCGGGTGCGCTCGGTTTCGGCTTCCGCTGTGGATTCCTCGGATTGCTTCACATGGAGATCGTGCAGGAGCGCCTGGAGCGCGAATTCAATCTCTCGCTGATCACTACCGCACCGGGCGTGCGCTACCGGATAACGACTCAGAAAGGCGAAGTCCTCGAAATCCATAATCCCTCCAAGCTTCCGGAGCCGGGTGAGATTGCAAAGTTTGAAGAGCCGGTGATCAAGGCGATGATTCTCACCAACGACGAATATGTCGGGCCGATTCTCAAGCTTGCCGAAGAAAAGCGGGGAGTTCAGAAAGGATTCGAGTACATCACGAGAAACAGAGTCCTCATTACCTACGAGCTTCCTTTAAATGAGATCGTTCTGGATTTTTACGACCGCATGAAATCGGCATCGCGCGGATACGCATCACTGGATTACCACTTCTGCGGATACCAGGAATCCCGCCTGGTGCGACTGGATATCCTGGTCGGCGGAGAACCCGTGGATGCTCTTTCTCTCATCGTTCACCAGGATACGGCGACCGCCAGAGGCAGAGCGCTGGCCGAAAAAATGAAGGAGCTGATTCCCCGCCAGATGTTCGAAGTCGTTATTCAGGCGGCAATCGGCAGCAAAATCATCGCCCGTGAAGTGGTTCGGGCCATGCGAAAGAACGTCCTCGCAAAATGCTACGGCGGCGATATCACCAGGAAGAGAAAGCTTCTTGAAAAGCAAAAGGAAGGCAAGAGGCGGATGAAGCGTTTGGGAAAAGTGGAGATACCGCAGGAGGCATTCCTTGCCATCCTTAAGGTCGAGTGAAGGAAGCGGTCGTTAATCGTTAGTAAAAACAAATCTCACTAACAACTGCTTCTCTTTGTGTTTCTTATGGATTTCATGTTACCGTAGATTCGTGCGGGTGCAGCCGGTTGCGGGCAAATTCAGGCTGGATATACTAAGATTTAATGATTGCGGGCTGTTGCGCCGATTTAAAGAGAATCCCCCGGGAGAATTGCGAGTATGAATAAAAACACCTTCCATCGTCTGCGCAGTTCCGAAGGCAAAGGCATGATCGGATGCATGTTGAGCATCGCCCTTATTGCCGCAGCGATATATCTGGGGATCGTGCTTGTCCCAATTTACTATCAAAATTTCAATTTCGAAAATGATATTAAGACGACGGCCAGTCGGGCAGGAGCTCGATTCTTTGATAATGAAACGATCGTCAAAGAAATCCTGGTCCTGGCGAAGAAGAACGAAATCCGGGTTGAAAAGGAAAATGTCAAAGTAGACCGCTTCGCCGGCCAGCTTCATATCCTGGTTACCTATTCGGTGCCGGTCAACTTCATCATTCTCGAACGCGATTTAAATTTTAAGATCGACGCATCGAGTTTCATCGGTACCTTATAAACGGGGTTGTACAGTCAATGCACTTGATTGGCCCGCGGGCCAAGCTTAGTATTCCTTTATGAGGGCCGCCCACAATATCTGCTTCCTTAAGGCGCGGACATCCATACAAGGCACCTTTTCACGCATCCTTAGACCACCTTTGCTGTTCTTCCTTTTTAGTTTATTTTTAATCGGCTGCTCTCCGAAAATGGTCCGCGTCCCAATTTCACCCGAAGACATCGCTCGTGCGAATGAGCTGATAAAAGAAGGAGATCTGGCTTTTGAGCGCAAAGAAACCTATGCTGCATTGATCAAGTATATCGAAGCGCGAAGCTTGAATCCCTATAGCGAATATCTGTATAACCGGATGGGAATTGCCTTTTCTCAGCTTGGATATTATTCGGATGCCAGCCAGGCTTTCCGTCAAGCCATGGAGATCAATCCCAAGTACCCCTATCCATACAATAATCTGGGATCCGTATTGTTCGCGCAGCAGTATTACAAAAGGGCTGAGAAGCAATTTAAGAAAGCCATCGCGCTGAAGGCGGATGAGGCGTCCTTCCATATGAATCTCGGATCCCTTTACCTGGAAAAAAAGAAATATGATAAAGCGATGGCGGAATGGCGCAAGAGCCTGGCTTTGGATCCCAATATCTTTTCCAGGCCCAGTGCGGTCAGCCTGTCAAGCGCCGGAAGCTCGCTGAAGGAAAAGAATTATTTCATAGCGCGTCTTTTTGCTCGCGCGGGGAATACCGAGGCAGCCATAGAGAATTTGAAGCTGGCAATTACCAATGGATTTACCGATATCAAGGCGATCGGCAAAAATCCCGACTTCGATCCCATCCGGAACGATGAGCGCTTTATTGAATTTCTGAAGAACGCCGAGCTTCTTATAAAGCTCCAGTCCAACGTCGGCCTGCCCGTCAATCCATCCAATCCACAGGTTAGGTAAGCATCCTTCCACAGAGCCGGAGGCCTGGTGGTTGAAACGCTCAAAGCGGTTGGCACTGCATTCCTGAAGAAAGGGAACACCGGGATCTTTTCTTGGAGACTTAGAGTTGATTCAACTCTAAGAACAGTCAAAATACTTCATGGAATTTCCGGACTTAAGAAATTCAGGTCAGCTGTCGTTCCTGGTGTAGGGGGAGAGTTCGACCAGCCAGGCAGCAAGCAGAGGGATTGTGATTTCGTGGTGTCCCGTGATGGCGATTCCTCGTCCTCCGTTTTTTACAGGCCGTTTAATCACATTTTCAGTGGGACGGTAGTGCTGGATAAAATCAAGGTTCGCGGTTGTGAAGCTCTTCAAGGGCAGGTTGCTGTTGCGCACCAGCGTCACGCACTTCAGGAAGACTTCGGGCAGAGTAACAGCGGAACCGCAGTTCAGATATACGCCCCCTTCATTCAAACCTGCGACGAGGCTTGCGAGGAGGCGAAAATCGCGATACGTCCCTTCTCCTATCGCCGCCGGCGACACGCTCGGGTGGTTGTGAATGATATCCGCGCCGATAGTCACATGAACGGTTACGGGCAGGTTGCGGAGGTATGCCTGCAACAGCAGACTGTATTTGCCGTAAGGAGGATTCAGTTCGGCCAGATAGCGTCCGAGCGACTCTCCAATGCCAAGCCCATCGGCCACTCCCTCATGGATTGCCTGGTTAATTCCCCGGCCTGTCTCCTCCGCCATCCCGAAGGCCCCGGTTTGCAGCTGCGCCTCCACATCCTCACTGGTTGAACCGATAAGGGCGATCTCGAAATCGTGGATAAGGCAGGATCCGTTGAATGCCAGCGCCGAAATCAGCCCCCGGTCCATGAGGTCAATCAGAATCGGTGAAAGCCCCGTTTTGATGACGTGACCGCCCATGCCCCAGATGATGTTATTCCCGTTGCTGCGTGCCGCAATGATTGCGTGAGCAAGGTCCTTCAGATTTTGAGAAGCGAGGATGCCGGGAAGGCCCTTCAGAAATTCCGAAACCGTACCCCCTTTTTCATGTGGCCGCCCGAATAGATCTATCGTTACCTTGCTCTGTCTGCTTCCCAGAGGATAGGTTTTAGTCGAACCGATGTCGAAAGGCTGAATCCGATATTTGGACATGAACGATTACAATCCTTTCATATATTTATCCACCAGCTCACATAGTATGTGGCCGATCATGCCATGGACTTCCTGAACTCTCGCCGAAAGCCTATGCGGAACATTCAAGTGATACTGCACTCTGGAACCCAGCTTGCCGCCGTCCCTGCCCGTCAGCCCTACCGTAATCATCCCCATTTCCCGCGCGGCATCCGCGGCCAGTAGAACATTCGGCGAATTGCCGCTAGTCGAAATTGCTATGGCAACATCGCCCTTTTGTCCCAGAGCACGCACCTGCCTGGCGAAGATCTGGTCGAATCCGTAATCGTTTCCAACTGCCGTCAGGATAGACGTGTCGGTTGTCAAAGCAATGGCCGGAAGAGGCCGGCGCTCACGCATAAACCGTCCTACCCACTCCGCCGCAATGTGCTGGGCATCCGCAGCGCTGCCACCGTTCCCAAAAAGGAGAACCTTATTGCCGTTTTCCAATGCAGAGCAGATTTCCCTGCCCACTCCGGCAATAAGCTCTTCATTGTCGCTGAAAAAGGTTTTTTTAAGCTCAAGGCTGTCGGTTACAGCATTTCGTATGGTGTTAATCATGGTTTCCAAGATCCGTCAGGCCCCCCGACAAGTCAAGTTCCAAATGGAGGGAGAGGGGGGGAGAGGCATAACGGGGTAAAGGGGTAGAAGGGTAAAGGGAAGAAGATATTTTAATAGCGGACGGACTCTATTCCTTCGTTCCTTTTTCCATTTACTGTTCGGCCATCTTTGCGAGCCTCTCGCTGAGCTCATGCAGCGTTATCTCTTTTTCCCTCGCATGTAAAATACAATGCAGTGAAGAGCAAATTTTATTCTAAGACAGGACACATCCTGCGCGTTATATCTCTATGAAGGAGGCAGTTATGGCCGGTGTACTTATTATTTTGATCGCAATTTTTGCTTCGTGTTTTCCTGAACAATCCCGATCTGAAAATCCAAATGCGCCTGTCATAACGATCAAACGCACAGGCGGATATGCAGGCGTGGATAATCAAATCTATATTTTTGCCGACGGCAAGGTCATTGAGGAGACAGGCAAAGTCCGGCACGTACAGCCGGCAACACTGGAGAGATTCATCCGGTCCATGGAGAAGGTGGGGACTATGGCGCCGGACAAAGCGGCCGGTTTTGAAAGGTATTGCTTTGATTGCTTCTTGTACACTGTGAACATTTCTCGAGGTGATGCAATCAATATGTTTATTTTAAAGGAACCGATTCCCAGTTCCTCCAAAAAGGAAGTTAATGATGCGCAGACGATTCGGGATTTTTTAAGTGTAATCTTCTCTCCATCCTATCAGAAATAGCAGCTGGGCGACACTTTGTTGAGAACCAGACCTCCCCGGCATCTTTCCTGTCGCACCTTTTCTCCAGTCGTTGAGACCGGACGTATTGCCGGAACTGCAGGATTGACTCAAGAATAATGCGGATTAATTGGAACCGGTGGCTTGATCTTTTGCCTCCATGCGGCGCCGGGCATAGGGGGAGAGAGGGAAAAAGGGGTGGAGGGGTGATGGAATCTTTTTGTTGAGACCTGCAGATTATTGCTGCAGTTCATAAGGATTTGGACATGGACGGGTTTGGGAAAGCTCGGTCCAAGTCAAGGTCCAGGTCCAAGTCCAAGTCGAGGTCTAAAACGTACCGCTAAATTTTGGGGGACTCAATAATCACCGTGCTCACCATCATCATACCCCTTTACCCCTCTACCCCTTTTACCCTCTATCCCTTACATTGACTCCCGTGCCCCTATCTGTTAGATTATCGCATTTATACCCATCCGGAGATAATCTCCAATGTTCAGTGCCATTCTCACCAAAATCGTGGGCAGCAAAAACGATAGAGATCTCAAGCAGATCGCTCCCATCGTGCAGCGGATCAACGCACTGGAATCGGAGATGGTTCGCCGTTCCGATTCGGTGCTGGCCGGACTTACGCCGAAATTCCGCGAACGTCTCGCTAACGGAGAGCCGCTGGACGACCTTCTCCCGGAAGCCTTTGCCACTGTCCGGGAAGTCTCCAAGCGAACACTGAACATGCGCCACTTCGATGTCCAGCTTATCGGGGGTGTCGTTCTGCACCGCGGACGTATTGCGGAAATGAAGACCGGTGAAGGAAAAACACTGGTCGCAACCCTTCCGGCTTACCTCAACGCCTTGGAGGGCAAGGGTGTCCATATCGTCACCGTCAACGATTATCTGGCAGGCCGCGACGCCGAATGGATGGGCAATATTTACCGGGCGCTCGGCTTGACCGTCAACTGCATCCAGCATCCTCTGACGGACGAGGAACGCAAAATCGCCTATGCCGCCGACATCACCTACGGGACAAACAACGAACTTGGATTCGACTATCTCCGCGACAACATGAAATACGACCTGCGGGACTGTGTCCAGCGGGGATACCATTACGGCATCGTCGATGAAGTCGACTCCATCCTCATCGACGAGGCGCGAACGCCTCTGATCATTTCGGGGCCGGCGGAAGAATCCACCGACAAGTACTACAAGGTCGATCGCATTGTCCCAAGGCTGAGGCGCGATATCGATTTCCAGATCGATGAAAAAGCCCGGACCGTCAACCTGACTGAGGAGGGGGTGGAAAAGGCTGAAAAACTCCTTGCAGTCGGCAATCTGTTCGAGCCTCAAAACATGGAGTGGAAGCATCATATCGACCAGGCTCTGAAAGCACACCTGCTCTTCAAAAGGGACGTCGATTATATGGTCAAAGACGGTGAGGTCGTCATCGTCGACGAGTTTACCGGTAGATTGATGCCGGGACGCCGCTACAGCGACGGCCTGCACCAGGCACTGGAAGCGAAAGAAAACGTCAAGATCGAGAGAGAAAATCAGACCCTCGCCACCATTACCTTCCAGAACTATTTCCGGATGTATAAGAAGCTGGCCGGCATGACCGGTACAGCCGAGACCGAGGCGGAAGAGTTTTATAAGATATACAAGCTTGAAGTGAATGTCATTCCCACCAACCGGCAGCTTATCCGCACGGAATATCCCGACGTCATCTACCGGACAGAGCGCGAGAAATACAACGCCGTCGTCAACGAAATCAAGGAGCTTTACGAGAATGGAAGGCCGGTCCTCGTCGGCACTATCTCGATTGAGAAATCGGAAAAGCTGAGTACGCTGCTCAAAAGGAATGGCATTCCTCACGTCGTTCTGAATGCCAAGTACCACGCCAAAGAAGCCGAAATCGTCGCGCAGGCCGGACGCAGGAAAGCCGTGACGATCGCTACCAACATGGCCGGACGTGGAACGGATATCCTTCTTGGCGGCAATCCTGAATTTCTCACGATGCAAACCCTGCGCGAAAAAAATCTGGATGCTGCAACAGCGCCGAAGGAAGAATATGAGCGCATCCACAAACACTGGCTGGAAGTCAGCCCCAAAGAACACGACGAAGTCGTGGCAATGGGCGGCCTGCACATCCTGGGAACTGAACGGCATGAGGCACGCCGCATCGATAACCAGCTGCGCGGGCGGTCCGGGCGGCAAGGAGATCCGGGTTCTTCCCGTTTTTATCTCTCCCTGGAAGACGACCTCATGCGGATTTTTGCCAGCGACCGAATTTCGGGAATCATGCAATCGCTGGGAATGGATGAAGGCGTTCCGATTGAAAGCAAGCTCATCACGCGCCAGATCGAAAGGGCTCAGAAACAGGTCGAAGCCAGGAACTTCGAAATCCGCAAACACCTGCTCGAATACGATGACGTGATGAACAAGCAGCGGGAAGCCATCTACGCCATCAGGCGGGAGCTTCTGGAAGGAGCGGATCAGAAAGATTACGTCCGGGAGCTCGCGGAAGATATTCTGATGGATCTCGTGGGCCAATATGCTCCCAGGGAGAAAGCCGTCGACACGTGGGACATGGAAGGCTTGCGGGTCGGTCTGGGGAATCAGTTCGGCTTCGATATGGTTCAGCTTGGTTTCGACCTCAAGACATTGACCTACGAAGAACTGGCGGAAAAGCTGTCACAGAAGGTCCGGACAATTTACGAGGAAAAGGAAAAGCGGTTCGGTTCTGAATACATGCGCTTTCAGGAACGCATGTTTATGCTGCAGGTGCTGGATGCGCAATGGAAGGATCACCTTTGGTCTCTCGATCACCTGAAAGAGGGAATCGGGCTTCGCGGATACGGACAACGGGATCCGTTAATCGAATATAAAAAGGAAAGCTTCAGCATGTTCGAGGAGCTTCGGTCCCGCATTGAAGAGGAGACAATCCGCTTCCTTTACCTGTTCGAGCCGATCAGCCAGGAAGAACATGAAGCTCGCGAAAAGGAGCGTGAAGAAGCACGCCGCAAAGCGCAGAGAGAACAGAACCTGGTGTACAGTTCGGCGGATGGAACCGGCTCAGGTCCGTCAAAGCGTGACCAGGTAAAGGTAGGCAGAAACGATCCCTGCCCCTGCGGCAGCGGCAAGAAGTATAAAAAGTGTCATGGCAGGTAACATAAAGCAGGGAAAGGGGTAAAGGGGCAGAGGGGCAGAGGGGTAAAAGGAAAAATCGCATCTCGATATAAGTTCCTTATTCGCTTCACCCCTCTGCGCCTATACCCCTTTTCCCCTTCCTCTGCCCCTTAAAAAACGGGGGAAAAATGGTCAGAGATGCAAATATTAGAGAAGCCCTAACATTCGACGATGTTTTGCTGGAACCCGCTAAAAGCGATCTGCTTCCATCCGAAGTTGACATAACGACCAGGCTGACCAGGAATATTCCCTTAAACCTCCCGCTTCTCAGCGCCGCGATGGACACGGTCACAGATTCTCGGATGGCTATTGCCATGGCCCAGCAGGGCGGGATGGGTATTATCCACAAAAACATGACTATCGAAGGCCAAGCGGATGAAGTCGATAGGGTAAAAAGGTCCGAGAGCGGGATGATCGTAAATCCGATTACGATGTCTCCCGATCAGAAGATTCACGAAGCTATGGAAGTCATGAAGAGGTACAAAATTTCGGGCCTGCCGATCACATCAAACGGCAAGCTGGTCGGGATCCTGACGAACCGGGATCTCAGGTTTGAAACCCGCCTGAATATTAATATCTCGGAACTGATGACGAAGGATAATCTTATAACCGTGCCGGTGGGAACAACGCTGGAGGAGGCCGAAAGCATTCTCCATCGCCACCGGGTGGAAAAGCTTCCCGTGGTAGACAGCAAATACCGTCTTAAAGGGCTGATCACCGTTAAGGATATTCAAAAAAAGATCGCCTATCCCAATGCATGTAAAGACAAGCTGGGCCGGCTTCGAGTCGGCGCGGCGATCGGGGCCACCGGCGATTATCTTGAAAGAGCAGCGGCGCTATGTAAAGCCGGCGTGGATGTCCTGGTGATTGACACGGCTCATGGTCACTCCACCCGGGTCCTGGAGGCGGCGAAACAGGTGAAACAGAAATTCCCCGAGCTGGATCTGATTGCCGGCAACATCGCCACCGAAGAAGCCGCTCAAGCGCTTGCTAAAGCCGGGGCAGACGCCATAAAGGTCGGCATAGGACCGGGATCGATCTGCACAACAAGAGTCGTGAGCGGCGCCGGCGTTCCGCAAATTACCGCAATTATGGATTGCTCAAAAGTTGCCCGTCGTGCGGGAATTCCCGTCATCGCCGACGGAGGCATCAAGTTCTCCGGAGATATCGCCAAGGCGCTTGCCGCCGGCGGCGACTCCGTCATGATCGGATCGCTTCTCGCCGGAACCGACGAAAGCCCCGGAGAAACAATCCTGTATCAAAACCGAAGCTATAAAGTTTATCGCGGAATGGGCTCTCTGGAAGCAATGAAAGCGGGCAGCCGCGACCGCTACGGCCAGGAGGGAGCCTTCTTCGAAGGGAAGCTGGTTCCTGAGGGAGTCGAGGGAATGGTTCCCTATAAGGGCAGCGTGGAAATCATGATACCGCAGCTGGCCGGAGGCCTCCGTGCGGGCATGGGATACTGCGGATGCCGCAATATCGAAGAACTGCAAACCCGTTCTCGATTCCTGCGGATCACATCTTTCGGGCTCAAAGAGAGCCATGTGCACGACGTTCTGGTAACCAAGGAAGCCCCCAACTATCGTACAGAGCTGTAAGGGCTCAAGCAGACTGATTGACGATTTTAGATTGACGATTGACGATTGAAAACAGACCTTTTGAGCTGGATCCGAGCCTCTAATGAGATGTATTTTTTCAATCGTCAATCTAAAATCGTCAATTTGTTTAGACTTTTCGGTGGGCTAAAATATCCCTAATACCGGCGGGTTTTATGGAGGAATCCAATCGAGGAATCTGTACATGGCGGAAACCGAGGAGGTGGTTCGAAGATTTCTCGAAGGGGAAGAAGAGGCATTCAACAGGATCGTCCGGCATTGGGAAAGGAAAATATACAATTTAGCCTGGCATATGCTGGGCAACCGCGAGGACGCCCAGGATATCGTCCAGGAAACATTCCTTTCGGTTTTCAGATCCATTCGAAGCCTTCGTGAACCGGGCAGTTTTTCAACATGGCTTTACAAAATCACGCTGAACCACTGCCGAGCCCGGCGAAAATCCCGATCTTCCAACCTTCTCGCTCTGGATCCGGCCTCTGATCGCACCGGAGATGCTGCTGAGCTTCTGGAAAATATACCTGCAGCTTCCAACGGCAGTGAATCACTGGAAGCGCTGGATATCGTCCGCAAGGCATTGGCAGATCTCAGTGAGGACCACCGGACAGCCATAGTATTGAAGGAATACGTAGGACTGAGCCTGGAAGAACTGGCGAATGTGATGAACTGCCCTCTATCCACCGCAAAGTCACGCCTTTACCACGGATTGCGAGGCGTGCAGCGTAACCTGAAACGCTTGGGCATCAGGTTGGGAGAATCATAGGTTTTTGGGAACGGAAAAGGATTAACCGATATGAATTGCGATGAAATCCGAGATCATCTCATTGAGCTTATTTATGATGAAGGCGGTGATTCGCCTGACAGTATCGAAGCGCAGGAGCATCTTAGAATCTGCCCCGCCTGCCGCAAGGAACTGGAGGAATTGAGGAATACGCGGAAATACCTGAAGCTTTGGAAAGATGAAGCTCCTCCGAGGAATGTGGCAATGGCCGGATATGCACCAGCCTCATCCCGGGAATTCCCCTGGAAGTATCTTCGATACGCGGCCATCGCGGCAATGCTTGTTATATGTTTCCTTGCGCTGGCAAACACCCGGATATCCTGGAACCGCGAAGGATTCAGCTTCAGTACAGGGCTCTTTAAAGAACAGGAACCGGCGCGGGATTACTACACGAAATCGGAAGTCGAGGCTATTATGAACGACAGCGAGATCCGGATAAGCGAAACCAGCCGACTGATGATCCTTAAAATGCTGGATACGGTTGAACAGGATCGTTGGATGGATCTGCAATATGTCCGCAGCAACAGGAGTTTGATTCAAAATGGAAATTGATCTCAAGACACTCGCGAGGCATTACATGAAGATACCGGGCATTATCAAAATGGCTTCCAGGCACAGCGTTCTGCTATTGTTAACGCTATGCGCTTTCGGATTCCCATTCGCAATTCACACCTTCGGGGGAAGCCAGGAGGCCGCGGATACCCACGCGGATTATGCCGCCGCGCGCGAGGGTATCCTGAAATTTGAGGATGCCATTAATGCGGTTATCAACAGCAGCTTCAGTGAAAACCCGTTTGCGGTGGTGCAGAAAGCCAAGGGAGTGTATCTCCAGGGATATGGAGTCAGTTTTACTTTTCTCGTCAATATTCACCGCGCGGTGATCAAAACGCCCTTTGGTCAGGTTCGCACCCGGCGGGCATATTCTTCGGAAGTGAAGGCGAAGCGCATTGAGGAATTGAAGGAGAAGCTGGTTCAGGTGCTGCAGAATAGTGGTGATATTTTCCCCCAGCTCCGGAAGGATGAGCGCATTGCCATCATCGCGTTTGTCGAGGACCGCAATATCCCTGGGGAAACCAATGAGAATAAGACCATAATCATGAGTACTCTCAAGAAAGATCTGGATGAACTTGGGCAGAGACCCGATCGATTAAAGGAATTTAAACAAAGGATGAAAATCGTTGAGTATTAAAGTCGAAGCTCTCAAATCCAAAAAGCTCATCGGTCAAGTCTTCCTGGAGCGCGGACTGATTGATGAAGAAGAGTTGCGGACGGCCCTGAATCTCCAGTCGGAATCGCGGGAAAAAATCGGCAAGCTTCTTGTGGATCTCGGTTATGTGTCGGAAAGAGATTGTCTCGCCGTCGTATCAGAGCATCTCGGGATCCCGGCTGTTTCCGCCGCCGATTATCCGCCGGTTCCGATACTCGACAACGTGCTGACTTTTCGGTTTATGAAGCAGTGCAAGTTCGTCCCGATAGCGCTGGAAGGGAACGTTCTCACGCTCGCAATGACCGATCCGCTGGATGCGGCCACACTGGATTCGGTCCGGCAATCGACGGGGTATCAGCTGAAAGCCGTGCTTGCCGCCGAAAGTGAAGTCATGGACGTTCTCGAAAAGTTCTATGGTTCGGCAGCCAGCACGCTGGGAAGGATTATCGAGGGCATCGATGAAGGAAACATCGAAAGTCTTTCGGATGAGATAGAAGATATCGAGCAACTGAAGGATCTGGCCTCCGAAGCTCCCGTGATCCGCCTGGTTAACCTCCTGATTTCCAAGGCTATCGAAAGCCGCGCAAGCGACATTCACATTGAGCCGTTTGAGAAAGATCTGAAGGTGCGCTACAGGATTGACGGCATCCTGCATGACGTCGAGTCTCCTCCCAAAAAACTCAAAGCCGCTCTTATCAGCCGCGTAAAAATCATGTCGAAGCTCAATATCGCGGAACGGCGCCTGCCCCAGGACGGAAGGATTAAACTGAAGGTCCTCGGAAAAGACATTGACCTGCGCGTTTCAACTCTCCCCACGCTTTACGGAGAAAGCGTTGTGATGCGTATTCTGGACAAGAGCAACACGAGCCTGTACGACATTCGCCGTCTGGGTTTCCCGGAGGACTCTCTGCGCGAATTCGAATCCTTGATCCGCCGCCCGCACGGGATCTTTCTGGTGACCGGGCCTACGGGCAGCGGGAAGACCACCACGCTCTACAGTGCGCTGACCACAATCAATCTTCCGGACAAGAAGATCATAACCATCGAGGACCCGATCGAGTATCAGATCGACGGAGTAAACCAGATCCACGTAAACTCCCAGATCGGGCTGACCTTTGCTTCGGGCCTCCGCCATATCGTCCGGCAGGATCCGGATGTCATCATGGTCGGGGAAATCCGGGACCTGGAAACGGCTGAAATTGCCATCCGCGCCGCTCTGACCGGCCATCTGGTATTTTCAACGCTGCATACCAACGATGCCCCAAGCGCTATTACGCGCCTGATCGACATGGGAGCGGAAGATTATCTGATCGCGTCTTCATTGCTGGGAGTTCTGGCCCAGCGGCTTGTCAGGGTTATCTGTCCTTCCTGCAAAATGGAAGTTTTTCCGGTGCCCGAAATGCTGGATGAAATCGGTTTCAGGCGCGGAGATCCCAGAAGCGGGCCGAATCATTTTTATGAAGGTCGCGGATGCGAGCAGTGCAGCAACACGGGCTTCATCGGCCGCGTGGGCATTTATGAACTCATGAACGTCACGGACGACATTCGCAAGCTGACGGTAGCAAAAGCGGATTCCAATCAGATACGAAAGAAGGCGATCGAAAACGGCATGCGTCCGCTCCGCGACGATGGATGGCTGAAGGTGCGACAGGGAGTAACCAGCATTTCCGAGGTTCTTCGGGTAACGCAGGAAGAGGCCTGATCCGGTGGGAAGCAGCCACGAATTTCACGAATTAAAAGCAGGATGAACGATGCCGGCATTTAACTATAGGGCAAGTACCATGGAAGGGAAAATCGTCGAAGGCGTCATGGAAGCCTTTGATGACGGTGCGGTGTCTCTGAAGCTTCAGGAAATGGGGCTCCTCCCTGTCCGGATAGGTTCGACGGCCAAAAAGACGATCCTCTCGCGGGAAATTGAATTGCCCTGGAAACGAAAAAAAACCCGGCGCAAGGACCTTCTGGTCTTTACGCAGGAATTGCATACCCTCGTGCGCGCCGGTTTCCCGCTGGATCGCAGCCTTGCGGTTCTCAGCCAGCTCGCTGAAAGTCCGGCCATGTCGGAGGTTGTTCAGGATGTGCTGAAGGAAGTCAAAGGCGGCAAATCGTTCTCAGAGGCTTTGGCTAAACACCCTGCCGTCTTCCCGAAGGTTTACATCAACATGGTCAAAGCCGGCGAAGCCGGAGGAGTGCTCGAAGAAATACTCGGCCGGTTGGCCACCTATCTTGTGTCAAGCGATGAGCTGCGATCTTATATCATCGGAGCATTGATCTATCCCGTGTTGCTGTCTGCTGTCGCCATCGCCAGCATTACAATTTTGACGCTCTTCGTTATCCCGCGCTTTGCCTCCATTTTCCAGGATATGGGAGTACCTCTCCCGCTGCCGATGGCTATTCTTTCGGGACTGAGCAGTTTCCTCTCGGGGTTCTGGTGGCTCGTCCTGATAGTCATTTTCCTTGCCGGCTACTATTTCAAGCGCTTCCGGGAAAGCGAAGATGGACGGATGAAATGGGACCGCTGGCTGCTTCGCCTCCCGCTTGTCGGAACAGTGCTGCGAAAAATTGAAGTCGCGCGCTTTTCGAGATCGCTGGGCACTCTGCTTCACGGGGGAGTCCCGCTGCTCCAGGCCATGACCATCGTGCGGGACATTCTGGGAAACCAGAGCATCGCAACGGCTATTGAGCCTATACGTATCGGCATCAAAAAGGGCGAGGGCATCGCCCAACCGATGAAGCAGAGCGGCGTTTTTCCCCCGCTGGCGATGCACCTGATTGAGGTCGGAGAGGAGTCGGGAAAACTCGACAGTATGTTGATTCAAGTGGGTGACGTTTATGATGTGGAAGTCCGTAACAGCATTAAAAACCTTATCGCATTTTTTGAGCCGGCTCTCATTCTGCTGATGGGAATCGTTATTGGAACCATCGTTGTTTCGATGCTCATGGCAATATTCAGCATCAACGACATACCCCTGTAGAATTGACGATTTACGATTTACGATTGACGATTAAAACTTTGCGAGGGTCGGTCAGGAGGAAAACATGGGGATGATTTTTGAGGAGCGGCGATCGGAGAAGGGATTCTCACTTATCGAGCTTATTGTCGTGCTGGTGATTCTCGGGTTGCTGGCCGCAGTTGTGGCGCCGAATGTTTATAATAAACTTGCAAAGGGAAAAGACCAGATCGCCAAGATACAGATAAAGGAACTCGAAGGCGCACTGCAGCTGTTCTCATTCGATGTGGGCCGCTACCCCGAATCGGCTGAGGGATTGGAAGCCCTGGTACGGAATCCGGGAAACATGGACTCATGGAAGGGACCGTATCTGGCAAAAGCGCTGCCGGCGGATCCCTGGGGCAGGCCTTATGCCTACCGCTGTCCGGGGACACACCTCGACTTCGATCTCTTCTCCTTTGGAGCAGACGGCACCGAAGGCAATGAGGATGACATTTGCAACTGGAAATGACCGTCTATGAATAAATCCGAGATTCAGGGCTTCACATTGCTGGAGCTCTTGATTGTCGTTCTCGTAGTCGCTTTAGTCCTGGCGGTATCGTATCCGTCGCTTTCGCGGGGCTCTGCGTCCATTCATCTGCGAACGACAGGCCGCGACGTGCTGAACACATTCCGTTTCGCGCGGGAAAAAGCGGTTACAGAGCAGATTGGAATGAAGGTAACGGTGGACCGGGAAAACCAGAGACTGGTGCTGGCGAATGAGCTGGGTGATGGAAGCCGGACATACGCGATGCCGTCCGATGTGAAAATTCATCGCATAGCACTGGGAGGCCGTGAAATCCCTGAGGGTCCTGTTGGTGTTCGTTTTCTTCCCAATGGGAGCTCGGATGCAGTAGAACTGCTTCTGAAGTCGAAGACCGATTCTCTTCTCAGGATTATTTCGGACCCGATAACGGGCGGCGCCCGTATCGAAACCGGTTCCGGAGAAAATTTTCGATGATTGCGTTACGCCATTCAACCAGGTACATCCGGCCCACCCCTGCTGATGATACAGCAGGGCGGCCGGCACTTCATGGACGCGGATTCCGCCCCGCGCATGGATTCACGCTCCTCGAAGTCCTGGTAGCGCTGACCGTCCTGGCGGTCGGTGCCGCAATCACGTTGTCCCTGATTTCGGGATCTCTGGGTAACATACGAAAAGTGCAGCTGCGGACTCGGACGGTCGAGCATGCCGAAGCGGTCATGGAACTGGCGCTGCTCGACGGATCCATTTCCGAGCCCACGGCATTTACGGGGAACTTTGCCGACGGCACGCGCTGGTCCGTGCAAATCGAAGAGTACGAACCGCCCGTCTCGCCGGAAGTGCAACCGCAGGATCTGCCCCGGGACATGCCCGTCAAGCTGCTCAGTTATACCGTTGAGATGTTCAACGCCGATTCGAGGGCAGCCGATTATCGACTGCAGACGCTTAAGCTGGTCCCTCGACGCGCTCAACGACCGATCGGGGGATTGCCGGAATGATGACCGCCATGAAAAAGCCTTCCAGGCAATCGGATAGGGGATTCACCCTTTTGGAAATGCTGATTGCCGTAACGCTGGTAGCGATGATGGCTCTCAGCTTGTGGGCGGTTTTCAGAATCAGCATACGTTCCTGGTCGAGAGGGACCGATTTCATCGATACGAATCAGCGTCACAGGAGTATTTTGGATCTGGTTCGAAAACAAATGGCTTCCACCTACGGTCTGATAGCACCCGCGGACCCCCAGCAGGGTCTTGCGTCGCGCCTGATTTTCAGCGGCACCGAAACCAGTATGCGATTCATCAGCCTGAACTCGCTGCATTTTCAGGATAGTCCGGGCCTCACGTTGGTCATTTATGAGATTGTGCAGGACTCGAACGGAGCCTATTCACTTGTGGAAAAGGAAGCCCGCTATCTGGGACATCCCGGCGATCAGGAAGCGTCTGCAGATCAATCCAAAGCAACGCCTGTGTTCAGCAACCTCATCAGTTGCGTGTTCGAATATTTCGATCCGGAAAACAGGGATACTCCATGGGTACGCGAATGGGACGGAGTAAAGCTCAGGCGGCTGCCGGAGGCCATTTCTGTAACAATGGTGTCCCGCGATCCCAGAGGGAATGATCTGAATCGCCATATGGTTGTGCCCATCCATTCGGAGGTTTTCGATCGGCAGACAAGCCTGATCAATCCGTTCGGCGCCAGAAGGGCGGTGGTGAGATGATAGTCGGTAGTCGGCAGTCGGCAGTCGGCAGTGATTCCGCGATAAACGGAACGCCGTTGTTGAGTTCAGAGTATGCGATTATCGATCCTGTACTAACGACTGCTGACTGCCGACTGCCGACTGAGAGGGGCGTGATCCTGATTGCTCTTCTCTGGATCCTGACCGCGCTGTCCTTTATCGCACTGAGTTTTTCCAGAGAGAGCTTCGTGGAGGTGGCAGCCGCCCGGAATGCGCAATCGCTGGAAGACTCCTATTTCGTGGCGCGGGCCGGGATCGAGACTACCATTTACCAAATGATTCAGAAGCGGATGATGCCGCGGATAAGGCGGGCAGCGGGTCAGTCGGCGCCGGACCCCATCGATCTTGGAGTTGTCACAGGCACATTAAATGGCGGAACTTATCAGGTGAATATCCAGGACGAATCGGGAAAAATCAGTTTGAATGTCGTTTCCGAGCAACAGCTGCGCAGGCTTGTCGAAGCGATTGGAATCGGCAAGGAAGACGGCGACATCATCGTCGATTCGATCCTCGACTGGAAGGATCCCGATAAGTCGTATCGCTTGAATGGAGCGGAGGACGACTACTATGCGACCCTCAATCCGCCCTACAAAGCCAAAAACGCCATTTTCGATACTGTTGAAGAGCTTCTGCTTGTACGGGGAGTCACACCGGAATACTTTTACGGGTATCCGGAGCGGACTTCCGATGGTTCAATTGTTTACAGATATGGATTATCCCGATGCCTTACCACCTATTCGGAAAAAAATCAGATTAATGTAAACTTTGCACCGCTTCCCGTGCTCATGTCGGTCCAGGGAATCTCGCCCGAAGCGGCCCAGATGATTTACGAGCGGCGCCGCGCCAATCCTTTTAATACGACAGCAGATATCTCGCGCGAATTGCCGGGGAGTCCCGGAGCCGTGGCCCTGTCTTACCTCACCACACAACAAACGGGCATATACACGCTCCTGGCTTCGGCTCACGCCTCTCGATCAAAAGCTAAGCGGGTCATTCGCGCAGTCATTAACCTGGATCAAACCGGCGAGAATGCGCCCTATCAAACGCTGTATTGGAATGAAAATGTTCCCGACTATGAAGGCCTTAAGCCATGATTTATTTGAAGACTAGTGTTGGAATCGAGTTGCGGGGAGAAGATATGTTGATTTCCTCGCTTCAGGGCTATTTTTCCAAAGGCACTTTTACGCATTTCAGGCGCATCGCGAACTACCGTAACCGCGTTCTGGAAGATCTGCGGATGGAAGTCAATCAGTTCTTCCGGGAGGCCGGGCTTGGCAGAGACAACGTCATTTTGGGAATACCGAGGAAAGATATTGTTTTGCGGCACCTGGACCTTCCTTCCGGAGTAGCCGACAATCTCAGGCAGGTTGTTTACTATCAAGTTCAATCCTTCGAGCCTACGGAAGAGGATAAGTTTTATTTTGACTACACGCTTCTCAACGGTTCGGCTTCCGCAAAAAAACTTTCCGTCCAGCTGGTCATGGTAAGGCAGTCGACACTGGACGGCTATCTGCAGATTCTGCGTGGAATCGGAATACGACCTGTGGCGGTACTGGGAAGTTCCATGGGACTTGCCAACCTGTTTTTGCAGGACCGGAAGCCGGAAAAGGACAGCACCCATATTCTCGCCGATCTGGGCCCTTCGTCGCTGGAGCTGCTCGCACTGCATCATGGCGGCATCGCGTATTCCCGGGAAGTTCCCAGGGAAAGCGATCAGAGCTGGAAAGATCTGATCCTGCGTGAAGTCGATGAAGCCTTATCCAAAATGCGCCTTGCTCCGGAAGGCACGCTGGAGCAGATAGTCCTCGCAGGCGAAGCCTCGCAATCCGCCTATCCGGAAATCAAAGCCGAAATCCAGGATTGCGAATTGCTGAAGAATGTCATCCCCGGGGAAATTTCCGAGCAGAACCGGTCACATGTACAGGAAGCTGCGGCATCGCTGGGGCTGGCCTATTCCGGCATGGTCCGGCATCCGGCAATCCGGATAAACCTTCTGCCCGCCGCTCTGAGAATCCGGCAGACACGCTGGGCCTATGTGCCTGCCGCTATTCTGAGTCTGGCCATTGTGGCGTTTCTGATTGCTCTTGGCGTTCATAAAATAGTGCAGAATCGAAAGCTGATCCATGAGCTCGACCGGCAAATTCAGTCTCTGACAGTCCCGGTACAGAAGGTTCAAACCCTCCGGAAGCAATCGGAGACGATGGAAAAAAGAAGCCAGTCGGTTGAAGCGCTTTTGCGCAGCCGGGATATGAACCTTGAAATCCTCCGGGAGCTGACGACGATACTTCCTCCCGACACATATCTAACTACCTATTCCAACCGCGGAGGGACCATCCAGATCGGGGGTCAGAGTGGGTCCGCTTACGACCTGGTTTCCAAGCTGGAAAAATCGCCGTTTCTGAAGGATGTCGTGCAAAAGGGATCCATTTTCAAGGATGCCGCAAGCGGCAAAGACCGATTCAGTTTTGAGATGAAATTGGAGAAATAATCCGTGAAGATCAATTCCAGAGAAAAGAGGATTATCATCATCGGGATATGTGTTGCGGCGGCCGTAATGATTTATTATGCGGCCAACCTGCTGCTGCCGAACCGGGAAAGTCTCGCCCAGGATGTGTCGCTGAAAAAGAAGATGCTCCTTAAGCAACGCGAGACTCTGATCCGGGAGGAGTATTTCAAAAAACGCATCGAGCAATATGGAGCGCGTCTCGAAAAAGAAATGGCCCTGCTTTTGCCGGGGGATAATCCAAACGTGGCTGGGGCTGAACTGCAGAAGATACTGAAAGATTTTGCCGACCAGAGCGGAGTGGAAATCACATCCAAAAATATTCTTCCGGAGAGGAAGGTTCAGGATCTGCTGACCAGAATTTCCGTCCGGATCGACACCAACTGCAATCTGGATCAATTGGTGCAGTTTATGGCAGCCATTCAGAATCATGAAAAATATCTGAAGATTGAAGAATGCATGATTAACGGATTCAGGATCCAGAGAAGATATGAGATCCGGCCCAGCCTCACAATTGCCGGCTATATCAGTTCACGGGTGGAACCGCCTCAGGCGGAACCTGCAACCGGCATTTAGGAATTGCATATCCTGCGGCAGTTTTTCTGTTCCTTAAGAGATCTGCCGGGCAGGAAAAAACTGAGAGGATGCGGGCTCATCCTCATCCGATAGAGAAGGTCAATATGACAAAAAAATGGATAGCCATTACGACGCTGCTGCTGGTGATTACCTGCCTGCTTGGGTGGCAGCTTCGCGCTTCAATGCTCCGGTTTTATTCGGAAAATGATCTTGCGAAGCTGCAGCCGGTAAAGGATGCAAAACAGAGGATCGTTCCGGAAAGTCCTCCAGCCAAGCCTGTGCAGCCGCAAAAGTATAATCCGGCTGAATTTTCCATGGTTCCGGAGAATAACGTTTTTTCGGAATCCCGGACCAAAGAAGAAAAACTGGAGGTCATGGCTCCGCCCGAACCGCCTCCGCTTGCGCAAAAGCCGATCCTCGTAGGGGTAACGATTTTGGACAACGAGAAAAGAGCCTCGATTATCGATCCGACAAATCCCCAGCAGGGTAAGACTCGCCGAGCCGAGATTAAACGGATCGGGGATGTTTTTCACGGATATACCATCACCGAAATCACTACAGCCAATATTGTTCTTGAGAGCGGCACGCGCAGAGAAATTATTCCGTTGCATGAAGGT
This sequence comes from Acidobacteriota bacterium, assembly GCA_016929335.1. GTDB lineage: Bacteria > Acidobacteriota > UBA6911 > UBA6911 > UBA6911 > UBA6911. The sequence continues at coordinate 47,089 of JAFGIY010000233.1, read as the reverse complement.
TCGAAACGGTCGCAGGGAGGGAAAACGCCTATCCTGTCCACGCGAGTCGTTTCTTTCGGAGGCGGATCGAGCGGAGGCACGCCTGTAACCGTCGCATCCGGAGCATCCGTGCGGGCAGCCGCGGCCCCGGCAGCTTCATCGCCTCAGCCGTCCCCGCCTGTCGGAATCGCGCCGGCTCCGGCACAGCAGCGCACAACCACAGTTACCACGCCGCAGGCGACGACAAGACAGGCGCGGCAGCAAGCGCCTGCTGCGCAACAAAGGGATGCTCAGGGAAGACGTGTGATCCGAACGCCGTTCGGAACCATTGTCCGGCCGGATCGAGACTAAGTGCTTGTATGATATATGGCCTGTTGCTTATGCAGCCATGATGAATAGCCGTTCTTGCCGTAATGGCAAAGAACAAACACAAATCAGCGTTTTGCAGCTTTAATAATGGATGTTCGTAGGGGCTCTTAAGAAGGGAAGTCACATGATAACCGGTATCAAACAATCCTGGAGCGCAATATTTGTAATCGGGGCCGCTTTGCTCATAGGCAGTTTATCCTCCGCGGCGTGGTCGACTCAAGCGCCCGAAAGGGCTCCCACGTCCGAATCGGAAAGAAAGCGGATGATGGACCGTTTGTCGAAGCGGACGCAGGAAGCCCAGCAGGCGCCGGCTGCTTCTTCCGAAGCCGTGTCGCAACAGGCGCAACCGCCGGTTCCCGCTCCGGCCGCTGTGCCGACTCCGCCTGCTCCGGCCATTCCTCCCGCTGCCGCTTCCGTTCCGCGAGACAGCGGGAAAGTCCAGTTGAGCTATGAGAACGCAGACCTCTATGACTTTATCAACCAGATCTCAACCACGCTCGGAATTTCACCCCTCATCGTTGATTCGGAGGTTAAGGGGAGCGTAAACATCATTAACACGGGCCCAATGTCCAAGGAGGAAATACTCCCTCTTTTCAATCTGATCCTTAAGAACAACAACGCGGCGCTCGTCAGGCAGGACAATGTCTATCAGATCGTGCCGATTTCGTCCGCCTTGAAGAAGGGCGTCGACATAATCGAGGTGCCGGTACCAACGCCGGAAGAAAAAGCTGAGCCGGAAGGCGCGAAGCCTAAAGCATCGGGACCGGCCGCTCCGGCCGGACCATCGAAGCCTGCAGCCTCAAAAACCCCCGTACCATCCCAAGGCGCGCAGCGAATGCCTTCAGAAAGTTCCCGGCTGGCCACGCACGTGATTCGCGCGGAGTTTGTTCCCGTCAAGGATCTGATTGATCCCGTTAAGCTCTTCATGACGGACGGCGGGGTTATCATGCCTTACGAGCGGCTGAATATGCTGATCATTACGGATTACACCGACAGCGCTGCCAGAGTCCTGGATATCATCCACATGCTGGATAACAATTATCTGGATCCGGACCTTGTGGATCTGATCAAAATCAAATACAACGCCGCGACCGATGTCGCCGAGGATCTGAAAAAAATCTTCGGAGCCGGCACCAAGGATTCTGCAACAGGAATTTCGTTTGTCCCCATCGATCGTCTCAATGCCCTTTTTGTGATCGCCAGTTCAAAAAGAGGTCTTGAGGAATTGAAGAAGTGGATTTCCATCCTCGATGCGGAATCGGGAAGAAATATTCAGACTTACGTCTACGTTGTGGAAAACTCCACCGCCTCCAGCATCGCCATGATGCTTTCTGCTCTATATGGCGGTGACGGATCTTCGAGTTCAGTAACGGGCGGAACGGGAACGACCGGCGGCGATGGAGCGGCTTTCAGCGGTGGACGCAGTACGCAGACCGGCGCCTCCGGAAGATCCGGAACCTCTTCAAGGGATTTTCAATCGGGCTCGGTCTCAGGCGCCTATAATCAAGGCTCCAATCAAGGCTATGGTTCCTACGGAGGTTTCCAGGGCGGATTGATGGGAGGTGCGTTCGGCACGGGACAGAGGCTGGGCCCGCAGCTCAATGTTAGTCGAACTATCACTTCCCAGATATTGCAGGGAGGAGAATTTACCGGTCTGCAGGATACGGTTCGGCTGGTCGTCGATGATATCAATAACTCCCTGATTATCCAGGCAACGGCCGTCGACTACGCATATATCCTGGATACCATCAGGAAAATGGACGTTCTCCCCAGGCAGGTACTCATTGATGCACGCATTTTCAGCGTGGATCTCACCAACGATCTAAGCTACGGAGTGAACGCCTTCCTGCAGAGAAGAGGGGATACCAGCAAGGGAGAGACGCTTACTACCGGCTCTCTCCAGAGCGGCCAGCTGTCGGCCAATACGTTTGCCTTTATCGGTGATTCCCGCCAGATACTCCTCCAACTGGACGCCCTAAGATCCAAAACCAAAGTGAAAATCCTTGAGGCTCCTTCTGTTCTCGCTCTGGATGGAATGCAGGCAAGCATCAACGTCGGTTCGGAATATCCGTATCCAAGCGGCAGCTATACCTCATCGGCCGGCGGCAGTACGACGAATGTCGGGTATCGGGAAACAGGCGTCACTCTGCTGGTTTTGCCCAGAATTTCCGCGTCGGGCTCCGTGACACTGGATATCACCCAGGAGGTCAGTAGTCCGGGAGGCACGGTGCCCCTCGGCGAAGGTGGAGATGCACCCAGTTTTAAAAAGTCTCTCGTTTCCACATCTTTCTATGTCAAGGATGGCGAAACAGTGGCAATTGCCGGACTTATTCACGATTCGGACGATCGCGGCCGCATCGGAATCCCTTTCCTCTCGGAGATCCCGATTCTGGGAAGCCTGTTTGGCAGAACATCCAAGAACACCACAAGAAGCGAATTAATCATCCTGATAACGCCTCACGTAATGAAGACGCACGAGAAGCTGCAGGAAGTCACCCAGGATCTTAAGGATTCCTTGAGGAATGTCCGCAAATTTATGGATCAAAAAGAAAAGGATAAACTGGAAGACCTGCAGGACGCCCGGAAAGATAGAGAGAAAGAAGAGCGGAAACGGCTGGAAGAGCAACCGTCTTCCCAGCCTGAAAAGTAAATCCATGGCCACGAATTTCACGAATACCGTTCATGAAATTCGTGGCCGCTTTTATTATGGATGGCTGAATTTTTCGCGGGAGAGGAATTCCCCTCCTCCCGGACGCCCCATTACCTTGCTCTCGCGGGCTATCACTCTTCCACGCTGAAGAACAAGCCATGTTGCGCCATGCACTTTCATCCCTTCATAGGGAGTGTAGTCCGAACGCGATAATCCCATAGATTTGGAAAGCGTGATTTCGGCTTTGGGATCAAATATGATCATATCCGCATCGCTTCCCACCGCCAGGGTTCCCTTCCGGGGGAAAAGCCCGAAAAGTTTGGCTGGAGTGGTGGCGGTCAGGTCTACAAAACGGTTTGCGGAAATTCTTCCTGCATGCACGCCGGCGGAGCAGAGCGCCGTAAGGCGTTCCTGGATTCCCGGGAGTCCGCGGGGAGCCATTGTGAAATTTTCTTTCCCAAGATCTTTTTGCCCTGCATAGTTGAAAGCTCTATGCTCACTCGCGACAGTATGAATATCTCCGCTTCGCATGGCCTTCCATAAAACGTCCGCATGCCAGGCGGAACGCAGCGGCGGCGTGCAATAGTATTTGATGCCTTCGGGCTCTTCATACCGCTCGCACGGCATCACAAGGTAATGACAGCAGGTCTCTGCGTAAATGGGCGTGCCGCGGTCTCTGGCGGCCTTGACTTTCTCAATCGCGTGAGCTGAAGAGAGGCTGGTCATGTAGATCGGCGTTTTCGCCATTTCCGCAAGGCTGATGGCACGAGCAGCCGCCTGAGCCTCCACTTCAGGCGGTCGCGCAGCCGGAATATGCCTGGGGAGAGTTTTCCCCTCCGCTACAAGCCGGCGCAGGAAAAGGTCTATGATTTCGCCGTTCTCCGCATGCAGGCATGGAAGCGCTCCGGCGTTGCTTGTGCACTGCAGAAATTCGATCAATTCTGCATCATTGATATGCCGTTCACCGCAACCGTCTAGATGAACGTGAAAGCTGGTCACCCCCGCTTCGACAATTCCGGGGATTTCTCCCAGAATACTCTCGTTTACTTCGCTGAGAGCCATATGGAATCCATAATCCACGATAGCGCGAGGTCCGGCTTTGGCTTTCCATTCCTCCAGTGTTTGAGCCAGCGACACGCCGGGGGATTGCTCGGCATAGTCGATAACGGTGGTAGTGCCTCCAGCTGCAGCTGCGGCTGTTCCCGTTTCGAAATCGTCCACCGTAGTCATCCCATCGCATTGGGAATCCACATGGGTATGGGGATCCACTCCGCCGGGCAAAATCCATTTGTCTGCTGCATCGATTATCTCGCTGGCAATCTTCGAAATTTCTCTCCCGATTTCGGAAATGATTCCATTCTTTACCAGGATGTCGGCTTTATAGCTATCCGTAGCTGTAATAATCGTTCCGTTCTTTACTAGTGTCGTCATAGGCTTATACCGATCAAAATGTCCCACCCAATCAGCCCCGGGGTTCCGGGCTGAATTACTCAAACCTCATAGGATCCTTTGGCCATGTTAATGGAAAGGGCCATCCCAGGCTAATATTTTCACAATCCGGCATCACCGAAGGGTGGATTGCTTCCTTTCCTGCGCCCCTGTGTGCGGTTCCTATAAAAAAATCCTCTTGCCGGATACGAGCAAGCGAGACGATTATACCAGAGCGGCACTTTTCTGTCTCGGAGAGACCTGCTCTATTTTGAATACCCCCGCCCTTCCGGCCCGGCCAATCCCGAAGAAGTTTGCAGTGATTCTCAGCCAACGATTATCGACCGCCGACTGCTTTAGCTCACGAGGCAAAAACTCGGGAGAAGATCGCATCCACGTTTCGCAACTGATGCTGTGGATTCACTACCGACTGTATCTCGGCCCGGGAAAGTATCTTGGTGATATCCGGATCTTCCTGTAGAACCTGAAGGAAATCCTTATTTTCGTCCCAAACCTTCATGGAGCATCGCTGAATCCACCGATAGGCGTCTTCCCTCAGTACGCCTTTCCTTGTGAGGTCCAGGAGCAATTGGCCGGAATAGGCAAGCCCTCGCGTCAGCTCGATGTTTTTAAGCATCCGCTCCGGATATACCACCATCTTTGAGACAATTTTCGTCATTGCCCGGAGCATATAGCAGAGCACGGATGTTGAATCCGGCAGAATCACACGTTCTGCAGAAGAATGAGAGATGTCGCGCTCATGCCAGAGCGCAACGTTCTCGAGAGCCGTAACGGCATACCCGCGAAGCAGGCGGGACAATCCCGAAATCTGTTCGCACTTAACCGGATTTCGTTTGTGGGGCATGGCGGAAGATCCCTTCTGTCCGGCAGCGAACGGCTCTTCCGCTTCCCGAACCTCCGTCCTTTGAAGATGGCGGATTTCGGTCGCAAACTTGTCCAGCGAGCTTCCAACAATTGAAATCGCGCACAGGTATTCGGCGTGACGGTCGCGCTGGAGTGTCTGGGTGGATGCCGGCGCCGCCTTTAATCCCATACGCTCGCAAACGATCGCCTCCACATCCGGATCGAGGTGCGCAAATGTTCCCACGGCGCCGGATATTTTCCCCACCGAGACGGTTTCGGCCGCACGTTGCATGCGGTCGCGGTTTCGCTTCATTTCGTCGTACCAGACCGCCAGTTTCAGGCCGAAGGTCGTCAGCTCCGCATGCACTCCGTGCGTCCGTCCCATCATGAGAGTCTTGCGGTGTTCCAGCGCCCGCTCTTTGATTGCTTTCTGCAGCTCATCGATCGCCGCAAGAATTTTTTCGCTGGCCTGTTTCAGCTGCAAGCCCCGGGCGGTGTCAATGACATCGGTGGAGGTAAGGCCCCAGTGGATGAAACGCGAGTCCGGTCCGACGTATTCCGCCACGCTCGTTGTAAAAGCTATCAGGTCATGGTGCGTCACATTTTCTATTTCTTTGATCCGGGGCACCGAAAAGCCGGCCTTTTTTTCGATGACCTCCATGGACTCCTTTGGAATCCAGCCTTTTTCAGCCAGCACCCGGCAGACCTCCAGTTCCACACGAAGCCACGTGCGAAACATATTCTCTTCCGACCAAATCTCTTCAAAGTCCTTGGGCATATAACGGTCGATCATATCTGTTTCCTTTGAGCCTTCGAGCCTTAGAGTTTTATTCAGAGTTCGGGAATCTAATACCGGTACGCTCTGCTGATTTTGTCCTGGTAAGCCAGTTCGAGCTTCGTCCCGCCGATCTGCAGACCCGATCGTTCTTCCAACGCTCTTTGAGCAGACAGCAGTGCAAGTTCCGGAAGATTGTTCTTCTGGCTGAGATGAGCCAGCACAATGTGCGCGGCCTGCCCGTCAAAGTCATTCCCGAGAAATTGCGCGACGGAGTCATTGGAGAGATGTCCGCGGCGGCTCAGGACTCTTTGTTTCAGAGCCCATGGATACGGGCCGACCTTGAGCATCCGGACATCATGGTTCGACTCCAAAATTATGCCGTCGCAGCCTTTCAGACGTTCGAGGACCAGATTGGATAGATACCCCAGATCCAATGCAATCCCGAGTTTGATCTCGTCCTTTTCGATTACAAAACCGAGCGGATCGGCGGAATCGTGCGGCACAGAGAAACCCGTGAAGAGGAAGCCGTATACGTCAAAACTTTCCCCGGATTGGATTCGCTGATGTTTTCTTGAATCCAGGATCATTCCGGAACCGCTCAGGGTTGCATCCGTCATAAATACCGGAATTTCGAGGTCTTTGGCGAACGGTCCGACGCCGCGGCAATGATCTCCATGCTCGTGCGAAACGACGATGGCAGAAATCCTCTCCGGTTCAATGCCGCACTCCCGCAGGCGCTTTGCGGTTTCACGGCCGCTCAGGCCGACATCCACGAGAATATGCGTCTCCCCATCGCTTACGAGCGTGGCGTTCCCTGAACTTCCACTGCCGAGTACAATAAAGCTCAGCCCCATAGGTCACATATGAATGGCTGCTGCGTTCAAGTCGCGGCTGCTCAAAGCAGTCAGAGCCAGAGTGTCATTATCAAACATCTTATTTGCGAGACGCCTGATGTCGCGCGCCGTGACGCGATCCACCCCATTCAGAATATCTTCGAGCCTGTAAAAGCGTCCGTAATAGATCAGCTGCTGCGCAAGATGCGTCATCCGGCTGCTGGAGCTCTCAAGGCTCAGCAGCACCGATCCTTTGACATATTCTTTTGCCCGCTTCAATTCCTGGGATGAGACGAGGTTCTCGCGCAAGCTTCGGAACTCCTTCAAGATCAGTTGAACAACTACAGGCGCCTTTTCAGGAGCAGTTCCCGCATATACCACCAGCGACCCCGCGTCCCGATAAAGATTCAGCATCGAGTAAATAGAATACACCAGACCGCGCCGTTCCCGTATGTTTTGAAACAGCCGGGAACTCACGCCCCCGCCGAGTATGTTGCTCAGCAAATGCACGCAATATCGTTCCTCCGAGGTAATCGGGGGAGAGACGGTTCCAAGGCATATGTGCGTTTGTTCCAGATGCGCTTTATGGCGCACAAGACGGCTTGGATGGATTTTGGGGGGCGCGACCGGATCCGCCGCAGCACCCGCTTTCAGATGCGAGAAGTGGCGTTCCGCAAGCCCATAAGCCTCCCGATGACGGATATTGCCCGCGACCGCGACGATAATGTTGCCGGCATTGTAGTGGCTCTTGAAAAACTTCCTCACGTCGCTCCGGGCAATCTGCGCCACGGATTCCTTGGTCCCGGAAATCGGCCTGCCAAGCGGATGGTCCTTCCAGAAGCTTTCCGTGAAGAGATCCAGAATCAATTCCTGCGGGTTGTCTTCCACCATGTTGATCTCTTCATAGATCACGTTGCGTTCACGCCGGATTTCGATCGGCGGAAACATCGGATTGAGAACAATATCGGAAACAAGATCAAAGGCGACCGGAAGGTGCTCGTCCAGGACCTTGGCATAAAATCCGACGTATTCCTTTTCTGTAAAGGCGTTCAGCTGGCCGCCGACCGAATCGATTGCTTCCGCGATCCGGGCGGCAGAACGCTTCCGCGTTCCTTTGAAGAGCAAATGCTCGATGAAGTGGGAAATGCCCCTGTTCTTCGCATCCTCGAAACGCGATCCGCATTTGATCCAGACGCCGAGCGAAACGGAGCGCAGATGAGGCATCGCCTCGGTTGCTACGACAAGGCCGTTCTTCATTTCCCTCTTCTGGATGTCCATGGACATAATCGGATGCTTCAAATGCTTACCGTCGTATTACTTACCACAATGGAACCAAGCCGGAAAGGACGAATCGCAAATTCTTCGAAACTCTGATTTGTTTTGGCGATCTGGACGCCCGGAATCATTCAACAGCCTTTCCCTCCGGCTCGCAGTTACTACAGCTTTTATTGAAAAATGAGTCGATCGGATTTGCCGCCGAAATATCCTTAAACAATAACAGCTGGATGAATGCCGGTATTCATATTCTCCTCGTGAGTTTCGCAAAATCATCCACCCTGGAGATTGATGTCGCTAGTCGCAGACAGCCATCCCGCCGGACACCTTTTTCATCATTGCCACGATATATTGGGGGGATTCAAGTTATTTGCCCAACTAATAGTTGTTTTTACTTCCATCAGTGATAGAATCCCATCAAACACCTGGCCCTTGGTAATCATATTTAACCAGGAGGCGCCTCCATGAGATCAATAGCAATAGCCAATCAGAAAGGCGGATGCGGTAAGACAATTACCGCGATCAATCTTGCGGCATTTTTGGCCAGGGAGAACAGAAATGTCTTGCTGATAGACATGGATCCGCAAGGGCACGCAACCATCGGCCTTCAACCTGATCCCTCTCCTTCGGTCCCGACTATTACCGATGTGCTGGTATGGGAGCTTAACAATCAGAGAATGCGCCTGCGCGATGTGGCGCGCAGCATTCGCCCGAACCTTGATCTGGTGCCGGCGGACATTCTTTTGAGCGCCGCTTCGGAAAAGCTGGCTTCTGTCTTCGGCCGTGAGAATCGGCTTCGAGAAGCTCTTGAGGATGTGAGCGATCTCTATCACTACGTCATTGTCGACTGCCCGCCCAACATTGGAGTACTGACTTTCAATGCGCTGCTTGCCTGTTCTGAAGCGATCATTCCGCTGGACGCGAGCTTTTTCTCGCTGCATGGAATCGGGAGGATGCTGGAAACTCTCGATATTCTGGCGAGGAAGAAAAAACACGTGATCCGCGCTCATGCTCTCATAACTCTGTATTCGGGGCGTTCGGAATTTCCCGGAGAAGTTGTTGCGGACATCCGAAAGCATCTCGGCGACAAAGTGCTGAATACGGTAATCCGATACAGCGTCAAGCTTGCGGAAGCCGCGAGCCGCGGCATACCGATCTGTGATTTCTGCAAACGCTGCGTGGGCTATGAGGATTACCGGAACCTGACCGGAGAGATAATTCAGCTGGAATCCGAGATGCCTGTTCTTGAGAGCCGCGAAAAGCGCGATCAGGAAGACCTTGAAGAGAGCGGCATTTCATTGCCTTCCGCTCCTATTCCGACAAAAGAGGGAGTTTTATTCACATTGCACGCGCCTGAAGCACATCAGGTGCAGCTGGCGGGAGACTTTAATTCATGGATCCCTGAAGGCTATGATATGCAGTTCAGCAACGGCGTATGGCAGAAGATGCTCGAGCTGGCGCCCGGCAGGTATCGCTATCGTTATGTAGTAGACGGGCACTGGCAACCGGATCCGCTAAATGGCTGTGTGGAACGCAGTCCGTTCGGAGATAATGATTCGGTGATTGAATTCACCGGGCCCTGAAACAGCTTTGTTGCGCCGGCGCCGACACAGAATTATGGACACCCATCATGAAGAGAACCGCCGGAGTGAAAAACGGCCGGCCCGGGGGTTGGAGGACATCCTAAACCTCTTTATATCAGATCCGGCCGATAAGCCTCCGGAATCGGTTCATCATCAGAGTGCGCTGCCGGCGCAGGTTTCGTCCGAGACTTCTCTGCCAGAAGCCTCTTTTCTGCTTCATACTTGCGGGGCTGTTCATCGTGACGCGATCATATCTTTGCTGTGCAGCCGGGAGGCAGCTCTGGAAGAGGGGCTGCACGTCATAGATACACATCTCCCCTGTCACCCTTTCGGTCCGATCGATTTAGTGGCTCAGGACAAATCGGATCGGCTTGTGATGCTGATGGTGGACACGATTCAGAGCAATGAGTTGCTTCTCCGCGGGATTGCCTGTTTTGACTGGCTTGCCCGCAATATTCCTGTCGTTTTGCGCATGTATCGGGGGCGCAGAATCCACTTCTCTTCTCCTCCAAGGTTGTTTCTCGTCGCCCCCGGCTTTTCCCCCTTACTCCAATGTGTGGCGCAACGCAGCGCAATTCCGGAAATTTGCTGTTTTATCTATCGTGCAGTCCGGGTGACGGATGGAACTGGAATCCTCTTCGAGCGCGCCTGAGTTGTCCTGACACCTGATCAGAGTAAATATCACACCGGCGAGTCCTTGCTGTTACCCACAGTTGAGACTGCGGGGGTACTTACTCATGTGGGTCGCGGCTTCAGCCGCGACGCGCAATTAATCCTATATTTTAGAATTACTTATGTCTGCCCCCCTGTTTGCATAAACCTGTCGCGGCTGAAGCCGCGACCCACATAATTCACAGCATGTTTGCTTGAAGCGGGACCTCTTTCCCTGCATCCCTGCCTGCAACCAGAACGAAAACACCCACAGTGTCAAGTGTGTCCCACAGTGAGGGCAGAGCCGGAGGTTTGCTTAAAAGCGAATCAGACGAATGCATTTCCGAATGAATGGCGGCATCTTCAGGTTTTGCGCAAGGACTCGAAGATGGAAGGAGGAAAATGGTATTGTTGCTGCTGGTATGGCAATCACGAGTTTAGTGGGAGCAAATCTGGAAGAAATTGGGGAGGCCATCGCCGGCTTGAACGAGCCGAAGTATCGTTCCCGTCAGGTATATGCGGGAATATACAAACACCTGTATCATTCCTGGAATCAGTTCACAGACCTGGGCAGGCAGCTTCGGGCCAGGCTGAATGACAAATATTCGCTATCGCATCTTCCCGTTCAGCAAGTCTTTGTTTCCAAAGACGGAACGCGCCGATATTTGTTCGACCTCGGTCCCGGGCAGAAGATCGAGTCGGTTTTTATCCCAGAGGAGCGGAGAGATACTCTGTGCATATCTACGCAGGTCGGTTGCGCCATAGGCTGTCTTTTCTGCGTCACGGGAAGATTGCCGATGCAGCGCAATTTAACACCGGGTGAGATAGTCGGCCAGATCCTGACAATGCAGGCGGATCGTGGCACAAGTTCAAAGCGGCTGAATGTTGTGATTATGGGGATGGGGGAGCCGCTGAATAATTATGACAATTTGATGAAAGCCGTGCGTCTCATTACCGACGACCGGGGCATGTCCATCTCCCCTCGGCGTGTGACCCTGTCTACTTCGGGGATCGTGCCCGGCATCAAGCGGCTTGCGGAAGAGCCTGTTATTCCGAACCTGGCGATTTCTCTCAATGCCACAACCGATGCGGTTCGCGACCTGCTCATGCCGGTCAACAGGAAATGGAATATCGCAGCCCTGCTTGAGGCGTGCAGGAATTTTCCTCTGGCTCAAAGAAGGCGGATCACATTCGAATATGTGCTGATTGAAAACATCAACGATTCGCTTGAAGATGCACGCCGACTTGTGAATCTGCTTAAAAGCCTTCAGAAAAAGGTCAACCTGATACCGCTGAATGCCGATCCATGTATCCCGCTGAAAGCATCTCCGCCGGCAAGAGTGCTCGCGTTCCAGGAACTCCTCGCCCGGAATCATATCACCGCCAGCATCCGGCGTCCCCGCGGCAACGACGTCTCCGCAGCCTGCGGCCAGCTAGCCGGCAGAGATCCATTGCACGGAGATGCCTAGCCCGCTTTTCTCAGTCGGTTTCGTTGCGAGGCGGCGCAGACGGGATTGGATACGCCGCAACAGCAGAAAGCCGGTCAGAATTGCGGATCATATGCCGGGATAGATGAAAAGCCGGCGCTTTTTCAGCCCTGCCAGGCCGCTGGCGAAAATGCATGTCCAATTGATAAGGTGCGCAACTCCGGCATATAGCAAAAACTCTCTCCAGGAAAGTTTCCTGAGCGGGCTTCGAAAATACAGTAAAATCGGATAGATCACCGCCAGGAAAAGCAGGGAAAAAGCCGGCTTACTGAAACCGGCCAGCAATGCCAACAGGCCGAGCAGCGCGATGATGTGTCCTGCCAGAAAAGCCGATATAAATATCATAGCCGAACATGGAAACCAGCGCGCCGCCAGCACGCATCGATAGCGATGCATCTTGGGAACCAGTTCCATGTCCACATAGACTTCCAACCGGCTGCGTTGCTGTTTGAAGAAGAAGTGACTGCCTCCGCGGCCATACCAGATCCATTGGCGAAGGAGAGCTCCCAGAGTCGGTCTCGGTTCGTGGTAGGCGATCGCCGCGGAGTCGAAAAATTGAGCCCAGCCCGCCCGGGCTGCGCGTATGCAAAGATCCGCATCTTCTCCCGCCTCACAATTCTCGTCATACCCCCCGATGTCCTCAAACAGCCGGCGCCGCAAAGCCAGGTTGATGTTGGGAAAATAGGGCGGGATGGACTTCGGCTCAGGATGCGGCAGATATCCCGGCGCATAATAGTCCTTTAGAATTGGAATCATCATAAGTTTATATTTTCTCCACGACTTCCATGAACTTCCAGATGATATCGTCCCGTTCGCATTTCAGATTGAGGCTGGCGCCTGAGACAAGACCTATCCGACTGTCGCGCAGAAAAGCTCGCTCTATGCGATCCAGCCAGTCTGGAGTGACGCAGGCATCATCATCCACAAATGCAACGATTTCTCCTTTGGCTGCTTTCACGGCCAGATTCCGGGAATGCGCAACTCCCGGTCGACTGCTGCGCAGACAGCGAATCGGGCAATCCATCTGGATTTTATCCGCGATGTCCCTGGCCGACTCAGCCCTGCTGTCTTCGACAATCACGATCTCCTCCGGCGGAGCTATGAGCCGGTTTATCGAGATCAGACAGCGCTCCAACTGCTTTGGTCGATTGTATGTGATGATTGCAACAGATACTTTAAGGCGCTCCTCATCGGGCATCGCATTCAGTTCTTCCAGAGACTCCCATGAACGGCCATCGGACACAATTTCCATCATTGCGCCCAACAATGCTCGGCTTTTCGGCAAAAGTCTCTCGTCGAAGACCGCCTGTTTATTCGATGATTTTTCATACTGCTCCGCCAGCTTATGAAGAAAAGCGGGACGCAACGGCGTATGTCTGATCAGGTAGTCCGCTATACCAGAGGGTTCCACAAGCCATTGCCATTTACCGCGGTTCAATTCCATGGCAAAGATCAGGATTCGCAGGGCATTAAATAAAAAAACGGGAAATACTCCGGAGTCCATTCGCCCGGAGTCCGGGCGCTTTAAGGCAGCCGTCAATTGTTCATAAAAGGAATGCAATCGCAGCTGAATACGTTTCTCCAGAAGCCGGCTGAGATCATGGGCCTGGTGATTCTCGAGCAAAAAATGCATGAGGTCCGAAGACCCCGAGAAACTGCCCCAATGGTCCACCAAAATCGAGTCCACGGAGCTCATAAAGGAAGGATATTCCTTGAGGAGAACAGTTGCCGGATCCTTTAGATTTTCCCTGCAATAAGCCTTTAATGCATGAAATTCGTTTAGTGAGATAGGCTCCGAGCATTCCACCACATAGGCGGGCGTATCGAAGAGAAGCAGATCAAAGGGATTGAGCGGCAGTTGCGGCCAGCGGACTGTGCGAACAGCGAGGATTTTGGAGGAAAATGCCTGAAGCCTTCCGACGATTTCCCGGCTTTCGTTGCTGCAGTCCGGGAGTTCGGGTTTGATATTTCTGAGTGTCGGCTCCGCATTATCTTTGCGCGCGATCCTTTCGACGCATAAGGCCACCATCCTTTTGAACAACCTGAAGCTCTCATCATCGCTATTCAGTTTTTTTCGATAGAGCCCCTTATTTTCAAGGATCATGTTTAAAACAAATGGACGGAAAGATTCTTCGAGCTCCCTGCAGATATGCTGCAGAGACTCCGATCGGGAGCAGGACCCAAATTCGGGATTTTCTGCGCGGATGGCCAGCATTGCGATATCGCTTGCCGCTTTGAAAAATAAATGCTGTTTCTGCGGCGCGCTCAGCCCGTCATAGTCGGAAAGAATATGAATCCTTTCAATCCAGTCTCTCAGGCGGCTGAAAGTGCATTCGTCCTGATCCAGTTCATCCCAGGACTGAATCGGTAGAGCGATATGGAGGTCTTCTCCCCAGATCAACTGATGTCTGAAATAGCGGGCGTCAAAAAGGTGCTGCACCAGCGGGTGATGCCGGTAGTCTTCATTGAATGAATCCGAAAAATAAATGCCTTTTTCATCCGGCGGACCCAGGACGGGAAAGAACCAGCGCAGCTGCGCAAATCGACGGCGAATGGCCTGATAGGTTTTCTGGTCTTTTTCGCCGGCCACCAGAACCTTGAAATCGATGTCGCTCAAACCATAGACAACATCCTGTCGAGCCCAGGAGCCTGTCAGATAAATGCTCCGGACGCCTTTGATCCGGCTCACGAGGAAGCGGCTCAGGTGAATGGCGGATTGATAATAAAGCCGGTAAAACCAGGTGAATGGCGGAAAATAAAGGCGCAAAATCCAGCGGACTATATGAGGGCGGAGAGTCATAGCCGGCGTTCCCCGCCTAAAAGCCTCTTTAAGCTGCGCCATGGTTTGAACCGGTTCAGGCGAAGATTGGTATCCAGATGCTGGCAATAGCTGTGACAGCCGATTTCGTCCAGACTTCCTTTGTCGAGAAACAACTGCCTCTCCCTGAACTTCGCATATTTATCTCCGTACCAGATTTCTCGGAAGGAGCTTTCGAATATATTTCCAAAGGGTTCTCCGAAGGTGGATTCCGGCAAACATCCCCACACGCCGCCGTCACGCTCTATTACGGCAAGCACATATCCGATGTAACAGCTTCGCGAGATATAAAAGGCGCGGGAAGAAGGACGCTCGAGGTCCTGACTGAAGCTGTTTTGTTCAAATGGAATGGAGTGCACGCGGATCCGGCCCCGGAATTGGTGTCCAAGCCGGGCAATGGCGGCCGCGGCTTGATTGAATTGCTCCGCGCCCAGCTGAAGTGAAGCATTCATACACCGGCCCATCCGATCATCAAACAGCCGCATCGGACGGAAGTGTATTTTTTTTACGCCGTGTGCGCAAGCATATGACACCATCTCCGGAATTTTGTGATAGTTCAAATTGCAGATGACATAAAGAACCTCCACGCGGTTCGGTGCAAAAGCCGCAAGCCTGCGCAAATTTTCTCCGGTCTGAAAGAAGAAGTCCATGGAGTTCCGGGGATGGATCTGCCGCCAGGTATCTGCATCTCCGGCATGTATGCTGAATCTTGTATGCACCCTGCCTTTCATTATCGCATCATCCAGCTTGCGGGAATCCCAGGCGCCATTCGTGACGAGATGCAGCCGCAGCCCGGGATGCCCGGCGCTGCAATGAAGAATCATCTCCGCCAGCCGTGGATGGCATGAAGGTTCCCCAAAGCCGTGAAAAAAGACTTCCTGAGCTCCAAGTTTATAAAGCTCATCAACGAGAGAGAGAAGTCTGTCGGCATCAATCAAGCCGCTCACGTTCATACTGGAACGGTTGCACATGACGCAATCCAGATTGCAGTTTTCCGAAATACTGATTTGCGCAATTCGAGGGCCGCAGCATGGCCGTCTCTCCCGATAGACTCCCCAGAGCGTGACAAGATCCAGATATGCGCTGCGCCAATCCATATTGCCGTTCTATGCCGCAAATAATTTACGCTGCCTTATTTCTGCCGCGATAGGAAGTCGCGCAGACACCGATAATTCTGCTCAAGATCCCGGTCGATCAAAAAGCGGCAGACTCGCGTATGTCAGAGGAGAATCCAATAATGGTTCCCGGCTTCGACCAGGGCATTTTATCAAAGATATTGGGGAACCCGTCTTATGTTTGCCGAATTTTTCGCATTCATACGTCGATAAGCCGGAGCAATAAAATATGGCCGGGATCAAAGCGTACATTGCCGGTTTTCAAAGCGATAGGCAGGCTTGTCACCCTTGTCCAATGGCGCATTTTATACCGCATTCCATAGCCGGATACGGTTCCTGGGCACGCCCCCTTTGCTGTCCATCAGATCCTGTGGATTTGTGCAAACATATCCTGTTTAAGCTTGATCAGGCGCTTCACCAGCGGCCCGATCTTTACCGTCTTCGGTTGCCCGTCTGCAAATTCAAGCCCAAAGTAGGAACAGGGACATATACGGTACGGACAGATTTCGGCTCCGGCAAATCGTGCGAATTTTTTCTGAAAGATATTTCCGATAGCGGATCCGGCCATGGAACAACGGTAGATATTCCCTTCGTAATCAATACGAACATACCGATTTCCCGCCAGGCATGAGGAGCCTTTAAAGGAAAGGAAACCCTGCAGAGATTTAATATCATGGTCGGGATTGATATGAGTGGCGGGAAGCTCATCCATGGAAGACGCCCGGTCGTAGAATTCTGCGAACACCCGACGATCCCTCTCGGAATATTCCTGTGGATAGAGCCTGCCCCTATAAAAGCCGCGGAAAATTTTGGGGTGAACGATGATGCCGTTGCGGTGAAAATATGAAAATATCTCGCCGAATTCTTCGACGAGCGGCGGATAGAATACCTGTGTAACATAGGCAGGAAATCCTGCGGCTTTTGTTTCATGCATGGCGTGAAGAAATCCCGAGAGAGACTGCCTCTTTATCCGCTCATAATAATGCAGGGATGCATGGATGAAAGCGACGCGTGCCGGATCCATGCTCCGCATAAAAGCATCCAATGCCTTCAATGATATGTTCGAGTTGACACTTATATAGTGGTTCTTCGTCAGGAGCCGGCATAATGAGACAAACTCAGGATGCAGAAAGGGTTCTCCTCCGCTCATGTGGATCAGCCAGGTTAAATTGGTGGAATCGAAAAAGTCCGCCATAGCATCTATATCCGTGCGTCCTGCGGACTTTTTCCGGTGGCTTTTCGTCCTCACCTGGGGGCAATATTCACAGGCGTAGTTGCAGTAGGCATTAATAAGCCAGTCCGCCAGAATGTCATATTGGATGGTCAGGTTCTTACGGATCATGGGATGAGGTTTTCGGATGGTGTGAAAGGCCACTCTCTCTCTCTGGTTCCATTCAGGATGCCCTTTGCCGCCTGCCGGCCCGGAATCGGTTGTGAAACGGATTCGCTTTTAAATTATCATAGATGGGCAATACCCGTTGAGCATGAAATATCAGAGTAATGAGAGCATAAAGCCGGAGATTTGCATGTACACACCTACCACGACGGGTGGCCATGCACTCTATGCTCTGGATCTGCTTTCTGCTCTTGCTGATGCTGATCCCGGCCGGGGACTGGCTGTATCCCTCTTTACCTGCTCTGATTTGACTTCCCGTTATCGGCCGGGATTGTATGCCATACACGATCCGCTGCCGCCGATGAGACCAAGGCACGATTTCAAATCCTCGATGCTCTGGAGTTTCTACCGACAGTGGTATTTCCTCCTTCGCGAGCGGATTTTTGTGCGACTGATTTCTGCTTCACCGCGCTGCCTTGCAGTTCACTTCCAGGAATACACTCCCTGGCTGATGCCCGGACATTTCAAAAGGCTCAAGAATGCAGGTTTGCGCCTCTTCTGCACGGTTCACGGCGTATATCCCAACCGATATATGGACGGAATTCCGAAAGGGGTGTTTCATAAATGGTGCCGCGACGGATGGAAACGATGCGACGCCCTGTTTGTTCACACGGAAGGCTTAGGCGAGACTTTGCGCAGATTCCTTGGAGAACCTTGTCCTCCCATTTTTGTCACGCCTCCGGGAATTTCGGAAAATCTGCCGTTTAATAAAGAGACCGAAACACCCATGCCGGCGGTCGACGCGCGCCGGCTTCTGTTTTTCGGCGTAATTCGCCCCACCAAGGGATTGCATGTTCTTCTACAGGCGTTGCGGGAGTTGCCCGAGTGCCGGCTTACCATTGCAGGGGATTTCAAGGAAGCAGCATACAAAAAAAGAATACTCGAGGAAATTGCGCAACTGCCGAAGGATCAGGTCCATCTGATTGACCGGTTTGTAGACGACGATGAGATTCCCGGAATCTTTGCACGGAGCGGATTATTGGTTCTGCCCTATACTTTCTTTTTCGCTCAAAGCGGCGTGTTGCGGCTCGCCATAAAATACAGACTGCCTGTGGTGACCTCAGACATCGGCGGCCCCGGGGAAAGCATACGTGCATGGAGGATTGGATCCTGTGTAGCGCCCGATGATCCGAAATCTCTGGCGGAGGGCATTCGACTGATGGCAGATCCGGACCGGTATCAGAGTGCCAGAGATGCGGTTGAAGTCGTACGGAAGAAGCTCCAGTGGAAGGTTACCGCGGAACAAACATGGCGCGCGTATCTATCGATACTCGATGCAGAGCAGCCGTAGTTCTGTAAAATTCGGCAAAGACGATCTTCAATTTTAAATTACAAGCCGGAATTTCAGCTGTCAGCCTTCAGCTTTCAGCAGTCCGCTTCCATGCTGATTTCGTTTGTTCTCAACGATTATGCAAACGCAAAAAAGTCGCAGATAAAGATTCCTGCCCTCCGGTTGACCTCACAAAGGGAAATGGTCGGAACGGTTTCTTTACCACTTTCCGGCTTCATCGGATGCCAAGCCGATAGTGGCCATCATTCTGCCTGCGGCAGGACCTTCTGCGCGATAGGAAAAGAACTCATCCTGCTTGCAGCGGGTGCATACAGCCAGGTCATGACGATGATGCCGGAGTATTCCCGAGAAATTCATTTGGATATCCAGAACCTTTGCCAGATCCAGATGATATTTCCCGGATTGATCCATCGCCGAACAGCAGCCTGGGTATTCGTTCTCGAAGAGATCCGCCACCTCGCTTCCCACTTCAAAGCAGCACGCGCGGATTCCCGGGCCGACGGCAATTTCCAGCGTTGACGGATCGCTGTCAAAGGCTCTCTGCATCACCCGGATTGTCCGAGGCAGAATGCGCGACAGGGTTCCTCTCCATCCTGAGTGAACGGCGGCGACGGCATTATTCATGGGATCCACAATTAATACCGGCAGACAATCGGCAGTTTGTACTGCAAGTGCTGCATTTTTGACTCGGGTAACGAGCGCATCTCCATCTGCAGGATTCCATTGGCCGGCATTATCCTCTATTATATGCACATGATTGGAATGAACCTGATGTAAGGTGATTAGGAGCGCATTTTCAAGATGCAGCGCGGATAAAAAGCGGCGTCTGTTTTCGCTTACACGCGCCGGAAAATCCCAGGAAACATCGCCAAGATTGAATGAGTCCGACTTCGGATCCGGCGCTCCGCAGCAACGAGTGGAAAAACCGTGCCGCACCTGCGGCATGCTTTCAAATATGCGGCAGGTGTAATAACGTATCCCCTGCACTTCACGGAGGAGAAATTCTTCCTTGTTCATATGGAAGATATTGAAGCGTTCCTTCTTTTTCTGTCAACTTTCTTTCGGAGTCTTTAATGATTATCGGTACCGGTGTGGATGTTGTCGAGATTATGCGGTTTCGCGGGGTCCTGGAACGGCTAAAGGATCGTTTCATCCTCAGGGTTTTTACGCCCGGCGAACAGCAGTTCTGCAATGCGCATCGAGATCCGGTTCCTCATTATGCCGCGCGTTTCGCCGCCAAAGAGGCCCTGTTTAAGGCGTTGGGAACCGGATGGGCCAGAGGTGTTACCTGGCTCGATGTGGAAGTGCTCAGGGTCCGGCAGGATGCTCCCTCCATGGTCTTGCACGGCGAAGCTCAGAGATTAAGTGCATCGATGGGTACCGGCAGAATTCACTTGAGCTTATCTCATTCGGAACAGTGGGCAGTTGCCATGGTAATCCTGGAGTAAAAGCGTCATTCAAAAACATCTACAACGCGCTTCTGATTCGATTTCTGAAATTTGGTGATGATGCGGAGCAACTCCTCAAGATTCTGCCTTGCGACCGGCTTTTCCGGAAAAGGAGTGTCCAAAGCCGAAAATTTCGACGGCTCTGCATGATCGGCAGCATTGGCGCCGGCCGATTCGGTCTTCTCACCGCCTGATATTCCTTCCGAAGCAGCCTGCATCTCGGATTTAAATCCGGACTCCAAATTCCTGATTACCTTTTTGGACTGGATTTGGCTTTGATCCAATATCTGCAATATGGCAGGCAATAGCATGACCTTTGGACGCTCCCATTGTTAAATCGGCCGGCAGATTCAGCGGATTTGTGAGCAGAGTCACTCATTCCGTTCCCCGGATTGGCGCTTTTTGTACCGGGGCGCTTTCCCTACAGGATTTCCGCGTACGTGGTTTCCGGGCGAACGTCCTTAATATGGATGTCCACAAGCCGGTTTGGGGGGACAGACAGGCTGGGGACGCGGGCATGAATATAGTTGCCGGTAAGAACCAGCGACGATCCCAATTCCTCTTCATGGGAAAGGGTGATTGCCGGAAGGACCCGGCCGACGAAGCGACGGCGGAAGGAAAGATTCTTCCGGCGTGAAATTTCAAGAAGCGTATTCACCCGGCGCTTCATCACTTGTGAAGAGATTCGTCCGGGCATCGAAAACGCGACAGTACCTTCTCGAGGCGAATAAGGGAAAACGTGAACGTAAGTCAACGGGGAGTCTTCGATAAGTTCACACGTCTCGGCAAAATCCTCTTCCGTTTCGCCCGGAAAGCCCACCAGGACGTCGGTACCAAGCCCGGCATCAGGCAATCGGGCCTGGATATACCGCAGGAGATCTCGAAATCTCGCAGCGGTGTACGGTCTCCGCATCAGGCGCAGAATTCTGTCGCTGCCGCTCTGCAGTGGAATATGGAAATGTCGGGCGAAAACCGGATTATTTGCGGCGAGGTCTGCGATTGTGCGGTCGAAGTGCATCGGCTCAATGCTGCTCAGACGTATCCTCCCGAGCTGTGGGATTTGAACAATCCGGCTGAGAAGATCCGTCAGGCGCGCGTGATCCTTGAGTTTCAATCCGAATGCGCCAAGATGGACTCCGGTAAGGACAATCTCCTGAAATCCTCCGCCAACCAGAGACCGCACTTCAGCCAGTACATCCTCCGCTCGGGCGCTTCGTCCCGGCCCACGCACTTTTGGCACTATGCAGTAGGAACAATGGGCATCGCAACCGTCTTGAAGCTTTACGAGGGGACGCGTCTTTCCGCCCGTCTGGCTCATGGGCGGCAAAAGGCAGTCGCGGCTCTCCGCGAGCGGAGTATGGATTATTTTGCCCTGTGAATCAGGGGATTCCGATTCGATGATGGCGGGAAGGCGTTCCTTATCGACATTCCCCACGACCAGGCTGATCCCGGGCATTGCTGCCAAAACCTCGGGATCACGCTCCGCATAGCACCCGGTAACGATAATACGCGCATCCGGATATTCGCGATGCAGACGCCGGATTGCCTGGCGAGCCTGCTGATCGGAACGCTGCGTTACCGTGCATGTATTAACGATAATCAGACCGGCATCCCGGCGATTCGCGCTTTCGGACATCGAGCGGCGGCGAAGACCTTCGCGCATCGCGGCGCTGTCTGCCTGATTGCAGCGGCAGCCAAAAGTCAAAATCGAGAACTTATTTTTCTCGGGCTTTCCGCAACTCACCGTCACACTGCTCCACGCGATCCGCCAGCCGCTTTTTATACTTGCGAATTCGTTCCGACAATTCCGGATTGCTCCGGGCAATTATCTGAGCCGCCAGGACAGCCGCATTGCTGGCGCCTGATTTGCCGATTCCCATGGTCGCTACCGGAACACCCGCCGGCATCATGGAAGTGGAAAGCAGCGCATCCAGGCCGTGCAAGGGTGAGGAATCGATCGGAACTCCGATGACGGGAAGAATCGTATGCGAAGCAATCACTCCGGCCAGGTGCGCCGCAGCCCCGGCGCAGGCAATTACTACCTGTATTCCGCGCTCTTCCAGGGCCGAAGCATAGCGTTGAGTCCGGTCCGGCGAGCGATGGGCGCTGGACACGATGAGCTCATGATCAATATCGAAGTCTTTCAAAATCTTGATCATGTCCTGAATGACGGGGTAGTCGGAATCGCTGCCTAAAACGATGGCCACTTTCGGTTGGACCACTTGTGCCCTCCATAAAAATCACAGGGAAGTCTGAGCGGCCGATGCCAGACCTTTTGCGCCGATGTCACGGCGGTAATGCATCCCATCAAAGTGAATTTTGTTTACGGCCTCATATGCCAGCATGATGGCTGAAGGAAGATCCTTTTCCGTCGCGGTCACTCCAAGTACCCTTCCTCCATCCGTCAAAAACTTGTCCTCTTCCAGGCGCGTTCCGGCATGGAAGACTGCAACACGGCGGTTTTCTTCAGCCATTTTGAGTCCCGTGATGGCCTTGCCTTTTGCATACGGCCCGGGATATCCGCCCGAAGCAAGCACCACGCAGACTGCAGCCTCGTTGTTCCACTCGGCTTTATAATCCTTCAACCTTCCATGACAGAGCGCTTCGCATAGCCCGGCAAAATCACTCTTGAGCCGCGGCAGAATTACCTGGCATTCCGGGTCTCCCATACGAACGTTGAACTCAAGCACCTGCACGCCGCGGCTTGTCAGCATCAGACCGGCGTACAGGATGCCCTGGAACGGACAACCTTCGCTTTTCATGCCGTCGATGACCGGACGAATGACCTGTTTCATGACATTCCGTTCCAGATCCGGACCAAGGATGTCATCGGTTGAATAAGCACCCATGCCTCCGGTATTGGGACCGGCATCATTGTCGAAAACGGCCTTGTGGTCGCGCGCGGCAACTGCCGGGATGATCGTATCGCCATCCGTGAACACGATGTACGAGGCCTCCACGCCCGTGAGGCACTCCTCTATGATTAGCCGGTCGCCGGACCCGCCGAATTCCTTCTCGATCATAATCCGCTGAACGGCATCGCTCGCCTCGCGGAGATCCCGGGCTACGACGACTCCTTTTCCTGCAGCGAGTCCATCCGCTTTGACAACGATGGGGTATTCAGCCTCTGAAGATTCCAGGAAAGCAATTGCCGGTTTTGGATCGGGGTAGGTCGCATAATGAGCGGTAGGAACTTTATGCCGGGTCATAAAATCCTTTGTAAAGACCTTACTGGATTCCAGTTGCGCCGCCATCCGCGTTGGCCCGAGCACGCCGATTCCTTCCGCATGCAGATGATCCACCAATCCTGCTGCGAGTGGGGCTTCGGGACCCACAACCACAAAATCCATCCGTTCCCTGCGAACCAGATCCGTTATTGCGGCAAAATCACTCACTTGAACCGGCACGTTCCGTGCTATCTGCCCAATGCCCGCATTCCCCGGCGCACAAAGGATCGCCCGGACACGAGGACTCTGGGCAAGTTTCCATACAATGGTATGCTCTCTTCCACCGGAACCGATCACCAATATTCTCATAATACCTCTTCTCTCTTACCGCTATTGAATGACAGGCTTATCCACCAGCGGAAGCATTTCTTTGGGCTGGGCTTTGGTAGCCGGGAGAAAGCGCGTGCCGAGGCCTGCTGCGGGAAAAAGCGCTTTTCTTATCTTGGCCATATCGGTATCTTCCCTACATGATAGCTGAGTTTTTGATATATCCAGAGAGCGTATCCAGGCTCAGAAGGTGATTGAAACAATGGCATCTCCTAAAGTCAATGGTAGAATGCGGGAGTAGGGAAAAATTCGTGCAATGCGTGGCCTCTTGTATCGGTTTTTCATGAGGAATGGCGCCCGGAAGGATTATTTATGCTGGATAAAAACTTTGTTCGTGAGAATCTGGATTTTGTCCGGGAAAGACTGGCCACCCGGGGAGGCAATTTCCGACTGGATGACCTGATAGCTGCCGATGCGGAATGGAAGAGCATAATCGTCCGCAGCGAAGATCTTCGCCGCCGGCGAAACGAAGCGTCCGTGGCCATCGGAAAACTGAAGCAAGCTGGAAGCGATACGTCGGCTCAACAGGCAAAGGTGAAAGAAATTTCGGGCGAAATCAAATCGCTCGAGGAAGAAGCCCGCGTTGTGGAAGAAAGGCTGAACTCACTGCTCCACAGCATACCCAATCTTCCGGATCCCTCCGTCCCGGTGGGATCTGATGAAACGGCAAATCTTGAGGTCCGGCGTTGGGGGAGTGCGCCTGAATTTGATTACACTCCTCTCGACCACGTGGACCTGGGATCGGCTCTGGGAATTCTGGATGTAGAGCGTGCTTCCAAAATCGCGGGAGCCCGCTTTGCGCTCCTATGCAATGCCGGTGCTCTTATGGAACGGGCTTTGATCAGCTTCATGCTGGATATCCACACAAAATATCACGACTATCAGGAGGTTCTTCCTCCGTTCATGGCCAATGCGACAAGTCTTTTCGGCACGGGAAATCTGCCAAAATTCGCCGAGGATCTGTTCAAGGTGCAAGGAACAGACTATTATCTGATTCCTACCGCTGAAGTGCCTGTGACCAATATTTACAGGGATGAAACACTGGATTTTTCCGAGCTGCCGAAAAAGTTTGTCGCATTCACGCCCTGTTTCCGCAGTGAAGCCGGCTCCTACGGCAAGGACGTGAAAGGCCTGATCCGCCAGCATCAGTTTAACAAAGTGGAATTGGTGAAGTTCGCAGAACCGTCCAGATCTTATGAAGAGCTCGAATCTCTTAGCCGGGACGCCGAAGATATTTTGCAGCGTTTAGGACTCCATTACCGCGTAGTGACGCTCTGCACGGGAGACATGGGATTCTCCAGCGCCAAGACCTACGATCTGGAAGTATGGCTGCCCAGTCAGAACCGGTTCCGTGAAATTTCATCCTGCAGCAACTTCGAAGCATTTCAGGCAAGGCGCGCAAATATTCGCTATAAGAGCGAAGACGGCAAGCGCCAATATCTTCACACCCTGAACGGTTCGGGCCTGGCCATCGGCAGGACCTGGCTGGCTATCCTCGAAAATTATCAACAAAAGGATGGATCCGTCATTATTCCCGAAGCCCTGCGCCCCTACATGAACGGAATGGATATCATCAAACGGAAAAGCACATAGTGCAGAAAAAAAGCAAGCCGCAGTAAATATCCGTGTTTGTGGAACATCCTCTGTAGAAATGCGCCAACGCTTCGGTTTTTTGGGGCAGCAAAACCTGTTCTTAGGCTGACAGCTGATTGCTCCAGCGCGGCCGGCCTATTCTTTATCGGTTCCCATATGTTGAGTTTTCTTCGTCGGTCGGAATTGTCAATGGTTTGACAAGAATAATATCCAGAGCGGAACCCCGAGGCACTTCAATTTCCTTGCCCCGAGCTGCAAAAATCGTTGCCAGCCCAAAAGCAGCGCCGATGCCGGCGCCGATCGCGGCCCCCTTGCCGCCACCCGCCAGAGAGCCTATTCCTGTGCCAACCAGACCCGGCATCACAATTTTGCCGATATCGCTTCCCTCGGAGCCCTCGCCTTCTACCGTCCCTTCCGTCCGTATTTCTCCGCTCGCTTCCGAACCCATCTTGGCAAGAGACGCCACAAGGGGCAGCTGCCCGCGGCCCGGGATCTCGATGGACTGGAAGAGAACGTTCATGATCGCCTTCCCTTTGAAACGGCCGGGACGAATGATTCGCGAAATGCTGCCGGTTACCACACTGCCTTTGGGAATCACGATCTTATCCCCGAGCGATACGGGCGTCGTCACATATGCAGTGAATGAATCCCCTTCACTATTCACTTTTGTGCTCAGATGATTATTCAGCTGCAATGTAATTCGAGTTGTTTCAGGAAGAACCGTATCAGGAGCCGCCATAGAAACCGGCTGCATCAAAAGAACAAGCACCAGAGCAGCGCTCCATGCAGGATTGCGGAATGGTATCATCATAATATTCTTACACGGACTCATGATTGCTTCCAACCACTAAGATTGATGATCCATGCGTCCCAAGGGTTCAGCTTTTCTTAATAGACTCCATTGATCCTTTTTAGTGCGCTGAAAGAGCATCTATCTCCCATTCTTTGACAAATAACTGAAAATAAACGACCTTTGCTGGAGTCTGCTTGACTGTTCTAGCACATGCTGCTAGCTTCTACGGATGAATTATTCGCTGCCAAATCCGGATTTGCCGCGCAAGAGGTGGATTGACAGAGTTCAAGCCGTCTTTGAGGTTTTGCTGATTTCCGGTGTGATTTCAAGTCTGCTGGCCGGGCTGATACTATACGCATTCCTGGGAAAGGCTCCCGTAGATCCCTTGAAGAATGCCGTCCTTTTTTCAATTTTTATTCTCCTTGAATCGGGAATAGCGTTCCTTTTTCTGGCAACTATTCTGAAATGTCACCGTGAAACCATTTTCGGCCTGGGGTTGAAGCACAATCGATGGAAGCCTCACATCCTAATCGGATTATCGCTGGTACCTCCTCTTTTCCTCATCAATGCTGCCGTGGCAGTTACATTCAAGCTCTATTTTCCCAAATACTATAATGAATTAAATCCATTGACGGACTTAATTCATACTCCCCGGCAGCTGATTCTTATTATCTTTTCGGCCTTGATTGCGGGAGGGATTAAGGAGGAACTTCAGCGGGCATTCATACTGACAAGATTTCGCGAGTATCTCGGCGGTGCGGGTCTGGGACTTGTATTATGGAGCATAGCGTTCGGGGTGGGACATTATGTACAGGGGATTCAGGGAGTCCTAATAGCAACCATCTACGGGCTTATCTTCGGCATTGTTTATATTCTGAGCCGAAGTCTGATCGCCCCGATCATCGCTCATAGCATCTATGACACAATTGCCCTCCTCACCTACTGGTTCCTTTACGGTCGCTTCCGTTAGCTGTTTAGGATGGGGGCAAAGCAAGAGACTTAAAAAGCTCCCTATTCAATTTGATATCCTGATTATCTGACGCTTTCCGCTTTATCCCTATGACCCTCATAGCGCTCACTGTTTCCCACACTTGACACTGGGGGTGCCCTTCCTCACATGTGGGTCGCGGCTTCAGCCGCGACCCACATGATAAAGAATCCACACTGTTATTCGCATATCTTTCCATGTCACCGGCACGCCGGAACGGCTTAGCCAATCCGGGTCGTGCGGCAATAGGTGGTGGGCTTAGATCGAACTGAACGGGAAAATGCCCTAAAACTATTGCTTAGGTGGATTTAGGCCGATATATAGCCCATCGCTGTCTGGTGGATTTTATGCCGATAAACTGCACATTATTGAACACTCTTTGGGAATTGCATAATAGCAGCCGGAGCGGTGTCCTTCGAATCGAAAGAGGGTTGGAAAAGAAGCAGCTGGTGCTTTTAAATGGCTCGCTTATGTATGCCGAAAGCAACCTTCCGGATGAACACCTTGCCCGGATCATCGTTAAGCTGAATCTGCTGCCTCGATCCAAAGTGAATGAGATCGCCTCTCTGATGAAAAGTGGAAAGACAAGCGAGGACGCGGTTCTAGCCCTATGCGATTCAGGCATGCAAGATCTGGAAAAAGCCAGACACGAACAAGCGATACTGATTTTGGCCACCCTCCTATCCTGGGATGAGTGCGTTATTCATTTTTATCCGGGCGAAAACCTGGTCCGATGCCGGATCGGTCTCGGAATGCCTTTGCTTGACGCCATCACTGCATCTGCAAGACGCGCCGTTTCGGATCATCTTATCCGAGTACCCCCAGGCTTCCCGGAAGGAACCATTTGCTGGGCCGAGGATCCGGCGGGCATTACTAAGGGTTTTCCGCTGAATAACGCCGAAGCATACGCCTATTCGCTTTTGGGTGAACCCGTTAATCCAGTGCAAATTTTTCCACTTATTCCCGATGCCGGCAGAAAGCCCGAAGAAATTCTACTGTGCCTCTTCGCCCTTGGCTTGATTACCATCAAGAAGCCGTCCGCACAAAACAAAAATGGATCAGCCGCGGATGATGTCGATTCCGTACTTCTGAAGCTTGAGGATATGCTGGTGAGCTTCGAGACCTCGAGTCTGTACGATATTCTATCGGTCGCGCCGGAAGCCGGCCATGATGATATTCAGGCCGCCTATCACAAGATGGCTAAACAATTTCATCCGGACCGTTTCCAGTCAAAGCACTATTCTGACGAAACGCGGAGCAAGGCTGAGCAGGTTTTTACCTATATCAACAAAGCTTACATGACGCTCAAGGATCCTGTATTCCGAACCGACTACGACGAAAAGCGGCTCCGCAAGGAAAGCAAAGTGGAAGCGGAATTGAAAGCCAGGGCAGGCGGGCAGGCGGACGATGAGAAAACTGCTGAGGCGATTTATCGTGAAGGCCGATCTCTATTGGCCAAGGGGGAGCATGAAAAGGCTGTCGAGCATCTGAAAGCCTGCGTTTGGCTTTGCCCGGAAAAGGCAAAATACAATCATTTTCTTGGTGTCGCCGAATCTGAATTTCCCAAACTCAGAAAGACCGCCGAACAGCATCTGCTGAAAGCTCTTCAACTTGATAACACATCCGTGGCCAGCCGCCTGGAATTGGCAAAACTCTACATCAAAGTTGCGCTTCGAAGAAAAGCGGAGATTCAGCTCGAGGAATTGATGCGTTGGGATCCGGCTAATCCGGAGGTTCTCAAGCTTGCCGATGCACTAAAGCATATCGATAAAGCATCGACTGGGCGGACATCCAAAAATCCTTTTGCCCTTCTTTAAAGCACCTTTCTCTTTTCCCGGCTATCTGCAGGCTCGTGATCAACGAACCCGCAATTCCTGACTCAGATACTATGGCCCGTGATCGGCAATCGATTGTCCTGCAGACGGCCGGCTACCGATTGAAGATTGGCTATTCAGGCTTTCCAAAGCCAGGCGGGCGGCGGATTGTTGCGCTTCCTTTTTCGTCCGGCCGGTAGATTCTGCAACAACCTCACCGTGTATGACGACTTGAACGACGAAGGTCTTTCTATGATCCGGGCCCAATTCATTCACAACGCGGTAAACGGGCTCCGGACGGCCCATATTGTGCAGTTGTTCCTGCAGCGCGGATTTAAAATCACCATAGGTCAGCTGCTTGAGATCAAGTGTGTCGAGAAACTCCCCAATTTGACGCCCTACGAAATCCGAAGCCGCATTCACGCCGCCATCCAGGTACAGCGCGCCGATAATCGCCTCATAGGCATCCACAATAATCGCCCGCTTTGTCCGTCCCCCGGTCTTTTCTTCTCCCCGGCTGATCCGGATAAATTCCCCAAGGCGAATGCTCTCTGCCAACCGCACCAGATTAGCTGCACTTACCAGATAGGCCTTTATCTTGCTGAGCTCTCCCTCAGTCAGCTCTGGATGCTGCTGAAATATCCGGGAGCTGATAAGAAAACCAAGGACCGAATCACCAAGAAATTCGAGCGATTCATTATTGTGGGAATGCTCTGCTTCATTCTCGTTGACATACGATCTGTGAGTCAAAGCCTGGAGAAGCAGCGC
The DNA here is from genome assembly GCA_016929335.1 of Acidobacteriota bacterium. GTDB lineage: Bacteria > Acidobacteriota > UBA6911 > UBA6911 > UBA6911 > UBA6911. The sequence goes on along the minus strand of JAFGIY010000233.1, from coordinate 17,614 downwards.
CTGGTTTTTAAAAGCGTAACCCAGAAGATCCTCAAAATCATGCAAGGATGGTAACAGAAGCGGCTCATCCGCCTTCTCATTCATAGGTCCCTCATCAGAAATCCGGCCTTGATAACAGGATAAAGCATACGACCAAACTGTTTCCACCTCAATTCCTGAAATTGTGCAGAGAAAAACACATGGAGCCGAAAAAAAACGGAAAAGGCAGAAAGCAGGACGCCTTCTTCCACTGCTCCTGAATTCCTGAGATGTCTCTGAAATCGGTTGTAATCAACCACGCTTAGAAGAAGTGGATTTGGCCTGCCCCGCCACAGCGGGGTGAGGTTTTGATATCTCGGGGTCGGGGTCGGCTTTCAGCCATGGAGCATATCCATCATGCTCTCATTTAATATCATTTCAAATTCAACCCCGATAAAACCTATTCCATTCGTCGCATATCTTTCCATGTCAGCGCCACGCTGGAATGGCTTAGGCTGTTGGGGTAGCACGATCCGAGGCCGTGGGGTTTAGCCGGCACTAATAATTTTCCCGGCGGGCTCTTCGCTGCCTGATAAGATATAGCGCCGCGAAGTAGGAGAAGGCCGAAAGGAGTGCAGAAAGAATGAACGAGCCCACAAACATCGGCTTCAGGACGCGCCAGTGGCCGGCCAACTGCGTCCAAAAATCGGAATTCCAGATCAAATGCCACTCAAAGTCAGGTAGTGTCGGCCGCGGAGGGAAGCCCATCACAAGCCCGCCAAGGTATGTTCCGGCCGCATAGATGGGTATAAGAGTCCATGGATTGTTGATGAATACCCCCAAAAGGAATGCAATACGATTCAAACCCAAAAAAAACGGAAGAGTGACGCCCAGAAACAAATGCAGGCCGACCAAAGGACTGAAGGCTAAAAATACCCCCAGAGCAAAGGCTTTGGCGATGTGCTCAGGCGTGTCATCCAGCGATAATAAGCGCCTGATGAAATGGGCCAATTTCTCTCGCATAATACTAATAGATATATCGTTCGCCGATTGCCCTTTCTTTAGACGCTCTTGCTGTTCGAATGACTCAGGGATTCGCGTTATCGGGATATTGCAGTTATGCAGTGGATAGTCGGCAGTCAATAGCCGGCTGCAAAACCAAAAACTGCCGGCCAATAACTATAATCGGGCTTTACGATTGCAGACGGAAATGATCGTACCCAAGATCCATTAGCCTGAGACGCTTATTGCCGGGTTCAGTAATCCATATCTTCCCGGAATCCGGAGTCAGTCTTCCGATTCGCTTTATTTCCGGATATTTGGAGGGATATCTGTTTTCCAGTAAACGGCTCTTTGATTTCGGTACCGCAAAAAGCAGCTCGAAATCTTCTCCGCCATGAAGGGCCAGCTCAACCGGGTCGCATTCCCACTCACGGGCTTCCTTGAAGATGGGCAGGTCGTTGCGAAAGATTTCGGCACCCGTTCCGCTTGCTGCGCACATCCGAGGCAGGTCTGTTGAAACCCCATCGCTCAGATCAATCATGCAATGGACCAGGCCGCTTTGTGCCAGCCAGATCCCTGTTTCACAGCGCGGTTCGGGTCTCTGATGCGCCCGTATTGCTTCCTGCCGGGAACGGGATTTCGGATGGAGACAGCCATCCTGTAAAAGCTTGAGGCCGGCGGCAGATCGTCCCAGAACTCCGGTCACATAAAGGATATCGCCGGCTTTCCCTCCCGACCGATAGAGGACCTTTCGGTTCAGGGATTCCCCAAGCGCCGTTATTGAAATCATGATCCCGTTTTCCGACCGCGAAAGATCGCCTCCAATCAGATATGCCCCTTTGTTACTGTCCGGTTCCGCCATGCCGTCATAGAAATCCATGATCCAGCGCCGGGAAATACCTGAAGGAATTGCCAGCGAAACTGTGAAAAAAAGCGGTTTTGCTCCCATCGCGGCCAGATCGCTCATATTGACCGCCACCGATTTGAATCCCAGCCGTCGTGGATCGGTCCACTCACGACGAAAGTCAATCCCTTCCAGCAGCATATCCGTCGTAATCAGCAGATATTCGCCCGCATGCTTAGGGCGGATTACGGCGGCATCGTCTCCAATGCCTTTTTTGATCAAAGGGACATTTATGCTGTAGCGATCACGCAGCAGTTGAATTAATCGATTTTCGGATGCAAATTTGGGCATTAAGGGCCTGGGGCCCGGAGTTCCGGCCCTATTATTTCTTTTCAAAAAGCTCGTTAATTTCCGTCATGAACTCACTTACATCCTCGAATTCGAGATAGACGGAAGCAAATCGGAGATAGGCCACTTTGTCTATACGCCTTAATTCGGAAAGAAGTATTTTACCAATGGTTACAGAATCCAGTTCACGCTCGGGGCTTTCCTGAACGGTCTGTTCGACTTTGTCGACGATTTTCTCCAATTGAGTGAGGCTGACGGGTCTCTTTTCACACGCCTTAAGAAGTCCGTTCAGTATTTTATTCCGATCGAACCGCTCTCTCCCGCCGTCCTTCTTTACCACCATATAGGGTATCTCGTCGCTTCTTTCGTAGGTGGTGAAGCGGCGAGCGCAATTGAGGCATTGGCGGCGGCGCCGGATGGAATCGCCGTCCCGGCTTTCCCGGGAGTCTACGACGCGATCTTTCAAGAATCCGCAATAAGGGCACTTCATAGCGCAGGCCTTTTGATCAAGTAATTGGGGACACCCGCTTTTCCAGCTTGCACCGCACGGTATAGCTTCTCTAAACCAAAGATCTGAGAAGAATTAATAGGAAATCCCTTAAAAGGTCAAGCACAAAGCAGTCGGCAGTCGACAGTCGGCAGTCGGCAGTCGGCGGTCGGCGGTCGGCAGTGCATCGCCGGTACTCATCATGAACTGTTTCTTTCAATATTTGCCTATTTCAAATAATTCACTGCCTACTGCCTACTGCCGACTGCCTACGGGACACCCAGCTTTCATTTTATTGTGAACTCACATAAAATTGGGGCATTGCTCCAGCTGGTTTGGATAAAGCCGTTTTATTATTGAACCTAAATTCGAAGAGTTACGTTTTCATGACTAGGAATAAGGTAGCTGCCAAGGAGATCCTAGTGCTCTCGGGCGATCAAAAACTTGTAGAGCGCTGTCTCCAGGGCGATGATGCTGCCTGGGAGATAGTCGTTTCATCCTATGGAAAACGGATTTTTAATCTCAGCTTCCGTTATATAAACAGCAGGGAGGAAGCAGAGGATCTGACCCAAGAGGTATTTATCCGTGTTTATCAAAACCTCAAAAGTTACCGAGCGGAGGCAGGCAGCTTTCAAAACTGGCTTTTGCGAGTAGCCCGAAACCTGATTATCGATCATTACAGGCAAATCCGCCGATATCCGCAGGCGGGAGGGAGCGAGGAGTTGGAAACAATGAATGTAAAAGACGACAAGATTCCAAATCCTCACCGCGCAGCCGAGCAGTTTGAAGCTTCACAATTTCTTCAGGATGGTCTCCAGGCATTATCGCCTGAACTCAAAGAAGCAATTATACTTAGAGATCTTGAAGGGATGGCCTATCAGGACATCGCCGAAGTGCTCAGCGTCCCCGAAGGAACGGTAAAAAGCAGGATCAACCGTGGCCGGCTCGAGCTGGCCAGGCTTTTGACTAAGCGTCGGGCACTTTTGGGGTTTCAGATGTAGGGGGATTTATGGATTGTCTTCAAGTGGAACTGACTTTAAGCGATTACCTGGAAGCCAACCTCCCCGATGACCAGCGTGACCAGATAGCAAAGCATCTTGAAACATGCCCGAGCTGTTCCGCCTTATTTCGAGAGATGCAGTTCATCATTTCTCAATGCCAGAGCTACCCGACGCTGAATGTGGATCCCGGGTTTATCGAAAGAATCCTGCTGCACACCTCCGGGCATCCGAGAACCCGGACCTTCCGGGAATCATTCAGTCAGTATGTAATTCGCCCGCTGCTTACACCCAGGCTGGCTGTAGGAACGAGTCTGGCGGCACTTTTCCTTATCCTGATGTTTGATGTGATGATGCCGAAGCTTTCTGTGACGATCTCATCGCTGTCCCCTGCCGGGCTTTTCCAGCTGATGGACCGCGGTGTCCAGCAGTTGTATGGCGAGGGACTCAAAATCCATGAAAGAAAGAATGCATGGCAGGCCGAATTGAATCGTCTTAAAAACAATGCCTTTAATGAGCTGCGTTTCATGATGGAACAGGTGGACGTGCCAGTTGAAGGACGAAGGAAATTAGAGGAATCCCAACCGCCCAAAGAGAACGCTCCCAAGAATCAGAGCAGCAGCCTGCCGCTGCTGTCGGTCTAGAGTGTTTTTGCCGAACCTTCCCGGATGCAGTTTCGGGATTGAGTTGGCTCGGAACGGATGGGGATGCGAGGAAACAAATATGAAATGCTCATATCATCCGGCAATTGACTCTCAGGAAGTCTGTACCGCGTGCAACAAGTTTTTGTGTGCTGAATGCGCCCACAAAGTAAAAGGCAAGGTCTACTGCCAGGACTGTCTGATCGAAGGAGCGGAATGGGCTTCTACCATCAGAGGCCTTCGGCTGCCGGCCGATGCTCCCAAGAGAGCTGCACTCTGTGCCATAATCCCCGGCTTGGGTGCCGTTTACAATACCGAGTATCTGAAGGCCGTCGCCTTTTTTACCGTTTGGGCCGCCCTGGCCGTAATGGGAAACAGGATCAGTTCCGTTTTCGGATTTGGCTCCTTTGTATTCATCCTCTTTACGATGTTCGACGCTTATCGAAGCGCGGAAGCCAGGGTTCGCAACCGTCTCAAAGCCGGCACGTTTGCCGACGAGCCCCCACAACAAGACAAGACACTAGTCGGCTGGGGAGTCTTCCTGATAGTTCTGGGTGTGATCTTTTTTCTCCATAACATGATCCCCTTTTATTATTTAAACCGGTTTTGGCCTCTGATCTTCATTCTGATCGGCGCTTTTCTCGTATATCGCGCCCTGCAATCCCGCAAGGCTCAGCCCCATAAATATTCCAGTCCGCCGCCGCCGCCACCCCTGATAAAGGAGGATATCTGATATGCATGCCCGATCTTACAGCGGAGCCCTGACGGCAGGACTGATTCTGATCGCGCTGGGCGTGATTTTCCTGATTGAAGGCTTTTACGCGCCTTTCTCCGCATGGCAACTGCTCGCGCGCTACTGGCCGATTATCCCGATCATCATCGGATTGAAGAAGATATTTAATTATTTCGCCTGGCAAGAACCGCAATCTGCGCCGGACAAAGCGCCCATGAAGGAGTGACCCATGTCGCAAAAGCAAAGCCGTCCATCCCTGCTTGGAGCCTTGCTCTGGCTAGGACTTGGGATTCTTTTTCTCCTGCACAATTTTGGGGTCGGGCCGGATTTCTGGTCGACAGCCGGGCGGTACTGGCCGCTTCTGTTGATCCTTCTCGGATTAGGCAAGGTCGCTGATTATTTTCTTAAAAAGGATTCCGTCTCCGTCAGCGTAGGCGAAATAATCGGCATTCTTTTCCTCCTCGTGATCGGATCCGCTTTAACAAAAATATCCGACAGCCATTTCGTCCAGGTTATCAGAGAGCTGCCAATAAGGATCGGCGGCGCTTCCGTAAAGCCCGGGCAATGGATAGGAGAATCGCACGCTTTTAATGAAGAAACCGCTGCTGCGCTTGATCGTTCCCTGCCAATCGTCATCGAGAATGCCTATGGATCCGTCTCCGTCATTCCAGGCAGCGATCGCGAGGTGCGCGTCCGCATGAAGAAGGTGGTTTATGCCAATGAGATGCGCGCAAAAGAGATTGCCGGAGAAATTCGCGTTGAAGCCAAAGCCGAAAAGCGAGGCGAATCATCGACAGCCCTTAAACCGGAAGCTGAACCCGGGAACAAATCGCATACCGAATACCTGGTGGTTCGAACAAACCGGGATGCCTTAACCTCAAAAAATTACATGTACAACACCGACCTGGAAGTGACCGTTCCTAAAAATTCGAAGGTCCGGATTCATAACACCTTCGGAGACGTTCGCGTAACCGGTTTAAACGGGAAGCTTGAACTATATGCAACGCATCGAGCTCTGGAAATTCGTGACTGCACCGGTGAATTCAACATTTCCGCAGGCTATGCCGAATCAAGATTGATCAATCTGGTGGGGAACATCGATCTGGACAGCAGGAGCAGAGGCGGAGTTTATATAGAGAACATCAAAGGCGATATCGTTGTATCCAACCACTATTCGCCGCTGGAGGTCTTTGACGTGGATGGAAAAGTTCAGATCACCAATACCGAAGGCAACATTCGAGTAGAGAGAATTGCCGGACCGGTGGTGATCGACTCCCGCGGAAGTCAGGTTCAGGTTCATGACCTGCAGAACAGCCTGAAGATCACTGCGAGTCACAAGAACGTCGAAATCTCCGATGTGGCTTCCGACGTAGACGTTGAAAGCCGCTATGCCGGTGTTTCTCTGAAACAAATCAAGGGCAACGTTTCCATCCGCTCAAATTCAGACCGGATCAGCGCAGATGATGTTCAAGGGAGCCTCAAACTGACGGGATACGGCAGTGGAGTGATCGCGCACGGAATTGAAGGTCCGCTGGATATACAGACTACGCTTAAAGAAGTCGTGGTGAATGACTATGCCGGTTCATGCTCCATCACAAGCGAGTATGCGGGAATCAGCGTTTCCTCCCGGAGACCTATCAAAGGGGATATACGACTGAAAAATCAAAACGGCGATATCGATTTGTTTCTTCCGGAAAATGCTTCCTTCGTGATCGAGGCGACCGCGCGGAACGGGCGGGTAGATTCGGAATATTCGGGACTGGGGCTCGGGAGGAATGGAAAAGTGGGCGTTCTGAAGTCGAAGGTGAAAAATGGCGGACCGAGGGTATTCGTCGAAACCAGCAACGGCAACATCCGGATCCATCCTGCGCAAGGAGATGCAGACCAGCCTGCTGAATACGTTGGAGACGCCGGCGAAATCTCTACTGCAAGAATGTAGGAAAGGATAGAAGCTTATACCGATAATTTATTAGCACCCTTATCAGGAAACGGGATCGCTTGGGGAGTCATGCTATGAAAAACTGGACCTGGGTGTTGTGCTTTCCGATTATGTTTGCGGGATGCGACTTTGTGGAACGCGTGCCTATTGAGATGGTCACGCTCAACCAGGCACAGCCGCTTGGCAAAGAGAAAGCCCTCGAGTCCACTATCCGTTTTGATGTCGGCTCTATTGAGGTTACGAGCGACAAAAGGGATGCATCCATTTATTCCTATGACCTGGAGTACGATAAATCAGGATTCCATCCTGACGTTCACTACAACACAGCTGTCAACGGAACAGAGGGCCGGCTTTATGTCAATCTTCAAAGTACGCATAAAGTGGGCATTCATCCGCAAAGATACAACAACAAGCTGCAGCTTGCCTTCAACAATTCAATTCCTCTGACACTGAAGGTGACGGCCGGCGTGGGTGAAGCCCGTCTTTCGCTGTCGGAACTGAGCATCTCCCGAATCGATTTCGAATCCGGGGTGGGAGAGGCAAAAATATCCTCCTATGAGCCCAATGCCGTTCCGTGCGAATACATAAGAATAAAGAGCGGCGTGGGCAGAATCGAGGCTGTCGGACTCGGAAACCTTGATTTCAGGGAACTCGAATTCGAGGGCGGTGTCGGCGGAGCCAATCTGGACTTTACCGGGGAATGGAAACAAAGCGCCAATATCCGAATAAAAGTCGGCGTCGGAGGAGTTAACATGCGCATGCCCCGGGAAGTGGGCGTGAAGGTGGAAGCTGAGCAAAACTTCCTGAGCGGTTTGCATCTCGAGGGATTCAACAAGCAGGATTCCTGCTACTACAGCGAAAATTACAGCAGAGCATCCATCCGCGTATCCATCAACATCGCTACCGGTATCGGCGGACTTCGCATCACCTGGATTTAGGAAAAAATTCGAGATTCGAAATTCGAGATTAAAAGGCGAGGAGGGTATTCTATGCGATCCCTTCCTGGTAATCTCGAATTTCGAATCTCGAATCCCAAAAATGGCATATGCTTAATTCATGAAGATATACGGCTGGGCCGGTCTGATTCTCCTGATCGTATCCGAATACTGTCTCATCCATCAGATAGAGCCGTTCCATACCTGGTTTTATTGCTTCGCCTGGTGGTCTTATATACTGCTGGCGGACAATCTGCTTTTAAAACTTCGCGGAAGATCTTTGCTGACCGATCGACGGAAAGAGCTGTGGAGCATGCTCCCGCTGTCGGTTTTCATATGGCTTCTGTTTGAAAGCTACAATTTCATCCTTAACAACTGGTCTTACAGCATTGCCCCAATGCAACTATGGCAGCGATGGCTCGGCTATTCCCTTTCTTTCGCGACGGTTCTTCCGGGGATTTTCATTACCTCGGATCTCGTAGAAACTTTTTGGGACCGCAAGAACCGACCGGCTGCATCGGAATGCGAAAGTCTTCCTTCAAAGCAGCTGCCGAGGCCGTCCCTCCTGTTTGCAGCTGTCGGACTGGCCTTGATGATTGCTCCTCTGATATGGCCGAAATTTTTCTTTGCCGCTGTCTGGCTGGGCCCGATATTCTTTCTTGATCCCTTGCTGGAAAAGGTCCGCATACGGAGCCTTTCTTTGAGCATTTTCGAAGGAAACCGGAACCGCATATGGTGCCTGATGCTGGGAGGGCTGCTTTGCGGATTGATGTGGGAGTTCTGGAATTTCTGGGCAGGCTCCAAATGGAATTACACGGTCCCGTTTTTTGGCAAATGGAAAGTCTTCGAAATGCCGATACTGGGATTTTTGGGCTTTCCACCATTCGCGATCGAATGCTGGATTCTGTATCACCTGCTGCGGTCCATTCCGCAGCGCTTCGATTTCCGGGCATTTAGGATCGCATGGTGGATATGTCTTGGAATCTTATCTATCATTATCATGCGTGGAATTGATCAGCATACGGTTGTCCGTTTCGCATAAGAGGCTTTTTAAAATTTCACCAGGAGTACCGGTCCATGCGCCTTTATCTGGTTTTGATCCATTGCCTGCTCTGCCCGGCTCTTTTCGCCCAGCAACCCGCCCAAACAAGCTCAAGCACGATGGCGTCACCCTACGTTGATCGGGAGGAAAAGGAATTTAATTTCTTCCCAGGAGGAAAGGCAGAGATTTCGATAGGAGTTCCCGGCAGTCTTAAGATCGTCGGATGGAAGAAAGGCTCCGTGCGAGTGGAAGCGGAAAGGATTATTTATTACGAAACGGAGGAAAAGGCCAAAGCATTCCTGACAAAATCTCCGCTGCGTGTTCGTCATAGTCAAACATCCGTCACAATTCAGACAACGAAAATTCCCGACCCTCCGGCAATATTGGAGATCAATCTTACGGTGTATGTCCCCGGCGAGAAGATGGACATCAAAGCCAAAATGGATACCGGTGATCTTTCCATAGAAGGCATCAACGGCTGGGTTGAAGCTACCGTCAAAGAAGGGAGTCTGGAAGCCAGATCGATGGCCGGATACTTTTCCGGCATCACTCAGCGCGGCGACATCTTTGTGGAAATGTCCAACATTCGCTGGAATGGACTGGAGTTTGGCGCCTTGACTCAACTGGGATCCATAACGCTCGTGCTTCCAAAAGAATACTCAGCCGCTCTTCAACTTGAAGCCCGTAGCGGCAAGATCACGTTGGATTATCCTCCCAGGGTATTCGAGGGAGAAGAGGTCCTGCCGGATATTATCGTCAATAAAGCTTCCCAGACTCTGAGGGCCGCCGTCGGAGACGGGGGTGCGCCCATCCGATTGACGACCGGTTCCGGCGACGTAACGCTATCTCTCAAAAAAGAATAAGCTTCCAACTCCTTTGAGTCTTGGAGCCTTAGAGGCTTCGAGCTAAACTCAAAGCTCCCATCTTTTTTCTAAGAAAATTCGCGGACGATCGTTATACCGGTTGAACAGGCCGGAATAATCCATGAGGGCTGCATGAGGACTCCAGATTCAAGCTGGGTGCCGAACGTATTAGCCGAATTCGAGCAACCGCTGACACGCTACGCGGCCCACATTACTGGCGATGTGGAACGGGCACGAGAAGTCGTTCAGGACACTTTCCTGAAGCTGCTTCGCCAGAAGCCGGCACAAATCCGCGATCATCTGGCGCAATGGCTTTATACCGTCTGTCGTAATCGCGCGCTGGATGTGCTTAGAAAGGAGAGACGAATGACTGGAATCAGCGACGCCCAGCTGCGGCTGCAAGCTCATTCCGGACCGGCAGTCTCGGCAACCGTGGAGCAAGAGGAGCAGCTCGCAGATGTTCTGAACATACTCACCACTCTCCCCGCAAACCAGCAGGAAGTCATCCGGCTGAAATTCCAGAGCGACCTGAGTTACCAGGAAATCAGCCAGGTCACCAGTCTTTCGGTAAGCAACGTCGGCTTTCTCATCCACACCGGACTCAAAACCATCCGGGAAAGAGTCCATGCACAGCCGGCACTAAGGAGGGTGAAATGAATATCGATGCCAATGATCCGAAATGGACCGCCTACGCTCTCGGCGAAATTACGGATGAGAAAGAGAGAGCGGAAATCGAAAAAGTACTGGCAGAATCGCCGGAAATACGCCGGCTCGTCGAAGAAATTCGCGAAACCGCCGGAATGCTGAAGGAAGAATTGCATGCCGAACCTTCTATCAGCCTGACGGAGGTTCAGCGGCAACAGATTGAAGCCAAGGCGAATGCCGGAAGAAGCTGGTTCGGTTTGAGGCCGGCCTGGGTGATGGCCACCGCGGCTGCAGCCGTATTGATGATATCGATTGTAACGATCAGGCAGCTGAGGCAGGTGGAACAGCTTCCTCCGAATAACCAAATGGCCTCCGTCGCCCCGAAAGAATCGGTAGCGGCGCGAGTCCGGGATTTCGCAATCCCGCCGGCGCTTGAGAGTACTGCTGAACCAATAACGGCGCCACAAGCTGAGCTGAAGGGAAAGGCCCATGCCCCTGCTGCAGTCGAGCCGGAGAAGGTCGCCCCCGTCCTGCCGCAGCCGCCAATTCCGGAAGCTAAGCTTGAGCCGGCTGTCTCCAGCAGGCCGACACGAACCGCAGCTGCATCGGTGCTCCAGCAGAGCCCGCTGAAAGCAGCGCTTATGGGAACAGTCAAAGATGTATCCGGTGCAGTATTACCCGGGGTTGCGATTAAAATGACCGATGAAACTACAGGTTTAACTGCGCAGACACGTACAAATGCGACCGGTCAGTATAGCATTCCATCATTGTCTCCGGGACCGCATACTCTTACTGCTGAGATGGCAGGCTTTCAGACAAAAATCTACAAGGATTTAACACTTAACAGCGCTTCCACAAACAAGCTCAATCTCAGTCTTGACGTTGCTTCTCGTCAGGATGCCGTGATGGTTAGCGTAGCTACGGAAAATCTTCTGTTGGAATCCGCTTCATCCACGGGCAAGGTGCTTTCCCAAGAAAAGCCAACCGAGCTGCCTCTGGTAAACTCCAATGTGCTCGATCTTATGAAGGTAATGGGCGGCATAACTTCGGCGGATAGTCCAACTTACAGCGCCGAGCGTGACGGCTTAGCCGGAATCAGCGCAGCGAACGTAAACCTCCAGCGAGACGGCGTAACGTTCAATGATGTACGCTGGACAACCGGCCCAAACACGCCGGTTGCTTTAAATCCGGAACTGGTCAGTGAATTCAGGCTTGTCCTTTCGCCTGTAGACGCGGAAATGGCAAGATGCCGCTACAACAATGGGTGCAACAAGAAGGGAAATTTCAATACCGAAGCTTACGAGAACATCAGTGATAATCCGTTCCTCGATGCTACCCAGAACCCGCTTTCCACATTCGCGATCGATGTCGACACGGCGTCCTACTCGAATGTGCGGCGGTTCCTCGACGGAGGCACTCTTCCTCCGAAGGATGCCATTCGCATTGAGGAACTGGTGAACTACTTCGACTATGACTATAGGGGTCCCAGGAACGACAAGCCCTTTGCCGCGCACTTCGAGCTTACCGAGGCTCCCTGGAAGCCCGAGCATAAGCTGCTGCGCATCGGCCTGAAAGGGCGCGAAATAGAACCCGGCAAGCGCCCGGACAGCAACCTGGTTTTCCTGCTCGACGTCTCCGGTTCCATGGCGGATGAAAACAAGCTTCCACTCGTGAAGCAGGCGATGACCCTGCTCGTGGATCAGCTTGCCGAGTCGGATCGAGTCGCCATCGTCATATATGCCGGGGATACAAGAGTGCACCTGACTTCCACCAGCGGTGATCAGAAGGAAAAGCTGCGCCGCGCGATTGAGCGCCTGCACGCCGGAGGCAGCACCGCCGGAGCATCCGGAATCCAGCTTGCCTATCAGACTGCAAAGGAAAGCTTCATCAAGGGCGGCGTCAACCGCGTCATCCTGGCGACCGACGGCGATTTTAATGTCGGCATCACCAACCGGGGCGATCTGACGCGCCTGATTGACGAGAAAGCGAAAAGCGGAATCTTTTTGAGCGCTCTCGGATTCGGCATGGGCAACTACAAAGATTCCACGCTGGAGCTTCTCGCCGATAAAGGCCGCGGGAACTATGCCTACATCGACACCTTCAACGAAGCGAAAAAAGTTCTCGTCGAGCAGATCAACTCGACGCTGGTCACTATCGCCAAGGATGTCAAGATTCAGGTGGAGTTCAATCCGCAGAACGTAAGTTCATACCGCCTGATCGGCTATGAGAACCGCCTCATGGCTAAAGAAGATTTTAACGACGATGCCAAACAGGGCGGCTCTATCGGAGCGGGTCATGCGGTAACCGCCCTGTATGAACTTGTGCCGGTGGGAGCAGCCGATTCAAAGCCGGGAGTGGATCCTCTGAAATACCAGAAGCCGCCCCAGCCGTCTTCGAATGCCCACAGCGACGAGCTGTTGACGGTGAAAATCCGCAGCAAAGAACCCGAGGGCGACAAGAGCATCCTGACGGAGTTCGTCGTCAAAGATTCGAAGGAAAAATTCAGTAGCGCATCCAGGGACTTCAAATTTGCCGCTTCCGTCGCCGCCTTCGGGATGGTGCTGCGCGATTCGCCGCACAAGGGGAACGCAGATCTGGAACGCGCCCTGGAATGGGCAAAAGCAGGCAAAGGCGAGGACCGCCACGGCTACCGCCAGGAGTTCATCCGCCTGATCCACCGCGCCATTTCCATCTCCTTCTAAACCAACCGCGGATTTTCACGGGTTCGCACGGATCCGTGAAAATCCGCGGCTGTTTTCCCTCCTCCGCTTTTCGTTTCGCATGCCTATCTGATGCAGGTAGAATTGCAGTCCTGTTGCCGGAGTTCCACATTCATGGAAAAACCGGCAGGCAAAATTATCAGAAACTTGCCGCGAAAATATAAAAAGCAGAAAACCATGATGATCATTAATCAACAATTGGTTTCCAATGTCGCCGATGGTGCCGGGAGCTCCGCGCGATTGCGCAAGAACTATAATTTTCATTCGGACTATGCGGATCCGGTCAACCGCATGCTGAACGCTCTCGAGCCGGGGACCTATATCCGCCCGCACAAACATGAATCGCCGGACAAGTGCGAAGTGTTCATCATTCTGACCGGCAAGGCTCTTGCCGTCCGCTTTGACGGCGCCGGAGAGATCCTGGACCATGCCGTTCTCGACCACGCCAACGGCATCTACGGCATTGAATTCGCCCCTCGCGAGTGGCATACGATTCTGTCTCTTGCCCCGGGAACTGTCCTCTATGAAGTAAAGCCGGGTCCTTACGCACCAATCGCGGATAAGAATTTCGCTCCATGGGCGCCGGCAGAAGGATCACCGGAAACTGCCGCCTATATGAAATCGTTATTAGCCGCTGTCGGTTTGGCTGCAGACGAACGATAGCAGGTTATGCCGTAGATCAGATTTTTTAACCGGACTCCCGCGTATCCTGTTCTGTGTGTGAAAGGACACAATCGTGTATGCGGCAACACAAGTCCTGCTTGTCCCCTATCCCCTCCATTGCATTAACCTACTGAGAATAAAAGCTCTCCAGCCGCGCCCGTTTCCGGTCCGCTTTTTGCACCAGGCATTCCGGAAAGATTCCATTGGAGGGATATATGGTAAAAATCACGGAAAGTTCTTCACCAGGCAGAATCAGGAAAAACTCTCTCAGCTTCCTCCTGTTGCTGGCGATGGCACTGTTCGTCCGCTTCGCCGCCGCACAGGAGGAAAATGGGCCGCCCCAGGTGGGAGAAGGCTCACTCATTTACCGCCTGCCCGACTCGAGCAGATACGAATTCATACCGCTGCTGCACACCGATGTCGCGCTGGATGTGCGCGGTTTGGTAGCCGCGGCAACGGTGACGCAGCAATTTGCCAATTCCGGTTCCATTCCTCTCGAAGCTGTATACGTTTTCCCTCTGCCGCACGCTGCAGCTGTTTATGATATGGAAATTCGCATTGGCCGGCGCATCATCCGCAGTGTCATTCGCGAGCGGGAAGAAGCGAAACATGCTTACGAGACTGCCAGATCGGAAGGCAAGCGCGCAGCGCTCCTGGAACAGGAGCGTCCTAACATTTTTACGGCCTCCATTGCCAATATTATGCCCGGCGACCGTATTGCCGTAAGGATGCGCTATGTCGAACCGTTGAAATGGGAAAGGGGGAACATGCGCCTTGTCTTTCCTATGGTCGTGGGCCCGCGCTACATCCCGGGTACATCGGCGATCGGGAAAAGCGGAACAGGATGGTCTCCCGATACAGACGCGGTTGCGGACGCCTCGCGCATAACGCCTCCCGTTCGCAATCCGGAGAATCGTCCCGGCCACGATCTTTCTCTCTCCATCGATCTGGATTCCGGTTTCAGCTCAACAAAGATCAAATCGGTTTCGCATGCCGTCAAATTGAGCGAATCGGCCGATGGGCGGCTGCACGTGGAATTGGAGCGTGGAGCGACTATTCCAAATAAGGACCTTATTCTGCAGATCGACCGGGGTGCGAACTCACAGCCCAAAACCGCTCTGTTTCTGTCTCCGGAAGATTCCGGCGAAACCCATTTCCTTCTTGCCGCATTTCCGCCCACGGCGCCACCTGTCGATCGTGTGCCGGTCGAAATGCTCTACATGATTGATGTCTCCGGCTCCATGGAGGGAACTTCCATCGCGCAGGCTCGCGAAGCCCTGCTGCAGGCGCTGGATCGTCTGCGGCCCATAGACCGCTTTGCCATCCTGGCCTTTAACAGCGGATATCGGGAATTTTCGCCTTTTCCGCTCCAGGCTACCGCGATGAATCTGGAGGCAGCGCGCCGCTTCGTCAATGGCCTTTATGCCGACAGCGGAACCGAGATGCTGCCTGCCCTGCTTCATCTCATGCAGAAGCCGGCACAGCCGGGCTATCTGCACAATATCGTTCTGCTGACGGACGGCGACCTTGGAAATGAAGAGCAGATATTCTCGGCATTGCACGCAAAGCTGGGGAATACGCGCCTGTACACCATTGCCATAGGAAGCGCGCCCAATTTGTTCCTGGCAACCAAGATGGCCAGGCTCGGACGCGGCACTTTTACTCACATTTCTGATCCCGGCGAAATCAGCGAACGCATGACGGGCCTGTTCGAGATGCTGGAGAATCCGGTTCTGACGGATATCACGCTTTCTTTCGATGGAATTTCCGTAGACAGCCTTTATCCCCAATCTGTTCCCGATCTGTTTCTGAATCAGCCGCTGCTGGTCTATGGGCGTATCCTCAGGGGGCGGGCCGGCAGGATTCATCTGAATGCACGAGCGGGCAATCGCTCCTATGAAGAAACCATCGACTTTAATGTCGCCAAAGCAAAGTTTCATCCGGGCATCACAACGCTATGGGCCCGGCAGCGTGTTGAAGATCTGATGGATGCCTGGCGTCACGCGGAGGAAAATGAGCAGGCAAACATTCGCACCGCTGTCATTGAACACGCCATCCGCTACCACCTGGTCACGCGCTTCACTTCGCTGATCGCGATCGAAGAAGTGGTTGCCAATCCCGGCGGCAATTCCAATTCCGTCGCGGTTCCAACAGAGCTCCCGGCCGGCTGGAAGATGGACAATATTTTCGGTTCTCCGGCAACAGGAACGGCGGATGATTTCTTCGAGGCTCTCGGACTGGCACTTCTTCTGACAGGTACGGCCTTCTGGTATGCCGGGCGCCGGAAGGGAGTATTACAATGAAAGGCGTCCGTCTGCTTGCCATCCTGATGCTGATTGCCGGCGCCGGCTTTGAAGGACGGAATCTGTACCTCCATGCCAAAGCCCGATTGGCCGGCATTCTAATCCGGCAGGCATGGGAACGGAGCCTGAAAACAGGCAAGCCGCAGCCGCCCTGGTCGTGGGCCGACACACATCCCGTGGCGCGGCTGCGCATCCCCCGCCTCGGCTATGATGAGTTCGTATTGGAGGGCGCCACGCCCCGTACGCTCGCCTTTGGCCCGGCCCGAATGCAAAGCGGAGCGTGCATGGGCGAGCCCGGAAATATAGTGCTGGCCGGCCATCGCACCAGCTGGTTTCGCCGCCTGGAACATATCGAGCAGGGTGACAGAATCGAGCTCGAATGGTTCGATGGGCACGGCGCGGATCAACGGCGCATCTATACGGTGGAAGCGATCCGCATTGCCGGGCCAAAAGACGCCGCTCTTCTCTCCTCTACGCCTCAGGACGCCCTGACGATGATTACGTGCTATCCCTTCGGGCGCAGTCCCTACTCGCCTCAAAGATTCATTGTCCGGGCTGCGCCCATGGATAGCGGCAGACAGATTTGAGATGCTATATCGGAACCGGCGCGGCTAACGCCGCATCCGGGGATCGGGATAGAGGCCGGCCGGCTAAAATGGCGGTTTGAACTTCCTATTCCTTCATGTGGTGGTCGGCGCATGGCGGAGACGGCGGCCCATCTTGTGGACCATGTATTTCCCGAAGTTCCGGTCCGACAGTGGGTGCTGTCGGTTCCATTTCACCTTCGCTACCGTCTCGCGTACGATTCCTCTCTGGTCAGAGATGTAGCCCAGGTCTTCGTGCGCACTATCTTTTCCTCGATTCGCCGCAGGGCAGGCATTCCCACATCAAACCGCAAGGCTCGCTGCGGAGCCGTCGCTTTCATTCAACGCTTCAGCGATGCTCTGAATCTCGACCCGCATTTTCATATTATTATTGGATGGGATCTATATAGATAATAGAAATAGTGAATTGATATTTCGGCAAGTAGCGGGGTAAGAAGCCGAGAAATTATTCATGGGCTCAACTTTTGGAACGCGTATTTGAGATTGACATTCTATCTTGTCCTCGCTGTAGCGGAAGAATGAGAGTCTTATGTGCCATTAATTCGCAATCGGCAATTCAAAAAATTCTAACATGTCTCGGACTCCCTTTCCGAGCGCCGCCCATTGCGTCTGCAAAGCCGGAGGTGAAAAATGAATTGTTATTATGAGCTGATCAGCCAATCTGCTCTGCGCCTGGAGCGCTAGCCGGTTGGGCCGGACGTTGGAAGCTAATCTGCCTTGCTGCATAGGTGTATTTAAAATCGTTTTCTAAAGCCAAAATTCTGCAGCAGTATGCCACCGAATTCGATAAACGGTTAAGTTCGGAATCGGAAGTTTACATAATACATCTGATCAGAACTTGCCTCGGAGGATTCGCAATCAAAAAGGCAGCTTGAAATACCTATCCTT
>JAFGIY010000232.1 GCA_016929335.1 Acidobacteriota bacterium | reverse complement strand
TGCCATCGCATGCTCGACATCTTCACGACTGCGGACGTTCGCCATGACGGAAACCTCACGCCCGTCGAAGGTCACCGCGCTTCCGATGCGGCCCTCTCGCGTTCTCGCATCCTTGTGGTGTTGCAATTCGTCACGCGCGTCCTCGTAGCGTTGCAGGGCTTGAGCGTCCGGGTTGATCACCACCCTTCCTTCCGTCCCATTCACCAGCAGAAGGTCTCCCGTGTGGACCGTTTCCAGGAGATTCGGAACGCCACCCACACAGGGAATGCCAAGTTCGCGAGCCAGCATCGCTGCATGAGCTGCGCGGCCAGCGAACTCCGCCACGACTGCAACGGTGGTTGACCGTGAGAGAAACACCGTGTCGGAAGGGAGCAGCCGGCATGCCACGAGCACGGTGTTCTCAGGCAGGTTTTCGAGACTATGGGCTTGAATTCCGGCCAATGACAGCAACAATCGCCGCGATAAATCGTCTATGTCATCACCGCGTTCGCGGAGGACGGTGTCATTCAATTCTCTGAATCTGCTGGCCAGCAGCCTGAAGACCATTCTGATGACATGCTCGGCATTGATTCGCTCCGCTTCCAGGGTCTTTTTCAGTTCTTCAATAATGGAGCGATCAAGCAGCATCGCCTCTTGCGCGAGGAAGATATCGGCCGACTCCTTGCCCAATTTGCCCTCAATCTGTTTCGCATCAATTGTCAGGCTCTGCCGCACATCGGCGATGGCCTCTTCGATTCTGGCCTTCTCGCCAGCGATTTGGGCGTCGTCTATTTTATAGAATTCGGAGTCGCGCTTCAGCACGTCTATATAGACAAATACCTGTCCTTTCGCCAGTCCCGGCGAAACGCCTTCGCCAATCAGCGTCAGCATCCGGCCTTCTTCCAAATCAGTCCTCATCATTCGAATCCTTTGTTATCTCGAAATTTTTGCTTCGCATCCGCAAAAGTACCACTGAATAGTAATTTCTCGCGTTTCCAGGGCTTTGAAGAAAAATCAGCATCATAGATTTCAATCGTGCGATCCACTTAATGAAATCGCATAATAGTAATCCGGCATACTCTCAGGGTCATCCCCAAGCCGGAGCGCCCGCCGCACATCTTCAAAGTCCAGGTCTTCATAAGGCAAATCAGGCACCACTCCGCTCGGATACCCGTCCCGATAAATCCAAAACCGGTATGTTTTCTTATTGGGATGCACCATGTCCACTTGCGCGCGTGTATTCATGGTGTTTTCTCCTCAAAAATAATTTAAATCCCTCTCATAATAAGCCTTTCATGCTATCGCCCTTCACCAGCTTCTCTGCGTTTCCTTTGTAAGGGTAATACCCCGGCCAGTTCCCCGATGACATTCACGAGTCGGATCGCGACAGTCTCAACTTACCCCACCCTCTTCAAGTCGATATAGCCGCGTTCCACATCGGTGCTGATCAACTGCACGCGGAGCCGATGGCCGACGTCCAGACCTTCAAAACCACGCTCCAATCGGCCCTCAATCGGCGGATGCAGCAGACGAACCCACGTGCCTTTCTCAGATGCGCCGGTCACGATGGCATCGAACTGATCGCCGATTCGGGCTTCCAGCAACATCGCGGCGGCGGATTTTTCGACCTGCCGTTCGACCTTTTTCACGGCATTCTCCATTGCCGTGCAATGCGTGGCGAGCGCCGCCAATTCATCGGTGGTGTAAGGCACGTCCCGTCCAGTTAGCGCGGCTTTCAGCAAGCGCTGTGTGATCAGATCGGGGTAACGGCGGTTCGGGGCGGTGGAGTGCGTATAGTCTTTGACCGCCAGACCGAAGTGCCCGGGAGCGCCGCATCCCGGAAGTTCGACGCCGTATTCTCCGGATCCCAGCAGCTTGATGACGCTGAGGGATAGATCGGGAAAGCGAACCGGATCAGCGACTTTCGCCGCTGCCAGGAATTGCTCCAAAGCCTTTGAATCTGGTTCCCGGGGCAGCGTGAAATCCCGCTCTGCGGCCAGCGCGACGATCCGGTTCCAGCGTTTGGGTGTACGGACCACGCGCCGCAGCGACGGAAACCTTTTAGACGCTAGGTAACGGGCAGTCACGCCGTTGGCTGCGATCATGAAGTCCTCAATAATATCTTTGGCCCGGTTCTTGCTTTCAGCGGCTAAGTCCTTGAGTTCGTCTCCGTCAAACACCGGGCGCGCTTCGATGGTTTCGAGATTCAGCGCGCCGTGCATGTGTCGGAGGGCCTTCAGCGTTTGGGCGGCGCGGTCCTGGAGCCGGAGATTCTCGTTAAGTCCATCTATCGCGCCAATCCCTTGCGGTAGGGGCCCGTTTCCATCCAGCCAATCGGCAACGCGGTTATAAGCCAACTTTGCGCGATTGCGGACGGTTGCGGCATAGATGTCCGAACGTTGCAGCGATCCATCTTCGGCGATGACCATCTCGACAACGATGGTCAGGCGGTCTGAGGCAGCATTGAGCGAGGTCAGATCGGTCGAGAGACGCTCGGGCAGCATCGGAAAGATCTCTGCTGCGGTATACACTGAGGTGGTGTTGTGCTGCGCATAATCGTCAAGGGCTGACGGCTTCTTGACAAGCACAGCGACATCGGCAATGGCGACCAGAATCTTGACGGCCCCTGCGGGCATGGCTTCCGCAATGGTCAACTGGTCCAGATCGCGCGAATCATCGTTGTCGATGGAGCACCAGCTCAGGTGTCGGAGATCACGCGTCGCGGTGTCAGTTCGTGCAGCAGGCCCGTGGATGCCATCGAGTTCGGCAAGCGCCTGGGGCGAAAAATCGGGCAGCAGTCCACGTTCAAGCATCGCCCAACGGGCAATGCGTTGTAAGCGCGCGCGGTGTTGTCTGTCATGTGTATTCGTCATAATATCTCCTTGTTGTAAAAAATCCTCTTAGATGGTGTTTGTTCAGCCTGTATGCCTCTTTTGGAAAGTACGCCTACTTTCTGAGAAAGTACTGGCGAACCTTCGCTGCAATTTGACGATCTGTCATCTTGTCAACGGTTTCAATCCCGACGATGCGTCCACCGAGATTGTTGTTCTCAAGACGTTTTTTCAGTTCGCCCTTCGCCTCGCCAGGACCAAATATCAGCATCGCTTCGGCCTCCCGGATACACGCAATGACCGCATCGTAGTAAATGTTGAGATGTCCCGTGAATGTTCTCTGGCGGCTATCATCTGCCGGTACGTGCCGTGATTCATAGTGACCCTTAAGAGGTGAATCACCAGAACGGCGGAGCTGTTTTTCAACCTTTGATATGATCAGGGCGATTTCTTCCCCTTTGTCCGTACCGGCTACGATAATAGCTTTCCGATGATCAAGCCATACCCCCACTGTTGTTTTCATCTTCGAATCTCCTTTCTCTCTCTTCCTCTATGGATGACGTGTCACGCGCGTTTCATACTACGTGGCACGTCTTGCTCCAGGACTATATTTAAATCCCCAGAATCCCAATGACGCCGACCACGATCAGGTAAATCGCGACAATGTAATTTCATAACTTTGGCGTGATGAGAATGGCAATCCCCGCAATAATTGCGAGCACATATTCAATGCTGAAATGCAGTTGAAGATTCATAATTTTTCCTCCTTACGCCTT
>JAFGIY010000231.1 GCA_016929335.1 Acidobacteriota bacterium | reverse complement strand
TCATACGAAGAAAAGGAGTTGTCAGAAGTCATTTTTCTCCAGGGGGACAATTTGGGCGGCGAATAATGGGAATGTTGACCGGCGCAAGGGGGGAACAATTCACCGCCAGTCCCAACAGCTGATGCTTTCATATTTTCAGTCCCTTTTTGACACAAATTATGGGCTTCCGGACCCTATGCAAGACAAGCATTGCGCAAATCTGTTTCTTCGCGCCGGCAACCCATATAAAGCCCGTCAAGTCGGCAGGACTTTCTCTGTCAACTCTTTCAATTTCCCATAGCACACGGGCCAGCTATAGCGCGCACTATATTCGGCAAATGAGCTACGGGCAAGGGATCTGTAGCTCTCAATATCATTCATATAGCGCTGGATGCACTCTGATGCTTTCTTTACATACAGGCTTTTGTCAAAAAGATGCCCGTTAAAGCCGTCTCGAACTATTGTTTTGGGGCCATAGCTGTCAGTGGCGAGCACCGGAACACCAAAGGCATTGGCTTCGACCAGGGCAATGCCATAGCATTCAAAATCGGCCGGATGCAACAGGAAATGTGTGTTTTGCATGACCTCACAAATACGATTTTTTTGTGATGGAATGTCTTTGGCAAGAAACCCCATCTTGTTGACAGCGGCATCCGATGCAAATCTAATCCGGAAGCGTTCTGTTTCTGTGAAAGAGCGGAAACCAAGATAGTGGCCCAATTTTCGCCTCAAACCGACCGGGGGAACGTCACAACCCATTACCGTTAGATTTGCACGAAGGTGATTTGCATTTAATCCGGCAGCCACCTGATAGCCAAGCGGGAGACCTTTGCGCACCCAATCCATACCCAAAAACCCCAGCCGGCAGACCGAGCGATCGCGCGCAGCGATAAACATGTCTGCGGCTTTTTGTGAGACTGGCTCGATATTTGCGCCGAAAGGGACCACGTGTATTTTCCCCGATGCAACACCGTAAAAGGTCAATACCTGGTCCTTTACCCAATCTGCGGCAAAAGCAATCAGATCACACCTATCGAGTGTTAAACGATCCCATTCATACAGCAGCGGATGCCTCGATTTGAACTGGTCAAAATCCATCTGCATCAGGCTGAACCACGTTGAATCGTGCCAGAGGACTACCGGTTTTTCTGTTTTGACGAAAGGTATCATGGAAGATTCAAGGCAAATCACTACATCCACATCGATTCGATGAAGGTGCTCGGTAAGAAAGCGCCCGATCCGTTCAATCTCATCCCAGCCTTCTTTGCCGCCCGTTTGAACAAGTTCATGGCTATAGTCAGGACATTGTATATATTCGAAAAATTCGGAATCTGCCTGGATAGCCCGTGACATGAAATAGGGTATGCCTGAAAAGGCCCTTACATCATCCTGGTGATGATGACTAGCGAAAGCGACTCGCATGACAATTACCTTCAACCTGTCGTTGAAGAGTTAGAATTCCGCGACACAATCCCCCAAAATTTCTCTTTAGTGTCTGCCCGCGTCTTCGGCACAACATGCATGCCCGTGCGTGGGGTTCTGAAACCTCATCAGGGAGTCCCCCACGGAAATCATAAATCTGCCCCCGCTATATGCAGACCTCTGATTTTGCAGACACTAAAACCTTTTTCAGGATATTCGCAAGCTGCCCAGCGGTATTCCGCCAGCCGTGGAGAGACTCCGCCTCTCTTCTGGCAGCGGCCCCGATTTGTTTTCTCAGATGATGATTTTTCGACAAGTGAATGATGCCGTTCGCAAGTGAATCCTCATCACCCGGCGGAATAATCCAGCCTGTTCGTCCATGATCCAGAACCGAGGGTTGGCCGTTGGCGCCGGAAGCAATAGTTGCCAACCCGGCAGCTTTGTAATCCAAAAGCTTCAATCCCGAATATTCAACCCTGCCGCAATATGGGGAAACGCCAATATCTGACTTTGCGAGAATACCAGCAGCCTTTTTCAGGGGCATCTGTCCCGTCATCGTAAAATACGGACCTAATTCGAGACTTTGTATCAGATTTTTAGTCTTCCCAAGTTCCGGCCCGGAACCAATGAGCGTCACTTGGAGATTGCAGCCCAGGTCTATCGCCTTTTTGACAGCTCGAACCAATATTGGAATGCCGTGCCACGGATCGAAACCTCCACAATATGCCAAATGGATTCGATCATCCATCCCCGCCTCATCCGAGAACGCTCTTAAATCGCCGCGATGAAGCATCTCCACAAGGGCAGATCCATTTTCGACAATACTCACTTTTGAAGGCGAAACCTGCCATCTTTCAACGAATCTCTGTCGCCAGCCCTCGCCGGTGGCAACAATGTGGGCAGCGCAGGAAGCGGTCTTTTTCATCAAAAAATAAGAAAGGTGTTGCTCGCACTTCCGGATGCTTATCCCCCGGCTCTTGAATTCATCCAAATGATCCCCATTGACTTCCAATACCAGGGGTATTTTCAGCCACCGAGCCGCCAGTGCACCTCCGTAGCCCATCCAACCCATCCTTTCGAAAAATATGTCGCAATCCGCGAGTTCTTGGCGGCAGGCCGATGCAAAGCGAAGGCTGTCGAAAAAATTTGCATAAGGAAGGCTCAGTTCGCTCTGAATCCTGCGGAAGGCACTTTCGACAAGGCGCACCGCGCCTCGGTCCATCTGCCGGACAATTACAGGCGCAAATTTTGCCGTGTCATCGGAGCGCCAAATGCGGTTATCCAGCTTTGCCAGCAAGGTTACTCGATGCCCGGCCTTTTGAAGCTCTCTAATAACCTGGATAACATGATTAGCGGGCCCGGAGGGGATATCTTCGCGAATGCCCGGAACGCCTTCCTGCAGTAAGTATCCGATCCTCATTAACATGGCAGTTATTTTATTGCAGCGGCCGGCACATTTACACTGCCAACCTATTCGGCAATTTTGTCGACGTCGGATAGCGCCGCAACAATCCCTTTCATTTTAGTCTTATGCGCCCTCTATTACTAATCGGATCTTCCCGAAAAACCTTAAATACGTGCCGGCACTTCACGATCAGTTCGATCCAGGTTGTCCTCGGTCAACAAAAAATCTGTCCCGGTCAAATTCGGGTACTGTTTTGAACACGCATTCCATCAGTGGCAGCCTCAGATTGCGCCCGGGTTGCATGATGGGATAACCTGTGTTCACACTCTCCTGTTCTTTTCTATCACTGCCGGATCGCGGTGACAATAGAAGGCAGGTTTCAGCTTATTGCCTCGTTTGCCATCTTCTATTGCATTCGGCACGGCCGACCTTCTGTACACCGGGCGATAGGAGCCCCAACTGCTGGAAAATCAGATATCTCCAGTGCGTTAAATGATGCATCAAAAAGAATTATGAAATTTTCAAAACCGAGCCAGGATAAGAACTACCTCTATCGCCCTTATCAATGGAATCAATGAATCCATCGAAGAAATCTGGCCGGTTGCCGGGAACTCAACTACTTCATAAATATTTGCAGCCATCCAGATTTTCGGCCGATATTATCAAGGAACGGAGACCATAGTCGATGATGCTCCAGGCAAAACGCCTCAAAACATTGATACTAACCGCGGCTTCTTTGCTCGCACCCCTGTATTGCGGCCAACCGGTTAAGGCCATGCCGGCTATCACCAATATCACGGCTCCAGCCCAGACAGGGAGATACGAAAAATTCGAGATTACGTTTGACGTAAACAGCGTAGCGGCTCAAAATTTCCAGCTTCCCTATGACCCGGCCCCGCCCAAAGGCATCGATCCGAGCTACGAGAAGCATCGGGGAATCAGCGTGGACGCAGAGTTCACTCCTGACGACTGGCAAACCACATACCGCCAGCCTGCTTTTTACTACTATCACTACCTGGATGGAGGGCTTAAACCCGCCTGGGACGGGCATTCGCATGAATGGTACTATCCGACGGGCAAGGCCGCCTGGAAGGTCCGTTTTTCCCCTAACCAGGTGGGAACCTGGCGCTACAGGCTTCGGGCGACGGACGCGGGGGGGACCGGCGCCTCCGGCATTTATTCCTTTACGGTCACTTCCTCCGACAAAAATGGATTCCTGCGGGTCGGCAAGAAAGATCCGCGATATTTCGAGTATGACGACGGGACCTTGTTCCTCAGCCCCGGCCTGAATGCGGGAGGAGACCTTGCAGAACCAATAAAGAATAATGAACCTGAATTAATCGAGTTTAAGAAAAACCATATCCTGTTGCTCCGAAACTGGATTAGCGGGCTTTATGGGTCCGCGTGGCTGCAATGGATTGGCGGCAGAAACATATACGATGGATACCTTCCACGGGCGGGGATCCTGCCCTTTCATGATCCCCTTCGAAACCATGACTTTATGACGCTTTATCTCACCTACCCCGAGGGCTGGTTTGACGCCTGCAGGATGGAGGATTGGAATGATTACGAGGCGGTTAAGCCGAATACAACCTATAGGCTGAGCATCCGCTATTGGGGTCGCTCCATTGAAGGTCCGCGCAATGCGGGCCGTCCCAACTATGGGCTGGTGGGTAAAATATCAAAGTCCTGGTGCCCGAATTGCTATGAGCCCGACACTGGCACTGTGGTTACCGCCTACGGCAAAAGCACTTCGGATTGGAGCACCATCGAAGGGACTTGGCACTCGGGAGATCATAATTTTCTGCCCCGGGTATATATCGGCCTGGAAAATGTGAATCAAGGCCAGGTCAATATTCTTTCCATATCACTTAGGGAGGTGATCGGCGACGGGCATTACGGACACGAGATTCTGCGGCAATCCTCCATGGAATTCGAACTTGATTTTCCGGATATCGCGCTTCATGCCATGGACAAATATGTTGAGCTTGCCGAGAAGTACGGCATATACCTCAAGCTTGTCTTGATGGAAAAAAACGACCAGATCTATTACAAGCTCGACGACGACGGCACTTTTGTCATCAATGGCGAAACGGACAATCTGGACGGATTCTATGGGCTGGGAAGAGAAATGAATAAAACACGATGGCTGCAGAAGGCCTGGTGGCGGTATGTGCAGGCCCGATGGGGCTATTCGACGAATATCCATTCCTGGGAACTGACAAACGAGGGGGATCCCTTTCTGACGAAGCATTGGGAAATTGCGGATGAATTGGGCAAATATATGCGCTGCGATGTTTTCGGGATTGCCTCAGGACAGGGCGACGGCGCCCTTTGCGCTTACCAGCACCCCAACCGGCACATGGTTACAACCTCGTTTTGGCACAGTTTCCCGGGATACTCGACGCAAACAGGCAATGGGTTATGGGGTAGCCCGAAGTATCCGAATATCGACTATGCGGATGTCCACGCATATATATCGACAAGCCCCGCGCCTGTAGCCGACAAACTGCTCATGGAAAAAGACGCCGCATATTATCACCTGTGGCACAGCCGGCAATACGGCGGATGGAATCTGAAACTCCCGCTTATCCGCGGTGAAGCCGGGATGGTGCCCTACAACGGCAGCACGTATGACAAAACCGGTCTCGGAATACAGAAGGACCTGCAGGGTATCTGGTATCACAATTATGTGTGGTCTTCACTGGACAGCGGGGCACTCTATGAAATGTACTGGCACGCAAATCCTCATATCTATTTAGAGGGGGCTTACGACCACCGCGCTGCCGCTTTGTCCTACCATAACTTCATGGCGGGCATAGCGCTGAACAACGGCCGGTATCAGGATCTTGGAGCAGATGTGTCCCATTCGGATCTGCGAGTGGTCGGACAAAAAGATGTGACATCCGGGAATGCACACCTTTGGATACAGAACAAAAACCATACGTGGAAAAACGTCGTGGATGGATCCACCATTGCTCCTGTATCCGGGATAGTGCGCATCGGCGGATTTGTCCCGAACAAGACGTTTAAGCTGGAGTGGTGGGATACCGGCAGAACCTCAGGTCAGGTTGCCGCGATCGAGACGCGATCGTCATCGGCAAGCGGCAATTTGGAAATCCAACTGTCTTCATTGAAAACCGACATCGCGCTGAAAATAACCGACGCGGCCGGCCAACGGCCGGAGCCTCCGCAAAACGTTCGTATCCGATAGCGGGCACTCGCGAAGCGCTGCCGCACTGTGATTCCGTCGCACATTCGGTTATTATCATGCAGCCGGCATAGGAGTTCAGAGATTCGAGGCGATTTATGGTCGCTTAAATCGCGACAATTCAGTTTTGACTTCTGACTCCTGCCTTCTTCCTTTTAACGAGAACAATATTTGCGCTAGACCGCAAATAACCGTCTAACTCACAAACCACACAAGAGGCAACACCGTTTATGAAGCGCAACCGTAATCCTGAAAGGAAGCCGCAGAAGTTCACGACTGTGGGAGCCGAGGCTCTCACGACGGTTGCCGAACCCAAGGTCAACATCATCCAACCGCATCACGGTTGGCTGTCTCTCGACTTCAGGGAAATGTGGCAGTATCGAGAGCTCCTCTATTTCCTTGTATGGAGAGACATAAAGGTACGCTACAAACAAACGGTTCTTGGTGCGGCGTGGGCTGTCCTCCAGCCAGTGTTAAGCATGCTCATATTCACGGTGATCTTCGGCAGATTCGCCAGGATCCCATCTGAAGGAGTGCCCTATTCGATTTTTGTCTTTGCGGGCCTCCTGCCCTGGACCTTCTTTTCCACCGCAGTGACACAGGGAAGTCTGAGCGTAGTAAACCAGGCGAATCTGCTGACAAAGATATATTTCCCCAGGATCTTCATTCCCACGGCCAGCATCGGCGTTGCACTTGTGGATTTGTGTTTCAGCTTTGCCGTGTATCTGTTCATCATGTTCTGGTACTCACACTGGCCCGGTTTGTATGCGACACTGCTGCCCGCGCTTCTTTTGTTGACCATGATGGCGGCAGCCGGCTTTGGATATCTGCTTTCAAGCGTGACAGTGATCTACCGGGATTTTCGCCATGCGGTCCCATTTATGATTCAAATATGGCTGTTTGTCAGCCCTGTTGTTTACCCCGTCACGATGCTGCCGGAAAATTATCGGTGGATCATGGCTTTGAATCCGATGTGCGGCCTCATCGGCGGGTTTCGCAGCGCGCTTCTGAACAAACCTATGGATTGGATGTCGCTGACGATATCAAGTATTGTCACCGTGGCAATCTTTCTGTTCGGCCTCTATAATTTCCGCCGGATGGAGCGGCGGTTTGCGGATATGATTTAACCCTATGATTGGCTCGGCTATAGTCGTTGAAAATCTGGGAAAGCTGTACCGGATAGGCTCTGCGCAGAAAAGGAATCAGACCTTCCGGGACGCTATGGTCGAAAGTGTCCGCAGTTCTTTAGGCCGGATAACGGGAAGGGCTGAAAAGGATGAGAAAGAAAGCACTATCTGGGCGCTGCGCGACATCTCCTTCGGGGTTGAACAGGGCGAAGTTATAGGAATTATTGGCGCCAACGGCGCCGGCAAAAGCACCCTGCTCAAGATATTGTCCCGCATCACCGAACCAACAACAGGCAGAGCCGTCACCCATGGACGGGTGGGAAGTCTTCTGGAGGTCGGGACCGGGTTTCACCCCGAACTGACAGGGCGTGAGAATATATTTTTAAATGGCGCTATCCTGGGCATGAATAAGGCCCAAATTAGGAAAAAGTTCGATGAAATTGTCGCGTTTTCCGATGTTGAGCGATTCCTCGAAACCCCGGTAAAGCGCTATTCCAGTGGAATGTATGTTCGTTTGGCTTTCGCCGTGGCTGCACATCTCGAGCCGGATATTCTGCTTGTGGACGAAGTTCTTGCGGTCGGAGACATGGAGTTCCAGAAGAAATGCCTGGGAAAAATGGGCGAGGTGGGCCGCCAAGGCCGGACGGTCTTTTTCGTGAGCCACAGCATGCAAGCTATATCGACCCTGGCAAAACGGACCCTCCTTTTGGAGAAAGGACGGTGCTCATACGACGGCGACACCCGACGTGCCATTTCCCTTTACCGATCAGGCTTTTCACAGGGAGACGGGAACTCCTATCTCGCGGAAATTCCTCCGGGCAGAAGCGGTGTGGTCAGAGCCCATGTGGTGACATCGGAACCCGGCCAAGTGCATCTCCATGGGGAACCGCTGGTGTTTGAATTCGAAATCCAGTTTGGAGAGAAGCCCAAGTCGGGTTCATTCGCCTTCCAGATCCTCGACAATGAGGAACGGGCAATCGCATTTCTCTGGATATTCGACTCCGAAAAATCCTGGTCACAGAAAGGGCGTGTGCGGCTTCGCTGCACCTTGCCGGAGCCGAGGTTGTATATGGGGACCTACACTTTGACCACTTACCTCAGCGACCGTGCCAGCAGAGAGCAATTTGAGAGACTTACCGGGATATGCAGATTTGAAATTGCCATGGACAACAAGCCGCGCGAGTACGAGTGGTTCCCGCAGGCCTGCACCTATCTGGAAACTGGTGAGTGGAGCATCGAAAAATAGGGACATAAGGAGTGCTTTGACCCACAGCATGTAGGAATGGATGCCTGAACAATAAATGTAACTGCAATTTAATATCATAAAATGCGGTGGGGGCGGGATCGTTCAAATCCAGGCAGAGTTGGCGCTGAATTAAATCTCCGCAGCTGCGCTATTTTGTCGGCAGCCGGGTGAAAACCTACTTCAAGACATCCTGAAAGGGATCTTGTGAAGCTAATGATTCCGTACACGTCCTGCCGATAAGATCGGTATTGGGCTTTGTTGTCCCAATATGTGCAAAATATGCATATTCTGAAATCGGATAAGATAGGATCCGTCCTGGCGCGGCGAGAGATTGGCTTGCGATTCAATCCTATAGGGAAATGATTTAATGGAAATCCACTTTTCCAAAATAATTACGGTTGCAGGAACATGGTGCCTTTTATTTGCCACCGTGTTGCTTCGGCCCGGCGGCGCCGATTGGCCCATGTCGGGGCATGATCCTCAGCGCACTTCGCACGCGCCTGAGGACGTCATGAATCCATGCGTGAAGCCCCTTTGGCACAAGAAGTTCGACGCCTTTATTCCATCCCGTTCCCAGATCATCACGATGGAAGGGCTCAACGGAGCCCCGGATACACTGTTTGTAACCACGGCTGCGGGCATCTATGCCCTGAATCCGGAAACCGGCGAAACTCGATGGTTTTATCAAATGGACATGCCGCCGGGAGATTCTCCTTCCGTGGCCGGCAACATCCTATACATACCCGGCACGGACAAGGCTATTCACGCCGTCGATGTCATAAATGGCACCGCTCTCTGGAAGACAAATGAAGCCGGCGCTCCATTTTATGTAAATCCCCTTGTTGTATCCGGACGTCTCTATACGGGATCGCATGACGGTTACTTCTATTGCTTTGATGCCTCTAACGGCAAGTTGCTCTGGCACTTCCACGTAGGAGAACCTATCGGATTTGCCGCTGCCTATCTGGTTAATTCCCAGTATCCGTCGGGAGTGGTGTTTTTTGCCGCAAATGATTGTCGAGCTTATGCGATACGGGCAGACAACGGGACGCTTCTGTGGAAATCGCCACAGCTTCCGGCGGATCGTTTCGTCGGTTACTGGCCGGTGGTGGTCGCAAACCGCATCTTGCTGGCTTCATCCACCAACTATCCTGTCGCTG
This sequence comes from Acidobacteriota bacterium, assembly GCA_016929335.1. Lineage (GTDB taxonomy): Bacteria > Acidobacteriota > UBA6911 > UBA6911 > UBA6911 > UBA6911. The sequence continues at coordinate 5,442 of JAFGIY010000231.1, read as the reverse complement.
AAAAACATTCACTCCAGATATTGCAGAGGGAGGCATTCTATTCCGATAGCGCCGAAGTCCGCGCCAATATGGATGATAGCGGACGCTTGAACCTCCAGCGCATGCTTGATTATAATCAGCGCTTCCCGGCCCGCAGAACGATCTTTGTGCTGGACAGTCAAACGGGGCAACAGGCAGAGACAGCACCCTACCTATGGTGGGGCAACTGTTCCGGCCAAAGGTATCCGCCTGCGGTAGGCCCAGGAAATGTCATTTGGGCGATGACACCGTGGGTTATGTCCTGGTTCGGGACAGGACGCTACATCGGGTGGACAATCGGATCTGCATTTGGCCAACCGCTGCCTGGAGCGACGGCCGGTGACTTAGAATCTGCCGATGAGCCGGAAGCGTATGCGATCATCGGCAAATATATCTACCATAATGATGGCGGCGATGGACAGGACAAAGGGGGTATCTTTAAACTTGAAGGAGGGACGGCAGGCTTTTGGGCCGGATTCTCAACCTTCAAAGCCGCCTTCGGCAACTATTGGGGACGCTGGGCGGAGCGCAAGTATGGTAATAATTTCAAAGATGGCGCCCTTTGGGAAGGCTGGACCGGCATCCATGGCCATCAGAATCCACCGATCCCTTTGAGAGGACGCGTCTATTTCCATCGAAGCAATGCAGTTATTTGCATGGCCCCCTGATTCAGCGAGTCAATTGGGAAATGAAATATGGGACTCAAAGAGCTTTCAAAGGAGAATCGCGCTAATCCCTTCTCCTATCCCCTCATTGTTACTTTGATATTGAAGGTCGCCTTTCCCCTGATGTGGATACTCGGTCTGGCTTCAAGCGCACCTGCAGAACGGCTCCCGACAGTTGTCACCGTAGAATCGCATCTGGTTGACCAGATCCGGCGTATGATCCAGGCGGGACATCTCGCGCCCGGACTAAGCTTCAGCGAGGAGCAGTACGCCTTCTCTTCATACCACGGCTTTGAACTCGACGATTACTGGCACAATCCCGGCGAATTGATATACACTCTGGCCATATCCATTCCATACCTGCCTGATGATCTGAAACCCTCAGCCAAAGCCTATATCGAAAGCGAATTTAACCGCTTCCCTCCCCATACTTACGTCCACACGGGACCCGAGGGCGTCCTGCGCGAAACAACTCCCCGCCCCCCGGAATTCTCAGGGGCGTGGGCACAGTATTTTTACCAGCGCACAGCGAGCGCGATGGAGGCCACCGATTGGGGTACAGACGCAACGGCGCCTCCCTGGCGCTTTCCTCCCTTCAACATCTATGCGTGCTGGAAATATGCAGAGCTTTTTCCCGAGAAAGCACCGGCTATTTTGGACAAACTTCGGAACAGAGTCGGGGGTCCCCCGGCCCTCGATGAATATCATGCCACACATCCTTCCGTGTTGAATAATTACATCGCCGGCTATTACGGATTTCTGAATCTGCAGACCTTGGCAGGAGAAGCCCGATCTGCCCAAGTCGAAAACTGGCTGGCCGAAGCGCTTCAAAAACGTTTAACAGCGCTATATCAGGATCCTGTGTCGCTGCCCGGAGCAGAGGCTGGAGGATTTATTGCACTGGTTCCCGAACTGGGGGATTATTTATACAGCATTGCGCTCGATCGCGTCGAACAGGTTTTAGCATACCAAAATTGGGCGGCCCCTTACTGGCATATCGCCAGGGCGGAAGAAATAACGCGCAGGGACACGCAACGGAGATATTGGGAAGGATACCATTCCCACATCTATGAGACCGCATCACAGTTCCTGGCACGTGCCTACGCGCTGAAGTGGTCCCGCGAAAAGCTCGAGAAATACTTGGACGCTCCAAGTGTCTACAGGGGAGACCTCACTTATATACAAAACCTGGTTGCCACTTTACAGGCTCGATCGACTACCGTTCCTCCGGGAAATCTTCGGATCGTTCCGGCGCAGGCGCGATAGCATCGATTCCGGGCTGCAGCTTTCACAACCCCTGATTGGGCTCCGTCAGCGCAGGTTGAAATCCAGCTTCCTTGCGGTCGCCGGCTTCATGTTGAACTTTCGGCAATCGACAATCGAAGCCCTTATGAAGCTGTTCAATTGCTTGGCGATGCTCCCTGGAGCTTATATAATCAGGTTTTCACTTTCGCCTGAAGGGATTGAATGGACTGGAGGCATGGGTCGACTTCGCAACTTTTTTCTTCACCCGAAGGCAGCATCCAATACCTGAGAGCATGACTTCGCAACTGCATCCACCCAAAGAAAGCATCGGCCTGCCGGACCTTTCAATTATCATCGTCAATTGGAACACCCGCAACCTGTTGGTTGAATGTCTGAACTCCTTGTATGGGAATGCCCCCAGCCTTAGTTACGATATTTGGGTTGTAGATAACGCGTCTTCAGACAGCAGCGTTGGCTTGATAGAGACTGCTTTCCCGAAAGTCCACCTGATCACCAATTCGGCAAATAAGGGTTTTGCCCGGGCGAACAATCAGGCCATGCATGCCAGTCAGGGACGATACATGCTTCTCTTCAACAGTGACGCAATGGCTACGCATGGAGCCATCCAAGCGCTTTTGGATTTGGCCGTGACACAACCTCGCGCCGGCATCATTGGCGCCCGCTTGATCAACTTTGACGGAAGTTTCCAGGCTTCATATACTCCTTTTCCGAATCTATGGCAGGAGTTTTTGACACTTACCGGTTTGGGGCGGCTGATCTACGGGCGATGGTATCCCAGTCGAGGACCCGAGGAAGACAAAGGGCCTCAGCAAGTGGACTACATTGAAGGAGCCTGTCTGCTGGTCCGCCGGGAAGCTTTCGAGCAGGTGGGCGGCCTGGATGAACGCTACTTCATGTACGCGGAAGAAGTGGACTGGTGCTATTCCATGAAACAAAGCGGATGGCAGGTGTGGTACCAGCCGGCGGCAAAAATAATTCACCATGGCGGCGGGAGCAGCCGACAACGGAAATCACAGCGTGAGGCTGCCCTATATCGCAGCAGGGTGCGCTTTTTCCGTAAGCACCATGGCAACCTGTCCGCCGTAGCCCTTAAGACGATTGTTTATGGTACAGTAGCCGTCAAGATTCCATACCATGGCACGTTGCGCCGGATAACTCGAGGCCATTGTGGGCGTCATGTAACAAGCATGGCTGAATTATACTCTTCGTTGCGCGGAGTCTGATTTGTTTTTGGCATCCTGCTCAGCCCAGTCTATGGATAGATGCGTCGATTTTGCATAATACCCTTTAAAACCGGATAATAGCACCCCAGGAGTCTCTTATGCGAATTGCGCTATTTCATAACACGCCCAGCGGGGGTGCAAAACGCGCCATCTACGAGTGGATTCGGCGTCTGGCTAAGAATCATGACATCGATGTTTTCACTCTGAGCACTGCCAGCCACCATTTCTGCGATATAAGGCCGCTGGTTCGGAGTCATCGGATCTATGAATTCAAGCCCAGAAAGCTCTTTTGCAGTCCATGGGGCCGGATGAACCAGCTGCAGAGGTGGAGGGATTTGGGAGAACTGACGCGGATTGGATCCCGAATCGCATCCGATATTGATAGCATGAACCTCGATATCGTCTTTGCTCATACTTGTTTATACGCATCCATCCCCAGCCTTATTCAGTTTCTTAAAACGCCTTCGGTTTATTACCTTCACGAGCCATTTGGACCCACCTTCGTGCGTCCTGTGCAGCGTCCCTTTCTTCCTGACGGGGGATGGCGCAAATATGTCGATCCGTTCGATCCCCTGATAAAGCTCTATCGGTACCGCCTCAGAGATTTACAGGCAAAAAGCATTGCCAAGGCAAAACTGCTGTTGGCAAATTCGGAATTCACAAAAGCGCAAATATACTCTGCATTCAAAGCCAAGGCTCAGTTTTGCCCTTTAGGGGTGAATTGCGACGATTTTCATCCAATACCGGTGATCAAGAAGGACCACTGCGTTTTGTCTGTGGGAGAAATGACGCCCCGAAAAGGCTTCGATTTTTTGATTATTAGCCTTGCTCATATCCCGGAAAAAGCCCGGCCTGCATTGAGGTTGGTATCCAACATTGTGGATGTGTTCGAAAAAGAGTATTTGGAGCAACTAGCGACACATAAGCGGGTTCATCTTGAGATATTGACCCATCTTAATACGGAGCAGTTGGTTGTTGAATACAACCGGGCGTCCTTGTGTGTTTATGCCCCACTCCTGGAGCCTTTCGGTCTGGTTCCTCTGGAGGCAATGGCCTGCGGCCTACCAGTTGTGGGAGTGCGTGAAGGGGGAGTCCAGGAAATCATCATTCACGGGCAAACGGGTTTGTTAATAGAGCGCGATCCAAGGCTATTCGCAGAGGCAATTTTTGCTTTGCTGGGCGATCCGGCAGAGCTATCCAGGTATGGACGGAATAGTCGAGAACAGGCCCTTCGTCATTGGAGCTGGGATGACTCTGTTGCCAAGATCGAGAAATCTCTCTCTGCCTGTGCACGCGACTGCTGAGATCGCGGGTTTTCGAAAAGAGGCCGCTCCCTAAATGCAGGCCCACTCAAAAAAGTCTTTGGGCATCGGATCTTGCATATTCACAAGTAGATTCCATCCTTGCAATCCGAGCTTGATAGGCGGTTGCGGCTACACCATCAATGAAACAGAAGCTCCTGATAAATCTTTGCCAAATCACCGACTTCCTCTCTCATGGTCCTTGGCGGCCGTATATTTGCCTGCAGCGCTTCAATAATCGAAGGATATGAAACAACACGCTGAAATATTTGTGCAAGTTCAGTCACACTGTCGCGCCTGAAGAGCAAGCCGGTGCGCTCATGTTGAACGAATTCAGAGATACCGCCAACATCTGAGGCAATTACGGGAATTTTGCATGCGAAGGCTTCCTGAATGACTCGGGGATTGTTCTCGTGCCATTGTGACGGGACGACCAGAATATCCATTTGAGATAATACTTGCCCCAACTGATCGAGGGGAAAGGCTCCCATAAACCTGATGCTACGATTCCCGGCGGCCGCTGTCTTTAGCGAGGCCGCGTAAACTGGGTCCGCGGTCATATCTCCACATATTGACAATTGCGCTTTGGATTCGATTCCAGAGGATATGAACGCCGATATAAGCAGATCAAGTCCTTTGACGGGAACTATCTGTCCCATATAGCCTAAGCGTATAAGTTCCGAAGGAGCTTTTTCAGGCATTGCCGCAAGCCAGGATAAATCGTGCCCGCTGTGAATCACCCGGATTGGGCGCGCCACAGTTGCGATGGATTGGATCAGATTTGCCAGGAAAGCGGATGGAGCCGTCAGGCAGTCCGCGGATCCGATCATTTTTTGAAGAAAGGCCTTGCGTTCCTTCACATCCAGCAGCAGTCCCCGGAATCCGCGCAGCCGCCCTAAAAAAGCGAATTTGCTGAGTTGTACAATAATTATCCTGGTTATGGCTTCCGGGAATATGCTGCGAATGCCT
>JAFGIY010000230.1 GCA_016929335.1 Acidobacteriota bacterium | reverse complement strand
TGCTGCGGCGGCGGATCCGGGCATGTCTGCCGCGTTGCGCTCGGTCGGCTTCCTCGACGTACTGTTGAGTACGCCTTCGGAAGCCTCGCGTCGCGCGCCTTGCAGCCACGCCCGTCTGCACCGCCTCGCGACGAGCCTTCATGAATAAAGCGGGCTAGTGTAGCAGTGCGCCAAAAGATCCTATCCGGGGATGAACCAGCTGTTCAAAATCGGCAAAGGACATCTGGATAATCTCCGAATGAGTCCCGGCGTTGAAGGCTATGGTCGGGCACGATTTCAGCGCTTCATCAACCCAGACATCCAGGTGATAAATGTTGCCCAGGGGAGGCATCGCGCCCAATTCGCAGTCGGGGAAAATGTCCTTGAACTCTTCTTCCGTAGCCGGCCGGACAGACTTCATATCCAGGAGATTCCCGAGCCGGTCGAGGTCAACGCGGCAGTTGGCGGGAACAACCGCCATGATCAGCTGCCTGTTATCGACCTTTACAATCACCACCTTTGCCAGTTTCCTGCCGCTGAGATGCTGCGCCTGGGCGGTTCCCTGCGCAGTGAACGACCGTGCGTGGGTTAAGGAATGGTAGGTGATGCGTTGAGAATCCAGAAATTTGCAGATATTAGCCGGAATCGGCATATTGCGCTCCTTTCCGGTTCGAAGGCGGGAGGAACCGATCGCCGCTCCCATAAAGCTTCTTCAATGCAACCCGCCTTGAAACCGACAAACGATACAGGCTTCCAGTCACATCCTTTTGAAATCTTTACGAGAACTTAATCCGTTCGGAAAATTGTGTCGATTATCGGAGGCAGCACACCCATGGCCTGCTCCTTCATTCATACCTTGTCATAATGCTATACCTTTTTATCAGCTCGTTCCAAGAGCAAATAAACAGACAGCAGAGTCCGTTGTTTTCTTCGAGGCCTTGAGCCTTTGAGTCTTCGAGCTATAAAAACTCAGGGACGCAAAGACTCGAAGGCTCGAAGAACTTCAGTTATTGATGGGTCTGTGATCGAGATGAAGGATATATGCGGCAGGAACCGGCGCCGGCCGCGTACAGCCGGCGCCGATTTTTCAGGAAGAACTAGAACACACCGGTAACCTTTCCGGTCTCCACATCTACGTCCACTCTTCTGTAGGCGGGATCCGATGCGGTTCCCGGCATAAGGCTGATATCGCCGGCAACCGGAACAACGAAGCCCGCACCCTTGTAGGTGAGGATGTCGCGGACAGGCAGTGTCCAGCCTTTGGGACATCCCTTGATGGTTGGATCGTGGGAGAGGCTGAGGTGCGTCTTTACCATGCAGGTTCCGAGCTTGGCAAGTTCAGGATCCTTTTCCATCTTGCTGAGCTTGGTCTTGGCTGCCGGAGTGTAGCTTACGCCGTCCGCGCCGTAGATTTCCCTGGCGATGGTCTCAATTCTCTTGCCGAGCGGCATATCGAGCTCATAGAGGAATTTGAAGTTGTTCGGCTCGTTGCAGGCGTCGATTACGGCATCGGTCAACTCCAGCGCGCCGTCGCCGCCCTTCAACCAGTGTTCGGACACGGCCACTCTGGCGCCGATGGCTTCAACATTCTTCTTGATGCAGTTGATTTCGGCTTTGGTATCCGTGTAGAACGAGTTGATGCAGACGACAGGATTGATTCCGGCCTTCTTCACGTTCTCGATGTGTTTGAGAAGGTTGGGAAGTCCCTTTTCAACCAGTTCGACATTCTCCTGTTTGTACACCGGATCCAGCGCCTTGCCCGGAGGAACCGGAGGACCGCCGCCATGGCTCTTAAGAGCGCGAACGGTGGCGACCACAACGGCGCAATGCGGCTTCAACCCGCTGAAGCGGCACTTGAGGTTCCAGAACTTCTCAAAGCCGATGTCGGCTCCGAATCCGCTTTCGGTGATATGATAGTCGGCAAGCTTGAGAGCCAGCTTGTCCGCCACGATGGAGGATTGGCCGATGGCGATGTTGGCAAACGGTCCGGCGTGAACGAAGATCGGCTGCCCTTCAAGGGTCTGCAGCAGGTTCGGATCGATCGTATTGACCATCCATGCCGTCATGGCGCCGTCCACTTCAAGATCCGCGGTGGTAACAGGATTGCCCTGCTTGTTATACGCGACGACGATTCTGCTGATTCTTTCGCGCATATCTTTGAGGCTGGTGGCAACCGCGAGAATGGCCATCAACTCGGAACTGACGGCAATGGCAAATCCGGACTGCATCAGGAATCCGTCCATCTTGCCGCCGAGGCCGATGGTGATGTTGCGCAATGCCTGCGCGCAGAAATCAATGACCCACTTGAATTCAACATTCCGGTGGTCGATATCCAGCCGTTTCAGCTTTTTGGATGCAAGCATGGCATCATCGTAGTTGTATTCATGCTGCATTCTGGAGGTGAGGGCTATCATGCCCAGGTTATGCGCATTGATGATGTCGTTGATGTCGCCGGTCAATCCAAGGGAGAACGGGGTGAGTGGAATGCACTGAGCCAATCCGCCGCCCGCTGCGCTCCCCTTGATATTCATGGTAGGTCCGCCCGAAGGCTGGCGGATCGCGCCGGTGACTTTCTTCCCGCGTTTTCCCATGCCTTGAACCAGGCCCATGGTGGAAGTGCTTTTGCCCTCTCCGAGAGGAGTCGGGGTGATAGCCGTAACATCAATGTATTTGCCGTCCGGTTTGTCTTTTACTCTCTCCATTATGGCTCGATAATCCACCTTGCCATAATAATGTCCGTAGGGAATCAATTCCTCGTCCTTGATTCCAAGTCCATCTGCAATTTGCTTGATTGTCTTCATGTCTTTTTCGCATTCAAATGCGATCTGCCAATCAGCAAGTTTAGTTGGATCCAGCTTTGCCATGTGCATCCTCCGTAAGTTCTATTGATCTTTACTTCTTATGGTTTTTATAAATGATACCGCCTGCTGTCCGCTAATAATGCTCGACGCCTTTCCGGGTTCTCCCTCCTAAAACAAGCCGTCTGCCGAGCTGAAAACTTAATAGAATACAGATATTCCCCAGGATTAAAAAGGACGATTCTTCAGGCTTGCGATAAAAGATAAGGCTGAATCGCAAAAACGAAGGGAATTTATTTCAGGGAATAAAAGCGCCTCCAGCACAGAATTCCGGCCCTGTGATTCAATGCTTTCAGGTTCAGCACAAACGGCTCCAGAAGAGGGAGGTGAACAACGTCCGGCGTGCACTCCTTTCCACGGGCTGTCTTCCAGGAGGGGCCGCAACTCCACCCTGCTGCGTTTTGGCTAGAAGCAAGGCCGGCAATTCATGGGATAGGCGCCATCAGCCGTCCTCTTCCCATCCAGGCGCCGTTCCGCCCGGATGGCCCGGCATTATCGCAGCGAACTCACCCGATATTTCAGGAATATCGGGACTGCCGGACGGGTCATTATAATGCAAAATGGGACAAAGTCCATTTATTGCTGGCAATAAAATGCCCGGCGCCCTCATCGGGGAGACAGCTGCAATCCCGATAATCGGGACGCAAACCAGCCGGCCCCGGCCAGACAAAGGGTGGCCCCAATCCAAAGGGTTGCAGGCGCTCCAAGATGGGCTGCAATAGCGCCTGCCAGGAAAGACCCGAACGGAGCCATCCCCAGAAACATCCAGATGTGCGTCGACATGACGCGGCCCCGCAGATCATCCGGCACCATTATCTGGATCAGGGTATTGGTGGAAGCCATCTGCACCATGAGTGAGAATCCCGCGGGCACCAGAAACAGCACGGACAACCAGAAATGACGGGACACTGAGAATAGTATCAGGCTGGAGGCAAATCCCGCGCAGGCGTATGCGACAATCTTCCCGAGGTCCCGCGTATCCGTTTTTGCGGCCATAAACACGGATCCCGTCAGTGCGCCCAGCCCGGTCGCTCCCATCAGAATACCCAGGCCTTTGGGGCCTCCATGAAGTATTTTGTCGGCAAAAACGGGCATGAGCACCGAGTAAGGCATGGCAAAGAGACCGACCAAACCGAGCAGCAGAAGCAACGCGCGGATCGGTATTGTGCGGCGTACGAATTGAAATCCTTCCAGTACATTGCTGAGGGCAGACCGGTTGCGGGCGGTTCCTTCACGTGGTTCCAGCCTCATCAGCAGCAATCCTGCAATAACCGCAATGTAGCTGATGCCGTTCGCGAAAAAACACCAGCCCTCACCGATGCCTGCGATCAGAATGCCTGCAACGGATGGGCCCAGAACCCGGGCACCGTTGAACACGGACGAGTTGAGCGCAATCGCATTCATAAGATCCTCTTTCCCGACCAGCTCTATGACAAAAGCCTGCCGGGCCGGCATATCGAATGCGCTGACAATGCCGAGGAGAACCGAAAGAACGAAGATGTGCCATATGCGGACGGTCTCGGTAAGCGTGAGGATGGACAGGATAAAGGCAAGAATCATGGATGCCGCCTGGGATGCGACGATAATCCGGTGGCGGCTGTACCGGTCGGCTGCGGTGCCGCCGACAAAGGCCAGAAGAAAAATCGGAATCTGCGACGCAAAACCGATCGAGCCGAGCAGAAAGGAAGAACCGGTCAGGCGGTATACCAGCCATGACTGGGCAATGTTCTGCATCCAGGTCCCAACAAGAGAGACGAGTTGACCGGCAAAGAAAAGGCGGTAATTGCGGCGCCGCAGAGCCCGCAGCGCCATCTTGAATTTCGACAGCATTCCATGCGGAGCAGCCGGTGCTTCGTCGACGCCCGAATCCGGAGAAGATACCTGTTTCATTCCGCGTGCAGTGTACCCTTTCGGGCGGCAGAAGACCAGAATTTGGGATTGGGAGGATGCCGGCAAGATTCCGTTCTTTGCATAAGCAGATTCCGGATTGCGACTGAACAGGCTTGAATATCAAATGAGCAGACAGTAAAAATTAAAGATAGGCGTTTTAAGCTGCCAGCAAAGCTTAGGAAAGGAAGCGAACCATGGCCGGATACAAAGACCCCTTCATGTCGCGAAAGGAATTTCTGAAAAAGACGTCGGCCGCTGTGATGGGAATGGGCCTTGCAGCGCGAAATCCGTCCGAGTCGAATGCCTCGGAGAGCAAAACGGCTGCATTGACTCCGAAGCCGCTGGGACGTACCGGCATCCGGATAACGCCGATCGGCTTTGGAGCCACCCGCACCATGGAACCGCTGCTGATGCTAGCGGTTCTCGATGCGGGAATCAACCTTTTCGACACCGGTCCGTCCTATTTCGGCGGCCGCAATGAAATCCTGGTGGGCGAAATCATTTCCGGACGCCGGGCAAACGTTGTCGTCCAATCCAAGCTGCAGCTCGACATCCGCGGAGACGGCAAATCCGAACCCTCCTCAGCGGAGATCAGCCGGATGACCGGAGCGATGGCCAAATCGCTCGAGGGCAGTCTTAAAGCCATGCGTACCGATTACATCGACATCATGCTTATACACAACGCCACTTCGCCAACGCTCTCCCATCATGAGGCGGTCCGGGAATTCTTTACGGCAGCAAAGAAATCCGGCAAGATACGGGCGCATGGATTCTCCGCGCATACCAATCACGTGGAAATGCTGGCAGCGGCCATGAAGGCAAAATTCTACGATGTGATCATGGTTCCCTACAATCATAAGGGCTCTTACGTACACTCCAACTCCGGCCGTTTCAGCGCCTGGGACCAGTCCGCGCTGGAAAATGAGATGAAAACGGCCATGGATTCGGGAATGGGTCTGATCGCGATGAAAACCTGCTCCGGCGGACCGTGTCCGCCGCAGGAGGGCGGGAAACCGGACTTCGAACATGCGCTGCGGTGGATTCTCCGCAGGAACAAGGTGCATGGATTGGCCGTAGCCATGGGCAATTTCCAGCAGCTCAAGGAAGCCCTGAACGCCCTCGCCTGAATCGTTGGAACCGCAACGACGCAATCCACACAAGCAAAGCCTTTCATGTGGGTCGCGGCTTCAGCCACGACCCACATGTTGAGACGCGCGAATGTGCGATTGCGGCGACAGCCGGCAGGCGTCTCCGGAATTACTCGTAACGCAGGGCTTCGATGGGATCGAGGCGCGCGGCTTTGATGGCGGGCAGCAGTCCCGCAATCAAACCAACGGCCTCCAGAAGGATGGTCGATGTCAGAACCGCAAACAAGGAGATCTTAAGGTGGATGTCGCCGACACCGCTGGTGTCTTTAAAAATCGGTCCCAGCAGCGGCAGTGTCTGGATCAGATCCGTCGCAGCCCAGCCTGCGGCCACGCCGATGGCGCCTCCGATGGTCACGATGGCCATGGCTTCGAGCAGGAATTGAAGCAGAATCGCGCGCCGGGTTGCGCCGAAGGACTTCAGCACTCCGATCTCGCGCGTTCGCTGCGTCACCGACACCAGCATGATATTGGCCAGCCCGACGCCGCCGATGGCCAGCGTCAGCGTTCCGATAAACGCCAGCAACAGCCGCAAGGCGATGCCCATGGTATCGACCAGCTTCATATATTCATTGAAGACGACTGAGCGCACGGCGCGATCGTCGTTGGGTGAGAAATTGTGGATCCGGGCCAGCACTCCCCGTACCTGCTGCAGGGCTTTTTCGCGGAAAACCGGATTGGCCGGCATCCAAACGATGATGTCGGGATATTTTGTATCCATAAACAGCGACAGTGTTTCGTATGGAATGAACGCGCATTCATTATCCGGCGTGTTGTAATTGGCAATTTGCGTTTTGGATTTCAGCACGCCGACAACAATGAAACGGATTCCCCGCAGCGAGATTTCTTCACCTTCCGGCTGCATCTCACCGAATAATTTTTCCGCCGCCTTGGCCCCCAGCACCACGACCCTCTGTTTTTGCACTTCATCGTCGGGCGAGAGCCATCGGCCGGTCGCCATTGTCTGGTTGCGAATGCGCCCGTAAGAAGATCGGACAGCCCGTACCATCAGGGTATGAGAGCGGTATCCGCGCACTGCGGTAATTCCATTCCCCATAATTTCGGGAGAAATGGCGCCCACCAGGGGAACGGTTTCGCGGATTGCATCGACATCCGAGAGATCCAGCCGGACGGTCTTCCCTGCCCGTTCGCCGCCGGCCTGCGTGGAAGTCCGCCCTCCCCACATCAGGATTAGATCCTGTCCGACAGACCGGAACGCGGTCTGGAGGGCAACGTGGAATCCGTCGCCGTAGGAGTACAAAATCACGAAACAGGATACTCCCCAGGCGAGGCTGGCCATGGTGAGAATGCTGCGCTGGCGATTAAACTTCAGTGCTCTTGCGGCTTCGATGAAAATGGATCCGATGCGCATAGATCTCCCGTCAACGCTCGTAGCTCAGCGCCTTCACGGGCGTAAGCGACGCGGCGCGCCATGCCGGCCACAGCGAGGAAACTATTGCAATCACGCCCAGCGCCGCGAATGCCAGGGCGGTGGTTGTACCGCTCACGGGAAGGCCGCCCCACATGTCTTTTTTGGGGATCGTGTTGATCGCGGCGGCTATTGCATAGGAAAAGGCCCAGCCGCACAGACCGCTCACGACGGCCAGCAGCGTCCCCTCGACCAGGTAATCCACCATAATCCGGCCGCGCGTGGCGCCGACCGCCTTGCGCAGCCCGATCTCCTGTGTGCGCTCCGTGACCGACACCAGCATGATGTTCATCACGCCGATGCCGCCCAGGGTGAGCGTGACCACCGCGATCGCGCCGAGAAACAACGTCATGGAGTCGAAGATGTTGTCGACCAGCTGCGCATCCTCCACCGTATCCCAGACGGAAACAGCGCCCGGGTCATCGGGATCGAAACGGTGATTGCGCCCCAGCACGCGCAGCACCTGCTCCCTTGCCGATTTCCAGTCAGCGGTCGACGCCGGCACGTAAATCAGATCGTTGACGACACCGGGCTTGAAATTCACGTCGATGGGAGGCAGGTCGCGCATCATCGTGGCATAGGGAACGTAGATCTTATCGCTGTCCATGCCGTTGTAGCTGCTGTTCTGATCCTTGGGAGGCATTATTCCTACGATCCGGAACGGAAGTCCGTTGAGCGATATGGTTGTGCCTGGAGAGACGGGACGCTTTCCGAACAATTGCTTGCGCACATTATCCCCAAGCACGGCCACGCGCGCGGCGGCGGCATCGTCCTCATCTGTCAGGAACCGTCCGCTTTCCACCGGGATATTGCGGATTTTTGAATACAGAGCCTCGACACCCATCGCACCGAATCTGCCGTTATAGAACGGGCTCACGGTCCGGACTCCATTCTGCAACTCTCCAATGACTGTCTTGACGCGGAAGCACTCTGTCCGGATGTCGCGCACATCGTCATAGTTGAGCCGGATGATTCTTCCCGCGCGCCGGCCGCCTGCCTGTTTTTCCGTCCGGCCGCCGAACACGATGACGATGTTTTCACCGAGCTGCCGCATGTTTTCGCGCTGGCCTTCCTTGAAACCGTCTCCCATAGCCACGATCAGCACGATCGATGCGACACCCCAGGCAATTCCCGCCATGGTCAGAAAGCTGCGGAGCTTGTTGCGCAGGAGGCTGGAAACGACATGACTCAGAAGCTCTTTTATAAATGTCACTGGATTTGCCTATGAATTCGAGATTCGAAATTCGAGATTCGAAATTCGAGATTCGAGATTTGGAAAGTCGGTTGTTTTAATTTCGAATCTCGAATCTTCAATTTCGAATCTCGAATCTATTGCAAAACCACCTGCTGTCCTTCGGAGAGACCTTTCACGATCTGCATCTTTGATCCATTGCTGATGCCCGTGACCACGGGCACCCGCCGCTTGCCGTCCTTTGCGGACATATCCGGCACCTCGACCTCGGTGGATTTGTCCTTTTTATAAACGATGGCTCCCTCGGGCACGGCCAGGATGCCTTTCCGTTCCTCCAGCATGATTTCGGCATTGGCGGTCATGGTAGCCAGCAGTTTGCGGGATTCATTGGAAATGGAAACCCGCACTTCAAAAGTTGTAACGTTGTCTCTTTCCACGCCCATGGGAGATATCTTCGTTACCTTGCCGGTGAAATTCCGGTCTTTGAACGATTCCACTTTGATGCGAGCGGGCTGGCCGAGATAGACCTTTCCGATATCGCTTTCATCGACCTTCCCCTTGACGTAGACCTCCCGCAAGTCTCCCACGGTCATGATCAGAGTGGCGCCGGATCCCATCACAAGAATGGAGCTGACGGCGTCGCCCACTTCGCGGTCGCGGGAGAGCACTACGCCATCGATCGGTGAGGTAATGGTCGCATTGCGCAGGTCTTCGTCCGACTGGGCCAGTGCAGCCTGGGACTGCTCTACCTGGGCTTCAGCTTTGGCAATGGCTGCTTTGGCTACTCCCAGGTTCACAATTGCCTGCTGCTGCCGGTTCACCGCAAGCACGTAATTTTTCTCTGCTTCGTCCCGAACGCTTTGCGCAATAACGCCTTCGCTGAATATCTGTCTCGCGCGTTCCATATCGCGCTTCAGGAATGGGATATCCGGACCGATCGCTTCCACCTTATTTCGTTCGTGATCTGCATGCGCGCTCTCAAGCGCCGCTTTCGCAACACTCAGGGCCGCGCGGGCCTGGCGGACTCTGGGCAGCAGATCGTTCTGGTCCAGTTCGCATATCACCTGTCCCCGGCGGACCATGTCTCCTACATTCACGGGCAGGTTCAGAATGATGCCGCTTGCCTTCGACTTGATTTCCACTTTGGTAGTCGGCTCGATTTTTCCGGTTGCTACAACCGAGCGCGCCAGGTCCGTCCGTTCAACGCGCGCGAGCCGTTCAGGGTCGATCGTGGTGGATGTGTTGGTGAGAGCTTTGATAGTGAAGAATGTCAGGCAGCCCAAACCCACAAACACAGTCAGAAGAATCCAGATCCAAGACCTCTTCTTTCGATTCGCCATAATTTTAAGGCTCCAATGTCTTTTTCTAGGCTAACGTTGCGGACCGCCATTTTGTTCCCGGGAATTTGCAAAAATGTAACCCGGCAACCCGGGGTCGGACCGATGCAAATATCTATAACTTCAAAAGGATACAAAGAAAACAGCATCGATTTTCGGCCTTAGACGCAATTTTACCCCGGTCATTTTTCATTGTAAGCGACCATGGAAGGAAGTCGTGGGTTCAGCCTGTCGCGCAAAGCGGGAACTTCGGGGCCGGAGTCGGAATCGGTATCCGGGTCGGCTTTTAGCCATGGATCATATTCATTGTATCCGGCGCTTGATCTCATTTCGACCCCGATTCCGATACCGACTCCGCCCCCGAGGGAGCTTCTTCCATTCGTCGCCTATCTTTCCATGTCAATGGAACGCCGAAATGGCTCAGCCTGTCAGGATCACTCGGGTTGAGGCCGCGGGCTTAGAGATACAAAGATTTTGTCTAAGAAAAATACAGCAGCAGCGTCATACATATTGGATTCACGTCTTTATGGAGAGCAAAATGTCAAAAAGGAGAATACTTCTCAGCGCCTTTATCGTGGCGCTTATCGTGATCGGCTTTTTGTCGGCCCCTCAGGCAAAAGTAGCAGATCTGCCGCCGGGCGTCACTGCAGAAACCTGGATTCCGCTTTCCGATAATTCGGGTGTTCTTTTGAGCAGCGATGCGAGGCTTTTATCCGGCAGGAACAGAGTAGCCCGTGGAACGCTCTTTGTCAAAGTGGATAATGTCTGGCACAGGTTCTATCCGGATCCGGGCCCCGCAGTATTTATGCCGGTCAAATAGAAGAGATTCCGCTAAATCTGTTTCGCCGGCTTTGACACCTCCTCGATACTATCGCTGTCCGGAGAAGCGAATGTGATCCTGAGCACTCCACCTTCTGCCTGCGCCGCTTTCAGAAGATCCAGAAACGCTTTAAACGATGGAGTCCTCTTGTGGAGACGGTAATATCGCGCAGATTCGAGAAATGCCACCTCGACATAATCCACATAGGATTCCCGAATCTGCGCAACACTCATTTCACGGATGTAATAGTTCGCCCGTGTATTCCTGTTCAGATGGCCCATGGCAGCTCCATCTCCTGCACATAGCGACGGACCTTATGTGCAGGTCACATAGCTATGATACAAGTTCAGCGTATTGT
Organism: Acidobacteriota bacterium; assembly: GCA_016929335.1. Lineage (GTDB taxonomy): Bacteria > Acidobacteriota > UBA6911 > UBA6911 > UBA6911 > UBA6911. The sequence goes on along the minus strand of JAFGIY010000230.1, from coordinate 8,263 downwards.
CCGTTGCCGTGTAGGACGGATCTGTAGTGAATGCCGTACCGGCATAGTTGGCCGGTGAGTACGCCGATCCCGGTTGTATGGAATACATCGATACATTGGCATTCGGATCACACCCTATGTTTTTCTGTGCGGAAAGCCAGCTGCTCAGCAGCACCGGTTTGTCGAACATGCCGGGATCAATGACCATAGCAAGAACTAGGCTAATCTTCGGTGATATTATACCAACTCGCACGCGGATCAATGGAGCAACGTGATACCACCAACCGACACAGCATCCGCCCCATTTGTCGACTCGCACAGCCAGGCGATCATTGTTTGAATTGGCAAAACTGAAGACCTTTTCGCAGCAGTAGCGATACCGCGCGGTGATGATCGATCGCATCTTGTGCGCGCGGGCGTAACATCCGTCCCGTACATATTGAAACGGGATGCAGGGCGATATGTCATAGGGTCCTGGAAGGTGACAGGACTGCTTGGCACAGAAATCGAATATCGCCTTGGCAGACCTATAGCTGGGGACAATTCGGGTACAGAGCCGAAAAGCGGAGGATCGCAGATAGTTGTCGACGATATTAAAAGTGGTGGGATCGATTTTCAGAACGTCTATTCGACGCGGCCTTTCGGGCTTCTCGAGCAAAATCCGCACACGCTTGAATTCTTTCCATTCGTCGTCGGTCGCAGCATAAACGCGCTGGATATGCCCCCTTTCTTCGTCAAGGAGGGCTCGCAGCGGACGCTCCTTCCGGAAGGCGTCTTCAAGCTGCCTGGATGCGTCTTCAGAAATTTTGGTCATTGACTTGAATTTGAAAATCCGCTGTCTCTCATTAAAGAGATACTCCGTCGCGTTCCCTTCTCTTGCCTTTCGAATAGCAGCAACCGTAAGGAATTCTGTTTCTTGTGTGGTAGTCATATGGATATCCTTTTCGAGTGATTGTTTAAATCAAAAAGCTCAGGATAGTAATTGAGAAAACAACAGCAATTAGACAAAGACATCGAGTTCGGGTCTTCATACGCTTGCTCCTTAACATTTATTTTTGTTTTGCGATTGAGCCTTCGCGATCGAGAATGAGACTCTTACGCTCACTTTAATGGAACTGCCTTTGAATATTCCATTAGCGTTCCCGGGAAGGTCGTGCTTTTTCAGCAACCTGCCTGATTGCGAGGATCCATTTGAAATCCCTCGAAAAACTTGCCAATCAATAAATCTCAGATGTAATCAGAAAAGCAGGTTAATGCAGCGTTTCAGTGCTCGATCGAAACCTGGAACACTTTCACTCTTTAATGACAAAAGGAACGATTTCATTTCACGAGAAAATCACGAATCATTCTTAGCGTCGATTTCCACGGCACTGCGAAGGATTAGATTGGAGCACTGAGGCGATCAGACAAGGCAAATCTGATGATCCGTTTCTTAATTCCAAACCGCGCAGTATTCCGCAAAACTTGCGGTGACAACGATCAATTTCGGAATATTATATGCCCTTGCCATTCTGGAAATAGGGATGCGGAGGATTGCCTATTTCAATGCAATAGTCCACCCCACGGTGGAAGGAGGCTGCAGCGGTTTCGTGAAGCCATCCAAGGGAAAAACATCGTGTTATCGGATCCATGATCGGGACAGCCTGTATTCTGTTGAGCCGGACCGAACCATCAAATCGATGGATCCGAAGATTTTGGAAACGCCCGTACGTGCGCCCGCGATGAATGCCCGTTCGAAGGATTAATCAGTACTGCCAGAGGGATGACGATCGTGCAGGCGGCGTAGGATATAAATAATGGCCCCGGCAGAAAGTAGTTTCATCCAGGGACTCCTCCCGCTCCGATCGTCGAGCCGCTGAAAATACTGCATTCGCCGCTTTACTGCTGCGTCTTGGATCTCAGCTGTGCTTCATTCTGCTTGATGAATAGCCGGATGTCCTCGGTCATATCAAGCAGCCGAAGCCACTGTTCTTTATAAAGAGTCACAGGGAAGCGGCCCAATCCATAAACCGAAAGCGCCCCCTTCTCACTGACTCTCAGGGACAGTCCCTTGGAAGAAGACCTTTTGAGCGCCTCGTTTTCTGCTTTAAGCCTCTCAATTTCCGATTTCAGATCTTCATCAGCCATCGCATTGCCCTCTCTGCTTCTGCAGAATTTAAGAATAAAACCTGGCGGAATTTTACGGCCGCATGAGCACGTGCCCATTCCAACAAAGTTTTTTGATTCTATCATGGACCGGCTGATATGCACTGTGGAATTTGTTACATTTGCCTTTGGAGCATGAATCGTCTCGCCGCGGCGCGTGGCTGCAGACATATTGAGATATTAGTAAAGGCTGCGTTCTGTCGGTTTTCAGCTTTCAGCGATCAGCGTCCCTGTTAATTGGGTTTTTCAGAGAAGTCATGGATGAGGCATCTATCTTCGGGGTCGGGGTCGGGGTCGGAATCGGCGTCGGCATGCAGCCATCAGGCATATTAACTATTATGCTCACATTTTATGTGATCCCTATTCGATCCCGATTCCGATACGGGCCCCTTCCCGCCTGCTTCGTGGCGCTGCATTGACAGAGCTGATGGAAGGGGACTATCGTAACAGGGGAAGAGTCCAATGATTTCACGGCGCGAATTTCTGATCACTGCGGCTGGGATCGGAACATCGATTGCAGCTCCTCTTGCACCCTCTCATTCCGCAGTCTTTGGCCGGACGGAGGATCTGATCCGGACGGCTCCCAGAGCGCGGTTCTGGACATCCACCGCCTTTCCCGATTCGGACTGCCTGCATTGTCACAGGCCGGACCGGAAGCTCCAGGCCAAAGCGCATGCCGGAAAGCCGGCGATCGTAAAATGCCTTTTATGCGCACAGTACTGCATTATCAAGCCGGGAGAACGCGGCAAATGCCGCGCACGGATGAACGTCAACGGAGAACTGCGGAGCCTGGTCTACGGCCGGCCGATTGCCCTGCAGGTGGACCCGATTGAGAAAAAGCCTCTTTATCATTTCCTCCCCGGTTCCGAGGCTTTCTCCTTTGCAACATCCGGCTGTCCTTTGCACTGCAAATTCTGCCAGAACTGGGAGATTTCCCAGTCCCGGCCGGAAGATTTCGATACGACCTTTATACCTGCCGAAAGGATTGTCCAGGCTGCAGCCCAGCGGCGCGCGCCTGTTATTGCCTTTACTTACAACGAGCCGACGGTATTTATGGAATACCTGTTCGATACAGCCATTGCCGCGAAAAAGCAGAAGGTGCGCAGCGCGCTGATCAGTTGCGGTTTCATGAATATGGAACCGCTGAAAGAAATGTGCAGCGTCCTGGATGCGATTAAAATCGATCTCAAGGGTTACAGTGAAGATTTTTATCGCAATGTCTGCAGCGCCGAGCTGCGGCCTGTTCTCAACAGCATACGGCAAATAGCCAGAAGTGGCGTGCACCTGGAAATCGTCAACCTGGTTGTGCCGACCCTGAATGATTCGGACAAGATGCTGACAGGGCTGGTCGACTGGGTGATGGGGGAGATCGGGCCTGACGTCCCGCTTCATTTCACCCGTTTTCATCCGGATTATCAGCTCCTGCACCTCCCTCCCACTCCTGTTGCGACGCTGGAACGCTCGCGCAACTATGCGATGAGCAAGGGCATCCGCTATGCCTATATAGGAAATGTGCCCGACCATCCCGGCAACCATACCTATTGCCCTCAATGCGGCAAAATCGTGATCCGGCGGAGCTCGTTTTTTGTTGCCGAGATGAACGTCGAACGCGGAAAATGCAAATACTGCGGAAGGACCATCGCCGGCGTCTGGGCGTAAATGGAATCTTTGACTTTTCGAGATCATTTTCTCCGGCGCGTCCCGGGGCACAATCAAAGCGCTCAAGGATTCGTGGAAGCTGTGCGCTTGTCAGGTTTCAGCAGTCAGCTTCGCTGTTAATTGGATTTGGTTTCAGAAAACTCAAGCTTCTATGCAAAGCGCAAAGAAGTCATGGATAAAAAACCTAAAAGGCGCGAAGGCCGGAAGATTTTCGCGAGTCAGGCAACGCTTATGAAAATTTATCGGGCGCTCGCTTTTGCAGCCGTGCCAATCCTTCTCCTTTTTGCCGGCTTCATGGCTTGCGGCAGCTCAAGAGCAGATGAAGTACGTCCCCCTGCAGTGGCCGGCCAGTTCTATCCATCCGATCCCCAGATGCTCAGGCTTGCGGTACGCCAATTCCTCGACGGATCCAGAGAAATTCCGATGGAAAAGCCCATCGCTCTTATTGTGCCGCACGCGGGATATATCTTTTCCGGGCAGATCAGCGCGGATGCATTCCGCCAGGCGATGAAGCATTCCTACGACACCATTGTTCTTCTTGGCGTGAATCACACGACTCCCGGTTTCAGCGGAGTTTCATTGGGAGACTATGCATCGTTCGGCACGCCTCTCGGCAACTGCAGAGTCGATACGGAAACCGTTTCAGCGCTGTTGGCCGTGTGCAAGCAATGCAATCGAAACCGGCAAGTCCATATCCGGGAGCATTCGATTGAGGTACAGCTTCCTTTCGTGCAGGTGCTTTTCCCGAACGCCGGAATTGTTCCCGCCGTCATCCATGAGCCGGACGGCAGGATGTGTTCGCGTTTCGGTGAGGCGCTGGCGAAGGTTTTGAAGAACAAGCGGGCGCTGATTGTGATCAGCTCGGATCTGTCCCACTATCCGGCCAGTGAGGATGCGGCAAAGGCAGACCGGCTGACTCTCACAACCATTGCCGGACTGGATCCCGGCCGGGTCGAATCCATGATGAAGATACTCGATCTTCCGAACCTGGACACGCGCGCATGCGGCGAGTCGGCGATCCTGGCCGGGATGACGGCCGCGAAGGCTCTTGGCGCCACGCGCGCCGTTATTGCAGGCTACGCCAATTCAGGGGACGTCGCCGCGGGAGACAGGTCGAGCGCCGTGGGATATGGAGCCGTAGTCTTTACTTCAGGCAAAGATCCCGGCAACACCGAGATTCTGAACCGCCCCGCAGCGCCGAGCCGCGCCGTTCCATTGAAGAACTCCGAAAAAAAGGCTCTGCTGGCATTCGCCCGCGAATCCATCAGCCGCTATCTCACGACTCAGACACTTCCTCTGGCAAGAAATTTCCCGGTCAGATTGGATTTTCCGCAAGGCGCATTCGTTACGCTGAAAAAAAACGGACAACTGCGGGGATGCATCGGCCACATGGCCGATGATATTGCTCTCGGCAAGACAGTCGGGGCTGTGGCCCTGCAGTCTGCGTTCGGCGATTCGAGATTTGCGCGTGTTACATTGAATGAGCTGAAGGATATAGAAATCGAGATTTCAGTCCTCACTCCCATGAAAAGCGTTGCTTCCTTCAATGATATAGTGGTGGGACGCGACGGAGTCCTGATGTCCAGGTCCGGAGCTTCGGCGGTATTTCTTCCGCAGGTGGCCGTGGAAAACGGCTGGGACAGATCGGAAATGCTCGACAACCTGTGCCAAAAAGCGGGATTATCCTCCGGATGCTGGAAGCGTGATGCGCAATTTCAGGTTTTTCAGGCCGACGTCTTCAGCGAATCGCAGTTCAAATAGAGGCGATCCCATAGGGATTTCCTAATCGCGATTTACAGCATTGTATAATTGGTCACGCCTGGAAGGCATAGCTTCAGCTTGCTCCGCACAGTGGAGCGCAATTTTTACATCTCGGGGTCGGGGTCGGAATCGGTATCGGGGTCGAATTAAAGATTAGGTGCGATCATGATTGATATGCTTCACGGCTAAATACCGATACCGAAGCACTATTTTTGACGCGTTTGACCGCGATATTCGATGTTCCTATGGATTATCTGTTTATTGTCGGTTTTATCTCCATCCTCGGGCAGGTTGCGCTGCTGCGGGAACTCAGCGTCGCATTTTATGGCGTTGAGTTGATTTATACCCTGGCCCTTGGAATCTGGCTGCTCTGCAGCGCCTGTGGAGCCATGATCAGCCGGAAGACGGACCGTCCTTCCTACTCAGGCATCAACCTCCTTCTGCTTTTATTGTCCGTCGTCATCCCGCTGGACATGGCGTTTATCCGGTCCGCCCGCGTGCTTTTCTCCGGGATTCCGGGGGCGTACCTCCCGCTGCATCTGCAGATCGCGGTTATGTCGCTTGCGTTGCTGCCCGTCGGATTGTTGCTCGGCCTTCTGTTTCAGTGGACGGCGAAGGTATATGTTGCGCGGGGAAAAACGCTGGCCACCGCCTATGCCGTCGAAAGCTTAGGTGGGCTGGCCGGGGGAATCTGCGCCACCCTGTTTCTTAAATCCGGCTGCCTGAATTTCACCGTTGCTCTGATCTGCGCCCTGGCCGCAGCAGGCTCGTCTTTCCTGTGCAGGGACGGCAAACGCTCCAGATACATGCACGCTGTTTCCATCATCATTGTTGCCGCCCTGATCGGCCTTGTGTGGAAAGCCCATCCTCTGGACCGCCTCATGACATCCTGGACGCATCCGGATCTGGTGGAAACTCTGGATACGCCCTACTCGAGAGTCACCGTTACATTTCGGGACGGGCAGACATCGGTTTTTGAAAACGACGCACTTGTGTTCGACACGGAGGGGACGCGGGCGGAGGAGTTTGTCCACCTGGCGGCACTCCAGCACCCGGGTCCTAAAAGAATTCTCATACTCGGAGGAGGTCTCGAAGGAAGCATACGCGAAGCGTTGCGGCATACCCCTGCATCCGTGGATTATGTGGAATTGAATCCCGTCCTGATGGAGATTGTTCCGCAGACGCTTCCACTCGATACCCGGAATTCTCTTCGCGCCCCAAATGTCCGGATCATCTACGACGATCCGCGCCGGTTCCTCGATCGGGCCTTAAGTTACGACCTGATACTGATTGGAATGCCGGAACCGTCGTCGGGACAGGCGAACCGGTTTTATACGCAGGAGTTCTTCCGACAATGCTATTCAAAGCTGAATCCTCAGGGTGTGGTCGCATTCCGTCTGCAGTCATCTGAAAACATCTGGACGCTGCAGCTCACACGCAAAATGGTCAGTATCCACAAAGCCGCCCTGTCGGTTTTTTCAGATGTCGTGTTTTTGCCGGGGAGCAGCAACATAGTGCTCGGATCCGCGGACCCTTTGACGAGAGATCCATCCATTCTTGCGGCCCGGCTGGCAAAAAGGGGCATTCAGGCCAGGCTCGTCTCGGAAGGATATATCCGCTATCTCTATACCAATGACCGGTTCCGGGAAATTGCCCGGAATCTGGAATCCGGCGGCGCACCCATAAACAGCGACGCCCGCCCAATCTGTTACCAGTACGCCATCATGGTCTGGCTCTCCAAATTTTATCCATCGTCAACACTATGGAATTTTTCGTTTCCGGAACTGAGCCGCGGTCGCTATGTCGCCGGACTTGCAGTTCTGGGTCTGCTTTTCCTGATTCTGAGACGCGTGCATTGGCCTATGCGGCGCACAATCCTGGCCGGCATTGCCGGCTTTGCCGGAATGGTTCTGGAGACTATTCTGATCCTCCACTTCCAAACTAAAAATGGAATTCTTTTCCAGGATATTGGGATCCTGCTTACGGGCTTTATGGCCGGGCTTTCGGTTGGAGCATGGGCCGCCGACCGTATCAAGCAATCCCTATCCAGGGGTACGGGAATTGCAGCAGTCCTGGGCTTCGCTTTCCTCTCCGCCTTGATCGGCATGGAAATCAGCTCCGGCGGACACTCCGGGCTTATGGAAATCTTCGCGCTGCTGGCGCTGACGGGTTTTTTCGTGGCGGCGATATTTGCTTTTGCCGGCCTTCATGAGGCAACCGATCAAAGGAAAGTCATTGCGCCTCTGTATTCCGCGGACTTGCTGGGAGGCAGCATCGGATCGCTTCTCGCCAGCCTCATTCTGGCGCCCATCGCAGGACTGGCGCTGACGGCTTATCTGATCGTTCCGCTCGCCATATTCTCCGCCCTGCTGCTGTAAATTCAACAATAGGGTTGAAAACCGTGGTGGCGATGACGCAATCTGTATAAGCAAAGATTTCCATGTGGGTCGCGGCTTCAGCCGCGACGAGCAATAAATCCCATGTGTATGAGATATTTATACCTGATCTTCTGTTTGCACCAACATGTCGCGGCTGAAGCCGCGACCACATGGTCCAAGGCATGCCTAATTGAATCGAGTTTTGAGACAGTCTCGTGAGCCCTGGGCTTTGCTGCCCGGCCCTTTCAGGGCCGGCCCCTGGAGTTTATACATTTGAGACTGGGATGATAATAAGCGACCCGGACAGCCGCGAAGCGGCTGCGAAACAGAGCCCAGGGTTG
>JAFGIY010000229.1 GCA_016929335.1 Acidobacteriota bacterium | reverse complement strand
TGGGGATGATGTGCCATTGGAGTCAACCCTGAAAGGGTTGAGCGAATACGCAACCCTTTCAGGGTTGGCTTCTTGCACGGTTCCTCCTAGGGTTGACCGCAAAAAACGCGGCCAACCCTAGGCTCTGATTCGAAGCCCTTAGGGCTTCTGCAGAGCAGACGCCAGATTTGCCATTAGAAAGATCCTGCAAAGCGCGGCATGAATGCAGGATCCCTCTGAATTCAGCTTTCACGGCTTAAGGAAAATGTATAAACTCCAGGGTCGCGGCTGAAGCCGCGACTCACATGGAGGATGGAAAAAGTCGAGAGATTTTGGAGGGGTTTTAGCGATAGAATGCGATCGTATGCCGGGCTGTTCCGTCAACCGGCAGGATTGCAGAGGAATGAATTCATGTGGACAAAGGAGGAAGCGCCATGAAACGGGCAATAAAAGCATCAGTGATTGCGGCATGTTTTGTGAGCATTCTGATCTGGAGCGGATTGAATGCGTCTTCTCAGGTATCCGCTGAAAAGAAGGACGGTTCCAAATACGGGAAATACGTTCTAACCGATGAACTCTACATAAAAATTCCACACTATACCGGGACATCTCTGGTAGCGCGCGACGGCAAACTCCAGGGCAACGTCAGCATGTGCTATCACTGCCTGACAAAGCCCATCAGCTTCGACAAGCCGCATTCCCATGATTTCGAGGAAACTCTCTGCTTTATAGGAGGCAATCCGCTGGATATCACCGATTTCAGCGCCGTGGTCGAATATACAATCAACGGGGAAAAGCACACTCTCACCAAGCCGGGCTGTGTCAGCATGCCGCGAGGATTGGCTCATTGCCCGATCAGCGTCAAAAACGTGAGTCCGGAAAAGCCTATTGTGTTTCTGGAGGTTTCGCTCTCCAGCTCCTACGGAACGCCGAAAGCCTCGAAGCCTTAGCTTTTTTCACAACGGAACTTATTGCCGCGGATATTTCACCAGGAGATTACGAATCATGCGACGGTGGTATGAAGAATTGTTCGCAAACTATGCAAAGACGTACGACAAGGAGACCTTCACCGCAGGAACGATGGGAGAAGTGGATTTTCTCGAGAATGAGTTTCATTTCGACAAGACCAAATCCATTCTGGATATCGGCTGCGGCACCGGCCGCCATGCCATTGAACTGGCCAGGCGCGGCTATACGGTAACGGGGATCGATCTGTCCGCGGCACAGCTTGCGCGGGCCGGCCGGAAGGCGGATGAGGCAGGCGTCCGCGTAAATTTCATCCGGCTCAACGCCTGCGACCTCCCTTTCCGGAATGAGTTCGATTTCGCCATCATGCTCTGTGAAGGCGGATTCTCATTGCAGGAAACGGACGAGCTGAATTTCAAAATTCTCGAAAGCGCCGAGCGCGCGCTCCGGTCACCGGGGAAGCTGATCTTCTCGTGCCTGAACGCGCTGTTCCCTCTGTACCACAATCTTAAAGACTTTCTCAATGCGCAGCCGAGCGGAGTGGAAACGGCCAAATGCACCTTCGATCCTCTGACCTTCCGCGACCATACGACGGGGACATTCACCGACGACGACGGAAAGACATTCGAGATGGAGGCCGACGAGCGATACTATGCTCCTTCGGAAATTTCCTGGTATCTGTCATCGCTCGGATTCAGGCAGCATTCCATCCACGGATGCCGTCTCGGCAATTTCAGCCGGGAGCATGATTTGACGACGGACGACTTCGAGTTGCTGGTTATCGCGGAAAAGTAGCCACGAATTGTCACGAATGGCACGCATAATGGACAGGATTCTGGTGGTACGGGTGGGGGCGCTGGGCGATACGCTGATGGTGACGCCTGCCGTGCGCGCTTTGAAGCGTGCGCATCCGAATGCTGACGTCGATTTCCTCTGCTCGGAATCCGCCGCAGGTCTGCTTGAACTGAATCCGCATATTGCCAACCTGTACCGGCTCCGCCGGCGCAATCTTCCCTACCTGCTCTCCTGCGAGAAGCACCGGCTTGCCCGTCAGTTGAATGCGCGGAATTATGATGTTGCCTTTCTCCTTGAAACAGCGCCGCGATATCATCAGCTGCTTCTGCATGCCGGCATATCCCGCATCGCAGGATTCAATGAAACAGCCTTTGATCCCTCAAAGCACTGTATTGTCAATTACCTCCATGCCGCCGGATTTCCCGACAGCCTTCCGGAAGAGCATCAGATGGATTTGCCGGTCGCGCCCGAGGACGAAGCGGCTGCGGAGCGGATGATCGGGCATCTCCGGAGACCGCGCATCGGAATTCACGCAGGCTACGGACCCCGGGGAAAGAAAAGGAATCAAACCGGCCGGCTGAAAGGCTGGGGACGGGATAATTTTCTGCGCTTGAGCCTGATGCTGCTCGATTGGGGAGCGAACCTGATCTTTACAGGATCAGACGAGGATCAGAACGACATCGAATTCATCCGACGCCAATTGCCTGCGGATCGCGCCTGCACGACGGCCGGAAACACACGGGTCCGGGAGCTTGCGGCCGTAATTAAAAAGCTGGATCTGTTCATTTCCGTGGATACCGGTCCGGCTCATATGGCGGCGGCCGTCGGCGCGCCTCTGGTTGTGCTTTGGGGGCCCGCGATTTATGAACAGGTGCGCCCGGTCTCACCGTCTTCGCCCGTCCGGATTCTGCGTGTCCCGCCGCCTTGCGCCCCATGCTACGGGACTCCGCGGAAAGACACCTGCAGGCGCAACATCTGCATGGAGAATATTTTGCCCAAAATGGTCCTGGAAGCCGTGCGGGACATGCTGCCCGCCGGCGGGAAAGTCTCGTGAGGTTCCAATAACACAGATTTTCAGGAACGTATCCATTCGCAGAATCCGTATAAGGTATAGTTGTGTGAATTTGGGGCATATGCTAAAGTTTTCGGGCCTAATTACTTAATAATCGGAGGAATCAGCATTGGAATTCCGCAAGTCGACAGTCAGGGAGTATTTCGAGTCGATCGTCATCACCGCCATCATTGCATTGTTTGCCACCACTTATGTAATTCAGGCATTTAAGATTCCCACGGGATCCATGGAATCCAACCTGCTGATCGGCGATCACCTTCTGGTCAATAAATTCATCTATGGCATGCAGAACGGTTTTCTTACCAAAATACTCCCCTACAAAGAGCCGAAACGCGGAGATGTCATCGTATTCAAATACCCGAACAGCCCGGAAGTTGCCTATGTAAAAAGATTGATGGGAATGCCCGGCGACAAAGTGGAACTGATCGGCCGCACTTTGTTCATCAACGGGAAAGCGCTGAAAGAGGATTATACCCAATACATCGACCCTGAAAGCGTTGATGCCCACTACGGCCCTTATATCATACCTCCGGACGAGTACTTCGCCATGGGGGACAACCGGGATAACAGCCAGGACAGCCGGTGGTGGGGAAACGTCCCGCGGGATTACATACTGGGAAAAGCCCTCGTCATTTACTGGTCTTTTGAAACGCCGCGGGACGAGTATCTGCAGACAAGCTTGCCTGATCGATTGAAGCAATTTGCCGATGTTTTCGTAAACTTCTTTACCAAAACGCGGTGGCTTCGAACATTTAAAATTATCCGGTAACCTGCGAGGCGTTCTGAAAATTACTCCGCGATCGACCATCGCCCTAAGCCTGCTGCTTATGCTGCCGTTGATTTTTGCCGGCGGATCAGACACAGTTCCGGCCGGGGATGAAGCCCAGGCTTTCGTCCCTGCCGAAAGCGCCGCCGAACAATGCCGCGTCAAGTTGAAAAGCGTGGAAAATTTCGCCGACAGAAACAAGCCCGGCCAGACACAGTCGACCCGGTTTGAAGAAGACGAGATCAACTCGTTTCTCGCCCTGGACCTTAAGCCCAGATATCACGCCTGCCTGAAAAACCTGATCGTGAAATTCAAGGACAACAGCCTGCAGGCGACCGTCACCATCGACTTCGACCGGCTCGGGACCACATCAACCAAATTATTGCCGCGATTGCTCGGTGCGATGATCTCGGGCGTTCATACGGTAGCGGCCGACGGAAAGCTTCAGAGCGGGAAAGGACGGGCGAATTTTGTGCTCGATCAGGCCCGTTTTGACGAAAGCACCCTGCCGAAATTTCTTGTCGAGGAAATTATCTCGGCCGTAGGCCGAAAGCAGAAACCTCCTTTCGACCCGTTGCGGTCCTCACGGATGCCTTATGAAATCGATAGAGTGGAAGTGCATCCGGGGTATATTATTGTGTTCCAATAGGGGGGGATCCCTTCTAATGCGGGTATGGACTTCAGAGATTGTCTCAAAACTCAACAATGGGGTTGAAAGCCGTGGCGGCGATGACGCAATCTGCATAAGCAAAGATTTCCATGTGTAAGAGATATTTATGCCTGATCTTCTGTTTGCACCAACATGTCGCGGCTTCAGCCGCGACCCACATCAGAAAGCTCACTCACAGTGCCGGGCGGGGGCAACAGCCGGGACTCGGCAGGAGCGATATTTACTGCGGGAGAACCAAGGGTGAATAAAAAACAGTTCGATACCAGATTGGCGAAGACGTTTTCGGAAGAGGGAAAAATCGCTCTGATGGATGCCTATGCAGGGGAGCTGTTCGACAAAGAAAATTACTCCGAAGCCGCGAAGATTTTTTCCCAGGCTCTGAAGCTTTCGAAACAGCCGAACGTGAAGGCCTATTTCGCCGGCAGGATCGGCGTCTGCCACTTCAGCGCCGGAAACGATCAGGAAGCCCTCAAAAATCTGCTGAAATCGAAGCAGCTGTTTGAGCCGGACAAACCGGAATTCATGAGCGACATGTATGGTTTCGTGCATTTCCATCTCGGCTCGCTCTATGAGTACCACGGGAAAGTCTCCAGTTCGCTCGATGCCCGGAAAGTATGCGAGCAGTACATCAACAGCCAGGAGAAAGACACCCAATGGATGCTGTACGCCGGACTCAGCCGGAACTATGAAGCTTTGGGGAAGCATGACGAGGCAATCCGGTATACACAGAAAGCGATTCAGGTTTTGAGTGACAATGATCCCGGGCTCAGCTACCTGTATGAGAGCATGGCGAACAACTACATGGGACTCCAGCAATACCAGGAAGCCATCAAGCATTTCTCCAGAGTCCTGGAGCTGGACCCGAAGTTCGAACGGCGGGATGAAATCCAGCTGAGAATGGCCGACTGCTATCGCCACCTCGCCAACTACCGGATGGCGCTTGAAACTTACGAGAAGCTGCTGGAACTGAAGCAGATCACCAGCAAGCGCAAAGATATGGTCTGGCTGTATCTGAAAATTGCCGAGTGCTACTTCCGCCTGGAATCCTTCGAGAAATCGCTGCTGGTCGCCCTGGAGACTTTGCGCCGCAATCCCAGGAACAGGCTGGAAAGAACCGAGGCGCGCAGCTATCTGACCAACAGCTATTATGAGATGGGGCGGTATAAGGAAGCGGTGGAGGAAGGCGAGCAAACGCTGAAACTGTCCAAGAGATTCCCAAACGACGATCTGTTCTATATGCGAATGGCCTTGAGCTATCACAAACTGGGGGATCAAAAGTGCTTCGCGACATACCGGGCGCTTTTCAGATCGATGTATCGGGAAGACGGCCGGAACAAATATCTCGATAAACTGACCTAGTTCCGCCGGGGCCACCGGACCGGCATTAATCCGTATATAAAAGCACATCGACCTGGACGTGGACTTGGATATAAAGGCCGGTGCAGATAAGTCCAGGCTGCAGGGATTCGGGCATTCTGCTTTACAGGACTCACCGGATGAAACAAGCTGCGCGGCGAATCGTTGAGAAGCTTCGTCAGCACGGGCATGAAGCCTTCTTTGCCGGGGGATGCGTGCGGGATTTTCTCCTGCGCCGGAAGCCGAACGATATCGATATCGCCACCAGCGCGCTGCCGGACGAAGTGCTTCGGCTCTTCCCCCGTTCCCTAGCTATCGGGGCAAAATTCGGCGTCATCCAGGTCCGGATGTACGGCCATTCCTACGAGGTTGCCACATTCCGCAGCGACAAAGCCTATCTGGACGGGCGGCATCCGTCTGCCGTTGAATTCACCGGCCCGGAACAGGATGCGCTCCGCAGGGATTTCACCGTAAACGGCCTGTTTTACGACCCGGTTGCCGGCAGGGTGATCGACTACGTTCACGGCAAAGCCGACATCCAGAAAAGAAGCATCCGGACTATCGGAGACCCTTCGGCGCGCTTCGCCGAAGACAAGCTTCGCATCCTGCGCGCGGTAAGGCTCTGCTGCTTCCTCGATTTCAACATCGAGAAAAGCACGTGGCTTGCCATACAGAAGTGTGCGCCCGACATCCTTCAGGTAAGCCGGGAAAGGATCCGGGATGAGTTGATCCGGATTTTTACCGGACTGGATCCCTACAGGGGGCTGGATCTGCTGCAGTCCAGCGGCCTGCTGTTCCATATCCTGCCCGAAGTCGAATCGACGCGCGGGATTCCGCAGACGCCGGAGTTCCCTTTGGGCCCGGATGTCTTTAATCATACCCAGGTCGCATTGATGCTGCTGCACAAACCTTCCGTCATCCTGGCCTTTGCGACCCTGCTGCACGATGTGGGAAAGCCCCGCATCCATTCTGAAAATCCGGCCGCATCCCCCGGAGAGCATGCCCGGATCGGAGGAGAAATGAGCCGGGAAATATGCCGCCGGCTGCGGATGTCGAATAGCGAAACCGATCAGATAGCCGATCTGGTGGCCGCTCATATGGATTTTCCGCAGATAAGAGAAATGCGCGAAAGCGCGGTGAAGAGGCTGCTGAGCAGGCCGAACATTGCAGAGCATCTTGAATTATTGCGGGTGAACAGCCTCAGCAACCACCGGACACTCGATGCTTATATATGCTGCCTGGACAAAATCAAGGAGTACGGCCGGACTGCGGCCGCGGCGCCGCTGATAAACGGCGACGATTTAATACAAATGGGATATGCTCCGGGCCCGATCTTCAATGAGATACTGCAAGCGGTCGAGGATCTGCAGCTCGAAGGCGTTCTCCGTACCAGGGAGGAAGCCCTGGAACATGTCCGCAGGAACTTCCCTCTTTCCAACCCTGCTCCATCCTGATTCGAGGCGCCCTTTGGATCCATTTGCCGTCCATATTCAAGCCCGGATCACAGCATCGGCCGCCCGCCGCCTGCGCCGCGGGCATCTCTGGATTTATGCGGGAGAATGGGAAGACGAGCCGGCGGATGCGGAGGCGGCCATCGTTCGGGTAGTGGACCCGTCCCGCAACGTTCTGGGGTATGCCTTTTACAGCCGCCGGTCCCAGATCCGGCTCCGCCTCTTCTCGCGCGACGCGCAGCCGCCGACGCCGGAATTTTTCCGTTCCCGCGTCATCCGCTCGATCAACCGTCGTCGCGCCCTGATAAATCCGGCGTCTGCCTGCCGCCTGATATTCGGGGAAGGAGATCTTCTTCCCGGAATCATTGTCGACCGTTACGGGGACTATCTCGTGCTGCAGACTCTTTCCAGCAGCACGGACGCGCTGAAGTCTCTGCTGGTCGATATCCTCAAAGAAGCCGCCGAACCGAAGGGCATTCTGGAAAGAAACGATGTCAAGGTGCGGCAGCTGGAGGGACTGGAAGAGGTGCGCGGCGTTTTATGGGGCGATGTTCCCGAGGAGGTGGAAATAGTCGAAGACGGAATCCGCTTCCTCGTCGATCTGCAGCGCGGGCAGAAGACGGGCTTCTTCCTCGATCAGAGCCGGAACCGCATAGCGGCCCGGGACTATGCCTGCGGGGCGGCGCTGGACTGCTTCACAAACACCGGAGCGTTTGCGCTCCATTTCGCGCCGCGTTGCGAATCCGTTATTGCCGTCGACATCTCGGCCGACTCTCTTGCAGTGGCGCGCCGCAACTGCGCGCTCAACGGTTTCGGCAATGTCGATTTCGTCGAAGGGAATGTGTTTGATTTTCTGCGGGAACTGGAGAACGAGGGGCAGAAGTTCGACATTGTCTGTCTCGATCCGCCCGCATTCGCGAAAAACCGGAAGGCGCTCGCAGGAGCCCGGAGCGGCTATAAGGAAATCAATCTGCGCGCGCTGAAGCTCCTGAAGCCGGAAGGAATTCTTGTTACTTCCAGCTGCTCCTATCACATGCCGGAAACGGATTTTTACGACCTGATAGGCGAAGCGGCCAGGGATTGCCACCGCTTCATCCAGGTGCTCGAGCGCCGCGGCCAGTCCGTCGATCACCCGGTACTGGCCGGGATGCCGGAGACGCATTATCTGAAGTGCTTCATCCTGCGCGCACTATAATCCCATCCGTCCGAATTCGTGCAATGCATGGCTGACTTCAGCCTATTTGGCGGCGGCTTTGGCGATATCTTCAGGAGTGGCGTCCTTGGCGCAGCGGCATCCGAAGTCGAAAAGCGCTTCCGGAGGCCATGCCGATCGATCCCACAAATTTCCCTGTTTTGCTTTAAACCGTGATCCTTGTCCGCGAACGACACGCAGAGTCTTTCCGGATTTGGAATCCCTCTTGGGATTCCCTTTATAGGTGGAATACCAGGATCCCGTCCATTCCTGGACGTTCCCGAGCATATCGTGAACGCCGAAAGGGCTGATGTCCTCAAACTGGCCGATGGGCGCGGGCCTCGTTATGCCCGCCTCATAGGTGTTGCTGCGGTTATCTATCCATTCGTTTCCCCAGGGATATCTGAACCCCTCGGTTCCGCGCGCGGCCTTTTCCCATTCCTCTTCGGTAGGGAGTCTTTTACCTTGAGCTTTGCAGTATGTTTCTGCGTCCTTCCAGGAGATATAAACGACGGGAAGCTTGGCTTTTTCCGGCGTGGCCGGAGTAAAGAAGACGCGCCAGTCCCTGCCCTCTTTGGCCCCTTCACCCTGGTACCCTGTTTTGAGCGAAAAATCGAGGAACTCCATATTGGTTACTTCATACTTGTCGATCCAGAAGGCGGGCAGATTGAGCTTATGTTCCGGATAGGCCACAGACTTGTTGTCATTCGCTCCTATAATGAATTCTCCCGCGGGAATGAAGACCATCTCACCGGGCACGATTTCGGGAACTGCGGGCTCGGCAACGGCTTCGGTTTCAGCCGCTTCTTCCTTATTACCGCCGCAGGCACTGAGACCGAGGAATACTGCCAGGAGCATGACGACGACGGCAACTGCATTTCTATACATGGCATTTCTCCTTTAGACGCACATTATGACACCAGGCGACGTCGATTTATACAACACACCGGATCATCGAGTCAAATGAAGCAGGCTCAACAATGTATTATCGTTGCATTTAGCTCAATCTATTACTATCATTCGCAACCATACACGATGGCGTTTCCGATCGTATCCCTCCATTGAGGAGCGAGATGGCAGAGGCGTGTGCGAAGTTGCGATCGGATCTTGATATTCGCCCGGAGCCGAACTCCGGCGTTATCGTCAAGGATCCGGTCACTCGTGGCTTTTACCGGTTCACCCCCGTGCAGGCGTCTGTTCTGGAGCTTATGGACGGGCGGCGCGATCTCCACTCCATTGCCGAAACCGTATCCCGAAAGCATCAGACCGAAGTCCTGGAAGACCAGCTGAAGGACTTCACCATAAAGCTGCGCTCCCTGCTGCTGCTGGATCATGCCTACTGCTGGGCCAGGCTGGAAAGCAGAAACAAAGGCAGGCGAAAGAAAATCCGCAGCCTGCTGGCGATGAAGTTTTATGCCTTCAATCCGGACAAGCTGCTGAGCAGGCTCGAGAAGAACCTGCGGTTCTTCTTCAGCTCCGGATTCGCCGCCATGGTCTGGATTACGGCATTCATTTCGCTGATCCTCACCATCTCAAACTGGGAATCGCTTCTTGTTTCGCTGGGAACCGTCTTTTCGCTTTACTCGATTCCCCTCATCGTGGCCGTAATTTTCGCAATCATGACCATCCATGAATTCGCCCACGGACTCACGCTGAAGCATTTCGGCGGAAAAGTGGAGGAGATGGGCTTCATGGTGCTCTACTTCATCCCCGCCTTTTACTGCAATGTGAGCGATGCGTGGATGCTGAAGAAACGGGAACGGATCCTGATTTCGTTCGCGGGAGGCTATATTCAGATCTTCATCTGGGCGATGGCGACGATCGCCTGGAGGCTTCTGGCGCCGGAAACCTTTTTGAGCCGCGTCTGCATTATCACCATCGCCTTCTGCGGAATTCAGACGCTGCTGAATTTCAATCCGCTGATACGGCTCGACGGCTATTACATGCTGAGCGACTATATCGAAGTCCCGAATTTGAGATCCAAAGCGATTGCATACGTAAAGAGCAGGCTGCGGCGCCTGTTTCTCGGATCGCAGTCCGCCGGTGACGCAGAACTGAGCACGAAGCATAGACGGCTCTTCTTCACTTACGGGATCGCCTCATCGCTTTTTACGATTGCCCTTGTCGCGATCATGTTCCAGCGGCTGGGCGGCTGGTTCATCCGCGAATATCATGCATGGGGAATCGTGCTGACTTCCGTGCTGTTCTTCATGATCGTGCCCGTGGCGGGCAATAAGAACGCCGCGCCTTCCGAAAAGCCTGCGCAGGCGGTTACGGTGCGGTTCGGCAAGCTCCCCATAGTCCTGCTGATTCTGATTATTTTGACGGCCTGCAGCTTTCTTCCCTGGGAACTGAAAATTTCCGGCGATTTCACAATCATGGCTTCCAAAAAAATTGAGGTCACGCCCCAGGTAGAGGGAACTCTGAAAAGGATTCACGTTGAGCAGGGCGACCAGGTGCCCAAGGGACAATTGCTGGCTGAAATGGAAAACCTGGAGCTTTCCAACAGCTATGAAGAGACCAAAGGAGAGCTTGCATCCCAGAGAGCGTCTCTGGACCTTTTGAATGCCGGATCCCGGCCGGAGGAGATCGACAAAGCCAGGCGGCAGGTGGATACAAAGAGAGCCGAGCTTTACAACGCGTCCCGCATTCAGGAAGCGCGGGCGGTGTTGCTGGAGACTGTCGCCAAAAAAGAAGCCGAACTGGAAAACGCCCGGCTGACGCATGAGCGAACGCAGCGGCTTCTGGAAAGCGGTCTGATCGCAAAGAACGAAGCGGATCGCGCGGCGACGGCCTATGAAGTGCAGAGAAAAGAGCTTTCGGAAGCCAGGGGGCAGCTGAAGATCCTGGAAGAGCAGACGGATCGGAGCCAGGACATCAAGCGGAAGGAACTGGCTCAGGCGGAAAGCGAGCTGACCATACTTCGGGCAGGCTCCAGAAAAGAGTCCATCCGCGCCGTGGAATCGCAGGTCAGCAAGCTTGCGGAAAAGCTGAATATAATCGATCGGCAGCTGGCCCTCCTGAATATCCGGAGCCCGATCGAAGGGGTGGTGGCGACCTCCTATTTACAAAACCGGATCGGCGATTTCCTGGAAAAGGGGGACGTATTCTGCGAGATAGTCAGCGAAGGAACGGTGATTGTGGAAATGCCGGTTCCTGAGAAGGAAATCGGGGATGTGCGCCTGGGCCTGCCGATCACCATCAAGGTTCGCGGCTATCCGAAAAGATGGTATGAAGCGCGCGTGATGTCCATTGCCCCGATAGCCGCGGCAAGCGGCCAGGAAAGATCCGTCATAGTCCAGGGAGCGCTGAAGAATCCGGACGGGAGTCTCAAAGCCGGCATGACGGGCGTCGGCAAGATTCTTTGCGGCAAGAGGACGGTTTTTGAGATCGCCACGCGCCGGGCGGTGCGCTGGCTGCGTACCGAATTCTGGGAATACCTGCCATAACGCCGGGCAGGCGATCCCGGCCATGAGAATAGGTTCCGCAAATCGCCATTACCCCCCTTAGAATCAAAGATTAAAAAAGAAAAAAAATTCCCCAATTTTTTGTTGACACGGCTTGTCGGGTTCTGTTAGGGTGCGCTCCATAAGAAGAAATAGGTTATGGATTTGCACATCGAAGGTTTTTTTAAAGGCCGGAGATGAGTAGATTTTCAGGTGCAAATCCGGGTAGAGGCATCAGCATTCTCGAATAGCTCTCTCACCTTGTGGGTATCAGGATTCTGATACGTTTTCCAGATTGAGTTTGAGCAAAAGCTGAGGCTACCGGTAGTAAGCGTCTTGCGTATGCGTTTGAAGTATGTCTTCTGGCTTGCTTTGAATGAGTGCGGTTAAGATGCTGTGCGCCTTTGACTTATTCGTGATGCGAGTGCCTGGGAGCAGTGTTTGGACGCTGCAGGCCATAGGCAGAGGAAGGAGGCTTATATGGCAAGCGCGATTCTGTGGTTGTGAGATCAGGAATAGAGGCAGGCGGTTTAAACGAAAACAAAACCAACTTTTAGGAGACTGACATGCAGACCGAAATCGAAATCCTCGAAACTCGTGAAAATCCAGTTATTGTTTGGACCTAGTGCGGTTAATCCAGCAAGCGTGGTTTAGATATTTAAGCTAATTCAACTTATCGGAGACTAACATGCAGACCGAAATTGAAATTCTCGAATCCCGCGAGAATCCAGTAATTGTTTGGACATAGTCCGGTTAATCCAGCAAATGCGTTTTAAGCATTGACAAGGTTGAATTTATTGGAGATTAGCATGCAGACTGAAATCGAAATTCTCGAACCCCGTGAAAATCCGGTAATTGTTTGGACATAGTCTGAATTTCACCAACCGGCAAGGAGGTTCATATATGGCAAGCGCAATTCTTTGGTTGTGAAATAAGGCATTTTCTAAGCAGAGCAATATCGAAATTCTCGAGCCCCGTGAAAATCCAGTTATTGCCTGGAAATAGTTGGAATATTTTCGACTAATAAGAAGACAGGGAGCTGTGTTTCGTGCAAATCTGTGTTAAGCGATCACAAGTTTGCTGCCGATATATAAAGTGCATTATGAGCGGTAGCGGGCTATGAATTGGGCAGAGCTCCCACACAAGTTAAAAGCTTACATAGTGGTAATGGCTTCCTTAGCATTACCAGTATTAAGTTGGGCAGTATGGGAATTATTTAATTCTGGCCCCATTAATCTTGTGTGGCTTGTTTTTGCTGCCACCGCTCTTATCACCGTTCCTTACTCACATTTATTCCCATCATACAATGCGACTATTACGATAGGTGATACTTACATCATGGCGATAGCTATGATGTTTGGAACAGCTCCGTGCGTAATAGCAATGGCTTGCTATATTTTCTGTATTTCAGTCTTTGCCAAGATTCCAAAAGTCTATACATATAGGGTAATCTTCAATACCGCTACTAATATTTGCTGTGCTTTAATCTATAGCTCGATCTACGAAGCTTTAGTCAAGGGCAGCAATGAATTTAAGGATATATTAATTCCCGCAATCGTTCTCGTAGCAGTCTACTTTTTAACAAATTCAATTCTTACCTCAATTGCAATTGCATGGGCTAGCGGCGAAAAGGTTTTAAAATTCTGGGCAAAATCCTGCATGCCTCTTGCGGTTGAATATCCATTTTCCCTATCCCTAGCTTTATTAATGGTTTTTATATCCAAAACTAATGAATACTTGCCGCTGGTGCTATCACCCTTTATTTATGTCGGTTGGGGATGGTATAAGGCGAACAAAGCTAGAGGCATGGAAGCCGAAAAGCATCTAAAAGAACAGGAACAATTATACATGAGAACGGTGGAATCCTTAGCATTAGCTGTAGATGCCAAGGATCAAACCACCTATGGACATATCCGAAGGGTAAGAGTTTACGCCAAAGGATTAGCCCAGCTTTTAGGCTTAAACAATCCAATCGAGCTTAAGGCTATCGAAATAGGATCACTTCTTCATGATATCGGAAAGCTAGCGATCGACGATTACATTCTGAATAAGCCTGGAAGACTGTCAAAACAGGAATTTGAGAAAATAAAAATACACGCTGCCGCAGGTGATGAGATTTTGCAGCATGTTCAATTCCCATTCCCTGTTGCTCAATATGTCCGCTATCATCATGAAAGATGGGACGGACTGGGTTACCCGGATGGATTGAAGGGCGAAGAGATCCCGTTGGGCGCCAGAATACTTGCCGTTGCCGATGCATTCGACGCCATTCGCTTTTCGCGCCCGTATAAGCTTGCTATTCCGATGGATGAAGCATTGGAATTATTAAGGGCTCAATCCGGAACAATTTATGATCCCAAGCTGATACAGCTTTTTGTTGACAATATAGAACAATTGGAGCGGGCGGCACTTAGAGAATCGCAAAATGTGCCA
Source organism: Acidobacteriota bacterium (assembly GCA_016929335.1). Classification (GTDB taxonomy): domain Bacteria; phylum Acidobacteriota; class UBA6911; order UBA6911; family UBA6911; genus UBA6911. Next base: position 2,098 of record JAFGIY010000229.1, on the reverse strand, counting down.
GAACCGTCTTTCAGAAAGTATTTTGAAACAGTCAACCGGGAAATTTCTGCCGCTGATAATTCAGTAGCTGATCTTGCCTGCCTTCATAACGTTCCATCTGAGTTGATAAGCCTTTCTGAGTTTTGCAGTTCCATGGTTGGGAACCTCGATTTGGATGATGCACTCCCTATTCTATCCTCGCGATTAAAAAGGATACTTCCGTACGATGCTTGTGCCTTTTATTTAAAAGATGGAGATGAATGCCTTCGTGCTGCACATGCAAGTGGAGTATTTTCCGAACTTATCCGGCAGAATCTCATGAGCATAGGCAAGGGCATTAGTGGTTGGGCAACCGCATATAAACGTCCAATGATTAATGCCAGCCCGGTGTTGGATTTCCCGTATGCCATAAGTGACTTTTCTTCTTTTGGTGATGCACTAGTAGTTCCCATCATGCAAGAAGATGAATCTCTAGGAACGATTTCGCTTTATGCCAAACAAGCTCAAACATATGGACCCTATGAACTAAATATATTGCAGGCGCTTGCAGCTCTCACAGCTCCTCTAATCTCTGAATCGTTAAAACAAAGATATGCCTCTTCGGAAGAAGTATTGGATCCAACAACCCGTCTTCATCGCATCTCCTACTTAGAAACTATAGGCTCGCAATTAATTTCTCTAGCGGCCAAGAATAGATCTCCCGTTTCGTTGCTTTACATTGAAATTAGGAACTTGAACCAGATAATCCGCCTTTATGGCGCGAATAGTGGCAACCTTGTGTTAAAGAGAGTTGCTGAATGCATTAAGCCAGAACTCAGGGCAACAGATATATCTGTGCGTTTCGGGCAGCACGGATTCGTAGCCCTTTTGCCTGGAGTTAACGATGACCAAGCTCTTCATTGTGCTCAGCGCCTGAAAAATCAAATAAAAGCTCAGGTTTCTATAGGATTAACGCAGAGTGTTCTAATCGATTGCCAAGTGAGCATAGCTTCCTATCCCAGAGATGGAATTACAGTATTCGCCCTTCTTCAATCTGCGCAGAAATATATCAAAGCAACTTCGCAAGAAATTGCATCCCAGGATGGCAATGTTGTCGGATTTACGCCTCGATTTTAACATCCGCCTTAATAAAGAATTCATAATAATAGCAAATGCTATAGCCTGTGCGGTCGCGGTAGGAACCGCCCTTGCGGGCGGCCCCCCGCACAGATCCGTACAGGCGCAGCTAGCGCATACGGCTCTTACCTTGGATAAAGACGTCGAAACGCTGTTCAGGCCAAGGATGGAGAATGCGGGCGGGAGGAAGCCAAGCTTTTGCGAGTTTTTTCATACGGTCCCACGTGAGACGGCTCTTCTGGCTTCGTCGGCGCAGGGTCTTGTACCACAGCCGCGTGCATTGAGTTCGGAAGGAACCCAATGCGGCCCAGTTTCCCGGGACGGCATGGTAGGCAAAGTAGCCCCGGATCACCGAGATGAGCCAGTCGCGCTGCTCGACAATGGGTTGATGCATCCGCTCTCGGAGTTCCGCTTTCGCCTCATGTAGCTTTGCGGTTAGGCGCTTCCTCTGCGTAATGCGACCGACCATGAACTTTCCTTGGAGATTCACACCACAGTAATGGGTGAACCCAAGAAAGTTAAAGGTTTCGGGTTTGCCCCTTCCCTCAAAGCGCTTACAATCCCGGCGCGCAAATCGGCCGAAACGGATTAGCCGAGTCTTCTCGGGATGGAGCTCCAGCGAAAACTTCTGCAGTCTGTCCCGCAGAGCCTCCTTGAATTGTGATGCCTCGTTCTCGTATTGAAAGCCCACAACAAAATCATCAGCCCAGCGAACGATGATCACATCACCTCTTGCTTGGCGTCTCCTCCACTGCTGCACCCAGAGATCGAGCACATAATGAAGGTAGATATTTGCCAGCAAGGGCGATATCGAGGACCCTTGCGGGGACCCCTCTTCGCTCGCCTTACACTCCCCATTCTCGATTACTCCGGCTTTTAACCACTTTCTGATCAATCGGAGCATCCGTTTATCTGCAATGCGATGCTCCAAAAACTTGACCATCCAATCGTGATTAATTTTATCGAAGTAGCTTCGAATGTCCGCATCCAAAATCCAGCTGAT
>JAFGIY010000228.1 GCA_016929335.1 Acidobacteriota bacterium | reverse complement strand
TACGTCGAGGAATCCGACCGAGCGCAACGCCGTAGACATGCCCGGATCCGCCGCCGCAGTAGAAGCTTCATGAATAATGCGGGTTAACCCTTGGGCTACGGAAGAGGAATAATACTACACACACCCCGGACGTCACATCCTCTTTAATGGGGAAATATCAGAAAATGAGGAAGATTATTTGCCGCTTACCGGGGACGGTCGGCTGCAGATTGCCGGCCGGCGTAATAATCGCGAATAGCCTGGAGCAGCGACGCTATGGTGTTTTCTTTGGGGATAATCTCCGGGCGTTTGCCGAAGGATTCCGCGGTGCTGTAAGTGATGGGTCCGATAACCGCAACCACCGACTGTCTGAGCAGGTTTCTGCCTTCATCTGCTCCCAGCAGGTCAACCAGGTGCCGTATGCCGGAAGAACTGGTGAAGACGGTCAGGTCGGGATTCTTTTCACGCAAATTCTGCAGGACGGCGTCATCAGGATGGGCGCGAACCGTCTGATAACATGGGGCAATATCCACCTGCACCCCGGCTTCAACGAGAGCTTCGGGCAGAACCTCTCTGGCATCTTTTGCCCGGGGAATTAAGACTTTTTTCCCTGCCAGGGTCTGGAGCCCGCCGCAATATTTTCCGAGCGCATCGATAATGCCTTCAGCGACAAATTTTTCAGGGATGAGGTCCACGGCATAGCCGGACTCTCTGACCGCATCAGCCGTAGCGGGCCCGATGGCACAGAGTTTCGGCATGTTCTGAGCATCCATGGTGATATTCATATCGGCAAGGCGCTTCATGAAGAAACTCACACCATAGGCACTGGTAAGAATTATCCAGGAATACTCCTGGAGGGATGCCAGAGCGGCATCCAGCAAATGCTTGTCTTCAATATCTCGCGCCTCGATTATGTGCAATGGCACTGCATGGCCGCCCATTCTTTCGATGCCTGCAGCCAACTCAGCCATCTTTTTTTCGCTGCAGGCCAAAAGAATCGTGAGGTTGGAAAGCAGTTTATTCGGGAGTATTTGTGGCATAAAAGCGCTCTTGCATCATTGATCGCGGGATTGAATCCCGCCGGGCTGATAAATATCGCTGAGAATCGCGCGTCCTCCCCGTAAAAGAATCCTGTCCGCAAGATGGACTGCCGCCTCATCGGCGCTTTCCGCAACCTGTTGTATTGATTCCCGTATAATTTTTTTCCCGTCCGGAGATGCCACCAGCCCATCGATTTCAATAATGCTTTCTTTAAGCCGGGCATAAACGGCAACCGGGATGTTACATCCACCGCCCATGCGCTGCAGAAAGCTGCGCTCTGCCGAAACTGCGATGGCCGTGGGGGTGTGATTGAGGGCGGCAGCAATGGGAGGGATTCGAGCATCATCGGCACGCGTTTCGACTCCGATGGCCCCCTGTCCTGGAGCGGGAAGCATATCCCCAACAGCCAGCGGCATGGAGATATGTTTCTGGAATCCGAGCCTGTTCAGTCCCGCACAGGCGAGGATTATGGCGTCATAAACACCGTCCTGAAGCTTTTTTAAGCGGGAGTCTATGTTGCCTCGTATATCGCTGATCCGCAAATCCGGGCGGAGCGCAAGAATCTGCGCCTGTCGGCGAACACTGCCTGTGCCCAGGAGAGCTCCGGATGGTAATTGAGCGAGGCTGCTCACGCTGCCGGCGACGAGCGCATCGCGCACATCTTCGCGTTCGGGGATTGCTGCAATCTGCAGGCCATCAGGGATTTTTGTGGGAACATCTTTCATGCTGTGAACGGCCATATCAATTTCTCCGCTAAGCAGGGCTTGTTCCAGTTCCTTTACAAAAACACCAACCGAGGAACCTGCCCGGATGGACGATGCGGGATTCCTGTCAGCGGAGGTTTTAATGATCCGGACGGAAATTTCCACATGCGGAAAACCGTCGAGGATCTGCTTCCTGATTTGTTCTGTCTGGGCCAGAGCCAGCGCGCTGCCTCGAGTGCCTATAATGATCGTCCTATTTCTTGAGCGCAAAAATGTATGTCCTATTCCGGATCTTTCATCTTGAAGATTCTCTTGATCAAATCTGAATAAGCCGATGGATTGGATGCATCGGGACCGCTCCGCAGCTGCATTACCAGAGGATGGGCGATTTTGCCCGCGATCCGAGATACCATCTGTTCCAGATCCTGAAGCTGTCTGGGTTCCAGAGTTGTTTTTTTAACGAACCGTTCCATCTCGGCTTTGCAGATGTCTTCAATCTCATCCTGTACCTGCATTACCACCGGCCCTATGTCCAGGGATCTGAGTTTTGCGCGAAAAGACTGAACTTCCTCATCAACAATCTTCTCGGCAATGGCGGCGGCTTTTTTGCGTTCATGCACATTTGCTTCGACCACGGCGCCCAAATCATCGATGTCGTAGCAAAAGACGTTATCGATTGCGGCGACATCAGGATCAACATTGCGGGGCACGGAGATGTCGATGAAAACGATGGGTGTGTGTTTCCGATCGCGCAAAGCGTGTTGAACCATCCCGCGGTTAACGAGTATATCGGAGGCGCCGGTGGAGGTTATGACGATATCCGCGCGGGAAATCCAATGGGGCAGTTCTTCGAAGGGAACGGCGATTCCGCTAAATCGAATTGCGAGATCCCGAGCCGCTTCCGGACTGCGGTTTGAAACATAAACGGCCTTGGTTCCGGTTTCGGCAAGATGGCGGATTGCGTCCTCTCCCATCTGACCGGCGCCCACTATCAGAATACTTTTATCATGAAGCTCGCCGAATATCTTCCGCGTCAGTTCGACGGCTGCAGAACTGACGGAGACAGGGAACTCTCCAATGCTGGTCTCCGACCGCACGCGCTTTGCTGTCCGAAACGCTGCCTGAAGGAGGCTGTTGAGGTAAGCCCCGACAGTATGAGCATCGAATGCCGTATTGTAACAGGATTTGATTTGGCCCAATATCTGCGGCTCTCCAAGAATCATGGAATCCAGTGAGCATGCCACACGGAATACGTGCCGAATTGCCTGTTCGTTCTGATAGTGATAAAGGACAGGCTGCAGCTGCGACATTGGGATCCGACTGTGTTCAGACAGGAAGGATTCAATGGGCTCGATGTTGTTGAACTGGCGGTCAACACTGGAAAGCACCTCAACACGATTGCACGTGGATATAATCATCGATTCAAGGAGCTCAGGCAGCGCCGACAGTCGTTTCAATCCCTGAGACAGCTGTTCGGCATCAAACGAAGCCAACTGCCGGATGCCCAGTTTCGCAGTTCTATGATTCAATCCAACAAGTACGAAATTCGCCATCAACTACCCATATTTAAGCAAATGCCGCCGATCCATATATAAGAAACACAGGAGAATTTTCTCCTGGTCCGGATCCATTTCCGGCCGCTCTAGAGGTTCCTGTGAAGGCCCCAGTTGACGCAGAAGGTGAATACCGCTGATGCAAAACCGACGATGCTGATGTAGGCGGCTCGTCTCCCGCGCCATTTGGATGAGAGGCGGTAATTCACCAGGATCAGGTAAATCCCCCAGGTGACGAGTGCTGCGGTTTGCTTAGGATCCCAATTCCAGAAGCGGCCCCAGGCCTGCTGTGCCCAGATAGATCCCGTAATAATCGTCAGACTCATGGAAATAAAGCCCACATAAAGCGAACGCCTGAACAGCTCATCGCATACCTGAAGGGAAGGCAGGCGGAAATATAGGAATCGGAATTTCTTTTCTTTCAGTTCCTTCTCCTGAATCAGATAAAGAATTCCCGCCACGAAAGTAAAGAAAAAGGAAGCGTATGCCAAAAACGCAATACTGCTGTGAAAATATACCCATCCGCTCTTTAGACTGGGGGGAATGGAGTGATTCTCTTCCCAGATGACTTGGGAAATGATGGTCAGTAGTGAAACCAGAGGAAGAATAAAAGCTCCCAGCGCGTTTATTCTGTACCTCAGATTTGCCACGATAAAAGTCAATGAGATGCACCAGGCAAAAAAACTGAGAGATTCGGCCAGATTGGTGATTGGGAAATGCTGGCGTTCCGTTCCAAGAACTACCAGGAAGATAGTGTGGAATAGGAATCCACAAGCCACCATTCCAAGCGCAATCCGCACAAAGACCTGGCGCTTTTGGTAAAAACCGAAAATGGAATGCAGCAATCCCAAAGTGTAAAGCGAAATCGTGATGGTCAGAATCCAGCCCATTGAATCACCTAAGAAGTGAAAATTCTATCATTTGCGCGAAACGGCTGGCAAGCCTAATGCCTGAAGCGATCAGCACAGGCGAATCTCGTTTGCCTTGGGTGGTCGCCAATAATAGGCCCTGGTTCATGATGAAAGCTGTAGCTCGGAGAAATGCCTATGATATAGTTGAAAATTCGGGTTCATTGAACTGGGTTTTGCGCCGGGGAATCGCCCTCAGGAATTGCAGGGTGGATATGCTTCGGAACTGTGACATTGGAGCAATAGCGGCCCGATTGCCGTTTTGACGTTCTCTATGCAATGATGATATTGGGTTTATTCAAATTTAACTTAATCCCTGTGGGATTCATACCCGGCTTGTTGCGAGCCTTCTGGATTATTTGGAATTTATGGAAAGCAGCGATAATCAGAATGCGGATTTCCAATCCACCCTCGAAGGATCGGGCATCACGATCCGCCTGGATGCGTTTGAGGGGCCTTTGGATCTGCTCCTTCATTTGATCAAGAAGGAGGAGATCGATATCTGGAATATCCCAATCGCTCATATTACCGCGCAGTACCTGGAATATCTCGCCATCATGAGTGACCTCAACATCAACCTGGCCGGTGAGTGGCTCATGATGGCGGCGACGCTGATTTACATCAAATCCAGGATGCTGGTTCCTCAGGAACAAAAAAACGGAGAAGAGGAACAACAGGCAGAGGATCCGAGGAACGAGCTTGTTTATCAGCTTCTGGAGCATCAGAAATTCAAGAATGCCGCTGAAATGCTCTACACCCGCGAAGAGGTTGAGAACGCCGTTTGGAATAAACCGCCTGCCGAAGTTCTGGAAGACGGCAACGAAGTGATTGCCGTCAGTCTCTTTGATCTTCTGAAGGCTTTCCGCGAGGTGGTGCTGCGGTTCGAATCCATGCGCGTCATGGAGGTTGAACAGGAAAACATCACAATCGAGCAGAAAATCGAGGACATCCGGAGGCTGTTTCTTGTCCATGACAAGCTGGTATTTTCTTCTTTTTTTGCGGAAGCGCGATCGAAGCGCCATCTTATTGTGACCTTCCTCGCTTTGCTCGAGCTGGTCCGACTGCGCGAAATCTGGCTTTATCAAAAAAAGGCATTCGACGAAATTCATATTACCAAATGGAAGGGAAAACCCTGAGCCTATGGAAATCATCGAAATACAGGCAGTCATGGAAGCCATCATCTACGTGGCGGATGATCCCGTAAAACTGGAGCAGTTCAAGGATGTTTTTCCGGAGGAAAACACCGAGACTCTTCAACAGGCTCTCAGCAAGATGGTCGAAGCTTTCAATGCGCGCCCCGGCGGAATGATTATCCGGGAAGTTGCGGGAGGTTACCGAATGACAACCCGCCCGGAGCATCACGAACAGATACGGGCTTACCTTAAAACGCGGCCGAACGCAAAGCTATCCATGGCTGCGCTCGAAACGCTGGCGGTCATTGCGTATAAGCAGCCGGTAACCCTGGCTGAAATCCTTTCCATCCGCGGCAAAAAGTCTTCCACTGCCCTGCAGACCTTATTGGAGAGGAAAATGGTCGCCATTGTCGGGCGGAAGCCTGTGGTCGGGCGGCCCATCCTGTATGGAACCTCAAAGGAATTCCTGATTCATTTCGGGCTGAATAGCCTTTCAGAATTGCCAACATTGGAGGAGTTTGCTCAGATTGCAGGCGAGCAACTTTGATGCTCAATGGACGGTGAAGAACGGCTACAAAAGATAATTTCCGCGGCCGGTCTGACATCGCGCCGGAAAGCGGAAGAGCTGATCCGGCAGGGCAGAGTAACCATCAATGGACAGATTGTTACGCGATTGGGAGCCAAAGCGGATCTCCAGCGCGATCACATAAAAGTAGATGGAAAGCTGGTCCGCCCGCCTTCCCGAAAGATATACATTCTTCTCAATAAGCCTCGGCAAGTCATTTCCACTGTTTCGGATCCCCAGGGCAGGACGAAGGTTACGGATCTGGTGGATTCAGCTCAAAGGATTTATCCGGTAGGCAGGCTGGATTACAACACCGAAGGTCTTATTCTGCTGACAAATGACGGTGAATTTTCAAGAATCGTGACCGCAGCAGGAAAGCATCTGCCGAAGGTCTATGAGGTCAAGGTGCGTTCTGTTCCAGCGGCGCTGGAATTGATGCGCCTAAGGGAAGGTTTGCGTTTGAAAGGCGGAATGCGGCTGGCACCCTGCAAAATAGAACCGATAAAGGAAGGGGCTAACAGCTGGTATGAAGTGACCCTTTACCAGGGCAAAAACCGTCAAATCAGAGAAATGTTTGATGCGATCGGTCATCCGGTTCTCAAACTTCGCAGAAAAAGAATCGGCTTCCTGACGGATCATGGTTTGGCGGTCGGCCAATACAGAAACCTTGCTGCACATGAAGTTGAACGTATATTGCGCCTTCGAATCAAGGGACCGAAAGGATAAGATGCATCTTCAGATGAAAGAATCGGGACGAAAAAGATATATCCTGCATGTATGGATGGAGGAGTGACAACGTGTTCACTGGAATAATCGAGGAAGTCGGTATCATTCGCGACATGCGGTTTATATCTCAGGGAGCAACCATAGCCGTTGCTTCCAAAGAGATACCGGCTGACGCTAAAATCGGTGATTCCATCGCGGTCAACGGCGTCTGTCTCACAGCCACGTCTGTTGGAGCAGGCTCGTTTGCCTGCGATGTATCCGCGGAGACTCTCCGGCGCAGCAATTTTCAAAAGGCCAAACCGGGAACAAAGGTTAATCTTGAGCGTGCGTTGCCGGTTGGCGGCCGGCTGGGGGGACACTACGTGTTGGGTCATGTTGATGGGGTGGGACAGTTGGCGTCCCAAATCGCCAGTGGCGAGGGCTTCGTAATGTCTTTTCATTTTCCAAAGGAACTCGATCGATATATTGTTTTTAAGGGTTCTATTGCGATCAATGGCATCAGCCTTACAATTGCATCGCTGGAAAGCTCCTCATTCTCTGTGGCGGTTATTCCCCACACGTTCGCATCAACCAATCTGCGGGAATTGAGTGTCGGCGATTCTGTCAATCTCGAAACGGATATATTGGGGAAATATTTTGAGCGATTTTTTCAGCTTGGATTGGCTCCGCAGGAAAAGAGCTCATCGCGGCTCACTTCCGACTATCTGAAAAGTCAGGGTTTTTAGTATGAGAATTCCGCGGAAATGGTTTTCGTTTGCTTCTCTGCTCCTCCTGCTTATTGTCGCAACCGGGATGGAATACCCGGAAGGCCGGAGTTCCTTGCCTCCATTTGGCCGTGACACTGTTTTAGTCTGGAAAATCCAGAATTTGGAGTACGAAGCCAGTTTTGTTGTTCGAATCGCGCAGTTTTTGCCTGACCGGTTTTTTGAATGGGAAGATGAACAGACGCAAGGCACGATTTTCATATCCAATGAACTCATTCTGTCGGCAAAGGGTTTCGTAAATTCAAGCCTTTTCCAATCCGGAGCGGATTCAACGGGAAGAGACGCCACGACGCTCTGGCTGAGCCGACAGATATACCGGGATCTGAAGGAGAGAAAAAAGGTCAAATGCATCCTGGATGGAGTCGCAGGAACATTTAAATACTCGGGTGAGGATACACTCACTGTGGAAGTCAACCGTTCGACAGTTCATCTGGCGGTCATCAAGGTGCTGGACGATCGCGGATCAGAACGGTGGTTTTTGGACCAGGAAGATAATCCTTTGATGCTGAATCATCGGCTTCGCAATTTCAGCCAGACCCTCACGAGCATAACGACAGACAGATCCAAGACTCTGCGATGGATCAAAGGCAAAAAACTGGCAAATCCGCCGCGCGGTTGATCAACCATTTTTCTTAGAATCTTCGCGGTTTTGAGTTATGGACTCATTTTAAGCTATGAGGATCGCGTCGGGAGGCTGGAAGCAATTGCTTCGCGCGTAAGCTGAACCGCACGATTGCGGTCTTCCAAATCCATTCCCTCAGTCGAAATCGGATCATGAAAAATCACCCGGATTATTCCCGGGTGGATTCCATATTCTCCCGGGCGCTGGACTTTGTTGCTATCGAGAATGGTAACAGGCATGATCGGAGTTCGGGCTTTTATGGCCATTATGAAAACGCCCTTTTTAAATTCACCTAATCGTCCATCCCGGCTCCTTGTTCCCTCCGGAAAGGCAATAAAGGACTTTCCTTCTTTCAGCAGCTGCACTCCTCGCTCTATTCCTTCCTGAGCCTTTTTGGGATTCAGGCGTTCAATCGGAACAAACTGCACCTGCTTCAGGACGAGAGAGAGGATGGGAAGCCGCATCATTTCCTTTTTGATCAGTGCCTTCCAGTCGCGGGGAATGACATGGCACAAAACCGGACCATCGAAATTTCCCTGGTGGTTGGAAAGAAAGACGTAAGTTTGGCCGGAAACGATCTTTTCTCGCCCTTCTACAGATACCCTGATGCCCCCCATCCATCCGGACGCTCGAATGCAAAAGCGGGCCAGGCGGTAGATCGACCGGGAATCTCCCGTAATCAGCGCCCAAATCATTGCAAAGGGGGCTATCAGCAGGATGAATGTGCCCATAAACAGATAGATCAACGTTGCGCGTATCATATGACAAATCCCATCAATCAGCGGCTGTTGATTCTACTTCATTTCCGAAGCTAATTCGTCAGTCGTCCTTCATAATCCGTCATTTTTTTCTGCTGCTGACCCCTCTTGGTGAGTAAAATAGATTTTTTCGAAAGAGGTGTGAATTGGGATTTAACACAGTTGAAGAGGCCATCGAAGATATCCGCCTGGGAAAGATTGTCATCGTCGTGGATGATGAAGACCGCGAGAATGAAGGGGACTTGACCGCGGCTGCCGTCAAGGTTACGCCGGAGATGATTAACTTCATGGCCAAATACGGCCGTGGCCTCATCTGCCTTGCCCTGACGGGTGAAAGACTGGATGAGCTTCATATACCGATGATGGTCGGGGAAAATACGAGCAAGTTCGGGACGGCCTTCACGGTATCCATCGAATCGCGTCATGGCGTAACAACAGGAATTTCCGCTGCGGACAGGGCTAAAACCATCCTGACGGCCATCGATCCGAAATCCCGTCCATCGGACCTGGCTCGGCCGGGACACATTTTTCCCTTGAGAGCCCGCTCCGGAGGCGTACTGGTGCGCGCAGGACAGACGGAAGCATCCGTCGATCTGGCTCGACTGGCGGGGCTCTATCCTGCAGGTGTTATCTGTGAAGTGATGAACGAAGATGGGACTATGGCGCGGGTGCCACAATTGATGCAGGTAGCTGAACAACACAGCCTGAAGCTTGTCACGGTTGCGGATATCATTGCATACAGGCTGCGGAACGAAACCTTTGTCAAGGCGGTAGCCGAATCCGCGTTCCCTACTGAATTCGGGGATTTCAAAATAGTGGTTTTTGAAAATATTTTGGATCAGGATCATCACATCGCCCTCGTGAAAGGTGCCGTAGACACGGATGAACCGGTGCTGGTCCGCGTCCATTCGCAATCCACGATGGGCGATGTTTTCTACTCTCTGCGCAGCGGCGGCCGTAACGAACTGCGATCCGCCCTTAAAACGATTCAGGAGGAAGGGCGCGGAGTTCTGGTTTACCTCCGGCAGGAGGAAAAAGGCGGCAATCTTGTTGATGAAATCAGATCTTATGCAATTCAGGATTCAGGCGCCGGCATCAGGGAAGCGGCGCCTGCCACTCCCGACATCGATCTCCGCATTTACGGCATAGGGGCGCAAATTCTCAGAGGCCTCGGCGTTCACAAAATCCGGCTGCTAACCAATCATCCAAAGAAGATCGTGGGCCTGCACGGGTACGGGATTGCGGTTGTTGACCAGGTCCATCTGTGATTGACGATTGTAGCCCATACTAAACAGCCTTTGCCCGCAGAGTTTTCATGCATAATTTCTGTTCGTTTTGCAAAGGAGTTTTCTCCTTAAAACAGGCCGGAAATAATTGTGATAGACAAAGATGCTGAATGCTGACAGCTGAAGGCACGCGGATATCGGTGACATTGGCTATTTGGTTGTGGCCTCGAACCGTGCCAGGCAGCCATAGGTTATATTCGTCAATCGCCAATCATCAATCAGGCATGGAGTTTGGCGATCTGCGCTTCAATGACAGCGTCTTCTATCTTTGAGAAGAGTATTTCACGCTTTCCCAGCGGATGATGGTCCGGAAGTCTTAGACCGGAAATATCATGCCACCGCCGGTTCCGGTGTGAACCGGGGGCATTCAGCATGCGCCAGAGCTTTTCGGCCGAGAAGGGCAGAAAGGGTTCCATAAGCACGGCAAGGGCCGCCTGAAGCTGGATGGCTGTGTTCAGAATGGTGGCACAGCGCGTCCGGTCGCTTTTCAACGCGGTCCACGGCGCGGCATCATTGAAATACTTATTCCCGAGACGAGCCAAATCCATCAACTCGGCCGTAGCTCTCCGGACCTGGAAATCTTCCAATGCCGAGCCTATTCTGTTTATGGATTCGGCAATCGCCGTGAAAACAGCGCGGTCTGCATCGCAGAGTTCTCCGGGCGAAGGCACCTTGGCTTCGAAGTGCTTTTCGACGAAGGAGAGACAGCGATTGACGAGGTTTCCGATTACATCGGCAAGCTCACTGTTGTTTCGAGTCTGAAAGTCCTTCCATGTAAAATCCGCATCTTTGCTTTCGGGGGCGTTCGCCTCAAAGCAATAGCGCAAAGGATCAGGTGGAAACTCGTCCAGATATTCGTCCACCCAGACCGCCCAGTTGCGGCTGGTGGAAATTTTTCTACCCTCGATGTTCAGAAATTCGTTAGCGGGTATTTGAGCGGGTAAGATGAAATCTCCGTGTGCCATGAGCGTAGCCGGCCAGACGATGGCGTGAAAGACAATATTATCCTTGCCTATAAAATGAACCAGCTTTGTTTTGGGATCCAGCCAGTAATCGCGCCAGCGCTCGGGTTTGCCCTGATTTTGCGCCCATTCTACGGATGATGAAATATATCCGATAGGAGCGTCGAACCAGACATAGAGCACTTTACCCTCTGCGTCCGGCAGCGGCACGGGGATTCCCCAGTCTATGTCCCGGGTGATAGGCCTGTCGGTAAGGCCTTCCTGGAACCAGCCTGAGCAGAATTCGCGGACGTTGTTCTTCCAATCGGTTTTGGAAGATTGCCAGTCCTCGAGCCTTTTTTGAAACTCGGACAGCTTAAAGTACCAGTGTTTGGTTGTTCGAAAATCAGGAGCAGAGCCGCAAATTTTGCATTTCGGTGTGATGAGCTGATCGGGTTCGAGCCAGCGCCCGCAGGATTCGCACTGATCTCCCCGTGCTTCCTGCTTATGGCATAAGGGACACTCGCCTTCTATATAGCGGTCCGGCAGAAAGCGCTTGCAGGTGGGGCAATAATACTGCTGAACAGACTGCTCGCTGACATATCCCTTGCGGTACAGGTTGAGAAAAAAATCCTGGGATATTTTATGATGCAGCGGCAGGGAAGTGCGCGAATAATTGTCGAACGCCACACCAATGCGCTCAAAACTTCTTTTCATCAAGCTATGGTATCGGTCCACAATTTCCTTGGGTGTGACGTTTTCGCGATCAGCACGGATCGTGATCGGCACTCCATGTTCATCGGATCCACATATAAAAAGAACATCGGAGCCTTTCAGCCGCTGATAGCGCACGTAGACATCAGCGGGGATATAGGCTCCGGCAAGGTGCCCGATATGCAATGGGCCGTTTGCATAGGGCAGGGCGGCAGTTACAAGTATCTTTTCAGCCATAGCGTCGCGTGAATATCCTTTCTGACTGTATTCAGATCAAATGGAAATTCTGCATGCAATCCGAAGCGTCCTTGAAGCATTATTCTTGAAGCTTCCGCTGCGCCGACTCATCCATGTCCGTCTGCGCCGCCTCGCGGCGAAACTTCGGGAATAATGCGGGGTCAGTCTTCAATTCATCTCCGGATCGCAAATCGTTTGTTCCCCGTCTTGTCGAAATGTAAATAGTCGGTTAGAGCATCGCGAGTCGATCGGAATGCGAGCTCAGTCCAGGGGATGTCTTCGATGGAAAAATCCCGGACCTCCCGGCTTTCGGGCGTAATACCTGCAACGCCGCCAATAACAGTGGCGCAATACGCGACCAACACAACGCCCGCATCGGCATAGGAATAAACGTTCAAAAGCCCGTCCAGGCGAATGTCGAGCAATGTCTCCTCGCGCGTTTCACGTATGGCAGCATCCGGAACGCTTTCGCCCAAATCGACATACCCGGCCGGAAATGTCCAGCTGCCGGATGAAGGTTCGATATTGCGGCGAGCCAGCCAGATGCGGTCTTGCTGGCGGGGGATGGCGCCGGCGACGACTTTCGGATTGAGATAAAAAATGAAACCACAACCGGTGCAGATTTTTCTCCTGTGTTGTTCGGCTTCAAGATAGCGCTCCTCAAGTGTGCAACCGCAGCGCGGGCAGAATTTTGCCCATTCGGAATCCGGGGCGTGCTGGAGAACCGCATGAATATGCGCGTCGGAGTGCATAGAATCTGCCCTGTCAGGAGTGAATCTGTCGCATTCCCTCTCCTCAAGGAGAGGAAGTATAATAGCAGCATGCCGGGGATGGCGCTAAGAATACGCAACTTCAAAAAATCCGATCTTGAAACCCTATGCCAGATCGACCGCATTTGTTTCCCGGCAGATATCGCATTCTCCCGGGCCGAGCTGGCTTACCACCTAAATCACCCAAAGAGCATAACACGAGTGGCTGAAGGACTCGGAAGGATTCTTGGATTTGCCGTAGCCCGAATGGAAACATCCTCTTGTGCTCATGTGATTACGCTGGATGTCATTCCGGATGCGAGGAAATGCAGAATCGGGACTTCGCTTATGAAAGCTCTTCACAGAGAGTTGAAGAGGAAAAGGGTAGAAGCCGCAATATTGGAAGTCAGCACGCAGAACCTTCCGGCGCAGCGTCTATATGAGAAATTGCAGTATCAATATCTGGAGATTGTATCCGGCTATTACCAGGGCAGAGAGGATGCCTACCGCATGGGGCTGCTCTTCTCATAGCGTTCCTTAATAGCTGAAGAGTCGAAATCAGGAACATGCTTCAGACAGAAAGAGATCAGTCTTTGGCTACATAGCCCTTGCGGTGAACCACTTTCAATTTGAGCGGCTTTCCTTTGGCGTCGGTGAGTTTGGAGTCCACATCCACGCGGATTTTTCGTAATTTGCCGTCCTTTTTCGTGTTGCTTGAAGCATAGGCGATGCTGTATTGACTTCGGAGCAGCTGAGAAATGTTGTTGAAGATGGCGGGAAGTTCCGTCTGAAAGCGAGGGAAATAGGCTGCGCCGCCGGTGAAATCCGCGAACGATTTAAGCCGGTTGTCCGCCATCAGAAGATCGATGTCTATCCTGTATCCCAGGCTTTCAAGATAAAGACGGAAGTATTGCCCGAGGCTGATTGCATAAACCGAAGCATTGGATTCCTTGCACTTATTCAAAGCGTCTTCGTATGTATGCCTGCTGAAAGTATCCAGTCCTGTGCTGAGCAAAAGAATGGCTACTTTACCCTCGATTTCATCGGTCCGGTCCAGAGCGTCGATCAGGGCATCGGAAAGGTTGCTGTCATCTGAAACCGGAATCGTGAAACGCCTCAGCGCATCGTAGATCTCTTTCCGGTCTTGCGTGAAATCGCACAAAATAGTCGGGCGCATATCGTAGCCGATTACGGCGACCCAATCGTCCTTGCGAAGGGTATTCGCGAAGGCATACATTGCGTTCCATACGTCGGTTATGAAATATTCAACATTTCTGCTGAATTCCACCAGCATAACAACGGTGATATTGGATTCGATGGAAGAAAAATTCGATATCTCTTGCTTGACGTTATCTTCATAGATGGTAAAGTTCTCAGGTCTTAATCCGGTGAGAACATTGCCTTTGGTATCCGTGACCAGAACCTGGAGCGAAACCAGATCCACCGAAACGGAGATGGAAGATTGTGCTTTGATGACTTCCTCGTTCTCCGGCTGGTCGGTGGGTGCTTTCGGTTCTTTTTGGCGCGGCGGCTGTTTTTGGAAGGAATCCAATGCAAAGGCCGGATGGACCGAAAGATGAGTAATCCAGTCGGTATGGCAGGCTGCGACCAGAGTGAGTACAAAGCCAAGCGATAACGCAATTCGTATGATTCTGGTTGAATTCATCATCAAGTCTCCCGGTCGCGGTGGTCTATGAAACTTTCTTGACGTCCGACATGTCAAAATGGTAGCACATAGATCGGGAGGTCTCAAAGAAACGACCTCGGACAAATTGATTTGACCTTATAATTTTCGGGTGCTAATAATTTCCCATATGCCGAAATTCTAGATCATTTCGGTATCCGGGATTGTATTTATTGGAGGGTATACCGTGGGCTATTGTCCGGAATGCGAAGCCATTATCGATGAAGAGTTCGAGGACATAGGAGAAATTATTACCTGTCCGGAATGCGGCGTGGAACTGGAGGTGATTTCCATCGATCCGGTAGAATTCGATCTTGCGCCTATTGACGACGAAGAGGACGATGACGAATATCGTTTTGACGATGAAGAGGATGATGAGGAGGAATGGGACGACGAGGATTCCTTCGACGACGAAGACGATGATGACGATGACGTTTAATTCAGTATTGATCTAGGACCGACTCTTATTTTCCTACCACGCGCGCCGCATTGGGGGCTTTTTATCTTGATAAGCCAAGGCAGGTCTTGCTGAGTGTTGCGGCATATCCGATTGCTAATTTTTGATCTTGACTATCTTGTTTTTGACTGCTCTTTCCTCAAGGTGCAGGCTCTGCGGCAGAGTCTGATTGCGCTTGCCGACCTGATTCCCCAGAGCATCCGGCTGCCGGAAATCTCTGATGCGGAAGCAGGCTTCCGGGATTACGGCTTTCAGTGGATTCAGCAAATGGATCCGGGGCTGGATGAACAAAGCCTTGATCAGTTGCCGGGTGCCTATGCGATCCATGAAATCCGTCTTATCGAATCAGGGACAGGAAGGCTCTATCCGGGCATGCGGGAATTCATAATGAATTTAAGACGGGAAGATTTTTGTGTTGCGCTCGGCGCTGAATCGAGCAGGGATTACATGATCTCGGTGATGGACCGGCATCCATTGGATGACCTTTTTCAAATCTCGCTGTGCACGGAAGAGTACGGCATGGGAGGAGCCGAGGAAATGATGCTGGAAATTATGCGCCAGGGCGAGGCAAATCCGAGCGAAACACTGGTCCTGGGAACACGTCCGGATACATTCCAATCCGCACGGGCAGTGAATGTTTTATCTGTCGGCTGCGGTTGGGGAATTCGAGATCATTCCGGATTATCCGGAGCTGATTTTCAGGCGCATTCTCTTTCAAATTTGTCTGACAGGATAGCGCAGGCGGATACTCTTGCCCTTCGGCATCTTGATTAGTTTCGGCAATTTCGGGACTCGCTTCAAAGCGCCAAAAATCAGTGTGGTAAAATGGAATATATGACATTGGAAGAAAAAGAACAAAGGCTTGAGGATTTACTGAGGAGTCTGGCTCCGGTCGTGATTGCTTTCAGCGGCGGCGTCGACAGCACCTATCTGGCATACAAGGCGCACACAGTGCTGGGAGGACGGGCTCTGGCTGTCACTGCGGAGAGTCCCTCCGTTCCTTCGCATCAGCGTAGAATGGCTGCGGATATTGTGCGCCAAACCGGTATTGCGCACAAAGTCATATATTCCCAGGAATTGGAAAGGGCGGAATACATCAACAATCCTTTCGATCGATGCTTTTACTGCAAGGATGAGCTGTTCACGAAGCTCGGCGCGATAGCCCGGGAATTCGGCTCTGCCACCCTATTGGACGGACTAAATGCCGACGATCTGGACGACTTCCGGCCGGGCAGAAAAGCGGCACAAAGACACAAGGTGCGAAGTCCCCTTATGGAAGCGGGATTGAGCAAGGAGGAAATCCGGGAGCTTTCGCGGCGTGCCGGACTGCCGACTGCCGATCTGCCGGCATCCGCATGCCTTGCATCACGGATTCCCTACGGCGTTCAGATCACGGCGGAAAACCTGAAAATCGTGGATGAAGGGGAGGAAGCCCTGCGCCGGATGGGCTTCCGGATTTTTCGCGTGAGGCATCATGAACAGCTCGCGCGTCTGGAATTCGGCCGGGAGGATCTTCGAAAGGCGCTAAATCCCGAAATGGCATCGCGCCTGGTGCCCATATTCAAGAAACTGGGCTATAAGTTTGTTACCCTTGATCTTGAAGGCTATCGCACAGGTTCCGCCAACGAAGTCTTAACGGCCGGCGAAACAGAAAAATTCCAAGCATAAATCCGGATTCCGAAATGGGTGATGGAACTTTATAAGAAGAATCTCTGATGCCCGTGAGAATTTCTGAAATCAAACAGCGCTACTGCTGTTGATTGGTTTCAAACGCCTGCTGGATAACTTCTTTTACTTCCTCGATCTTAAAAGGTTTTGCCAGATATCGGTTTTTGTTGTTTTCGAAAAATGACCGCGTATCCGCGCTGACCGTATCTCCTGTCACAAATATAACGCGGCTCGCAAGCTGCGGACGGTTATCCTTGATCCAGTTGAAAAGATCCCGTCCGCTCATCTGAGGCATTTTAAAATCGGTGACGATCAGGTCATATTCGCCCGATTGTATTTTGTTCATGGCGATGCGGCCGTCACTTGCGGTGTCAACCTGCAGCGGCAGGGAATGAAAGACCTCTATGAAGAAATCCAGGATATATTTTTCGTCGTCAACGACCAGGATGCGCTTTCCCCGCATAAGCTTTTCGAACTGCAGCGCCTGAGGCATTAACTCCGGGGCCACGCCGGCATCATCCTGAAGATGAGAAATAATGGGCAGCTCGATCACGAATGTCGCACCGTCTCCCAGGCGGCTGCGGGCATATATATTCCCGCCATGCTCTTTAATCATTCCATAGGAAAGGCTGAGCCCTAATCCGGTTCCCTTGCCGACTTCCTTGGTCGTAAAAAAGGGGTCAAAAATTCTTGTCAGATAATTTTCGGCAATTCCGGGGCCATCATCGATAACCTCGACGATAATCCTCGAGTTCTGGGCATTGGTGCGAGTACGGATAATCAGATGCCCTTTGCCGTGTGCTTCCAGCATCGCCTGTTCGGCATTTGTCAGAACATTCAAGAACACCTGCTGCAACTGATGAGAATCCGCAATGGTTTTGGGCAGCTTCCGGTCCAATTCCCGGGAAATTTCGATGTTATTTACCTGAAACTCATAGCTCCTGAGCTCAACCGTTTTTTCCAGAATATCGTTTATGTCGGAGAGAGTTCTTTCGGGCTTTTGTTTGCGCGCGAAAGAAAGAAGGTTTTGAACGATCTTCTGGCAGCGCAATGCGAGATTATTGATTTTGAGCAGATTGTCTTTTGCCCGGTCATCGAGATCCTTGCGAAGCTGCAGCAGTTGAGAGTAGCCCATGACGCCCGTGAGCGGATTGTTTAATTCATGAGCGATTCCGGAAATAAGCTCGCCGATCGCCGACAGCTTTTCGGACTGAATCAGCTGCTGCTGCAGTTGTTTCTCATTACTGATGTCCTTCGCAACATGGATGGATCCGAGCAGCCGATTGTTTTTGTCGTACCAGGGGCTGACGGAAATCTGGAAAATACCTTCCATATGCGGAAGCGCCAGCTCCTCAACGATCAGCGCTTCGGATTTCAGCGATCGTGTATGACGGCAGGGATCCGGATTCGATTCCGATGAATCATAGATTTCCGAGCAGTATCGGCCGATGACTTTTTGTGGAATGGTGTTCAGGCGCCGTGCCAATGCAACATTTGCGCGGATAACTTTGCCGGTCGGATCATGCACCGAAACGCAATCCTGCATGGCATCAAAGGTGGTTTCCCATTCTTTCTGGCTTCTGGATACGACACGGAACAGCTCAGCATTTTCCAGAGCGATTGCCGCCTGATGAGCCAGAGCCTCCGCGCGCAGTATCTCTTCGTCGGTAAATTTCCGCTCGCGGGAATCATCGCTGCAAACCAGGATTCCGAGGGCCCGCTCTTTGGTTATCAAGGGAGCAAAAATAGCAGCGCGCCAATGCAGCGATTCCATCAATGGGCTGTTTGTGCCTTCGTTGCGCCAGATATCTTCGATGGCAATCACTTTTCGCTCATTAATTGCCGTAACGGCGGGAGAAGCCTCCAAAAACTCTATCTTGACGTTTCGGATATCCAGATTCTCAGTCTGAGTCGACGAGGAACCGATGAGATACTGGCGCTTGTCATCCAGCAGGAAAAGATGACATTGGCTCGTCTTCGCAAGCCGTTTGCCCTCAATCACGATTCTGTGGATGATATCTTCCAGATTGAAACCCTGAGAAATGATTTTGTTCACTTCCTGCAGGGCGACCAGATCTTCTGAAAATTTATGGGACTGTTCGCGAAGCTGCCCGTTAACGATGGCGACACCCAGTATTTCCGACAAAGACGACAGGAAGTCCTGATGAATTTCGGCAATGCCCTTTTGGGGTTTTCCCGCAAATGCGGCATTTCCCAGAATCCGGTTCCCGGATCGTATGGGATAGGGGCCGAATAACTCCAATCCTTCTTTGTGGAGAGCTTCTGTCAGCGCAGCAACGTTCCATTGCGGACTATCCGCAGAGGCGAACGGCAATACCTGTTGTTGTCTAAAGCTTTCGTCACTCTCTCTTTCAAAAACTGCGGCCGCTTCTCTGCTCAGTCCTTTACAAAGGGTTTTTGGGGAGGCTTCCGGTGTTGTGCGCAACCGCAGCATCCCCGCCTCCATTCCCGTAGATTCCATAATTTCTTCCAGGGCTGACATCAAGATAACGTTAAGATCGAGAGAGCGGTTTACCATGGATGCAATTTTCTTGATGGCTTCCATTTCTCTGTTTTTATTCTTAGAGCTTTTGCGGAGGCTCGAGGCAGAAGCAAAGCCTATAAGCAGGATAATTGGGATAATCCAATCCATGGAGGCACCCGGAATGAGTGCGTCCTTTCCGGCAATTAGGGCAATGAAAAACATGCGGATGAAAGCCTCCCTGCGGCAATGACTTATAAGGACTCAAACAAGGAGGTCATTATAAAAACATGGACCAATGATTGCCAGCGAAAAGCTTTTTATATCCATAGCCCGCGGGCGCTTCCCGCGTTGACTGCGGACATAAATGATTTTTTAAGCTGCGGTGCTATTTCTCGGTTATTTCGGCTTTGGGAGCGAAATAGCCCCGGCGGTATCGCACCTGCTGACGGGCGGCTTTGGCTCCGGCAATTTCAATCTTGACTCGCCGGAAGGCGCCGTCACGCGTTTCATTTGACGAATAATAGCCTATGGCGTATTGACTTCTGAGTTCCGTAGCGATTTCGGCCACAATTTTGTTCAAATCAGAGGTCGCGGTGGGGAAAAATGCTTTACCGCCGGTTTCTTCCGAGATCTTGACAAGAGCATCGCGCGCTTTTTCTGGAATGGATTTCGACCAGCCGCCAAAAAGGCCTTTCTTTGGTATTTCGTTCAGAAGGCCGATGCAGAAGACCTGGACATCGGATTCCTGTACTTTGGCCAGCAGCTCTTCAAGAGAGTAGAAACTCTCCCGATCCTCGCCATCGGTGATAACCACGATTGCTTTTTTGGGCTTATTTCCGGTTTGCGCTTTCTGGACTCCAAGATATATAGCGTCATAAATGGCTGTGGAGCCCATCACGCCCGCATTATCCAAAGAGTCCGAGATCTCATCTATATCGCCGGTGAAATCCTGAAGCAGTTCGGCGGTTTCATTGAACCCAATCAGGAATACCTGATCCTGAGGATTGCTCGCCCGGATAAATGCCAGCGCAGCCCTGTTAACCTGATCGATCTTTTTGCGCATGCTTAAACTCAAATCCAGGAGAATGCCCATGCTGACCGGAACATCTTCCTGTGAGAATGAGTTGATCGATTGGCGGACTCCATCCTCAAAAATCTGAAAGGCATCCTGTTTCAATCCGCTTACGAATCTTCCGTCCGCGTTCATAACTGTGACGTATGTCAAAACGAGATCAACGCTTACGCCGATTTTGAAGCCCTTCGGCTCTTCCGGTACAGTGGAATCAAGAACCGGTTTCACCTGCTTCCGCCGATCCTGCTTCGGTGGCTCTTCTGCATCCTGGGAGTAAACAGCTGTCAGCAAAGTCAGGATTATGAAGGTCGCCAGAGCGCCCGGTTTCCATCCTGATCGCCTATAGCTTTGGGGCATTATATCCTTCCCTGGAGCGGACTATAAGTTTGGGAAGGCCCTTGGGGGCATCAAGCTTGACCTTGATGCGGCGCCATTTCCCGTCATGTGCCTTATTGGTGGGGTTATACCATAACACGTACTGGCTGCGAAGCTCGGCGTGAATCAGATCGATATAGTAATCGAGTTCGCTGAAGCTGTTTGGGAAAAACGCCCTTCCACCGGTCAGGTTCACGATGCTCTGGATGGGATAGCGGCCGGTACCGAGCGTTCCTTGCTGGCCAATTGCGTAGATTTGAACATCCATTTCCTTGGCAAAGTCGCTTATTTCATTTGCCGAATAACGGCTGCTGTTGTCTTCTCCGTCCGTTACAACGATCAAGGCTTTCTTTTCACGTTTGCCTTCCTTGATCTTGTTCAGGCCCATATAAACCGCATCCCACAGGGCCGTTGTCCCGCCCGGTTTCTGCAGGGCGGCTTCATTCTGGAGCGCGGAGCTTTGATCGGTGAAATCCAGGGCGATGTTAGTCTTGTTGTTAAAAGTGATCAGGAAAAGCTCATCCTGCGGATTGCCTGATTCCAGAAAGCGCGTTATCGCATTTTTGGCTTTTTTTATGTTGTTGTTTTCCTTCATGCTCGCGCTGACGTCGAATATGATTCCGGCGCTTATCGGGGCGGCTTCCTGGCTGAAATGTATGATGGTCTGCTCGACGTTGTCCTCGTAAATTTTGAAATGCTCTTTTTCGAGACCCGTCACATATCGAATCAGCGGATCGGTAACGGATACCTTTACCGATACCGTTTCAACATCAACTCTGAAAACCGGAGGGGGAGCTGCTTTTTTTTCCTGCGCGTTAGGAGCCAATGCGCACAGCCATAACGCTGCGATGCTTGCTCCGGTTAGAATTCGGATATGTGCTCTCACCTTTTTGCCCCGTGTGCCAGGCGGTGTCCTCGCATTTATAAATTGATTGTAACAAACGGCAAATCCAAGTCAAGAATCGCCGGTTCCCAGCCCGCGTTATTCATGAAGGTTCGTCGCGAGGCGGTGTAGACGAGCGTGGCTGCAAGGCGCGCGACGGGAGGATTCCGAGGGCGTACTTGACGGTACGTCGAGGAATCCTCCCGAGCGCAACGCAGCAGGCATGCACGGATCCGCCGCAGCAACAGAAGCTTCATGCATAAAGCGGGCTAATCTGTGTTCAGCCGGTCCAGAAAGTCCAGACCGACCAGAACGTCTCTCGGTTTGGATCCGTCGGCCGGTCCCACGATGTTATTATGGAACATCATGTCGATCAATTTGGCTGCTCGTCCATAACCGATGCTTAATCTTCTTTGCAGCAGGGAAGTGGAGGCCCGGCCTTCGGTGACAACGACTCGAACCGCCTCACTATAAAGGCTGTCCTGCAATCCCGGGTCGATCGGATTACCTGCCTCATCCACTTCTTCGCGACCATAATTCAAAACAGAATCGTCGTACGCCGGCTTCCCTTGTTTACGCAGATGTTCGACAATTGCCTGGGCTTCCTTCTCACTTACATAAGCTCCATGAATGCGGATCAGTCTGGAAGTTCCCGGCGGTATAAAAAGCATATCGCCATTGCCAAGCAATTGTTCGGCGCCGTTGCCATCGATAATCGTGCGCGAATCAACCTTTGTCGCCACCTTAAAGGCGATACGGCAGGGAAAGTTGGCTTTGATTATGCCTGTAATGACGTCGACGGAAGGCCGCTGCGTTGCAAGGATTAAGTGTATTCCCACGGCACGCGCCATAGCCGCGAGGCGGGAAATGGATTCCTCTACTTCGCGGGAGGAAACCATCATCAGGTCCGCCAACTCATCGATCACCAATACCAGATAGGACAAGGGCTTCTCATATTCTCCGTCCGCGCTGTCTTCCAGGAGGGAAAGCTGAGCGCCTGAAGACCGCACCAGTTTGTTGTATTGATCGATGTTCCGGACACCCCGCAACGCAAGCTTTTTATAGCGTGATTCCATCTCGCTGGTAGCCCAGCGGAGAGCATTGGCGGCTTCACTGGGGTCGGTAACTATGGGTGTCAGCAAATGCGGGATGTCTGCATATAGGCCCAATTCCAGCCGCTTGGGATCTATGAAGATGAAACGAACCTCTTCAGGCGTGGCTTTGTATAGAATCGAGGTGATCATGCAGTTAAGCGCGACGCTCTTGCCCGATCCCGTCGCACCCGCAATCAGCAGATGCGGCATCCGTTCCAGGTCTGTCACGAAGGGACTCCCGTTGATCAATTTCCCCAAGGCAAGGGTGAGTCTGGATGGAGATTTGACAAAGACATCCGAATCT
Organism: Acidobacteriota bacterium; assembly: GCA_016929335.1. GTDB lineage: Bacteria > Acidobacteriota > UBA6911 > UBA6911 > UBA6911 > UBA6911. The sequence goes on along the minus strand of JAFGIY010000228.1, from coordinate 39,938 downwards.
ATGAGTTCGCGCAGCATAATCAACTCGCGATGAGTGTTCGGCACCTCGATTCCGACGGTGGCCTTTCCCGGAATCCGATCAATACGAAGGGATTCCGCCTTGATTCCGAGACACAGATCATCCACCAGTCCGGTGATTCTGGAATACTTGATGCCTGCATCGGGCTTAAACTCAAAGGTAGTGACGACCGGTCCCGGATGGATCTGCGTAACGCTGCCGTTCACATCGAATTCGCCGCATTTATCGGAAATCATGCGCGCTTTTTCCATTAATACCGCTTCATCGACGGGAAAGGGATTCTCTGCCGGGTTCAGAAGCTCAACGGGAGGCAGAGTATACTTTCGAGAACGCGGACGCTCCGGCGCAGGCGCAAGCGGGCGGCGCGGCTCCGGTTCCCGCTCGCGGGTTACGGGAGGAACAGGCCGGACTTCAACCGGAGAAGCCGGCGGCTTTACCGGAGAGGGGCGGGGAGTCAATTCAATGGATGCCGGTGCGGCGGGTTTGATGTTTACAACCGTGCGAACCGGCTTCCGGTTTTGTCTCCATTCCTTGAAACGCTGCAATAGAGACAGGTGCGGCAAGGATTGCTTCTGAGCCATGCGGGAAAACAGATTTCCCAATGAGAGCGTAGTGGCGGCCAGTATCCCCAATATCAAAGCCCCTGTAATTATGATGGTTGTGCCCGTTTTATTGAGGTTCGGGAGCAGCTGGTCGACAATCAAAACGCCGGTAACGCCGCCGGGCATAAAATTTACATCGGGCAGCGGGAGAGGAAACAGCTGCAGAGCCGCGCCGACGGAAGCTATCAGAAGAAAGAGGCCGAAGGTCCTCAGGTATGGCGAGTGAATCGGGCGTCCCAGAATAAGCTTCCAGCTTAAAACCAGAAGAGGAAGCAGCAGCAGGAATGCAGAAAAACCGAACAGCTGATAAAGAAAATCGCTGACGTAGGCGCCAATCTTTCCGATTTTGTTGTCGATCGTCAGCTTGAGAGACAGTGCATTAAAGCTGGAATCGTGAGGATTGTACGTAACGAGGCAAAGCAGGAGCAGAATTGCAATCAAGAGAAGAATCACTCCGATGAATTCATGTCTTTTTCTGACGCTTGCTTCGCCCGGCATATAAAGGTCCTATTGAGATGTTTTAGATTTCATATATGACAGGTACAATCATGGGACGCGTACCGGTTCGCTTGCGAAAATAGCGCTTTAATTCCACGCGAATGGCCTCGGCCAGTACGGCGGATTCCTCCCGTTCCTCTCTAGTGCATTCTTCCATGGCGCGGATGACGATCTGCCGGGCTTCGGACAGGAAGGCTGCACTGTTTTCTTCCTGAACATGGCCGCGACTGACGAGCTCCGGCATCCCCTCAATACGGCCTGTGGCTTTGTTGACGGCAATAACCGCCAGTACAACGCCTTCCTCGGAAAGGTGCTGCCGATCCTTTACGACGATTTCATCCAATTCCGCTACACCGCCCACATCGATGAATCGCCTGCCGACAGGCGCCTTTCCTTCGATACGAACGGAATCCGGGTGTAATATCAGCACGTCTCCAGTCTCGGCCAAAAGGATCCTTTCACGGGGTATTCCAACTTCCTGCGCTAGAAGTGTATGAGCGTACAGCTGGCGATATTCCCCGTGGATAGGGATGAAAAACCTGGGGCGAGTAAGGTTGAGCATTAATTTCAACTCCTCCTGGCTCGCATGACCGGAAACATGCATCCCCCATTGACTCTCATCATAGACCCTTGCCCCGCGGCGGCAAAAATGGTTGACGAGATGGGAAACACGGCTCTCATTACCGGGAATAACCCGCGCGCTGATGATGACAGAATCTCCATCCTGAACCACAAAATCTTTGTGCTTGCCGAAGGCCAGCCTCGTCAAGGCGGCCATGGGTTCTCCCTGGCTGCCGGTGCTGAGAATGATCTGCCGGTCTTCGGCCAATGACTGAGCTTCCAAGCCGTCTGCCAGAATTCCGGGAGGTATGGTCAAATAGCCCAGATCCGACGCAATGACAATGTTTTCCTTCATACTTCGTCCGACCGGGATAACACGGCGGCCAAAATCTTTGGCCAGATCCAGAATTATCTGAATGCGATGGATGCTCGACGCAAAGCAGGCAACAATGATCTTTCTGCGGCTGGAATAAAAGATCTGCTCGATGTGCCGGCGAACATGTATTTCGGAAGGAGTAAAACCGGTCCGTTCACTGTTGGTGCTGTCGCTGAATAAAGCCAGGACCCCCTTCTCCCCGAAATACGCAAGTCTGGCGTAATCGGTTTGATTCCCATTGAGAGGGGATTGATCCAGCTTAAAATCGCCGGTGTGAATAATAGTTCCCACAGGCGCTGTAATTGCCAATCCGATGCTGTCCGCTATGCTGTGCGTTATGCCAATTGCTTCGACGTGCAGATCTCCGAATTCCAGACAGGAGCGGGGCGCAATGGGATTCAACTGCGCCTGTTCCAGCACTCCGTTTTCCTCCAGGCGGCCGCGGGCAAAGCCAAGAGTCAAAGGAGTCCCATAAACCGGAACCGGGAGATCTTTCAGCAGATAGGCAAGTGCTCCGATATGATCTTCGTGACCGTGGGTCACGATAATCGCGCGGACCTTTTCACGGTTTTCCAGCAGATAGGAGAAATCAGGGATTACAAGATCCACTCCAAGCAGATCGTCACGCGGGAACATCAGGCCGGCATCGACAACGAGGATGCTCTCGCCATAGCGGATGGCCATCATGTTCATGCCGAATTCCCCCAGACCCCCCAGGGGAATAACTTCCATTTGATTGTTGATCACGATCTTTTTTCCCAGGAATTAACGGCGAAGTATAGCCCACTCCAGGCGCCGCCGCAATGTACCAGTTCGTCATTCGGGATTGGTCATCTTCAATTCCCCGTATACATGGGTCAGATATTCATATTCCTGAACAGAAAGCCGCTCGGCCCTGCGTGATCCCTCAATGCCCGCACCAAGCAGCAGTGCATTCGAGATTTTTCCAATTATGGGATGTCTGGAGAGAGAATTATGGATGGTTTTTCTCCTGTAGGCAAAGGCCGCTTTGGCAATCATCTCAAAGTCGGTTTCAAGGGAGGGATGCCAGTTCGAGCATTTTGGGAGGAATCGCACAGTCGCGGAACTGACCTTGGGCCGAGGTGTAAAACAGGCAGGCGATACTTTAAATCCAAAACGGACATCGCAATGATGCTGGCATTCCACTGAAAAATAGCCATACTGCCGCGTTCCCGCTGAGGCCGTAATACGTTCGGCAACTTCAAGCTGAAGCATAAAAGCCATGTCGAAGACGGGCAGTGCGGAATGAAGCAGCTTTTCAATAATTGCCGTGGCTATATTGTAGGGCAGATTCCCGGCGATCCGAAGCCGTAGATCCGGCCGCAAATGGGGAGAAACCAATTCGGCCAGATCAAGGCGGAGAACATCTGCTGCAACAACGCTTGCGGAAGAGACAGGAGCCAAAGAATCCTTGAGGCGCGGGATGCAGTCGGCATCGATCTCAATAGCCAGCAGGCTATTGGCGCCGGACGCCAGACGAGAAGACAGGGCACCGTCTCCCGCGCCTATCTCTATGAACAGATCCTGCCGCGACGGCTGAATCCAGCGCACAATACGGTCAATAACACCCGTATCTCTTAGAAAATGTTGCCCAAAGCGTTTCTTATGAGTCGCCTCATTGGGCTTGACAAGGCTCCGGTACGCTCCCATAATGACCTTCTATTTTAGCGGCGCGTATGATCGCCTTCAATATAAGTTAGGAGATTTTAAAAGATGAGCGGAAAAGTTACAGAGGTCGGGGATCAAAATTTTGAAGCGGAAGTTCTTAATTCTCCAGTGCCGGTCCTCGTAGACTTTTGGGCAGCTTGGTGTGCTCCTTGCCGGATGCTTGCTCCGGTAGTGGATGCCATTGCAGAGAAATATGAAGGCCAGGCAAAAGTTGTTAAATTGAACGTGGACGAAAATACGCTGACTTCTGGAAAGTACAACATCAGAGGCATCCCAACCCTGTTGCTTTTCAAAGATGGTGCCGTTAAGGAACAGATTGTCGGAAATACCACCAAAGGCACGATCTCCAAGATGATCGATAATCATCTTTCGTAGTCTGGAGTCGAGGTTTCGAACACCCATAATCCCACGCAGCCATTAGCGTTGCTCAGGGGCTTTTCCGGTTCGATATGTGTGTCTGCGGCTTAAGGCGGCGCAGATAGCGTATCGGAACCAAATTCCATAGCTGGACGCCGGGACCTTTTTTTCATGGCAAATCTAATAGTGGTCGGCGCTCAATGGGGCGACGAAGGGAAAGGCAAGATTGTTGACCTGCTGACTGCGCGTTTCGACGTTGTTGCGCGTTATCAGGGAGGACACAATGCTGGCCATACGGTTATCATCAACGGCAGGAAGTATGTGCTGCATCTGATTCCTTCCGGAATACTGCATCCTGAAAAGCTCTGCCTGATCGGCAATGGAGTCGTGCTGGATCCCATCGCACTGAAAAAGGAAATCGAGGATCTGGATGCGGCGGGAATTACCTGCAACGGACGGTTGTTCATAAGCAATCGCGCTCACATAATCCTGGAATACCATCGGTTCGTCGAACAAGGCGATGAAGAGCGAAGAGGGCAGGAGAAAATCGGTACGACTAATCGGGGTATTGGCCCGGCCTACGAAGACAAAATGGGACGACGTGGACTGCGGGTCTGCGACCTGACAAATCCCACCGTTCTGCGTCGCCGTATTGAGGAAAATTTCCTGGCAAAACAGGCAGCTTTTCCTGCTCTCGCCGATAGCCTTAGCCTCGAAGAAGTTTTTCGGAATGCATGTGCTCTGGGCGAGGAGTTATCGCAGTATGTTGTGGATGGAGCTGAATTCCTGAACCAAAGCATGAACGAAGGGAAAAGCGTGCTTTTCGAGGGCGCCCAGGGTACCTTGCTCGATGTGGATCACGGAACCTATCCGTATGTTACGGCTTCCAGCGCCACGGCAGGCGGCGCCTGCATTGGTACGGGAGTCGGTCCTACGCGAATCGATGGCGTAATAGGCATCTCCAAAGCCTACACAACCCGTGTCGGTTCAGGGCCGTTTCCAACGGAATTGCTGGATGTAACCGGCGAAGAGATTCGAAAACGCGGGCAGGAGTTCGGGGCTTCAACGGGAAGACCGCGACGTTGCGGCTGGTTTGATGCGGTGGTTGTCCGCTATTCGTGCTTGATTAACAATCTCGGATCACTGGTGATCACAAAACTGGATGTTCTGGATGAACTGAAAGAAATAAAGATCTGCATCGGATATCGATACAAAGGAAGCCGGCTCCGTTCTTTTCCGCCCGAGATATCCGTTCTGGATGAATGCAAGCCGGAATATTTGACCGTTAAAGGATGGAACCAGAGAACAGCGGGGATCCGCGACCTGAATGAATTGCCTGTTGAGGCCAGGGACTATTTGAAGAGGCTTTCCGATCTCGTGAATACGGAAATTTCCGTTGTATCAACAGGGCCCGATCGCAAGGAAACAATTGTAGTTTCACCGCATTCTCATCTGAAATCCTGGATCCGGCCCGATTAGAGATTTCTGTAGCGTGGGAATACGAAATTTTCCGCAGAGTTCTGGATGAATCCGGATATCCAATCTTCGGAGTTTCTGCTCTGAATTTGTTTGTAGTCCTTTAGCACCTGTGAAAAAATCATATGTATCGGTGATGGATTAAGGACTGCCGCGATGACGAGAATAGGCTTAATAGGCGTAGCAATTACTGTCAGTTTTCAGCTGGCTTCGGCACAGGATTTTCATAAGAAATACAAGCTCCCCCCGCGCGGCCTGATTATCGTAGAAAACGCGGTCGGCGATATCAAAATCAAAGGCCATAAGGGAGATGAGATAGAGGCACATGCAAGCAAAACGGGAGCGGATCGCGATTCGGTCGAAATTATTGATACAAGCATGGGCAACCGGATCGAGATTCATATCCGGCCGACGCAGTTCCGCAGAGTGGATGCAAAGGTAGAGCTAATAATTCGAGTGCCGAATTCCATCGAATACAATTTTGAGCGGCTTTCATCGTTTGGCGGAAATGTTGAGGTTACGGATGTGGTGGGCCGGTTGAGAGCGGAGAGCATTCGGGGAAATGTCGAATTAAGCGGAGTCAAGGGGCTCATGATTGCATCGTCCTTCAGCGGAAATGTAAGGATGGAAATCGAGAAGTCTCAGGACCGCAATAATATGAGATTTACTTCGGTCAGCGGGAATATCGACATCCTGGCGCCTTCAGATCTGGACGCGCTGGTCGACATGTCATCATCAAGCGGCGTGCTCAAAACCGATTTCCCTCTGCAAATTCAGGAATCTCGTTATGGCCCGGGACGTTCCGCTCGCGGCCGGTTAGGTACGGGAAAACAGATCCTGCGAGTAAGCTCGGTAACGGGCCGGGTGAGTCTGAATCAAAAGTAATGGTTGTATCTTTCTGTTTTCATGGAGCCTGCGATCATGGGAGAGGAAACCTACGAAGCACTGAGAAGGCGAATCTCGGAAGATTTGAATTCGCGTAAGAGAGAGTTCTCCAAATGTATTGGCGATATTTCCCGCAATTTCCGGGATTTGGGTTTGGAGACCGCCGTGTGGCATCCCGAACGGATCCATTCTGTCAACATCGGCGGACTTAACGCCGAAAGCTACGTGGGATACTCGCGTATCGAGGGAAGATGGAGCCTTAACATTCGGACAATTGAGCGCGATAGCGGCGGTCATGCGTTTGTGAGTCAGCGCGTTTATGCCCTTGAAACTTGCGGCAATGTGGAAATCGTCGTGAATGCATTGAAAAAGGCCCGAGAGCTTTTGCGTCTTATAGCAAAGACCGCGGATCAATCGATTGAGATCCTTGCGAAAATGGATAAAGAAATAAACCAGCTCAGGAATCCGGACTGCAAATTTTGAATCGGTTTCGCCAAGCTGCAGACATCAATGCGTAGCCTATAATATTTTCAGAACTGCCTTTGAAACAGCCTGCAAGCATGCTAATCTTCCCGACGTCGCAACGAGTCTCGGGATAAAACACCCCGGAATCGGAGCGCTCAGCTTCCAAAGCCAAAGGGGGGCCGTTAGCTCAGTCGGCAGAGCATCTGCCTTTTAAGCAGAGGGTCGCTGGTTCGAGTCCAGCACGGCTCACCAATTCTTCTAAATGCAATCAAAAGATCGATTATCTACAGATTTCGCAGCGCTTTGATTTCAGATCTGCCTTTGCCTGCGTTCCTGTCTGTTTTTTCATCAAAAGCGAATCATACATTGGACAACCGCATTTCTGGGCTTCCGCTAATTTGTGGAGGTTCTATCCGGAATCCATTTGAAAGGGATTGAGGCGGCGGATGCTTTACAAGAACTTAACCAAATCTCGTGAACCTTTAACTCCGGCTGGCGTCTTATTCAGCAACACTACTGAGCAGATATTCATGCTTTCCCCTCAAGGGGCGGAGGGTGTATTCTCCGCCCCCTTCTTATTTATGCCGGTAAACCAACGGCCCATAGCTGTGTGACCCTGATAGGCTATAGGCCGTTCCGGCATGCCGTTGAAATGGAAAGATATGCGGCAAACGGACTACAGGGGCATTAGGCAAAAAGGCTGAAAGCTGAAAACGGACACCGCCCGATGCCCTCAGGAAGCTTCGTGCAATGAGTACTACCTGTTTTCGGACTTGTTCTTCGGTGATTTTTTATTGAGCTGCGATACCAGAGATTGTGCCGCAGCCGGTGCTCTTACAGCTCCTTTTAGAATAATATCCTCCGCGCTAAGCTCTTTCCGATATAAGTTTTTGTTCGCGCCTCCATCCGACCGCAGGGTCGATCCTTCCAGCGAGACGCCGGCAAACAGGCCGCGAGAGCGCGAATAGCTCAATATTTCGGCTTTCATTACGACATCGGTAGCGGCTGAAGCGGACCGCCCTTTGGGCCCGGCGGCTGCAGAAGCATCGGCTCCCAATTTCACCTTGCTGCTGAGAATGGATTTGGCGCCTTTGCTGTTCATGACCAGCAAGACAAAGTCTGTCGCTTGGGCTCCCAGCTGAAATCCGATGTTGCCTCCTTCCAGGGCATACATCGCAGGTGCGCCCCACGGGCCGGCATAATTGGCACCGCTCCGGCAGATTAAAGCGCCACGGCCATAGCTGCCGCCAATCCCGATTGCAACCTTCTTCACGGATGGAAATATTACGACGCATTCGGCTTTATCAAGAAGATCTTGAGGAATGCCATCGGGTATATTCAGAATTTCGCCAATTACGGTGCTGCATTCTTTAAGCCTTTCCTGCTCCTTCTCTTGCCCCAGAGTAAGTGCCGCAAAAAGAATTGCCGTGAAAAGCAACATAAGTGATCTTCGCATATCATTCCTCCTTTGCTAATATCGACACAGACTGCTTAAGAAAAGTCACTTCCGATGGTTTAATTCTATCACCTTGCTTTAAGCAGATATGGACATTTCACAGTTGGTCCCGATCCTAATCGGCGGGGAGAGTGAAATGGAATGTGCTGCCCATATCCGGTTTGGATTCCACCCAAATATTTCCTCCATGACGTTCTATGATTCTTTTGCAGATAGAAAGGCCGATGCCGCTTCCTGCATACTTCTGACGCGAATGCAGGCGCTGAAAGACCTGGAAAATCCTGTTCTGTTGTTCCATTTCAAATCCAATGCCATTATCTTTGATCCGGAGTTTCCAAAAATTCTTTTCGCGTTGAGCGCTCACCTCAATCTCGATCGGGCGTTCAGACCGAAACTTGATCGCATTGCCGAGCAGGTTTTGAAATATCTGAAGCATTTGAGTCGCATCCGCCCGGACCGAAGGCAAGTCGCCCACCAGGATCGTGGCCTCCGAATCATCGATGCTTTTTCTGATGGACGCCATCGCCTGCTCCAGCGGTTCCCGCAGATTTATCGGCTGAAGCTCGATAGGCTGCAAGCTTACCTTGGAGTAAAAAAGCAGATCCGTAATCATTTGATGCATGCGCTTGGATCCATCCACAGCAAATTGGATATATTGCTTTGCCTTATCATCAAGCTGACTGGCGGATTTTTGCTCCAACAGCTGGAGAAATCCTGCGATATTGCGCAACGGCTCCTGCAAATCGTGGCTCGCAACATACGCAAAGGATTCCAAATCCTTATTGGATCGGGCCAGTTCCTGAGTTGTGCGGAGCAGAGCTTCTTCGGCACGCTTTCTCTTGGATATATCCAGATTGATGCCGGCCATTTCGGTTGCTTTCCCGCTGGAATCGAATTGTGCACGACCTCGATCCACAATCCAGCGAATAGTTCCGTCCGGATTGAGGACGCGATATTCGAAGCTAAATTCCGGATTCTCGGGTTTGACCGCATTTAGTTCTGCAACAGCCCGATCCCGATCTTCCGGGTGAATTGCATCGTGCCAGGTCCGGAATGTGACCTTGGCTTCCGTTTCTACACCATACAAACGCCTCCAATTGGAACTGACCGAAACTCCATCTGTTCCGGACTTCCATGACCAGACGCCGATTTCAGCAGCCATGGTTGCCACACGCAATTGTTCCTCATTGCGCCTGAGCGCCTCCTCGGCTTCTTTAAGGCGGGTGATATCGCTGCCTATTTCGAGCACGGCGGGAGTTTTAGACCGATCGCGCAGAATCCACAGGCTCGCTACAACAATGGCTTTCCCATCGCCGCGAATATGTGTTAGCTCGCCTTCCCATCGTCCGTTCTTGCGCAGCTTGGCATGGATTTTGTCAAGCGGCTCGGGAAATTGCGTTTTAAGAAGCTTATGGCTGACACGGCCTAAAGCCTCCTCGTGCGTGAATCCATAGAGACGGGAACAACCCTCGCTCCAATGTATGATTCGGTCCCGGTCATCGCGTATTATAAACGGGCCCGAATTGGTCAATTCTCCCAATTCTTCCAGATCCCGAGCCTGCTTTGAAATGCGTTCCCGACCCCGCAGCTGAGCTTCGCAGATCAGGCTCACCCCCAGTCCTCCTGAAAGAAAAATGAGGAGGCGTTCAAGCTCTGCGGGATTATTAAGACCGATATATCCGGGAGTGGAATCAAAGAACATGGCGACAATGAGCCAGGAAATGAAAACAGCCAACAGTCCCGGTCCAAATCCTCCCAAGGCTGCTGCCAGCACCAATGCCGGATAAAAGGCCAAAAAAGGAGTCGAACTCAGGGGCCCGGACATCCATACACGCAAGAGAGTTGCAGCGGCAATCACAAGCAGGGCAAAAATGTAGGATGCGGGGAAGGGAAGGCGGCGGCCGATCCCCATTCTTTTCCCAATGATTCTCAATGTATCAAGTATTTTTTCCATGCAACAAAGATTGGCAAACTGGCAGCTTCAGGGCTGCGCAAATTATTGTGTTGCCGTATTCGCGGGGGGATCAAGATCAACATTTAAATCTTATTTCAGGATAGGTGTTTTGGCCACCCCAAAATCCGGAAAATCCGGAGATTGGGAGCTTTAGTCTGGAAGGTCCATTGTCCTCAGGCTAAATGATTTTGCGCTGTAATTAGGTAGGCTTCGCCTCTGGTCGACGACGGGATTGAGGGCGAACCGGAATAGATAAAAATGAGGTTTCAAGACCTTGCAATCGCGGGGCAAAAGTGTAAGAATGTCTCGCCTTTCGACTGGGTCCCTATCGTCTAGTCGGCCTAGGACACCGCGCTTTCAATGCGGCAACACGGGTTCGAATCCCGTTGGGGACGCCATTCCCTTCTCCGGAATACTGCCAAACCAATCACACCGAGGTTTGCGCCGAGAAACAGGAAGGATGCCGGCTCGGAGATGGCGGTTAATTGATCGGCCCGGAGGCTGAAATCATCAAATGCAGAAAGGACTGCTGCATCGGCTGTTTCGTTTCCCACTCCAATTACCATAAATGAAATTGGATCTGAATGCGCTGCCGCCGACCGAAATGGGTCGCCTAATCCAAACCTCCTTTTGGCGGCCAGGAGCTAGTGCGGGATTATCCGGGCTGCTACCCGCATCGCGTCGCAATTTCCAAAGCTAGTGCCATTGCCGGGACGAACCCGACAATCCCCACAGAATTTTCGGTCCCGGCCCGAAGTATGTCCTCATGCGGTCCACCCGTAAGCAGAGGAACGAGCGGAGTCCCCTCACGGACAAACAGCGCAGCCGTCCCCTTGGTCACGCAAAATTTGTGCCCCGAGACAGAGATAAAATCGCCGCCAGGTTCACACAGTTGACGAGGGATTTTGCTGGCTGTTTGAATAGCGTCCGTATGGAATATGACCCCTCGCTTTTTTACCAATATGGATAAGCGAATTCCGCTGCCCAGTCGCCTCCAATTTTCATGACAGCATCACGACTTCTGATAAGAATAATTTGTAAACTTGCAGTCTCGAGCTTATCTGTTTATTAAATTCATTGGTATTTTAAAACAGAACTGCAGCCCTGAAAAAATATTTGAATAGACCTTGGGTGCAGATAAAAAGCAGTTGTAAGCTTCGGACCTCAGTCATTGCCGACTTATCGAGCGGCGGCAAGGCGAATTCATAGCGGGCAGGTAGCTTATGCTACCTATCCCTCTTTGACACTTATTGCCGAGAATTTTGAGCTTTCACTTCAAGATGTCGACGTATGGAATTTTGTCTCGTTCGATGTATCGCAGATCCACCCGAATCGAAGGCTAAGCGGGAACATGTCGTAATCGGCGTCACCTTGCGGATGCGATCGTTTTCCGAGTCAGATATGAACAAATTGCCCGCTGTGTCAACTGCTACGCCATACGGAATATAGAATTGCGCCGAAGTGGCTGGTCCGCCATCGCCGCTATAGCCTTGAGTCCCATTCCCCGCCACAGTGCTGATGAGGCCGCCGGGTGTCACTTTTCGGATGCGTCCGTTCATTTGATCAGCGATGTATAAATTGCCTGCCTTGTCAACCGCTACACCAGATGGATAACTGAGCTGTGCCAAAGTGGCCGGTCCGCCATCGCCGCTATAGCCCTGGGTCCCTATCCCGGCCACAGTGCTGATGAAGCCGCGAGGCGTTACTTTTCGGATGCGCGCGTTGTACCTGTCTGCGATGAACAGGTTGCCAACTGTGTCGACTGCTATGCCATACGGATAATTGAACCATGCGGAAGCGGCCGGCCCATCATCGCCTCCGAATCCTCGTAAACCATTGCCAGCCACAGTGCTGATGAAGCCGTCGGGTGTTACTTTGCGGATGAGGCAGTTGCCTGTGTCCGCAATGAACAAATTGCCCGCTGCGTCGACCGCTATGCCGTATGGCCACCAGAGTTGTGCCGAAGTGGCTGGTCCGCCATCGCCGCTATTGCCTGGGGTACCATCGCCTGCTACGGTGCTGATCAAACCGCCGGGTGTTATTTTGCGGATCCTGGCGTTGTACGTGTCAGTGACGAACAAATTGCCCGCTGCATCGGCTGCTATGCCAAACAGACCATAGAACTGTGCCGAAGTGGCTGGTCCGCCATCGCCGCTATAGCCTTGGATTCCATCCCCAGCTACGGTGCTGATTAAACCGTCGGGCGTCACTTTGCGGATGCGCTCGTTTCCGTTATCAACGATGAACAAATTGCCGGCCATGTCCACCGCTACGCCGAGTGGATTATAAAGCTGCGCCGAAGTGGCCGGTCCGCCATCGCCGCAATAGCCATGAGTTCCATTCCCGGCTACAGTGGTGATTAAACCGTCGGGCGTCACTTTGCGGATGCGTGCGTTGTACAAGTCAGCGATGAACAAATTTCCTTCTGTGTCAACTGCTACCTCTCGAGGCATATGGAGCTGCGCCGAAGTGGCTGGTCCGTCATCGCCACCATAGCCTGGGGTACCATCGCCGGCTATCGTGCTGATTAAACCGTCGGGCGTCACTTTGCGAATGCGGTTGCAGCCCTCGTCCGCAATGATCAAATTGCCTTCTATGTCAACCTCTACGCCAAATACCACCCCGATTTCTACAGAAGTGGCCAGTCCGGCATCAGCGCTACAGCCAGAGGTACCAGATCCGGCAACAGTTCTGATTAAACCGTCGGGCGTCACTTTGCGAATACGGAAGTTGGAAGGGTCAGCAATGAATAAATTGCCTGCCGCGTCCACCGCTACGTCTTGCGGGGAAAGTAACTGTGCGGAAGTAGCCGGTCCGCCATCGCCGCTAAAGCCAGCAATTCCATTCCCGGCTACAGTGCTGATGAAGCCGTCGGGGGTCACTTTGCGGATCCTGGCGTTGAACGAGTCAGTTACGAACAAATTGCCCGCTGCATCGGCTGCTATGCCAACTGGAACATTGAGCTGTGCCAAAGTGGCCGGACCGCCATCGCCACTATAACCTTTAGTTCCGTTCCCGGCTACAGTGCTGATGAAGCCGTCGGGGGTCACTTTGCGGATGCGGTTGTTGACTGCGTCAGCGATGAATAAATTGCCTGTTGTGTCGACCGCTATGCCAAGTGGAACATTAAGCTGTGCGGAAGTGGCTGGTCCGCCATCGCCGCTATAGCCTTTGGTACCATCTCCTGCCACAAAATGGAGACTGCCATCTTCGGTAACCCGGTACACTCTGCATTGGATATCACTGACAAAATAGAAACCTCCGGCTCCATCTGAAGCGACAGATTTCGATTTACCAATATCCTGGGTAGTTGCCCAACTGCCGTCTACCGGCAACTGAGGACCTGCATATGTAGTGATAATCCCCGATCGAGCAAACCCGCTCAGACTTGGTGTCCCGAGTAGCAAAACGGCCAACCAAATTCGCATTAAAAATGTCTGCATAGCAGTTCTCTCTTCCGAAAGCACGCCCCAACCGAGACGTTGCATTTTGAATTAAAGCAATCTGCACTCTCGGCGCACTTAAAATCTGCCAAAAGATAGCGTTACGCCTGAAAGCAATATCCAATGCCCTTATCCTCGGATAAAATGCTGCAATAGTCAAGATTATGCAATTGCAGGCAATATAATCGAGTTATCAGAACCTTGGCTCTGCAGTTAAAGAATGGACATATACATAAACCGCCTTCGGCATTTATAGAGCATCGATTAAGTAATGTATATCTTCGAAATCGGTGAGCGCGATCACGCCGCAGTCAGACGATGTTTGCTATGCTCTTTGTCTATCGACGATCCACCATCAGGCAAATGCATGATTTGGATTGCAAAAAAATGAAAATCAGCCCCCCGGAATTGAAATGAAAAACACTACTGAATTTGAGCTTTTCCAAGATACAGGAGGTCATAATGAAAAAAGTATCAGTTCTGATTCTGGTTGTTTTCTCAGTTGCCATTGCATCGGCAGCATTTGCAGGCGACAGAGGGGAAAACATGGTCGGGAGTTTGTTCCTATTTCAGAAATGTGATTCAAGCCTGATTCCCGATGAAGAAGCAGAAAATCCTCTATATGATTCCAACGGCTGTCCTGTTCCCGGAAATGGCCCCTGGCCCATATTTTCCGAGAACCGCCGCTGGGGACAGATGAAATACAACCTTCTGGGCGACAATTTCAGGTTCTCATTTCAGGGGAAGAGGCTTCTGCCTGAAACGGATTACACTCTTATCTACTACCCCGACGAATGGCCGGGCAAAGGTTTGATATGTCTCGGCAGCAGCACAAGTAATCCAAATGGAAACCTGCAAATCGGCGGCAGCCTGGAAATCCTTACCGGATTGCCGGCGCCCTATGACAAAAACTTCAATCCAGTGGAACCGTCCGGGATTACAGGCGCCAAAATATGGCTGGTTCGCTCTGTCGACGTTCAATGTGAAGGGGTAGGCGATGTCGATCCTGAGACCGGATTGCAGTCGGATCCGCCGCAAATGATAGGATGGGATCCTGCATCTTATCTCTTTGAAGGGAATCCTATTGTCTATCAATATACAAAGCCGATTGATGACACCGATGATGACTCCGGTTTCGAAAATGTAGCTTCCCGTAAATCAAAGCCTACGCCTTCGGATAACGGGAAAAATGATCTCAGCAATGGGAGGAGTAAGAACCGTTAGAAGATTTTTATTCGCGTAATCCTTTGCAGCTTTCGGGGCTCTGCGCTATAAACAGATGCCCGGATCAATATGAACATATAGAGCCCCGAAGCTCATAGGACTGAAAATTCCGGGCGCGTGACATCCCGGATATGAACGCACAGCTGACTCATCTGCAGAAAATATGGGACAAGGCGCCTCACAACGCGCTCACCGATCTCATTCGCTTTCAAAATTGCTGGTATTGTACTTTTCGCGAGGGAACCAGTCACCTCTCACTTGACGGGAAAATCCGCATTTTAGTTACGGATAACGCGACTTCCTGGATTTCCTGCGCCCTGCTCGAAATTCCCGGAATTGATCTGCGGGATCCCAAATTGCAGATCACGCCATCTGGAAGGCTCATGCTGAATGCATGCGCCGCCTTTAGCCCCGGTTCTTCGCGCAGACACCAGTCTTTGGTCTGGTTCTCTTCCGATGGGCACAAATGGAGTGATCCCGCTGAAATCGGCCACCCCGATTTCTGGCTATGGCGGACTACATGGCACAAGCAGTTTTGCTATGGAGTTGCCTACAGCACCTCAGATCCGCTCCGCACTCGGCTATATTCCAGCAGCGACGGCATCCGGTTCAACCTTGTTGTAGAAGACCTCTTTGCCGAGGATTTTCCAAATGAGGCGGCGCTGCTTTTCCAGAAAGACGATATAGCGCTTTGCCTGCTGCGCCGTGATTCCGGTAAAGCGACGGCAATGCTTGGGAGTTCGGTATTCCCATACAGGAATTGGATATGGAAAGATCTGGGATTGCGCATCGGAGGCCCCAATATGCTGCTCATGCCGGACGGCCGTATTGTCGCGGCCGTCCGACGCTACTGCAAGGAGCCATGGACTTCTCTGAACTGGCTGGATCCGGTCGCGGGCCGGCTTGATGAGTTTCTCGCCTTGCCTTCCGGAGGCGACACAAGCTATGCCGGCTTATCCTGGCATGAAAACCAGCTTTGGATAAGCTACTATTCGTCTCACGAACAGGGAACAAACATATATCTGGCCAGGGTAAAGCCGCCCGCGATCTGATGCTGAAATCCGACGATTTTGCAGCGCGGTTTTCAAGACAGGTCAGAGCGATTTAAACATCTTCTTAGAAACACGGCAAAACGGGCACATCCAGTCTTCCGGTATTTTGTCAAAAGAAGTTCCGTAGGGAATAACCGGAAGAATCACTCTGATTCTTCCGCTCCTACGGTGCAATGATTCTTGTTCGTATCGTCTCCGCCAGCGCGTCAATTGCAGCATAGTCTTTTGGTCGCGGCAAGCCTTTGGCAAGAACAGGAGGAAGGAAATCAAGCTTTAGGTTCGGCATCAACGCCTGCAGAGTCTCAACCAGACGCCCTCCCCAACCGAAAGATCCGATGACTGAAGCAAACGTTGCTTTGGGGCGAAGCGCATTGGCCAGAATCGCTGCATAGGCCACCTTCGGATGGGGTCCTGCCAATACTATGGGTGAACCTAAGACTATACCGGATGCATCCACCAACAGCATTGCCAGCCTGCCGGTATCTGCATCGGCCAGATCGAATTGCTCTGCAAAAAGGCCGCGATCGGCACAAGCTTCCACGAAATGCTCCACCATCAGCCGCGTACTGTCGTGCATCGATATGTAGGGAACAACGATGAGGTTTTTCGGAGGCCCGGCAACCCAGTCGCGATAGGCATCAATAATGAACTTCGGATTCTTATGTATGGGGCCGTGACTGGGAGCAATCATCTGCGGATCAAGACCGGTGACTTTGTTTAAGTTCTTCTCTATAGATGTTCTGAAAGGCATCATTATTTCAGCATAATATCGTTTGGCGGCAGGGAGGAGCAGCGATTCTTCCGAAGTATACAGATCGGCCGAAGCCAGGTGCGATCCGAACAGGTCGCAGGGGAAGAGGATTTTTTGTTCCGGAATCCAGGTAAGCATTGTCTCCGGCCAATGAACCCATGGAAAGTAAAGGAACTGGAGGGTCTTCTCTCCGAGATCGATGGCTTCGCCGTCCTTAACGACGAGGATGCGGTCTTCGGGCACTGCAAGCAGATCCATAATCAGCGCCTTGCCTTTTTCGCTGGTAACCGCTTTTGCATTGGGATAGGCAGCCAGAATATCCGGAATGCTTCCGGAATGATCCTGCTCGGCGTGATTTGCTATGACATAGTCGATTGAGGAAATATTCAAGCTGTTGAGCCGCGCGAAGAGGACCTTTTTCATTGTCGGGTCGACTGCGTCTATGAGGGCTGACTTTTTTGATCCCTGAACAAAATAGGAGTTGTAGCTCGTTCCATCGGGCAATGGTATCAGACTGTCGAAAAGTCTCCTGTCCCAATCCACCGCGCCTGTCCACCAAATACCGTCGCTGATCTTGCGTGCTTGCATAGTTCCGATCCTTTCAAGAAGAAAAAGGGGGGCTTCAGGAACAATTTTAATGTACGGCGGCAAATAAACAATCTCTAACTGCCGGAGAGTTCACAAATCAGCATCCGAGGCTAGATTTTGCGCAGAACACGGGCCGGCAGCGTTATCAAAGCCCAGATCAATGAGAGCACACCTCCTACTGCTATACCGACTATTCGAAAAGGAAGAAGGAGTACCCAGACAATCGGATAAAGGACCAGGGCCAGAAGTGCGAGAGGCCAGCACAAAACGAAGAGAATGCACCATAGCAGGAACTTCACCATTATAAATTCTCCTTTCAACCTATCTTAAACGGAAATTCGGGGGGAAAATGCCTAAGTTTTTTTATGGGCTTTCCAGACAGGAACGGTTTTGCATATTTTATAAAACGATTCTTCTCTTCCGTGGAATTATCAAGGATCGGTAAATCCGGCCGTTCTGCAGCTGAAGCATTCTTTTAATCCCTCTGGGAATCTCATCTGCGATGTGAGTAACATAAATTATTGTTGCTCCCGGCTGCAGAAGAATGGATTCAATTAGCTCCAAAAACATCCTTCGATGAGAGGGGTCGAGGCCCTGGCAAGGTTCGTCAAGAAGAAGCAGATCCGGTGCTTTAACAAGGGCGCGGGCCAAAAGTGTCATACGTTGAAGCCCTGTGGACAAAGAGCCGAATGGTGAAGATCTTAGCTTCTGCATGCCAAGGTATGTCAATACCTTCAGGGCCCTTCTGCGCTGCTGAGGCGTTGGTGCTCTATGGTAGCCGATCGTTTCGCTGAAACCGGAAATCACGGTCTGAATGCAGCTTTGACTTTCGGGGAAATGCAGGTGCAGTTCCGGAGAGATCCAGCCTATTCGCTTTTTCAGGTCCCATATGCTCTCGCCGCTGCCCCTCTTTCGCCCGAATATATAAAGCGAATTTGCATATGCTTGCGGATTATCTCCGCCAATGAGACTAAGGAGCGTGCTTTTCCCGGATCCATTCGGCCCGACCAGCACCCAGCTTTCCCCGCGGCGGATCGTCCAATTGATGCCGGATAGAATGGTGCGCCCACCGTAGCGCACGAACACATTTCTCATCTGCACGAGGTTTTCACTCTCACGATTCGGGGAGCAGTTCGTAAAAACGGACAAGGACCGCGAACGAGCGGATTTTTTTGCAGGTTGAAAGAGCGCACGGATCCGTGGATTGCGAACAATGATGCGGCGGGGCCCCTGTGCGGCTATCCGGCAGTTATGAATCCAAAGCAGGTGGGTTATTCCGCGCGGCAATTCATTCAGGCGAGAATGGATCAGGATGAGGCGAGCGGCCTTCTTTAACATCAGTTTATCGAGAATATCCCTCAAATGAATTCTGAATCGCGAATCAAGTCCCTCGAATGCATTATCCAGTATTAAAAGGCGGGGACGTTTAAGGAGAGCGCGAGCCAGCAGAATTTTCCGCATTTCCCCATTCGAAAGGGATGATAGGGGACGCTTCAGAAGAGGATGAATCTCCAGAAGCCCGGTAATGCGCCAGTGCAGTCGCTCAAAGCGGACCGCCAGCTCCGGCGGGCGGATCTTTACTTCAAAGGGATTTACATCTTCCACGCTATCCTGCGAGAGAAACCGGCCAACAAGCGGAGACGCCTCCTGCTCCGTACTGAACCAGCGCGCCGCGGGAGGCGAATCTCCGGCAAGTGCCTTCTGCTCTTCAAAGGAAACCATAGCGATGAAATCCTCCGGGATGCAGCCGCGAGGTGTTTTAAAGCCGTAATGGATTTCACCTCCCACGATCGGCAATTCTCCGGCGATGGCTCGCGCCAGCAGTGTTTTGCCCGATCCATTTGCTCCGATCAGCGCCCAGTTCTGATCATGGCAAAAGATCCAATTGGTATTCCGGAAAGCCTGCCGATTGTTGACTCGCAGGCTGATTCCAGAAAGCTCCAAAAACGGTTTCGGTTTCATCTTGGTTGAGGCCGGATTCCCGACAGGCGGATATTTATGGCTTTTGGGCTTTCTTCGCCAGGTCTGCCAATATAGTGCCGAATTCTCCCAGGTACTGCTCCTTGCTGTTATGCGAAGGAAGGTGCCATGTCATTTCCTTGAGGTTTTGTGCCATTCTCGGAATCCATTGATAGGGAATCGATATCACGATGGACTCGCTGGAGAACAACTCGCGTCCTTTCATGCCGTGTACCATTTCCGGGACGATGAAGTTTACATTGCCGCTTTGGAAAGGGTAGATAAAGAGCCATGCACAGCCCATAACGGGCGTCGTCCTGGAGTTGTACAGCTCTCCTGTGGAGTAGGTCATGGACCGCATCACGATTTCGGCCTGGCCGGGTTCGGTAGTAACAATCAGGATGTCCGGCTCAAAGGTCAGCGCATCCAGCGGGGCAAATGCTACATAGTTGACGATGTCTTTGGCAAATTTGGGGACATGCTGGTAAAAAGCATAATTGGCTCTCGCTTCCTGAAATACCTTCAGTCGTTCTCCTATTTGTCCGCTTTCTGCAAAGGATTCCATTTCCTGCATTCCCAGGAGAATTTTGCCGACGCATGCTTCCTGTTGCGTCCGCGCAAAATAGAAAGGCCTTTTTGACAATTGAGCCTCAACAAGCATTTCGCATAGGGAAAGAGTCTTGTTGGGAACCAACGGTTCCAATCCGTCAGGCTTAAAGAACAGGAATTTGACGCCTACAGGAGGCCTTTTAAAATTAAACGCGGCAAAAATGGACAGATCAGTCTGAAGCGGTCTCATGGCTGTGCACCTCATCTTCTGGAATGGCTTTTTGTAACATAACAGACGATCCATGTCCAATTTGCTGATCCGGAAACAAGAACCTCCGCCTGTCAAACCCGATCGTTTCATTGCTTGAAGCCCGGTGTGGAATGTGCTAAAAATCGCCGACGTATGGCAGCGGATGGCTGTTAGCCGAAGTCGGAGATTGGCGCAGGCTCTGCACCATTTGAGCTTTTCTAAGGAGCTCTTTGAGAGGCGATTAAATAGGAGATAACACTATGAGACTTGATGGGAAGGTTGCACTTATCACCGGAGGAGCCAGGGGCATTGGCGCTGCGATTGCGAAACGGTTTGTTGAAGATGGAGCGAAAATAGTTATTAGTGATATTCAAAAAGATCTGCTGGAACAGGTCGCCAAGTCGCTGAAGCCGGGCACAGTGGCAACATGTGCCGGTGATGTAACAAACTTCGATGACGTTCAGAAAATGGTGGATGCCACCGTAAAATTCGGTGGCAAAATCGACGTACTCGTAAATAATGCCGGGATTGATCCAGGCGGGAGCATTGTGGATATCGATATCGCTCTTTGGAAGAAGATCCTGGATGTCAATCTGAACGGCCCTTTTCTGTGCATGAGAGCCGCCATTCCCTATATGATCAAGCAGGGTGGCGGATCCATCGTGAATATCGCATCGCTGGCCGGAGTGCGCTGTCTGCCGTCGATGCCCGCATATTGCGCATCCAAGGGTGGGCTTATTCAGCTGGCACTTCAGTGCGCGCTGGAGTACGGTCCGAAGGGAATCCGCAGCAACGTCGTGGCTCCTGGCGCTACCAGGACCGAAATGTTGACCAATGCGATGAAAAGCCTATCCGAGGCAATCAAAAAGGATGCGTTTGAAGTCCTCACGGAGAGCGTGCCTCTGCGCCATGCGGCCGAACCATACGATATTACGGGCGCTTGTTCATTCCTGGCCAGTGACGATGCTTCCTTTATCACGGGCGCTGTTCTTCTGGTCGACGGAGGCGCTGCTATTGTAGATGTTTCCGGAGCTTCTGTGGCAAAGGCCGGTGTAGGCTGGGGCGTGTAGGATTGACGATTTACGATTGACGATTGACGAATCAGAAAATGACTTCATCGTCAATCGTCAATCTGTAATCGTCAATTGCTTGGTACCATAGGATACTTCAATTCCACCCATCGGAGCGATCCACCCGACAGGACCTTGATTTTGTCGCGGTCATAGCCGAGCTTATATATTTCGTCAGCCAGTTGGGCGCTGTCCGCGTCATCCGTACAGTCACAATAGGTCACGATCAATTTTTCCATCGGCAGGGCAATTAACATCATCTGCCTCTGCGTCGGGTCTGCCGTGGGATCATAATGAATATTGATGGCGCCCTTTATGTGTCCCGCCGTATAGCTGCCGCTAT
This sequence comes from Acidobacteriota bacterium, assembly GCA_016929335.1. Lineage (GTDB taxonomy): Bacteria > Acidobacteriota > UBA6911 > UBA6911 > UBA6911 > UBA6911. The sequence goes on along the minus strand of JAFGIY010000228.1, from coordinate 18,372 downwards.
CGCGGCTATCGACGATTACCAGATCCGCTTCCTTATCAATCATCTGCTTTAATTCTTCCGCGGTAATTCGGGGCAAATCGGGAAGAACAACTTTTTCCTTGGCGGAAGCCAAAGGGAAGGCGCCCGTGAGGGCAAACAGGGGAAGTGCCAGAAGCATCAACACGAAAGCTCTATTCTTCATTTTTCCTCTCTTCATATTAAAACTATGGGCGACAGCCTGAATCCACCCTACATCTGTAAATTAACGCCGCAATCTGCCGGAGTCAATCAGTGCTTGTGTCCATAAAGAGAATGTCCTATAAGTAGGTTCGATTGAAGGCATCATGCGATTTGGATACATAACGCGAAATGCCGGATCAAAGCGGCGAAGATATTAACTACAAGACGGAGGTTCCTATGAAGATCAGAGCAGCCTTAGTTCCCGAGGCAAAGAGCCCTTTTGTCATCGAGGAGCTCGAACTTGAAGAACCGAGGGAAGATGAGGTTTTAGTAAGAATTGTCAGCACCGGCCTTTGCCATACGGACCTGGTGGCCCGCATGGGATTCCTGCCGATGCCGCTTCCGGCCGTATTGGGCCACGAGGGAGCGGGCGTTGTGGAAAAGGTCGGGTCTCAGATCAAAAAGGTAAAGCCGGGCGATCATGTGGCAACGAGCTTTACCTCCTGCGGTGTTTGCAGAATGTGCAAGAGCGGAAAACCTTCCTGGTGCGCTGAGTTCAAGAGGTTGAATTTCGGCGGCCGGCGCGCGGATGGATCCACCACCATAAAAAAGAGCGGCAAAACGATTTACGGTTCATTCTTCGGACAATCGACGCACGCAACCTATGCGCTTGTAAACGAACGGAGTCTGGTGAAGGTGCCCACAGACATTCCTTTGGAAATATTAAGCCCCCTGGGTTGCGGCATTCAGACGGGCGCGGGCGCCGTCATAAACACGCTCAAGCCGTGTCCCGGTTCTGCAATAGCAGTCTTCGGAATCGGGTCCGTGGGATTGAGCGCTATCATGGCGGCGGTGGTGGTCGGATGCACCAGGATAATAGGCATTGACATAGTGGAAGAAAGGCTGAAGCTTGCCGGGGAATTCGGCGCGACCCATGTTCTAAATTCCGCAAAGGTCAATGTCGTGGAAGAAATCCAGAAGCTGACGGGCGGTGGCATTGAATACACCCTGGAATGCACGGGAGTTCCAAAGGTTCTGCGTCAGGCTGTGGATTGCCTTATGCTGGGAGGCACATGCGGGCTTATCGGCGTGGCGCCTGTAGGCGTGGAAGTAAACCTGGATATGCAGACTCTCCTGGACGCCCGAACGGTAAGAGGGGTGATCGAAGGCGACTGCAATCCCGATATCTTTATTCCGCAGCTGCTCGATCTTTACAAACAGGGGAAATTTCCATTCAACCGATTAATCAAGTTCTATTCGCTGGAACAGATCAACGAAGCAATGGAAGATTCAGAGAAGGGAAGAACACTGAAACCCGTCCTCAAACCTTAAGGTTTCTCGAATCGAGTCTTGGAGTCTTTGATCAAAGACTCCAAGACTCGTTGTTCTTCCTCAGGATTTAATAGGCTTCAATCTCGCATTCAGTTTCGCTTCGCTGCTGGGCTTCCCGGTTACCGGATGGTTGAAGTGGTGCGGGAAGATATATCCGGTCACATACCGAAGGTCGTTCTTGTCCATGGAGATATCGGGAACCATTTGAGGTCCGGGTGCGCCCCCCTGGCCTTTTAGCATGGGGCCGGCGATGTCCTCCGGGGTAATCCATCCATCCTTAATCCTGACGCCATAGGGGATAATCCAGTTGATGCTGAGGATTTTCCAGATGCCGTCTTCCTTGATATAGCCGATCTCGTAAATCCCGTTAATAAAGGAACGGCTGAATTCGGGTTTTTCTCCTGCTTTCGAAGGCATCGGCATCATGATACCGCCGAATGCATACCATCGTCCTTTAGCCGTCTTGCCGTCAGGATCGACCGTTATCAGGCCCGCAGACGGGATGAGTTGATGGCGAAAGCCAACGGGCGGAACCTGATTGACATCGAAATATTTCCGCACGCCTTCCTTGCCTTTCCATTTGCCTTCCAGCCAATCCAGAAGCACATCGGGACTGTCCGAGAAGCAGTCGATGATCTCCTGCTTCATCATGTGCTCAACATAATAGTTATAGGCATACTGCAGCCTGTTAATTGCCTGAACATCTTCAACCTGCTGAAGCCTCTTTTCGAGTGTCTCGAGCCTTTTTTCAAGGGTGTCGGCCTGCGAAGAGCACCCGGAAGTCATTGCCCCTGCCACCGCGACAACGGCGCTTCCGGCGGCAACCTCCTTCACAAATCGCCTTCGTGTTGTGCTTTTTGTTTCTCGCTTATCCATGACTGTGACTCCTATGATGAATTGCTGGGACTAAACGCTTTTTGAAGGTTTTTTGTTTCTAACACACTCTCGTTTGCAGACACAAGCGGAAATGTGCCTAAACGGACTTATCGAAACAGATCAATTTGCGCCGGGTGCGAAGACAGAGCCTCACGCACTGGGCCGAAAGTCTTTCTGTGGATGGGTAGGGCGCCGCGCTGCTTTAAAATCCGCAGGTGGTCGGGTGTCGGATACCCTTTGTGAGAGGCAAATCCGTATCCGGGATAGATCCTGTCCATTTCAGCCATGTGCGTATCGCGCGTTGTCTTGGCAAGAATGGAAGCCGCAGCGATACTGGCGGAAAGAGCATCTCCGTGGATAATGCCTTTCTGCGGAAAAGGACAACGGGGGATTGTTCGTGCATCTACAAGCACGTAGTCGGGAGGATGTCTGAGTCCCTCCACCGCGCGGAGCATAGCCAGAAGTCCGGCATGGTAAATGTTGATACGGTCAATTTCCTCGGTTTCCGCGCGGCCGACAGCCCAGCAGACGGCATCGCTCTTGATCTGAAGCGCCAGCCGCAGTCGCTTTTCTTCGTTCAATATTTTTTTCGAATCGTCAAGCCCCGCAAGTTTATAGCCCGGAGGAAGTATTACGGCAGCTGCCACGACGGGGCCGGCAAGGGGAGCCATCCCTGCTTCATCGACGCCGGCGATAAGATGGAAGCCTTTTTCATGGAGTTCTGTCTCAAAGCAAAGCAGTTTCTCAAGCCGCTGGTCCTCCTTCTGGTTCTTAGTCTGTTTCTGTCTGAGCATGTACGCCAGCCGGCGCGCGCCTTTGCGGGGATCCCGTTTTAGCGCATCCAGCACGTGATCCGGAACAGGCTTTTCCCGGCCAAGGAAATAGTCTCTTAACTCACTAATGGATTTTGAGGATGCATTAAAAACCACGACAACACTCCGTCCGGATGAAGAGCTCATTCTATGCCTGATTTGATTTTTTTTCAGGCCTTTCAACAACCTGGATCCCAAAGGGTGATTCAGGATGTCTGATAACGAAATCCGGAATCAATAATCTGAATGCGGGAAGGGCTTTATTATCCGCCGTCTGGCGCCTGAACATTCATATACATTATGCTTGACAGCCCGATTACGTTGCGTAAGGCTAGATCGCCGTTCAAAAGATATTTGCAGATACACAGCAAGGCTTGGTGCAGCATGGATTAACCCCCTATCACACAAAACACGGGAAAGATCATGAAGTATTATCAGAAACTGACATTCCTATTCTGTTTGATGTTCGGCTTCATCGGCATTCAGCGGGTTGTCATCGGCGTGATTATGCCGAGGATAAAGGACGAACTGAAATTCGATGATTTCCATGTGGGTTTGATTGTAGCGATCACAGGATTAACCTGGGCTGTCGGCACTATAATCTTTGCAGCGATCGGGGACCGCTATGGCCGCCGGCCGGTAATCGCCATATGTACCATATTATCGGGGGTTTTTTCGTGGATAACGGGCTTTGCCCATAGTGTGGGACAATTAATTGCGATCCGGGGATTTCTGGGGCTTTTTGAAGGAGGTCCATACCCGCTTTCCATGGGAACGATATCGGAAGAAGCGCCACCGCATCGAAGAGCGTTGAATGCCGGTTTGGTCACGGGCTCCTTCATGCTCATCGGTATTTGCATCGGTTCGCAGGTTGCGGGTTATCTTGTCGATAAATATCATTCCTGGCGCCCCGTATTTTACATAGTATCCTTCCCCGCCATCCTGGTGGGCATCCTTTTGTTTATTGTAATGCGGGAGCCCCCATCTATCGCCGAAGCTATCCGCAAGCGAAAAGCGGGCCAGCATGTTGAGAAATCCAGGCAAGCGGACAAAGGAAGCATCCGCGAAGCATTCAAATATAAAAATGTGCTGCTTTCCTCAATCAACAGCATTCCTGTCATGGGATGGCTTTATATATTCACCGCATTTTCGGCCATTTTTCTTGAAAGGGTGCATGGATTTACAATGCTTCAAATCGGCCTAATCATATCCGCTTCCGGCCTTGGGGGCTTTATAGGTGAATTTACCCTGGGCTCATTATCCGACATCATCGGACGCAAAAAGGCCCTGATTATGGCCGCCTTACTCTGCTCGGCCTTTGGTATTGCATTGGCCATGTCGCCGGTAGGAGTCTCTCCCTTTGTTTTTGGCATATTTTTCTTCTTCTTTGGCTTTTTCGGCGGCGGTATGTACCCCATGTACTTGTCAACGCTGCCTGCGGAATCGGTCCCTCCCAGGATATCGGGAACTGCAGTCGCTATCCCGACTGCTATTGGAGAAACCCTGGGCGCGGCACTGATGCCTTCCATTGCAGGTCTCTTAAGCGATCACGTCAGCAAGTTTGCTCCGATGTGGATGGCGGCCCTTGCCGGTATTTTTATAGCCATCATCTCGCTCTTCTATGTGGAAACGGCGCCGAGATCTCTCGCCAGGATGGAGCATAAACCAACACGCGATGATCATCTGCTTAAAAGATACCGTTCCAAAGAACCGGCCGGCCCCATGGAATAAGAGGCAGGGTTGACGGGAAGAACTATGGCGGGGTGGTTATGAATAGCCGCCCCGTTTTTTTATCTCTCGTTTCGTCCCTGCATCATCAAAGCCTCTTTTAAATCCGAGATGTACTGAGCGGAGCCCACGAACACATTGTCAGGGAACGTGTAATAGGACAAAATACTCTGAAGGATTTTTGTACTCTGGTAGGAATTGAAATACATGCCGGCCAGATATTGCAGCCGGAGATTTTTATCGCAGTTGATCTGTGCATCCTTTATCCATTCATGCAGGTCGGACGCCTGTCCGGCAAAGGTGGACAGAAGGTTGATCGCGACTCCGCGATCGATGCGCTCCGGCCATGCACTGCTCCCGCCAAAGCCCGCTTGCGCCAGTGATTCTCGCACGTTTTCATAGTCGGCTCTATCCAACAAAGCCTGGAGTCTATCTACATTTATTTGCGTCGACTCCGCCTGTCCAATCAGAACGGCATCATATCCTTCAAGATGCTCGTCGTTGCTGAAAATCAGTCCGTTGGGGAAAACCTTAAAAAACGTGGCGATCAGGCTCCTGGCAGAAGTTATGTTGCTTTCGTACAGAGGCATCCACAGGCTCATAACACCGCCCGGCTTGAGATGTTTTTTGCACATCTCATAATATTCAACGGTATTGAGCGCCGCGCTGCCCTTAACCCACGGGTCAATCGGATCGGATGTGATAATGTCGAATCTTGCTTCTTCAGGCAGCGTACGGATGAAATGGCGGCCATCATCATAGATGACGGAAACCTCTTTGCCGTTTACAAAATGCGGATTATGTTTGTCGATCCCGTCTACGACATGGTAATTCTCTCTGCCGAACATGGGTGCGACGACTTTGGGGACGAGCGGCTCGATGTCGCAGATGACGATTCGCCTGATGTTGGGGTAGGGTATGAATGAGCCCGCCGTAACACCTGCGCCGCACGCGACTACCAGCACATCTTTCACCCGATCCGGATTTTTACAGGTAATCGCGGAAAGATGTCCGAGCATTCTTTGAAGACGCATATCCTGCGGCAGACTGGAAGCCTGTACTTTGCCCGCACCATGAAAGAAGCGTGTGCCGGCGGAATTCTTTGTTACCGCTACCGAAACATTGATTCCTTCACCCATATAAGTGCAGTACCACTGCGAAGGACTGCTGTTTTTGGGAGGTGCTCCGTTTTCATCGATAATATCGGGGAATGCCTGCGCTGTATAGGTTGCAGCAAAGCGGCCCCACGCGACCATCGTCCACGGAATCCGGGAGACCGTATCAGCCAAAAATGCAATCACGATCAAGGAGAATGCTGCAAGAACGCCACGGGAGAATGAAAGAGGGAAACGCCGGGATCGTTCCTTGTCGGCACCATGCTCCTGTAGAATAAAGGATAAAAAGGCGGCAACGGCTGTTACAGCCGAAACGATGATGAGCAGTCGTTGAGCCCATTGCGTTCCCAGTTGTGGAATTATGAAAAGGCTGAATCCGAGGGCGCCAAGGATAGCGCCGATTGTGTTTGCCGCATATACTGCTCCAACCATACGACCCGGATCGTGACCGTGTCCGGCAATCGCTGCAATCGCCAGCGGAAAACTGGCTCCCCAAAGCAAGGCGCCGGGCAGCACCATCCATGCTGTGCGCAGAAAATCCAGCTGGAAAATATGCCACGGCCCGCAATCATTCGTATACATTCCGGGATTGATCGGCCAGTAAGGAAGTGAGCAGGATATCATGAACGCCGCCCATGCAATTGCGCCCGCCAGCGCAATTTGGCAGAATCCCAGAGCTGCACGAGGATTTATTAAAGTGCGCGAAATAAAAGATCCCGCTCCACTGCCAAGTCCGAGCCCGATTAAATAAACCGCCAGAATGATTGAAAAGGAGTAAACCGTACCGCCAAGGAGCAGTGACAAAAGGCGAGTCCAGACTACCTCCGCACCAAGAGCACAAAATCCCGACAGGGCAATGGCAAGAAGTACAAGGCTTTGGAAAGAGGATTCGGGCCGGCCGCAAGGGGAAATCTGTTCGAAATGCCGCGTGCCGCAGCACCGGCGAGCAAGACAAGCCGCTGCCACGGCGACCGAAAAATTAAGGAACGCTGCCACATAGGTGGCCGTATGCATATCAAAAAACCGCAAAAGGAAAAATCCCGCCGACAGACAGCCGAGCACCGATCCCGCCAAGTTTCCCGTATAGAACAAGCCCATCCAGGTAACTCCTTCAGGCGTGGATGCAACAAATCTTGAAGCAATGGGGAGAGTGGCTCCCATCATGATGGTGGGAGGCATCAAGCATACTGAAGAAACAAGAGCGCGGATCCAGACTCCATGTCCATGAAGATGCGAATAGAAATCAGACATAATGGGGATTCCAAAAAGAGCAAGAATTCCGATTATGCCGATTGCTGCCTCCAGCAGAGCGTATACCGCAAGCGGATTATTCCGAGAAGATATGAGGCGCGGCAGAAGCAAGCTTCCCAGACACATCCCACCCATGAAGGTGCCAAGAAGAACTCCCAATGAAACACCCGAAGCGCCTATCACCAGCTCCAGAAGCTGAAGCCAGATGATTTCGTAGATGAGGGCCGCGCAGCCACTCCAGAAAAACAGAAGGAAAAGCCATGGAAGAAAGCGGCGTTGAGCGATTTCATCCGACATTAATGCCCCGTCCCGGTATATTACCAATTCGTTCGCCGCAGACTAACATAGAACGCTCATCCTGTGCTAGTCTGACAATGTTTGGAGATGCCCAGCTAAATGTGGAAACAACTGTTAATGGCATTTGCGATGTTCCTGATCCAATCGACGGCAAATGCGCAGGCTCTTAACGCCGTCCCGGACGGCGGATGCGCATTCTTGATGGCCGGTTTTGAAAGCCAGACCAGTCCTGCCCTGAAACCGGATTTGAATTCTGAAATAAAGGCGGCATGCACAGTAAGAACGCCGGCATTAACCGCGAAAGAAAAGCTTCACTATATGCTGCGGTCCACCTATGAGCGGAATTCCGTATTGTTCAGCTTTGCAGGTGCGGGAATTAAGCAGGCAAGAGATTCAACACCTGAGTGGGGACAGGGCATGGAAGGATATGGAAGACGTCTCGCATCCGCATTCGGGCATAAAATTGTCAAACGAAACATACAGTTCACTATTGGATCTCTGATGCGTGAAGATCCGCGATATTTCTGTTCGGAGAGTTCCGGGATATGGCGGCGGTCGATGTATGCGGCAAGCCGGACATTTGTTTCAAACAAGGATGGGGGAGGCATAAGACCGGGATATTCAAAATTTGCCGCCACTTTTGGTGGCGCCTTTATTTCGCGACAATGGCATCCGGAAAGAAAACGCAATATAAATGAGTATCTGATTTCTACTGCCATTTCCATTGGTCTTGATACGGCAAAAAATGTGTTTAATGAGTTTTGGCCGGATCTCAAGCGATTGATGAATAAGTGATTAGAAGAACCGCCATAATGTTCAGCCTGGCGGCTTCTAGAATCCCGATAAGCGTGCTACTCTCATAAGCAGAGTGAGTGGAACGGAAATTAAGAGATATTGGCACCTATTCTTTCATTGTGGCTTGCATCACAGATTAGGATAGGGAGGTAGAGGTAGCATTGAAAATGGAAAGGCAGTTTAGGCATTCAAACTGTTCTAAAGGAGATTCCAATATGTTACGTACTAAATATGCCTTTTTGGCGCTCTTGCTATTTGTTTTCGCGGGCTGCACCAAAACGAACCAGGAGACCGCGCCGCAAGAACAGCAACCGGCGGCAGCCCAGCAGGCGCCTGAACAGCCTGCGGCGCAGCAGCTTGCGCCCGAAAGTGTAACGCAGCCGGCTGCGAATCAAACTCCTGCCGCAGCCCCGGCAAATGAGCCGGCTGCAAAACCGGTGACTAAGAGCACACAAAAAGCTGCATCTTCAACCACAACGACCCGGCCAAGAGAAGCGGCGGTATCAGAAGCTTCGGAGTCTGCGCCTCTGCGGAGTACTCAGTCCCAGACAGCTCCAACAGAATCCAGAGTTCAGAAACCCAAAACGATGGTTATACCGGGTGGCACTTCTATCCCGGTCCGGCTGGAAGAAGCGCTGGATAGCGGCGTGAATCAAACCGGAGAATCTTTCCGCGCAATGCTCGATAAAGATATAGAGGTAAATGGAATGGTCGTAGCGCCGCGCGGCAGTACCGTCGAAGGAAAACTCACGAAGGTTGTGAGGTCCGGGCGAGTGGAAGGGCGCGCGGCTATGTCGCTTCAATTGACAGGCCTGACAGTCGGCAACCAAACCTATCCGCTGCAGACCGAAATTCTGGCCTTTGAGGCGGAATCCAGCAAGAAGAAAGACGCCACAAAAGTGGGAATAGGTGCGGGCGTGGGAGCCGTTATCGGTGCCATTGCAGGAGGGGGCAAAGGTGCGGCTATCGGGGCAGCTGTCGGCGCTGGTGCCGGCGGAGCAACTGTTATGGCCACTCGTGGAAACGAAATCAAATTTGATCCGGAGCATCGGTTCAATTTCGTATTGCGCAGCGATATCAGCGTTAATCTCCAGTAAGTTCTTCTGAAACCTGAGGATCAGAGGATTTGAATGCTCGTCAATGGATAATCCGGGTGCTGTGCATTTTGCTGCTTTGTTCAGCACCCGGATTATCTCATCGTTCAGATCGCGCGGTTTTTTCTGCTGAAGATTTGCGCCGTCTCGAGCTGCAAATCCACCAATACGTCAACAAAGAACGTTCGCTGAATCAAAAGCCCGCTTTGAAATGGAACGATGCGCTTGCCGCTGAAGCGCGCAGGCATGCCGGATATTTGGCCGGAGAGAGTTCACTCAGTCATATCGATCACTCAGGAGGAGATGTGGGTGCGCGCCTCGATCAGGCGAAAATCGGCTGGCGCCGATGCGGGGAAAATCTGTACGAAGGCAATATCGGGGATCCGGCCGTGGAGGCTGTGCGTCTTTGGCTTAAGAGTTCGGGGCACCATCGAAATATGATGGACGCCCAGTACAACGAAACAGGCGTCGGAGCCGCCGCACGCGAGAATGGAATGATTGTCATCGCGCAGGATTTTATAACAACCTTGCAGTAAGCCGGCGCTGCTGAAGATTTGTTGTGACGTCGCGTCCTATCTTTGGTTGATGACTTTCCGATAGAACTCTTCATAACGAGCGATGATCCTTGTGGAGCAGAAAAAGGCATGGGCTTTCTCCCTGGCACGCTTCCCCATCTCCAACCGCTTGGCATCATCCGCCAGAATTATAATAGCCTGGTCGGCCATTGCTGCAGTATTTCGCGGTTCGACAAGAAATCCTTCTATCCCATCGGTTATAACTTCAGGCAAGCCTCCCACATTCGAAGCCACAACCGGTACTTCGCAGGCCATGGCTTCCAGGGCTACCAGACCGAAAGACTCCGTATCGCTGGGCAGAAGAAGCAGGTCGGAAATTCCTATCAAGTCTTCAATGAACTCCTGCTTTCCCAGAAAGAAGATTTTCCGATCTAAGCCGTTGTTCTGCGCACACCATTCAGCGTTGCTGCGTTCAGGGCCGTCTCCGACCATAAGCAGAACGGATGGTACCTTCTGTTGAACACGGCCAAAAATATCCACTACATCGGTAGTCCTTTTAACGGGTCTGAAATTGGAAATGTGGATAAGGATTTTTTCTCCTGCGGGCGCGAAATGATGTTTGAGCTCTTTGTTTTCGGAAGGCTTGTACTTATCGCAATTCACAAAATTGTAAATCACCTCAATCTCGCTTCTCGATCCGATTTCATTCAGGGTGGCTTGCTTCAAATAGTGAGATACCGCCGTAACCCCGTCGGACTGGTCGATTGAGAATCGGGTGATGGGCAGATAGGAACGATCGGAACCGACCAGAGTGATGTCCGTTCCATGCAGCGTTGTGACAACGGGAAGCTTCCTCGGGGCAATCATCGATTTGGCTAAAAAAGCGCTGACCGAATGAGGAATAGCATAGTGGCAGTGCAATAGATCCAGGCTTTGAGATACTGCCACTTCGGCCATTTTTGTCGCCAGAACCAATGTGTACGGTGGATGATCAAAAAGAGGATAAGCCGGGACCTCCACTTCATGAAAATGGATGTTTGCCATGACCTGATTCAGGCGCATGGGCAGGGCGTAGCTGATGAAATGAATCTCGTGTCCTCTATCTGCAAGCTCCTTGCCCAATTCTGTGGCAACAATACCGCTTCCGCCATAGGTCGGATAGCATGTGATTCCAATTTTCATGAATTCGCCTCTTCTCCAAATTCTGCCAAATGATAGGAATCGGCATCGAATTCGAAACTGCTATTCAAATGCCGCGTGCACCAGTGTTGCCTGTTCTTGACGGCATCTCTTATAGGAACCCGATGCGGGGCTGGCGCGCTCCGGGCGCCCGACATAACGAAAATCGCAACCGATCGGCAGAAATTGGGGGATGTGTCTCGAAACAAAATGCCACGCGCCCATATTTTGCGGCTCCTCCTGAACCCAAAAAATTTCACGAACGTGCGAATAGGGTTTCAGAGCTTTTGACAGAATCCATTCGGGGAAGGGAAAGAGCTGCTCGACGCGAATGATGGCGGTCTGTGCATGTTGACGCCTTTCCTGTTCCCCCAGAAGCTCATAGTACACTTTTCCTGTGCACAGAAGAATGCGCCGGATCGACGATGGATCCTGAACATTCGGATCATCAAGTGCAAGCTCAAACAGGCCGTTGACGAAGGTCTGAGCTTTCGAGACGGCCTTTGGATGGCGCAAAATGCTCTTAGGAGTAAAGGCAACCAGAGGCATTCGCTTGGCATCGCGCATCTGTCTCCGAAGCAAATGGAAATATTGGGCGGGCGTGGTCGGACAACAGACTCGAAGATTGTCCTCAGCGCAAAGCGCGAGGAAACGTTCCAGGCGGGCGCTGGAATGCTCCGGGCCTTGTCCCTCATATCCATGGGGCAGGAGCAGAACCAGATCGCAGCCCTGCTGCCACTTTATTTCGGAGGTGGCGATGAAATTGTCAATAATGACTTGAGCCGAATTGGCAAAATCACCGAACTGCGCTTCCCATAAAACCAGAGCCAGCGGATCCGCAGCGCTATAGCCGAACTCAAATCCGAGAACGGCAGCCTCCGATAGCAGGCTGTCGAACACATCGAATCGCGCCTGGTCCTTGCTTATATGCTCCAGCGGAATGTACTGCAAACCTGTTTCGAGGTTGGTGAGGACCGCATGTCGTTGGCTGAATGTCCCGCGAGAGCAGTCCTGTCCGCTCAAACGAACCGGAGTTCCTTCATACACAAGCGTACCGAAGGCAAGAGCTTCAGCAAAACTCCAGTCGATGGGAGGATCTCCAGTCGTAAGCTCGCGACGCTTAGCCATGAAAGCGACCAGTTTGGGATGAAGGCGGAAGTCTTCGGGAATGCTCGAAAGCGCCAGCGCGACCTTCTGAAGCATGGCCATATCGACGGCCGTTCCTCCCGAAGGCTGAAATTCCTGCAGATCTTCTTCCGTTACGGCGAGCGGGACATCGGATTGAAAATGCTGCTCTCCCTTTCGGCTTTCGGAATAGGCAGCCTCCATACATTCATGCATCTGCCGGCGCCATTGATCCACGGTTTCCTGAGCCAGAATGCCTTCGCGAAGCAGCTTGTCGCCATAAAGTGAAATCACGGACGCCTTTTCGGCTATTTTTTTATACAGCAGAGGCTGTGTATATCCGGGTTCATCCGCCTCATTATGGCCGTGGCGGCGATAACAGAAAATATCGAGCACAACGTCTTTGTTGAAGCGGAAACGGTAGGCGACAGCCATCAATGCAGCGCGTACGGCTGAATCCGGATCGTCTCCATTGACGTGAAAAACGGGCGCTTGAATAGACCTGGCAAGGTCGGTCGGATAGGGAGACGAACGGGCCTCCTGGGGAGAAGTTGTGAATCCGATCTGATTATTGATAATAATGTGAATCGTTCCGCCGGTTCGATAGCCGTAGAGTTGTGAAAGGTTGATAGTCTCCCAGACGACACCCTGTCCGGCAAATGCAGCATCGCCATGGATCAGTATGGGAAGGATTTTGTTGCCAAGCGCATCATTGCGCCGATCCTGCTTGGCTCTCACAATGCCTTCAACGACAGGATTCACCCATTCGAGGTGACTCGGATTCGGTGCAATGGAAACCAAAATTTTGTCCCCCTCCGGAGAAGCAAATTCGCCGGAAGCCCCGAGGTGATAACGAACATCGCCGGATCCGAGTATCGACAAAGGATCTGTAATTTCCTCAAATTCTGAAAGAATCCTGACGAGCGGCATCCCGATAATGTTGGCGAACACATTCAATCGCCCTCGATGCGCCATTCCGATAACGGCTTCCGAAACATGAATCCTGGCCGCTTCCGCGAGCATGGCAGCGAGCACCGGGATGGTCGTCTCGGCCCCTTCCAGACTGAATCGCTTATGTCCGACAAATCTGGTATGCAGATATTTCTCAAAACCTTCGGCATTCACCAAATTCTTCAAGATCCGAAGCCGGACTTTGGGATCAATCGGTAATCTCGATTCTTCAGGTTCAATATGCTCCTGAATCCAGGTCTTCTCGTCAGGGTCCTGGATGTGGCGATATTCCACACCGATGTTTTTGCAGTAAGCGTCGCGCAACACAGAGAGAATTTGACGCAGCGTTCCCCGATAAAGGCTCCCCAAACCGCCGGTGGAAAATTCACGATCCAGATCCCAGAGAGTCAAACCGTAATTCGAAAAATCCAGTTCCGGATGATAGAGCTGGTGTTCTGCCAGCGGATCCAGGTTGGCTATCAGATGCCCGCGCACGCGGTATGAATTGATCAATTTCAATACGCCGGTCTGCTTTTCCAGACCTTCAAATCCAAAAGGAGATCCAGCCATGGAAGGGTGGGGATCACGGGCCCACTGGATGGGGACAGCGGGCAACTCCATTTCCTCGAAGATCTGTTCATAGAAACCATCATGGCCCAGCAGAAAGTTTTGGATGCGTCCGAGGAATTCGCCGGACTGGGCTCCCTGGATGATCCGATGATCATAGGTGCAACTGACTGCCATTACTTTGCTAAGACCGAGACGCGACAGGGCACGCGAATCCCATGCATGGTATTCGGAAGGATAGCCGATGCTGCCGGTGGCGATCACGGCACCCTGGCCCTTCATGAGACGCGGAACCGAAAATAGAGTCCCAACCGTTCCGGGGTTGCTCAGCGTAATGGTGGTGTTCTGAAAATCCGTCGAGAGGATGCTCCCCTTGCGCATTCTTTCGATGAGTGTGTCGTAGGCCTGAAAAAACTGCGGAAAGGACATTTTATCGACATTTTTTATGTTGGGAACAATCAGCGTGCGCGTACCGTCCTTCCGGATATAATCCATGGCTATGCCCATATTGACGGCGGTTTTTTTCCTGATGTACGGCGATCCGTCAACAAGATCCAGCGAAGAATTTAAATCCGGGAAATCGCGGATGGACTGTACTATTGCCCACGCTATGATATGAGTGAAAGAAACCTTGCCCCTGCCGGAAGCCTCAAGATATTCATTGATGATCCGCCGGTTCTCTTCCAGGAGTTTTACGGAAATGCTGCGGTAGGAAGTCGCTGTCGGAATTTCCAGGCTTGCCTCCATGTTTTCGAAAACACGAAGGTCTCCTCCATGGAGCGGCTTGGCGGTATCAGAGAGGGAAGGCAAAGCCTTTGAACTTTCATCAGCCGGATTTCCGCCGCGGGTGTCGGCTATACGCTCTTTTGCTGCATTCGAATCATCGGAAAGCATTCAATTTCTCGTTCGAATATTTGTTGGGAACGGACAGACACGTTTTTCGGATTCCATAATTTGATGGAGGAACGAGTACCGGATTCGCCGGCCTTCAGAAAGTTATATAACATAAAGCGGCGCAGACGCATAGTGCCTCCAATGACGGACTCCTTTCAGAAATGAAGGAGGAAGTCCCGAGGTTGGACAGCCGTAAAGTTCTGTTTTTGCAAGACGATATGCGTCTTATGGGGCGATGCAGAGGTGCATCCTGCTTCGACAGGGAATTTATTGGAGCTCGATTTAATGAGTGATGGGAAAATACCGGCTGCCAGGATATCGATTGATGGGCGGTCTCTCCGCGACATTTTAAGACTTCACGCTGCATGGTTAAACGGGGATGGTGGAGAACGCGCGAATATTCGCGGAGGCACGCTGGCAGACGCAGATTTAAGGCAGGCGGATTTTAGACAGGCAATTCTATCGGGTGTGACGTTTCTGGATGCCGATCTGACGCACGCAGTTTTTGAGGGGGCGGAATTGCACAAATGCGACTTCCGCAATGCAATAATGGCCGGCGCGGATTTTACAGCAGCGTCGATGGATCAGATCAACTTCCAGCATTGCCAGCTCCCGGAGTGCAATCTTTCGGAAGCACGGCTGGAGGACCTGTTATTTCGTGATGCCAATATGCGGGACTGCCGGCTGTACGATGTCCGGATGATCGCCTGTGATTTTTCCAATGCGAATCTCCGTTCCTGCTTCTTCAATCATGCGATTCTGTCCGATTGCAGCTTTACTGAAGCGGATATGGAAAAGTGCAATCTGCTGCGCGCAAGGATCAACTCCTGCCGTTTCATAGCCACAACACTTACGGATGCCAATCTTTCCTCCGTGCAGGCGCCGGATTGCGAATTCCGTTTCGCAAAACTCAATTCCGCAAAACTCAACATAGCCAATCTTGTCCAGTGCAGTTTCTACGGTGCTGTAATGACGAGTTGCGACCTGCGCGAATCCAACCTGAGTACGGCTGATTTTTCAGGAGCCATGCTTCAGAATTCAAATTTTGGAGAAGCAAATGTGCTGGCGGCCGACTTCCGAGGCTCTGTGCTGGAAGGCGCTCGCGGACTTACGGGCCGGCAGCTGTCAAAAGCGTTGACTTCCTACACTACCATCCTTCCGAGCGGAGTGCGCGGACCTTTCATTCAGGGAAAATATTCCGAGCTGCCTATATTCCGATAGTGCCCTGGTATGCAAAAGTTATCAGGATTCTCTTCCGCGAATGTGGCATCATCATCTCATGTCTATACTTGATATATTTAAAAACAGTTATTCGGGCAAGCCGAAAGCTTCTAGTGAGACCGAAACAGTTCGTAAGATAATCCAGGCATTGGATCAATTGGAGCCGGGAAGGGCAAAATTTATCGCGGGCTTTGCCTATCTGCTGGGAAGAGCTGCCAGAGCGGATATGCATATCAGTCTCAAGGAAACTCAGAAAATGGAAAGGATTTTGATGGATCGCGGCGGACTTCCGGAAGAACAGGCTATCATCGTTGTTCAAATGGCTAAGACGCAGAATGTGCTCTTCGGAGGAACCGAAAATTTTCTGGTCACTCGTGAATTCAGGGAATCTGCCGATCATGAACAGAAGCTGGCACTGCTGGATTGCCTTTATGCGGTGGCCGCAACGGAGGATTATATTTCGACTATTGAAGACAACGAAATCAGCCAGATCGCCGATGAGTTGCGCATCGAGCATCATGATTTTATATCCGTCCGATCAGGATACCGGAGCTCGCTCGCTGTCTTTCAAGATGAGCCCAAACCCTGACCTGCGTTTTGCGCAGGCTTAGCGCCGCTGCGGCGTATGCGGGCAAGTTTATCGCATAATGCTCGATCGGATTCCTCAACGTGCCGCCGAGCACTCGTGCGGAATTCTCCCGTCGCGCTGCACCATGAGTCCCGAACAAAAGGCTCGGTGATTGACATCGATCTTGTGTGGAGTCATACTGGCCTTGGATTGGTTGGCGGCCTGCAAATTTTCGCTCCGGCGTCTGAGCATTGCGGGCGAAAGGTTATCCGAAAGCGAGAAATACAGTCCACCTTAATGCGATAAATCATGACGGAACCAAGAGCCCATCGTCGTATTGTTCGAAATCGAAAGAAGAATTGCATTCCTTTATCCAAATTGCGTACATCCGACGCGGTTAGAACCGTAGTCGATCATCCAAGACGGTTGCAGGAGCTTCTGAGGATGCTGGAAGAAAAGGATCGCAGCGTCCGGGGAAGAGCCGCTGTTGCGTTAGCCCAGCTTTCGGAATCTCATCCGGCACGTCTCATCCGGGTCGCTGCACGCCTTAAGGAAGCGCTGGCAGACGATTCTGCCTATGTGCGCTGGCATCTCCTTTATGCTTTGGGCAGATTGGGCTCGCGATATCCGATCCAGTCTCGTTCATTCTTGTCGGATCTGGTGTTACGCCTGGATGATGAAAACCGAGTGTGCAGAGTTCTGGCAGGAAAAGCTTTGGGGCAAATCGGCTCTCGAAGATCCGGCATCGTTGAAGAATGCTTCAAGAATCTCAAAAAGGAAATCCCTCTCTCCGTGTCTCGCATGCTGCATAATGCCCAGCCCGCGTGATTCGTAAAAACCTCTGAATAATGCAGGTTGGAACAGACGGCTGCCGCTCCGATCACATTTTTATCTATTGGACAAAATATGCATTGTCTGCCCGATTCGGCTCTGATTCTGTCTATTGCCGGCGGAGCAGCACATAAACCGCCCCTACTCCTCCGTCGCAAGCCGGAGCCGAAGCGTAGGCGACTACATAGCGGGAGAATCTTCTTGTTCTGAGCAGACGCTGCAGGCTTTCTTTGATGGTCGGCTTGTCGGTTGGTGAATTAATGCCGCGGCCGTGAATGATTTT
This sequence comes from Acidobacteriota bacterium, assembly GCA_016929335.1. GTDB lineage: Bacteria > Acidobacteriota > UBA6911 > UBA6911 > UBA6911 > UBA6911. The sequence continues at coordinate 779 of JAFGIY010000228.1, read as the reverse complement.
TATGCAGCAGGATTGAAAACGCGCCATCCGGGCAACAAAATCTTCAACGGCGATTTGAGCTTCCATTCGGTTGTAGCCGTGAAGATCGAGCTGGCCCTGGATCGAATAGAGACCGTTTCGAAGCTTCGGAAGGAATCGCCTCCCTGCCACGCCAATCCATCCTTCGATGTATTCGGGGTGATCCAGAACGGGAACGGGAACATTTTCGGCTACTGCAGTCTGCATTAGTCTCAGATCTTCAGAATCCGGATCAGCTGCAGGCAATGGAACCGGTTGAGAGGATGGATACGGATCATGCCTCCAGGAAGCCGGATGAACATCATTCATTGCCGTACGGAAAACCTCATCTTCATTGCATTCGGATGCTCCATTCGACGTACTCGGCCTCTGAGGTTCCACTCTCTGCGACTGCTTTATGGGCGGATGCTCTTCCCGCTTGAGCTGTATCCCGGCAGCTTCAACGAGGCTGGACAGCTGGTCAAAAGATTTTTGAACGATCGTGTGATTTTTTCGAGGCATGGCCGGCTCGCAATAGTTGCATAGGTATTATAGCCAATCACGTGTCATAGTGAATTGCAAATGACAGAGTGGTCAAGCCTTCTTTCAGGCATCTGCCTGCATTCTGAGGGGGCCTAAGGGCCCGCGCAACAATAACTTTACATTTTGTTGACGGCTCTCATCCATAATAATTTCGTTCGAAAGCATTATTGGGACTTTTATATTTGAGAGCCGTCAACCCTTCGGGACGCGGCGGCGGGCGGGCATCTGCGGCGTTGCCG
>JAFGIY010000227.1 GCA_016929335.1 Acidobacteriota bacterium | reverse complement strand
TTTTTAAAATTTATCTAATTCTGCAAGTCCTTTGTTTTGTGGTGGGCCCAGTAGGACTCGAACCTACGACCCGCTGATTATGAGTCACTTCGTCTTCTAATTTTCAATCACTTACAAGAATTCTATTGAACAGCTGCGAATTGCTGCTATTATGCATCTGACATCGATGTTTATTGATTATTATTAGTATATTGCTTCTCATTATTGTTCACATCTGTTCAAGGCAATCATCGATATTTTGTTACCTTTTTGTTACCTTTTTAAAATCAGGATGGAGACGAACAAAGATGCCAACTATCAAATTTACTGCCGCCAAAATCAAATTCCTCGAAGGCACCCATGGAAAGCAGGTGGATTATTTTGACGAAAAACTGGCAGGTTTCTTTGTGCGGATCTCCCAAGATGGGAAGAAAAGCTTTGGTGTCATGTATCGCAAGAGCGGCCGCCTGCGACGCATGAAGCTTGGCACCTATCCTCTTCTATCTCTTGGCAAAGCCCGCAATGAAGCATCAAAGGTACTTCGCAATGCAGAGCTCGGACTAGATCCGGCGGCTGAAAAGCAGGAAATCCGAAAGGCGGAAACATTTGAGCAGGTTGCGCGTGAATACCTTGAACGACACGCAAAAATTAGGAAAAAAAGCTGGAAGCATGACGAAAGGGTAATTAAAAAGGATTTGGTGCCGGAGTTCGGGTCACAAAAGGCCAAAGACATTTCCCGCCGAGATGTGCGCTCATTCCTGGAGCGCAAAGCTCAGACTGCGCCCATTATGGCAAATCGCACCAGAGCCCTGCTGAAGAAGATCTATAACTGGGCTATCATGTCCGAAATTGTTGAAACCAATCCGGTCTATCTGTTGCCGGCACCGGCCAAAGAACATCGACGCGAACGCGTTCTAACCAAGGATGAGATCAAAAATGTCTGGAATGCGATCAATGCCGATGTCAGCGACTCGGATGACTCCCATCGAAAGATGAAAACGCTTTCTGCCGGAATCATGAAACTCCGCCTTTTAACAGCCCAGCGTGGCGCCGAGGTCATGAGCATGGAATGGAGTGAATTGGAACTGGATACGGGTTGGTGGACAATACCCGCGGAAAAAACCAAGAATGGCCTATCTCACCGCGTATACTTAGCGTCGCCTGCCTTGGCGATCATCCAAGATATGAAAGCAGCTGTTGACGATGCCTGTTCGAGATATGTCTTCCCAAGCCCCAAAGCGGACACCCATATCAACAATCCCCAAAAGGCATTGCAGCGAATACAGAAGGCTACCAATATAGACTTCGTTGGCCATGATTTCCGGCGCACTGCCGCCAGTATGATGACAAGCATGGGAATACCCCGATTCACAGTGAAGAAGATCTTGAATCATGTGGAACCGGAGATAACTGCTGTTTACGATCGATACAGTTATGATGCGGAAAAGCGAGAGGCACTTGAATCCTGGGCGAAACGGCTTATAGCATTCGTTACCGAAACGCCAGCGGAGCAAAAATCCGCAGCATAGAATGACCCTGATATTCGGTTGGCAAGGAATCCAAATCAAGTGCTACATCGCTACAATCTGCGTCGTCATTGGCCTTCAGCAGCATTACCGAAGTGCTACGGTGCGGAAGAGTAGCGAATAGATGCATTGGAATCGGCATTGGATCACAAACAGTCATCGATTCCCTGTCAGTGGCATACGTCGCTCTTGAACCATGAATTCTAACATGGGATGATGTAGGAAATTATATATCAGCGGCACGCAGATGCCCGATTTTCAGGTGAACATGATGCTAAGGATAATTGTGAGGATTTTCCAGATATACGTATTGGGCTTTTTCCTCTTTCTCCTGTGCAGCGCTATTGCCGGACAAGAGAAGGGTGTTTTCTGGTTTGTGCTCATTTCGGTCACATTGCTCATCCTGACCGTGGTTGGGAAGATCGCGCATAGGTCGCATTGACCAATCATTCGATGATGCTAAAAGCGAAATATTGTCAAGTATCATCGATGTCTCATTTTTTTGCTCGGGGATGCAGGGGCCGAGTCCGCTTGATCGGCCCATTAAGGGCCCGGCTCCTCCTCAGGTGGTTCGTCGGGAAGGGCATCATCGAGATGAGCCAGTAGCTCCCGCGCCGTGGGCGCATCCTTGGCAGCGACTACGAACCCTAATAGGGGGAAGGTAATATAACCCCCGGGCCTTTTGATGAAGTACTCGATTCCCGCCTCTTCGAGCAAAGATTCTACTCGAGCGACCAGTACCGGATCCTCTGCGGTGTAGACGGTTTCAACCCCCGGATCAGGGTGCTCTTCCGGGATCTCAGGGATCGGAGGGCCTAAGGTCAACTCCACGTCACAGTCGGAACATCTGGTTGCGGTATCCATGTACTCAACATTACACTCGGGACAGTGCTTCATTGTTGCATATCTCCAGTAGGGCGCCCCGCATATGCGGATCACTTCATCATGATTCCCTTCGCGATCGATCTGGACTCTTCTTCAGTAAAGCTGCCGGGTATAAGGAATCGTCCATTGGTGGTGTATTCCTTCACGATAGGGAAGAACGAGAAAGCCTTGCCATCGAGTATCACAACCAAGTTTTTACCGATGTGAGACTTGGTCAGGCGTGCCATCTTCAGGGCGCCTTCTTCGATGAGCAAGATTCCCACCCCCAGCTTACTCGGATCGGTCCGATCGGGCTCGGGGTAGGCGCGGGCTACGTCGCGGTTGGTCAGAACAACTTCGGGTGAGATCCATACGGGTCCGGGACCGAGGCCGATCTCCCACCCCTCCACTTTTTGATATGAAGCGAGCCGGAGTTCGAACTTAATCTTCCCGGTTGAGAATTCATGCTTCCAGGGTTGGAACCTAATCTTCTCGGTTTGGATGCCGGATAACTCCTTCGCGATCGATTCGGTCTCTTCTTCAGTGAAGTTTCCTTCTATTATGGCTTGTCCGCCGATGATTTCCGACCTGATTATGGGAGCCATGGTGACCCGGCCGTCGATCATTATGGCCAGTAACTCGTGGACGTGAGACTTGGTCAGGCGTGCAAACTTCACGGCGCCCTCTTCGGTGAGAAAGACTCCCACGCACGGCTTATTCTCAAGTGTCCGGCTGGGGTAGGCGCGGGCAACGTCGCGGTTGGTCAGAGTAACTTCGGGCGAGATCCATATGGGAGTCTTCTCCGGTCCGGGACCGGGGACCATCTCCCATCCCTCCACTTTTTCGTGTGAAGCGAGTCGGAGTTCGAACGTATGCTTCCCCGTCTGGTCGCCGGATAATCCTGCGGCTGTGAGAGCGGTCGTGAAGATAACCGCCAAAACCGTAAAGACCAGGACTGTATGAACGTGAAGATGACGTTTCCCGTACTGCCCTCGGATGGTCATAATCCATTCCTTTTGATAGTAGTTGAGAAATATATCGTTTCCAACTGGGCAAGAGGAAGATCCAGCAAGCTAAGATCGAAGTACAGTTGTGAAGGATCGGCCTCTTTCAGATTCGCAGCCACCTTTATCTGTCTGTTGAAATAGATGACGAGGAGTTCGTCCGGATTTGCGCGTGCACAGTCCCGCAGCCGTTGCATAGCTTCCGGCTTCAGCTCGATCGTAATACGCACGTCAGGGGGAATGTCCGAATCAGGATGGGTGGTTTGTTCGCCCCGGATCACCTTGGCCACGTCTTCTGTTTCCGTCAACGGCGCCCGCCCGTCCGGACCGATCTGCAGAGTGACGCCGGGAGCGAGCCCGGCATTGGCATATTCCGCTGATTCAGTCCGAGTTCGGTTGAGACTCCAGCCCTCCGGTACAGCAAGATCAAAAAGGCTTTCATCCAGCGGAACATTCCACCGAATGTCCGAGTATTCCGCGCGCATGTTTTGCCCTTGGGGATCCCGATACTCCAGCTCAAATAGCAGGAGCGTACCATCGTTCCCGGACGCCCAGAGTTGCGCATGGATTTGTCCGCCTATTTTGATGCGCACCCATTCCGGCATCTCGAACTCGAAGCCTACGGCGGGGATGCCGTTGATGACCCGATCGCCGATACGCCTGGTTTTATCTGCCGTGATTTCCCTTATCAGCTCCCAGTTAAACGAAACGAAATCCAAGGGAGATTGAGAAGGTGGCGTTGAGCCGTCGGTAAGGAAGACCGATTCAGACAGCTCCGCTCGGCTGGATTCAGGATAGAGTATCAACATCCTGCCACTGCCCGGCTCGCGTCTGATGATCGCAATCATCTTGGTTTTTGCTTCGGCCGAACCTGCACCGGAATCCAGAGGATACTCTTCGGCTCTCGCAAGCCCGGGATCCTTCCAATAGGCCTTGAAGCGTCCGGTTATCCGCATTCCAGCGGGTTCGGCAATCTCGGTAAGCGCACTGTAAGTCATGGTGTGAACCTGATTGAGCCGCCCCTGCACGTCGGCCCAAACTATGGTGGCGGGTGAACCTCCGATCCAGAATGCAATAATTAAAATAAAGACCAGCACTGCAGCGGCGGATGCAATTTTCAATACCGCGTTTTTCATAAACAGGCTCCTTATCTGGTGAAAGAAACCTGCGGAACTGGCGGCCTTCAACCGGATGCTTCGTTCCCCGGCTATCCGACCCATAATGCTCTCTTCAAGATCGATTGAACGGAAGCTCAGGCTGTTTTTTAAAACGCGATCCTCGAGGAGGCGGATATTTTCGATCTCTTTCCTGCATTCGGGACACTGTTCGAGGTGCTGTTCGACGCCCTCTTTGGGATGCCCATCCAATGATCCCTCGGCATATTCGATCAAAAGGTTTTTGCATTCCCTACAATTCATAAGGCACCTCCTGATTCTTTTTTCTGGTCATGCTCAAGGGATTGACGCAGCATTGCGTGGGC
>JAFGIY010000226.1 GCA_016929335.1 Acidobacteriota bacterium | reverse complement strand
CGGCAACGCCGCAGATGCCCGCCCGCCGCCGCGTCCCGAAGGGTTGACGGCTCTCAAATATAAAAGTCCCAATAATGCTTTCGAACGGAATTATTATGGATGAGAGCCGCCAACAAAATGTAAAGTTATTGTTGCGCGGGCCCTAAGTCTCTAAAATTGCTTCAATGGGTTTATCCATTGGCGTCTGGATTTTCGCTGCCGCTTTCCTCCATCCGCCATAGATGTAATACAGATAGCTGACAATGCCCGTTACCGCAAAACCGGCTGCCATTGCTATCCAAATTCCCCTGGTAGCCAGAGAAGTGCGCTGCGACAGATACCATGCCAATGGGACGCGTACGACCCAAAGTGAAATGAGCGTAAACAGCATGGGAACAAGAGTCTGACCGGCTCCATTCACGACGCCTGCCGAAACAAACATCAGGGCGAACAGGAGGTAGCAGGGAGCCACGATATGCAGGTATTCGATTCCGATCGCCAGAACGGGCTCATGGTGTATGAATACCGACAAAATCAGGCGCGGGAATGTAAATGCAATAACTGCGACAACTCCGGACAAAGTAGTTCCCAACACCATCGCCCATTTAAAGATTTCTTTGATCCGTTCCGGCTTTTTAGCGCCGAGGTTTTGGCCCGTCAGTGCAGTCGTAGCCATTCCGATTGCAATAGCAGGCATGGTAGCGACCATATCAATTCTTCCGGCAGCGCCAAAAGCCGCAATGGCGGAAGCACCAAAATAGTTCACATAGGTTGTGACAAACGCCTGGCCGATTGAGACAAGTGATTGCTGGATTGTCGAAGGGAATCCGATCTTGCATATGAGAAGGATTATCTGTTTGTCGAAGGTCAGCCTTCGCAGGTTAATGGAGATGAGGTGATTTTTGCGCCTGAGATAAACCAATGCGAATGACAGACTGATTGCCTGGGATACCACGGATGCCAATGCTGCACCGTTTAATCCCATCTTCGGGAAGGGACCAATTCCGATAATCATCAAAGGGTCCAGAATGGCGTTCAATACAACTCCACCTCCCATGAACAGGAGAGGCGTGACTGTGTCTCCGATGCCGCGCAGGATCGAGCTGATGGTAAACATCATGTACAGTAACACGGCGCCTGCGAGCGAAATTCTCAGATATGTCGATGACATGGAAAAAATGGATTCCGGAGTGTTCATCAGCCGCAGCAGGAAATCGCTGAGGATTATTCCCGCAATTGTCATACAAGTACTCAAAACAAGGCCGAGTGAAACCGAATTGTCGATTACGTGCTTCATACGGACATAGTTCTTTGCCCCGAAGAATTGAGCGACCAGAACGGATGTGGCCATCGTAATACCCGCAGCAATCCCAATCAGGATAAACATGATTGGGAAACTGACCGCTGTTGCGCCCAGTCCGTTTTCTCCCACAATATTGCCTACCCAAATCATGTTGATGATGCTGTAACCGCTCTGGAGCAAGTTGCCGATCAACATGGGGATTGAAAAATTCAAAAGATGCCTGGGTATGCTGCCTACCGTTAAGTCTCTGCCAAATTTCTTTTCCATCTATAGTCTGTCCGATCTCTCTGAAACCATTGACCAGCTTAAACCGCGTATTATAAACGGTGTTTTTTCAGAAGCAAGAAGGCAGAGTTTTGCCGGCAGACAGCAACGCCTTCACTGCATCCTTTTCTGCCGGCAATGAGGCCAACGGTTGAAGATGCTTATCTATGGAATCTATTGGCATTTTTGGTTAAATTCGTCAGAAATGAAAGGGGGGCATTATGAAAAGGAAAAGGATCGGCGTTTTGCTCTCGGGCTGTGGTGTTATGGATGGCAGCGAAATACACGAGGCAACTCTTACCCTTTATTTTCTGGATAAGCAAGGTGCTGATATCCTGTGCATGGCACCCGATAAGGATCAAGCGGATGTGGTGAATCATGTATCCGGCAACGCTACCGGTGAGAAACGAAGTATTTTGAATGAAGCTGCGCGCATTGCCCGCGGCAAGATCGTTGACATTAACACAGTAAAGGCCGATGAACTCGATGGAATCATCCTGCCCGGCGGATTTGGTGCGGCAAAAAACTTATGTACATTTGCATTTGACGGCGCAGAGTGCCGAGTGGATGAGGGAGTCGCCCGTTTATTGCGGGAAATGCACGACCGGAATAAGCCGATCGGCGCACTCTGTATTGCACCTGCTGTGCTGGCAAGACTGTTTGGAGCAGGCGTTTCTCCGGAACTGACCATAGGGAACGATGCCGGAACCGCTGCCGCTCTTGAAAAAATGGGCGCCAGGCATAAAACGGCAAACACCGATGAGATTGTGGTGGATATCAAGAACAAGATTGTTACTACACCCTGCTACATGACGGCACAAAGTATCAAAGAAGTGGGCGCAGGAGCAGAAAAGCTGGTCAGCAAGATTCTGGATCTTGCAGGCTGAATCGTTTTTACGGCTCAATCCATAATCCGGCATCCGCATACAGAAGCATAGTTTCAGGGAAGCTCCATGGACGGAATCAACGCAGTTATATTTGATTGGGATGGAACGCTGATCGATACGGCTCCCTCTTCATTTGCCGCTTTCAAGAGTGCTCTTCGGGATTTGGGAATTCCGATGGAATCTGAGCTCTATGAAAGGGTTTATTCGCCCAACTGGTACAACATGTATCGCGCCCTTCAATTGCCTGAGACCAGATGGCAGGAAGCGGATAATCTCTGGCTGCACCACTATGCCCACACGAGCGCGCCTCTGGTTCCCAATGCTGTTTATGTACTTCAAACGCTCCACAACAGCGGATACTGTCTTGGTATTGTAACCAGCGGAAACCGGACGCGAGTTCTGGAAGAACTGAATAGTTTTGACTTGATGGATATTTTCAAGGCGGTGATATGCCACGAAGATGTCCGGAATAAAAAGCCGCATCCGGAAGGATTGATTATGGCGTTAGAGCAACTGGATATGGAGCCGAAGTCCTGCTGCTACGTGGGAGACAGTCCGGAGGATATCGAGATGGGAAGAAGGGCAGGCATACAGACCATCGGAGTTTTGAGCAGCTATCCAAGCAGCAGGATGCTGCCAGAAGCAAATCCGGATTTCTTCTTTGATTCCATTTTGCAGCTTCTGGTGCATTTTGGAATCTTCGCAAAGGAGTCCGATATGGCGAAATTCTAAATACAATATTGAACTATAGGGTGAAAGACGCCGGAGTGCAGAGAATCTATATAATCTCACCAGATTTTTGGAAAGCGATTTGGATTCGCTTCGTTCATAATTTCATATACCGACTGAAAGATCTGTTCTCGATTCGGCTTGGAAAAATAATCTCCGTCTGATCCATAGGCAGGCCTGTGTTCCTTTGCAGTCAGGGTTCGAACCGCGCAGTCGAGCCAATGATAGCCGCCTTGTTCCTCAATCACTTTCTGCATCATATAAGCCGTTGCGCCTCCGGGACAATCTTCATCCAGGAAAAGGATTCTGTTGGTTTTTTTCAGCGAGTCAACGATGATGCCCCGCACATCAAATGGTATCAACGTACGCACATCGATGATTTCCACATCGATCCCTGCCGTCCGAAGAAGCTCTGAGGCTTCCTGCGCGATCGGGCAACAGGCTCCATACGTAACCAGGGTAACATCGGCCCCGGGGCGAAGAACTTCAGGCACGCCCAATGGAATTGAGAACTCTCCGATGTTGTCGGGCAATTTTGCCTTTTTGCGATACGCATTTAGTACTTCAATGATGAGCGCACTATCGTCGGACCGCAGAATGGTATTGTAGAATCCGGCAGCCTGCGTTGCATCTCGGGGAACACAGATGTAGATGCCTCTAAGCCAGTTCAAAATGCCTCCCATCGGAGAACCGGAATGCCATATTCCTTCCAGCCGATGTCCGCGCGTTCTAATGATGACGGGCGCTTTTTGTCCGCCGCAGGTCCGCCAGTGCAACGATGCAAGATCGTCGGACATGGGCTCGATGGCATAAAGCAGGTAATCCAGATATTGGATATCCGCAATAGGCCTTAAGCCTCTCAATGCCAGTCCAATCGCCTGGCCAACAATGGTAGCTTCTCTTATCCCGGTGTCCATGATACGCAGCTCGCCATATTTGCTCTGAAGTCCGGCAAAACCCTGGTTTACATCGCCCAGTCGGCCGATATCCTCGCCCATCGCAATCAGTTGAGGATATCGAGCGAACGCTTCATCAAAACAGGCATTCAGGATTTCGAATCCGGCTTTCTCTGCTGAATTATCGGAATATATCGGGCGTATTTCCCTTATCTTCAAAGCCGACTCAGCAGACTCGCTATAGAGGTTTGATCCGTAACGATTGGCATTGATGCGATCCTGTTTCTGCATCCACGCCATCAGATCCGTCCTCTGGATTGAATCGCTGGTCCTCAGGGCAATCAAGGCTTCCATAGCAGGAGCCATCAGATCTCTCCTGAGCGGATTCTTCTGCTGCCGCAGCACTTGGAGTATTGCATGGAGTTTGGTCAGAGCCGGGTCCTCTCTTGCGGCATTTTCAAGGATGCTTAAGAGAGAATGCCGTTCTTCTTCAATTGGGCAGCGGAATAATTGCCACGCCTTGTCACGCGAGTCCAGGACCAGGGCTTTTTCACTGGTTTCAATCTGATTCAGCTCTTCAGGATTGGAGATGGCGCGGTCCAGAAGGTGTTCCCGCATTTTTCGAATGCAATCATATTCACGCTCCCACTTGAGTCTGTCTGCAGTTTTATAGCGTTCATGACTGCCGGATGTTGAATGGCCCTGCGGCTGCGTCAGCTCGATTACGTGAACGATGGCCGGCGTATGATTCAGGCGAACCTTTTCCGCTGCGGCAGCAAGCGTTTTGCATAGCTGGAAATAATCCCATCCCCTGGTTTTGTATATTTCTATCCCGGGTTTTCGATCCCTGCCCCTCCTAAATCCATCCAGCACATTGGAGATATCCGCTTTGGCGATCTGCAATTCGTTCGGCACGGAGATACCGTAGCCGTCGTCCCAGATGGCAAGCAGCATGGGCACCTGCAGGACAGCGATTGCATTGACGGATTCCCAAAACAGACCTTCTGCGCAGGATGCATTTCCAATGGTCCCAAAGGCTATTTCCTCACCCTTGTGGCTGAAGCTAATTCCGTGGTTCTCCAGTTCGGGTAAGAACCGGTAAAGCTTGGATGCCAAAGCCAGGCCGACAAGTCGAGGCATTTGAGCAGCCGTTGGAGATAAATCGGCCGAAGAGTTGTATGAAACCAGCTGATTTTTCCAGCTGCCGTCAGGATTAAGCAGCCGCGAGGCGAAATGCCCGGTCATAGATCTTCCACCGAAAAAAGGCTCCGCTGAAAGATCCGCATGAGCATACAGCTGCGCAAAGTACTCCTCCAGGCTCAGTATTCCCAAAACAAACATAAGCGTCTGGTCACGATAATACCCGGAGCGGAAATCACCTCTGCGAAATGCATGGGCAAGCGCAACCTGAGCTATTTCTTTTCCATCGCCGAATATGCCGAATTTGGCTTTTCCAGAAAATACCTCCTGCCGGGCGATAATGCTTGTCAGCCGGCTTCGGAATGCCATACGGTAATCTTCGAGGATGACGTCTTTGCTTAGGTCCAGGGGGTATTTCTGTTTGCTTTTCATATTATCTATGACTGTGTTCCCGGCTTTCGAATAGGATACTCACCACGTTAGTATTGTATCAGTGTCCGTGCATCCGGCTAAATCTCAAAAACCAGGGCTGGAGAATGCAATCAATGCCCGCCTGCCCTCTTTCAACCAAAATGGAGGCAAACAATTTATCGGAATATGGAAACTGTATTATCTGCAATAGCTGCAATAAATACCGCCGTTGCCATGCCGGTGATTCCTTTTTCCCGGCAGTTGCCCCGTGCTGTTGCTCTCGGCAAATTCAGTAATCAGGCTTCCTGCATACAGGAATCGAGGCCGGTGGCTCAGAAAATCGATTGACAGAAGGATCAGTAATAGAGACAATAAGTTACCCCTCAAGCAATCCAAAGATTGCGCCCGCCGATAATCGCGAGGAAAATCTTGAACTCATCTGGATTCATATTGATCGATTCGCATTTCAAGCCGGTGTATGCCAATGCGGAATCTATAAAAATACTCGGCTATCCAAATACCGAAAATTCATCGGATCCGCAACTGCTGGATGGGCTTCTTGCCCAGAAGATTCTGTCTTTTCTGCCAGGCGATTTCAGTTCCATAAGAAACGCGTGTTCTCTGCAGTTTATGTCGGGGAAAAGGTCTTATCACTGCCGTGCCTTTATCATGGGGGATCACTGGAACGGAGGAGTGCGAGAATCGCGAATTGGATTGCTGATGGAACGAGGATTGCCGGGACCGCCAAGCGGAGCAAGGCGGAATAGATATTTTGCAGGCATGCATGAAGATCCATTCAGCTTCATCGCCAATCCCAGGTTTTATCATTTCAGCCGTGTTCATCAGAATGTATACAAGTCGCTGCGCAACATGGTGATCGAAGGCCGCGGCCTTGGCGTGCTTTTTGCGCAGTCAGGGATGGGGAAAACGGCGCTCATCAACTACCTCAGCGAAAACCTCCGCCACCAATCGGAGATTGCCGTTTTTCCGGGCTCCTTTGTCGACCGGGCGGAATTGGTACGATCTGTCATGGCGATTCTGGGTGTGGAAGGCATAGGAAGGGAGTTGCATGAAAACCTGCAGCTTTTCGAAAAATGGCTGATTTCCAAATATCGGGATGGGAGAAGAGTCATCCTCCTTTGTGATGAAGCACAGGAACTGAATCTGGAAACGCTGGATAACCTGTGCCTTTTCTCCAGGCTGGGAATGGGACAGCAGAAGCTCGTCCAAATTGTGCTCTCCGGCCGTCAGGAGTTGCTGGCGAAGCTTACGCAATCCGGCCGGGACTGGAATGGTGAGAGCATAAACCGATACTGTCGGCTTGTGCCGCTTGACGAAGGAGAAGTCGGGAGCTATGTCCTGCATCGTTTGCGGATTGCGGGATGCACCCGGCAATTGTTCAGCTCGGCGGCATTATCTACTATTGCGCTGTATTCAAGAGGAATTCCCCTGAACATCAATATGATCTGCCGGCATTGCCTGTCACTGGCCTCCAGCATCAATGTTCCGATGATCGAAGAAAGAATGGTTGCCGATTCCGCATATGATCTGGTCTTAAGAGCTCAACCGGTCGATGTTTGGAATGACTCGGACGGATTTATCAATTCGAATCCGCCACAAGCGCGCGGGCGGCTTCGCGACAGGCACGGTTTAAGAATTGTCCCGAAACCTTGAAGCTTCCGTTTTTTTAGGGCTTTAAAATAGGCAGGGTTATCAACTCTTCGATATTCTGGAGAATGCAATCCGCGGAAGAAAGGTATTCCTTCCCGAGCGTAGTTTCTATCGCTATGCAATACATCCCCGCCTTCCTGGCTGCTTCGATCCCAAGCGGCGCGTTCTCGACAACTGCGCATTCCTCAGGTTCGAGCCGCAGATGGCGCGCCGCGGCCAGATAGGGATCGGGAAAAGGTTTGGCGCGGGCGACCTCATCTCCGGTAATGATAAAATCGAAATGACCCTGCTGCTCTTCGCTCAGCGAATGATGCATGTTATTCAGAGCACAAGCTGTAACTAAGGCTGTTTTGTACCCGCGTCCCCTCAATTCATCGATAACCTTAAATGCCCCCGGGTATTGCACGACCCGGGCGATGCTGCGGTAGAAGGAGCGTTTTGTTTCGATGAAGTCTTCCTGCTGGTCTGGCGGAATGACCACTCCGGCCTCCTTCATCAGGATCGGCAGTATTTCCCGGGAATTCCTTCCTTCATGCAAAAGGACGGTATGCTCGCTTACAGTCCCGCCCAGCTTTTCAAACATATGCTTCCACGCCAGATAGTGATAATGCAGAGTATCGACAATGACTCCATCGAGATCGAATAGTACACCTTGAATCATTCTATTTTCCCGCCTTTGGCACCTGCGGCTGCGCCATAATCTGCCTGGCCTCAACCATCTCCATGCAATCGGGATCCGCCATTTGCCACTCTGTCAGGAAGATGGCTGTTTCCCTGCGGGCTTCATCCAGCGATCCCGCATTTTTTAAAAGCTTTGCGAGATGAAACCGCGCAAGTGCATAATGACGATTATAGGAAAGAGCTTCGTGGTACGCATCCTGTGCGTCCGGCATCCGGTTCATTCTTTCATAAATCTGGCCGATTGCATCGAGAAAGAATGCCTGGTCATAGGGAGTGCTCCAGTATCCCAGCTTTGTTTTTATCCATTTCAGATCCTTAATGGCGGCTGCGGCTTCCTGCAGATTACCTTCTTCCGCGGAGATTCCGGCAAGAAGATGCAGATAATATTTATACGAAGGCTTGTAATTCATAGCTGTAATCAGATTGGAATTCAGGATATTGCGAAGCTGGCTCAGAGCTCTGTGCGCCGCGGGCAGGTTCCGGCGTTTAAGCTGGATCATTCCGCTTTCCCAAATCAGCTCATCATGAGGTGCGTCATATTGTACGGGGCCTGCCATTTCAAAACCCTTCTCACACATCTTCATCGCCGCATCCAGGTCGCCTGCGCGATAGTATAAAAAGGCAAGAGCGGCGTAATATCTTGCTCGAATGATATAGTCCGGGGCTTCAAGGAATGATTTAAGATGTTTTTCGGCAGCCCTGTTGCGCCCGCAAAGTAATTCGATATATCCAAGATTCAGGCTGGCATAATACATCTGGGGATCCAACAGGATTGCTTTTAATTTCATTTCCCTGGCCTTGAGGTAGTCTCCCGCCTGCATATAGGCGTCTCCGAGGCTGTCATATGCGTTCGCAGAGGGATCCAGTTCAAGGTATCGACGGCAGGCGGCCAGGGCTTTTGCGTGCTCCCCTTTCCACGAATAGCAATAAGCGAGGTGGTTGTAAGCTCGGGCAAAGTTGCCATCGAGGCTCAAAGCATCCTGATATTTGCTGATAGCTTCATCCACTTCGGCGGTGTGAAAGTAAGATTCAGCCAACTCATAGAGATTGTCTTTATTGAAGGGCTGAAGCTCAATTAGTTTCTGAAAATGAATTTGTTCATCGAAGGGTTTCCCAAAGACACGCGCAAGGAAGGCTTCCACACGATATTGATCCGCTTCTGTCAGAGATTCCGCTTGTTTGCGCGCAGAAAGGATAGCGGATTGTGCTGCATCCCACTGGTTTTGGAAAACCCTCACCTCGCCCAACTTCAGGTGGGCAAGGGCCAGATTAGGATCAATTTCAAGAGCAGAACGAAATTCACGCTCTGCTGTGCTCATCTCCAGCCGCTCCCACGCCTTTGCGCCACTATAGTAATGACGGACTGCATTCCATCGCGGTGAAAGCAACTGCACGGCAGAACGATAATCGTGCTGTCTGCCCTTAATATGCCGATCCGCAATTTGAGGATCATAGCGATTCAGTATATGCAGGACCAGCGAATCAATCCCTTTGTTTAAAAGCTCATCCAGACCGCGGAATCGGCGCAGAATAGTGTTTTTTTTGCCGCGAGTCACGCAGGTCAGTCTGATCTCCAGTTGTCCCAGAGAATCGTTTACCTGACCGGAAAGCAGCATAGCGGGTTCCATCTTGTACCATTTCGCGGGCAGGATCTTCATAAGCAGGGAAGCAAAGCCGGTTTCGGATCGTTCCATTTTGGGGCGGGATTTTTCAATCGTTAGCAGATGGCCGAATTCCTGTTCGTCTACTACCGTTACTTCAGGAAACTGGGACATTGTTCTTTTAAACACAAAACCGACTATTTGAGCATCAACGGATTGAGATCCGCCGGTAAAACCGCCAAATTCCATGCACGGGAAATACCGGGAACTGCGCAACAATATCAAAGCGGCTGCCGCCAGAAAAACCAAGATGATTGCGGCAATAGGGATTACGGCTTTTGGACGGAACAACAGAGATCGCCATCGCGAAAAGCGGGGATTTTCCGAAAGAAAGTATCCGAAACGATCCCTTGGAATATCCGTTGCAGGCGAAATATCATCGGAGGATAAGGAAGCAGAGTTGAGAGGGCTGTTGGCAATCGCGTGGTGGAGATCAAGATCGCGTTTCAGGCGTTTCAGGTCTGCACACAAATCGGCTGCAGTCTGATGCCGCAGCCCGCGATCCTTTTCAAGAAGCTTGCAGATGATATCGTTGAGCCTCTGAGGAAGCTCTGGATTCAGTTGCTTTGGGGAGAGGGGTGTTTTCGTCAGTATTTCCTGGAATAATGCCGGTGGAGTATTTCCCCTGAAGGCTGCGATGCCTGTAGAAAGCTCATAGAGCGCAGATCCCAGCGAGAACAGGTCAGTCCGGGCATCAAGGTCTTCACCGAGAGCCTGCTCCGGCGACATGTACGGAAGAGTACCGAGAGCCGCCATCGGTGAGCTTACATATTCACTCGGATATTTGTGGGAAATCGGGGAAGCTTCTGATGGGCCGGAACCGGATGAAGGCCCATCCATTGAGGACTGCTTGGCCAAACCAAAATCCAGAATCTTTACATAACCGCGCTGTGTAACGAAGATATTTGCTGGCTTGATATCCCTGTGAACAATGCCCTTGGCATGTGCGGCTTCCAGAGCGTCGGAGATTTGCAGAACAATCCGGATGACCTGATCGACAGACAGCGGTTTGCCGTGAATCATCGTTCGCAGCGTTTGTCCTTCCAGCAACTCCATAGATATGTAGTGCCTGCCTTCGAACTCACCGATTTCGTAGATTGTGCATATGTTCGGATGATTCAAGGCCGAAGCCGCTCTTGCTTCTCGCTGGAATCGCTGGTGATAGACCGGATTATCGGCAAGGTTTTCAGGAAGAAGTTTCAGCGCAACATCTCGGCCCAGGCGGGTATCATGCGCCCGATATACTTCACCCATGCCTCCGGCGCCAAGCTTATCCAGAAGTTCATAATGCGCAATCATCTCGGCCATTTGGCCAAAAACCTCACAGATGGCTCTTTCCGCTGCGCTGCAAGCCAATTCATTGGTGCCTTTAATCGCAAAATCTTTGATGCGACTTTTGGCTTTGATTAAAAAAGACAAAAAGTCTTTATAAAATCATGGAGCAGACAATATACTATGCATTCTGAAAAAAGGGAAAAACAGCAAACTTTTTTTCTGGATTGGCATCGGTAAGAATGGGCGCCACAGGACTCGAACCTGTGACCCCTGCGGTGTGATCGCAGTGCTCTACCAGCTGAGCTAGGCGCCCGTGCAGGAAGTTTTTAACATTCCGGTTCCTATTTGTAAATAGGCATTCTATAAGGAGAGTCATCGATGTTTCGAAATTTTCGCTCTTTCAGAATTTTAGCCCCCTGCTTTGCTCTGGCTCTTATTTCGGCCGTTTCGATGATCAAAGCCCAGGATGAGACACTGGCAGATATTAAGTATCAGGAGGATTATGATCGAATCCAGACCATCATAAAGACAAGCAATGTCATCAAACGTGCGGAAAAAATGGTGAATTTTTATGGCGAAAGACGTGATATAGATTCCAAACTGAGAAACTATGCCGATAACCTTTTTGCGAGAGATCTGGAAGCGCTGACGAAACAATCAAATTATATTGCTGTTCGCGGCCTCTGCGAGCAGGCTCTTAAAATTCGCCCAAAATTTGGAGAGGTGTATTTCTTTTACGGTGTTGCCCTGAAAAACTCCAAGAAAATTGATGAGGCAATGGATGCTTTCGCAAAGGGTGCCTCTATCCCAAATCCCCTTTCGACTAAATCCAAACAACAGCTTGACCTTGCCTATAGAGCGGTCCACGGAGGAAGTCTTGTCGGACAAGACAAATTGATAAAAAACGCCATGAAAGACCTGAAATAGGAAGAATTATGGCAAAGACTCCAGCTGATAGAGGTATGGAGGCTGGAGTCTCCGCTTTTTCAAATCATTCATATTCCCTCCATAATCCCAATCTCAAAATGTGTTGCCGGTAGCATTCGCCTATACATAAAGGATCCAGTAGCTAACGCCGATAACTGTAATGGGCTACTGGAATGACGATTCAGGAAAAGCAGGTTATTTCTTCATCGCGAAAGCACGTCGGATACTTCTCCCATCTTAAAATCGAGGAGAAGCATATGGGAGGTATTCTAATCACCAATCAGATCGGTGTACCCCTCGAGTTCAAGTATACAGAACCCGTGACTGCAACCAAGCTGCACAAAATACTTTACGGAAATGTTTTGGAGAAATATCTGCGTGAAACCGTTATTAGGGACCGATTGGGACGCGAGATCCGCACTTTGCCTAATTTCTTCATCACCGGTTACAGCGAAAAAGAATTTCTTGGCCCCGTTGCGGACAGAGAGATAGTGGCGATTCAGAAATATAGCCTGCCGCCGAGCGATATTTCCGGAACTTTCAATCGGATACGGGACCGGGAGGCCATTATCGAGCTTGAGGAGGATTCGGAATATTTGAGATTGGCATTTTCGACTGCAGATGAAACCGTGCAACTTAATATTGTGGCATGGCTTCAGGAAATTGCCCGCACAATGGATATTCTGGAACCATTGGATCGAATCACTGCTGCCTTGCAGAGTTTATGTGGCGAAGCGAAGAGAGGCTGAAGTACTGGCTTGAAAAGGGGAGCCGGACTCAGGAATCAGGTTTTGGCGCGGGGCTTCTACGAAAGCTCAATCTGAAATTGCGCCTTCGGAATGCTGCCGACGCAGTACGGAATGAGTCCCTGGAACTCGGCGCCTCCGCAGTCAGCCTTGACGAAGATCTTGCGGCGACGGCTTGCGTGAAGGACGGCCTTGCAGATCTCATGAAATATTCGTTGTCGGAATCCGAGCCTGATGCAGGCATGTCCGCATTCAACAGCATGATTCGTCAGACGGTCCTTATTGGAAAAGCAACAATATATGATACCCGGCTTCCGGATGAACATTTGGCACGTATCCGGAATGAAAAAGTGGATATGAATCCAGCCTGCCGGTCCAGTGTGCCAGGCTTGTCCGATCCGGAAGTTCATGAACCCGCAAATTTGTTTTGCCGGCCCCCATTACTTCTGGACGGGAACCGGTTATTGTTCGCTAATCCTCCGGTTCAGGCTTCAATATTTCAGATATCAACGCTGCCTCATTCGCGAACCAGCATCAGAATTGAGGGATTGAAGGATTCAGAACGTAGAGGCTTTTTGCGTGAAGCGGAAGCAATGAAAGGTATCGCGTCTGATCGTGCCGAATTGCTGGCCGTTTTTCGGCATGTACCGATTGAAGTAATCTCGAGGTTGCGTTTCCTTGCAGAAGAAAAAACCATCATTTATAGCATTGCGCGTGATTTCAAGCTGACTCGTACCCGTGTTCATGATATGGCGGCTGTGCTTGATGTCGTCGGCAGTGAGGTCTATCTGGTGCCACACCGGACTCAATTCCGGTCCGTGTCGCTTAATTAAGGGGTATTTCAGGCAATAAGATTTGGGTGTCAACAAAAATGGAACGTGAATTGAAAAAAGACAGCATGGATGCATCCTTCCTTCCGGACGGAGGGAGAACCATTAAATCAAGCGGCATGTTTGGTACGGTCTCAGCCTTCATACCTACGCTGACATTTTTATCCGGCCCGGCGCTCGGGAAGGAAATCCCGATCGTGCAGCGACAAATGACGGTGGGGCGTGGAAGCGACTGCGACATAATCATCGCCGATCCTGCCGTGTCGCGGAAGCATTTGCAGATTTATCGCAGGGAAATCGTCAAAAAGGGACAAAGCCCGAAAATCAAAATTGTGCTGTGTGATCTTGGCAGCAGCAATGGAACACTGGTCAACTATGCTTCGGCACGCAAAACCGTACTGAAACCGGGCGATAAAATCTTTTTGGGCCGCACAATTTTGAAGTTTGATCATCGGGATGTGGCAGAACAGAGCTTTTTTGACGAAATCTACCGTCTCGCAACAACCGATAGCCTGACCTCTCTTTTGAACAAAGCAAGCATAACCAGAACTTTATCTGAAGAGATTGCCGACAGCGCTCGGTATCGCCGATGGATGTCTGTGATCCTGATGGATATAGATAAATTTAAAAGCATGAATGATCTCAACGGCCATCTGGCAGGTGATCGGATCCTGCAATGCGTTGCCAATATCCTCCATTCGACCATTCGGAAGCGGGACAAAGCAGGTCGGTTTGGCGGTGATGAATTCTTGATCATACTGCCGGAAACCGGTTCAAAGGGTGCAATTCAGGTGGCAGAGAGAATCAGGAAGATGATAGAAACGACTATCAGTCCTGAGCTTGGTATGGAAGCCGCAGTTACCGCCAGTTTGGGAATCGCCTCGGGCCGGGCAAATATAATCAGCGCCGAAAACCTGCTTGAGAATGCTGATGTCGCGCTCTACAGGGCGAAGTCTCTCGGCCGAAATAGAGCCGAAGCATGGAAAAAATCCCTTCGCGTCGGTGGCGATCGATAGCTTATGAGCATGAATCGCAAGAAAATCGGTAATTTCTATCTCGTTGAGCAAATCGGTGCAGGAGGAATGTCCGAAGTCTATCTCGGCATCAATCCAAAAACACGGGAGAAGCGTGCATACAAGATCCTGGCAAAATGTGCTTCACTGAGTCCTTCCACCTATGCCCGCTTTTTGCGTGAAATTGAAATTATCAGAGGCCTCACGCATCCGGGAATCATCAAGATATCAGACAACGGTGTCCTGGAGGAATGCTATTACTATTCGATGGAATTCATGCCCGGAGGTAACCTGAATCGCCTGCTGGCTCACGGCAAAATGGCAATAAATGCCGCTGTTGAGCTTTTCATGCCTGTTTGTGCCGCGATGGGCTATGCGCATGAAAACGGAGTGATCCATCGTGATCTCAAGCCCTCCAATATCCTGTTGAATAAAACTGGAAATCCTGTGATCTCGGATTTTGGCATCGCCAAGATGCTGAATTATGATAAGTCCGCGCTGACTCAATCCGGGGAAATATTGGGAACTATCGCCTATCTGGCTCCCGAACAACGCTTTAGCTCAAGAAGGGTAAATCGAAGGGCGGATGTATACGCCCTTGGTGCAATTCTTTATGAAATGCTCATGGGGTTTCCTCCTCTGGGCAATTTCCCGCGTCCTTTTGAGGTAAATCCGTCGTTTCTCCAATCCCTGCAGGAAATCCTCGAAAAATGTCTTGCAACCGATCCGGACGGCAGATATGAACACGCCGGCCAGTTGCAGGCTGAATTGGAGAGATTTTCTGGATTCTCAAGCGAGAAGAGCAGGATAACGGCCTGCCCAAGCCCGCCTTTAAATAAGGCATTCACTATTGCGGATGACTTCAACGCACCCCCGATCAAAACTGATCGTATCGAATCCTGGTTTCATGTGCTTCGGACAGGAACTACCAGAGAGCGCCTCAGCGTAGTTCGCGAAATGGTGGAAAAGCTTTCCTCTGCCGAGGCGAAAGCCATCGTCAAGATTTATCCGGAGGAGGGAGACCGAGTGCGCTGGGGATTAATCCGGGTCCTCGGCGAACTCAGGATCGAGGCTGCAACTCCACTTATTCTTAGCGATCTGAGAAGCTCTTTCCATACGGAATGCGCCATCGAAGCACTTGGGAAAATAGGATCCGGCGAGGCTTTCGATGCTATTCGAGAGTACATCGGCGAGCACCCGGAAAGCGCCATCATTGCCTTGACTCCTCTGGCAAAAACCGGGAAGCAAAAAGCTGTTCAATATTTGCAGCGCTATTTAAAGCATGAGATGGCGGTCTTGCGGCAAAGCGCGGTTCAAGCGCTCGCATGCATCGGATCTGCAGAGTCCATGCAATTGCTAAAAGAACATCTGAATGTCGAGAGGGATGAAAAAGTGCGTTCCGCGCTCTTGCAGGCTGTACATACAGTCCAAGCTGTTCTGATTCCGGACGTTACAGCCATACAGCCTGCCATAGTCTTGCGGAATGCCAGAAATTGGTAGCTCTTGAACTGATCGCGCTCCGGGCTTACGCTTTAAGCATGAAAGCACTGCAGATTATTGGCCTATGGATCAGCTTTGGCTCAAGCGCCTTTGTCGAACCAATATATCCTCCGAATGCCATTAGCGGCGGAACTGTTGTCGCAGCGTTGCATTCGGTTGCCGGAAAGGTAGAACAAATTGAAATTCCTTGGGGCGAAGAACCCTTTTTGAATTCTGCCAAATCCGCCCTTGAACAATGGCGCCTTCATCCCGACAAAGACAGTGATGATCTCGTTATCGTTCATTTCAGACAGCCTAACATCTACTATTTGAAGGATGCCGGAGAGAAAATGGGCGGCAGGAGGACGACGGACGTTCTGCCATATCCAAAGACTATTATCGGGCCCGCGTATCCTGCTCAAATATTGGGCCAGGGAGCCGTGATTCTCAGGATGGAGATCTCAGCAGAAGGAAGGGTTGCGGAGGTTCAAACGGTGAAATCGGCAGGATCGCTGACGGATGTAAGCATCGAAGCAGTTCGCCAATGGGAATTTGAGCCCGCTGAAGATTATCGGGGAGAACCCAAGGCATCCTCCGCCTATGCAGTTCTGGTGTATCGATTCCCTTTAACTGAGCAGAAGAAGTAGTTGAATGGTGGATGGTGGGGGGATCGAACCCCCGGCCTCCGCATTGCGAACGCGGCGCTCTCCCAGCTGAGCTAACCACCCACAGCCAGCTTGACGGACCTGAATTATCCCTGATGGGGTGATTGCTGTCAATTGAATCAACAGCCTGTGTGGATGCAAGATATGAATCTGGGCATGCTGTTCAGAGGCGTTCATATTTGTAGCTTTTATTTTGAATGCGGCCAAACAGCGCCATGATATACTAGAAGCGGCGTTTGTCAGGGTTACTGTTTTTGTCAACATAATTGAGGAATAAAAGATTGCCCGTAAAGCGTAAAACCCCCCCAAAAACTGCAGCACTGATTGATAAGGCCCTTGAAGCAATTATTGATCAGTGGTACCTAAGCGTTAGCGACTACTATATAACTGCCGAAAAGAAAGCGGAAAATCCCGGCCTGGAAGTTCCAGAAGAACTAAAGCGTTTTCACGACGAAACAGGCCATAGAATCAAGTTCAACAAAGGCGACCTGGATTTCACCTATGGTTTATGCCTTATGTTGGAAGGCGACAGCTGTGCGCTTGAGGTTAGCGTTAACAATAAAGTGCCGAATTTTAATTATGGCGAACTCGTTCGCAGGCTGGCAGCTTATTATCAGCAGAATAAGGAAAAACAGATCGAAGGTTTTAAAAAATTAAGGAAGCTGTGCAACTGCGATATTTTCCACCTCCCTGAAGATCTGCAGGGCAGCATTACATTGGAAACGAGAGAAGGCAAGGCGGACATTGTGCGGCTTGCCTTCGGAATTGAAGATGAATACCTTGATGATCTTGTCGCCGAGCCGCCCAATTTTATGGAGCTGATTCATCAATACTGTGTTGCTCCATTAAGGCGCATCTACGCGGAAGTCTTTAGAATCAAGCGCAAATAAATTTTTGTGTAATTGAATGCTGCAGATCATCGCCAGCGGACTCTGGAGTCCCCGGCGATGATTGCGCAAAGTACAGTCTAAATCCAGATCCGTTGTGAGCCCTTCGGGATAATCTCTCTGGCACCATCACCGGCATCTACCGCAAAAATTACCGGCTTGATGTCCGTTCGTGTTTGATATTCCCGCGCGACAACGTCGCAGAATTCCTGAAAATTCTCTCGATGTACGAGGTTTACCGTACAGCCTCCGAATCCTCCTCCGGTCATCCTGGCACCCAGGACTCCGGATTGAGTCATCGCAATTTCAACCAGCAAATCCAGTTCGCGACAACTGACTCTGTAGTCATTTCGCAGTGAATTGTGCGATTCAGACATCAGCTTGCCCATCTCGAATACATCGCCCGCGGACAAGGCTTGCGCCGCCCGCAAAGTGCGATCGTTTTCGCTTATTACATGTCTGCAACACTGCATTACTCGGGGCGTGAAAGAGGATTGATGCTTTTCCAGATCGAGGAGGCTTGCATCACGGAGAGACCGTAGTCCGGGATGAACGGTGCTTAGCAGTTTTGCTCCCAGTTCGCAATCCTGGCGACGCTGATTGTATTCGGATGAAGCAAGTGAATGCCGGACACGACTATCGCATATAACAACCTGGTATTCGCGGATTCGAAGTGGAACGTTCTTTGCATCGAGAGAGCGGCAGTCCAGCAGAATCGCATGATTTCTTTGGGCGAATACGGAAGTGAACTGATCCATGATTCCGCAATGAATGCCTACATGGCGATATTCGGCAGTCTGGCCCGCAAAGGCAAGTGAGCGCTTGTCCAGTGAACCTCCGGAAATGGAAACAAGAGCCATTCCCAGCGCAACTTCAAGAGCGGCGGAAGATGAAAGGCCTCCGCCTATGGATACATCGCTTGCCAAGGCTACATCTGCACCCGTCAGGATTATTCCGCGCTCCGTAATGGCAGATACCATCCCTTCCACATAATCCAGCCAGTTTCCGTGACGGCCGGGACCGGGATTTTCAACGTTCAATTGGACGGTATCATTAAGATTGAGAGAAAATGCCCGCAGTATAGTATCAGGGCGCGCCGC
The DNA here is from genome assembly GCA_016929335.1 of Acidobacteriota bacterium. Lineage (GTDB taxonomy): Bacteria > Acidobacteriota > UBA6911 > UBA6911 > UBA6911 > UBA6911. The sequence continues at coordinate 977 of JAFGIY010000226.1, read as the reverse complement.
GATGGCAACTGCGGTTCCTCGGTCAATTGCCATGGGGAGAACAAAACCTTCGTTATAATCGGTATGCTCACCGATAAGATTTACTCTGCCGGGGGCGAAAAAAACTCTTGGAAAGCTACCATACCGGCCCCGAAAAGCATGAATGAGTTCCGCGATATCAACCATGAGTTATCATTCGTCAATGGATCCGTGCATAGTCCGCCTGTCATTTTGATGGTGATATTGCGGGATCGAGTGGTATGGAAAACGGCCCAAGGGATTTGTGTGTGCCTTCCTCTTCGATTTTGGGGATGAAGAGCGTGCTTCCGGCAAAAAGGTTTTTCTTCGGATCAGGATTGGTAAAAAATAGAAATCCGCCGGCAGTTTCTCTCGGATTTACAAGCTTATTGGTTAAATCCTTGCTGGTGAAATCGGATAGAGGTGTGCCAATGTTCTTCTTCCTGGAGGATTTGGAGGATGCGCTTTGAGAAAGCCTGTCTACGGCATCAGATTTGAAGATATCGTCGAGCAAGACGGCTACAGGCGTTGTATAGAGCTGTTCTCCGGAACTCGTAATGAGCAGGATATTGCGCGTCCGTATGATTAGAAAATCCTGCGAAGTGTTCTGAATTATGACATGAACGGGGAAATACCCGCGAGAATTCAGTTGTTTGACATCAAATGCCGTATAGGACTTCGCATTCGTATAGAATGGATCCACTGCAATCGTGACTGTTCCCACGGTTGTTCGGGCAGGATAGGACTCGATGGGCTGAATTTTTATGGCTTTTATCTCATAGTCTCTGGCCATCAGCGGCAAAAATCCGCAGATTATCCATGCGATGCTCACAAGTGTTTTCATAATTGGATATAATAGCACAAACCTGTAATCCCTCGATCGTCTAGATCTTACTAAGGGCCCGCGCAACAATAAGTTTACATTTTGACGCGAGCGCCGGGCGGGCAGATGCAAGGCGCCGCGACGCAGGCAATGCGGG
>JAFGIY010000225.1 GCA_016929335.1 Acidobacteriota bacterium | reverse complement strand
GCCAGATAGCCGTTCGGGTCCAGCGTCAATTCGGTGCGCTGGCCGAAAGGTCCTATTATGGTCAATGGTATTCCCTCGCCGTCCCGCTCAATGATGGTTGCATTGCCATCGCCATCGGTGATTGATGCCAGGCGGCCGTTTGGCGTATAGGCGAATTCATAAAGAACCGCTGAAGTCAGAGCATTGAGCGTCCGCAGATGGCGGCCCCGGCTGTCAAATTCGAATATCTCGGTTCCGTCATCCGAGGAGATCGCGATGTTTCCGGCGCTCATTCCGGGCAGAGGATTCAGCACATGGAGGACTCGTTTCGGACTGCCGCTATAATCTATGTAAAAGCTGCCATCGGGAGCAACCGCTATTTGACGAGGCATATATAGAGAAAACTGACTGGCTGGAATTCCTTCCTTGAAGGATTGATTTCCTCCTCCGGCAATTGTTCGAATGATGCCGTCGGGACTTATCAGGCGAATCCGATCGGCGGAGGATCCATCCGCTACCAGCAGACTGCCATCCCGGGCGAGGGCAATACTCTTTGGCGATATCTTCGCTTCCAATGCAGGCCCTCCATCTCCGCACGGAGAGGTTTTGGCATCGCAGCGCACTCCGATGCCGGCAATCGTTCGTATAATTCCATCAGGCAAGATGCGCCGCACGCGGTACAAGTCGGAGACATAAAGGCTTCCATCCGGGCCGACTGTAATGCCGCTGGGCCAACTGAAAGACGCCTGAGTCGCAGGTCCGCCATCGCCGCTGAACCCGCTAACTCCCGTTCCTGCCACAGTGCTGATGATCCCATCCGGACCGATGCGCCTGATCCGATAGTTGCCGGTATCCGCGATATAAATGCCCCCGTCGGGCCCCAGGGCTATTCCTTTGTCCGGATACGAGTTGGAAAAGCGAGCCAGGCGGGCCGGCCCGTTATCGCCGCAATTGTTTGTTCCAGAGTACACACATGAAGTTCCATCTCCTGCAATGGTATGAACTATTCCATCCGGGCCGATCTTCAATATACGCCAGTCGCCATAGGTTTTTATAAAGAGACTCCCATCGGTTCCCAGATCCAGAGACTGGGCGTTGATCGGTGCCTCAATTGCCGGCCCATCTTCTCCACATGAAGATTCATCAAGATCGCAGAATCCGCCATTGCCTGCCACCGTCCGGATGATACCGTCCAGATCCACCTTGCGAATGCGAAAGCCGTCGCGAATATAGAGGCTGCCATCCGGCGCTACAACCGGAATGGGCATGTTTCCGGAAATGGCTGCCTGCGTTGCCAAACCTCCGTCGCCCAGTCCGTCCGGTGGATTGCCTCCGCCTGCCGCTGTGATCATTGAATTATTGATGTCGTGCTGGTCTTTTCGGCTGCCGTCACCGAAAAGCAGGATTTGGCCGACGGGATCGTACGAGTGATGGGCATCCAATGTCCATCCTCCAAGTGCCTGGATCTCATTGACTGGAATCAGAGCGCTCCGGATGTATTCCGAAAATTTCTGGTGTATCACAATTTTATCACGTGCCACCGTCATGAGCGGGCTGACAGGAGGCCATCCAAATAGCGTCGCTCTCGCATAGTTGGGCGAGTATACGTAGCCGATATCAATATCCAGAAAATGCCAGCCTATTGTCGGACGCCCATAGACATCTTTCCCATCCCAGGCAAAATCCACCGATTGATTTGGAAGCGGCTCCATGTCCCAACTAAGCCGGTGTCCGGCAATTGTTGCACTCACTTCGATTCGCACAAGACTGGCGGGAACGCCGTCTCCGCTGACAGATATCCTAGCCACCATTTCCTCTCGATTTCCAGGCGCCCGGTCACTACGATAATTCAGGGAAAAAGGTATTCCTGCAACGCCGATTCTTTCTCCCAGGATCTGGCTCTGACACTGAATTATGGAACCCTCTTCAGTACAATCAGGCTCCTTGGGCTTGTTCATTTCAGGCATAGGCTGTTCCGGCGCGACTGCATCCGCGGGCAGGACAGCGGGCCAATTGAGATCAACCGGCGTGAAATGCGTGATCTTTACGCGCCACAGGCTTTGGCCTTCCGCATACAGCATTGCCAGTTGCCCGCGCTCGGCGTCGGTAATTCCTAATGCCGGATCATTATCGCCGATATTGTCTCCATCGGTATCGACTTCGGCCAAGCCATTTGCGATGCTCAGGGTTTTAATTACACGTCCGCTGTCGGTGGCTATCCATAAGCCTTGCATCCGGTCGTAATACCCAACCGGCACAATCGTTCCGGCAGGGAAATTCAAAAAATTATCAACATAGGAGACAACCGGTTGATTGAACTGCACGCTGACGGCGCCTGCCGCCAAAGCCTCGTCCACGCTGAACTCCGCGGCATAGGTGTAGGCCGACTGCGGCGGCAACGGCGCCGGCATCGCTTTGGGTCCGTTTGGCCCCACGGTATATTCGGTTGCGCGCACATGCATCATCGACAGATCTTGCGTGGCCCCATCCGGCAGCTGCATCGTTGCCGTTGTGCCCGGCGAAAACAGCATGGTCACTTGCCTGGTTCCATCCTCATCCGTCACGACACTGCCACGGGCCACCTGCATATCCGGCGCGGAAAGGTCGACCGCGGTTACCTCAGTATCCAGCGTCACCATGCGGGTTTCTTCAACAAGTACATAGTCCTGCCATGGAGCATTCGCAGGCCGCTGGGCCGGAAGATATCCCTCTTTCTCGAAGTTCACCGTCAACAATCCGCCGCCGTTGACCGCCATGTCATAGCCGCCGTCCAGACGGCTCAGCGTGTATCCGAACTCCGGATGATTCAAAATCGTCACTGTCACGCCAGGCAGTGGGTCACCCGCGCGATCGAATACTTTCCCTTTTACAGCCGCCAGACGGATCGGATTCAGAGCTTCAGGCTCGACGCCCCGCTGGATCGGATTCGCTCCCGTATAAAGGAATCGGACCGCATCCTCCATCGTCGTTGCGACGGTTGGATCTAATGGTGGAGCAACTGCTGCCGGATCGGGCGGCAGCGTCTGCCCGGACTCGGGATTCACCGTAACCGATACCGTGCTGCTTGCAGTCAGCACTCCATCCGTAGCCGAAAGCTGAAGAACATACACGCCGGCCGTGCTGAACGAAACCGTTGTCGCGGCGCTATGAATGTCGGCAAATGCAGCGGCTCCGGGCCCTTCAATCCGGCTCCATGTCACGACGAACGAGCTTCCCTCCGGGAGTCCGTCATCGCTTGCCTGGCCGCTCAGCTGCGCCTGCGCAGGAAGTGTAATTGTCTGACTGAATCCCGCGTTCACGACAGGAGCATGATTCTCCGGCTTTACGGTGACAGTAATGTCATCGCTTACGAATAGCACCGAATCGCTGACGGTAAGCCGGAGCACATATTCACCCGCGACGCTGAAAGACGCTTCGGTCACCGCCGAAGCCGGATTGGAAAAAGCCACGGTTCCGGGCCCGCTGACCTTGCTCCAGGAAACCATCAGTGTGCCGGTTGGCTGCCCATCATCAGCCGCAGTCCCATTGAGGACAGCAACTGCCGGCAGCGTGATTATCTGATCCGGCCCCGCATCGGCAAACGGAGGCAAATTTTGAGGGATCACGGTTATAGTGACTTCAGAACTGCCTGTCAACTGTCCGTCGGACGCCGTCAAACGCAATACATAAATGCCGGCCGATGAGAAGATTGCCGTCGTAGCCGTGCTGTTGGCATCATCGAAGACGACAGAACCCGGGCCGCTGACCCGGCTCCACGAAACGCTGAGGATATCGGCGGGCAGCCCGTCGTCGGCAGCGGTTCCATTCAGTTCAACCGTATCTTGAGGAAGCGTAATCGACTGATCTGATCCTGCGCTGACGTTCGGAGGCTGGTTGTCTATCGCAACGCGCAACAGCGCATTGCCGCTCAAACTCAGGTTGTCGCATACCAGGGCGCCCGAAAGTTCCGAGTCGCCGCCAATCGTGACAGTGGTCTGGGGAGCGCGCACCATGGCATACACACGGCTGCTGCCGCTGACATCGAGTTCACTCCCTGCCATCATCAGAATCAAACGGCTCGAATCGGCTTCTTCGCCGATTTGAGCATTACCGGAAACCGTGACAGAGCCCGCTACATGGATCACTACCGGGCTCAGCAACTGCACACGGGCGCCGCCGCTTAATGCCAGCGACTGGAGGTTGTAGATAACGGGAACCGAAGACCCTGCCGCTCCCAAAACAAATGCGGTCTGGCTGCTGGCGGCAAAATCTCCATAGGCGCCAGGAGGCACTTCAATCATCCCGGCGTTTCCGCTCAGCCGGAGGTTGCGCAGCGTGGCCGGATCACCGAAAGATTCATTCGGCTTCTTTATCGAAACATCCCGTGTACCCGCCGGGGCCGGAGGCAGCTCGATTGCGGGCAGATCGATAGGATCCGTGCGCGTCATGATGTAGCGCAACGATGCATGGCCGCTCAGCCTCACGTTGAAGCCGGTTGGGGTTGAAGCGCCGGTTCCCGGGATAATGCCCGAATAGGATGTGACGCCGTTGGTCATCACCGCCGGGGTTCCGGGCACCAGCAGATCTCCTGTGATAACTGAGTTGCCGGAAAGCGACTTGAAAAGCACGCTCGGCATCGACAGAGGAACCATGAGGAAGATAATTTTCTTCATCGTGATTTTGTGTTTTGCCGGGATTGCGATCGCCGGGTTTAAAGCCAAAATCGTCAAACCCAAAGAGCCGGAGCGGTTTGAATCGCGCGTCGCTGTCTCGGGAATCGGCTTTGCAGCAGATCTTCTTCTGGATGGCAGGGAACAGAAGGAGTTTTTCTGCAGAGAGCTGGTGCCTCACGATGTCATAGCGGTGCGCCTGGCAGTCTTTAATGATTCCACGAATGAACTGGTGCTTCCGCTCGAAGAAATCCGCCTGACGGATCCCAATGGGCGAGATGTGCCGCTGGTTGAGGCGCAGGCTGTGGCGAAGGCGGTAATCGAGGGAATCAAAAAGAATTCCAAGGCGGATCAGCCGAAAGTTGCCGTATCCGAAAAGCCGTACAGACGCATCCCGCAAGCCGGTGGGACAGATCCCACGAATGATCCGAGGAGGGATCCCACGGACCCGAACTATGATCCCAGGCTCGATCCATCGAATCCGAATCATGATCCAAACTGCCATCCGAATAGCCCGTGCGATAAAATGAGCAGGCGGTCCAGACTACTGCCTGCTCCAGGGGTACACGTGGATGTCAATCCCTATGGCAGCGAGTTCGGCACTCTTAGTGAAAAGCTGATTGAAAAGAATTCTGGCGATAAGGCCCATTCTGCTGATCCCATCCTGCCCTCCACGGTTCGCGACAAATTCCTGTTCTTTGCGCTCCCAAACCGGCCCGCCGGCGTAAAAGGTTTCGAGCTGCATCTCCCCCAGGGCAACGGCATTCCTCAGCCGATAACTCTGAAGTTCTGACGGACGCCTTGTTTCCCTGGCGAAAAGATCACGTGTGGATTAAATCGCCACCGCACGCTTCGCGAAAGAGATGATTGCAGACTCCTAATTCGAGGGAATTGCAGGCTTGCTACTATAGATCATTGAGTTTGAACCATCTTGACTCGGGGGATACTCTATCTATTGCGGTATAAGTATATTCAAAATCGCCTTCGTCAGGATCGATTCAGATATAAAATGGCGCCGAGTTCGATAAAGGAGAAAAGTCGGCTGGCCAAAGCTACCTACCGTCCCGGAGTCTTTGAGTTGTTTCATCTCAAAGACTCCAAGGCTCTGGCTTTGATGCTTGTTCCTGACTCGCTTTTTGAAGGCTGTGGAATCTATGGTTCCTTCTAATAGAATCCGTATTCCATTACAGCCTCGGTCATGGCGCGCAGATTGTCCGGATTACCCTTATCGATGCTGGCGCCTCCCGTCAAAATAAAGCCGCCCCCTTCCCCGCAGACCTCGATCAGCTTGCGGCAATATTCCTTCACCTGTTTGGGAGTGCCCGTGATCAGCAGAGAGGCGGGGACATTTCCGGAAAGGCATGCAGTATCGCCCAGAGTCTTTTTCGCCTGGAACATATCCGTGCGGTCGAAATACCATATGACTTTGCCCCGCGGCAGATCTTTGATGATTTCGAGCCGGTTGTTATAGGCGCCTTCTGCAAACAGCAGCGGCACGGCGCCTTGTTCAATTAGTCCCAAAATCACCCTTCTGAATGTAGGCCAGTAGAATTTCTCATATTGTTTGATGGACATGAACGTGTCGTCCCCTTTGTGGAGCGCAAAGAAGACGATCGGTACGCCCGACATGCCGATTCCGTCGATGCCGACGTCGATGTTCATTTTTACGATCTTCTCCATTGCCTGCAGTACCTTCTCCGGCTGGCGGTAAATGTCCAGAAGGATGCCTTTCGTCCCGCGCAGCGTGTCCGCCAATATGTCAAATGGAGCATGAGACTGGCCTCCGAAAAGACTCGGATACCCGGCGGCCGTCACCTCCTGCATGAACTTCATGGACGGTCCCATGGACTTCTCCGTCTCGATCCCGTAATCAATGATGGCCTGAAAAGCCGCCCGGACGTGGGGCATGACAGCCGGCCCCACGAACCTGTTCGCCATCCCGAGCATGAAAGGCATCGGCGAGAAATGGGCGAAAGGTGCGAGCGCCCCGATGCTTCTCGGCAGGTAGCGCCGGAAACACCAGTCGCTGAGATCGTCCAGGAACATATCGTATTCATCTTCCTTCATGTATTCGCCTTCCACGAACTGCGACATCGAGGCGTCGTCGGGCAATCCGTGTCCCGGCCATTTCATATTCAGCGGATTGAGTATTTCGGAAGCCTTCGCCGAACCGAACATCCCGCCCATGAACGTGTCGGATTCAAACTCGTTGAAAAACTTCCGGAAAGCCCGGATGGCACGCTCATTGTCGTGCATGGCTTCCTTCAATGTCATCCCGGCATAGTACAGCGGGAAAGATCCTGCCGGCAGGATGTAGGGCACGCGGTCGGGCTTTTCGAGTTTGATGACTTTGATAAATCTCGAGACTCTTGCCTGATAGTCCTGTTTTGCCTTCTCGTCTTTGAACGTCACATGTTTCGGATTCAACCACTGCTCAAATCTTTTCTCGCGTTTTTGTTCCGGAGTCATTTTCTGTTCCATTTTTACGCTCCCGTGTGTTCAGTTCGCAATATAGGATAGCCCTAACGATTGATGCGCGTGATTATACAAGCAGTTCGCGCAATTCGGATACTGAATGATTTTCACGGCTAACTCGATTTATGAAACCAGGAATAATGGCAACTCCAGCCTGAGCAGAGCTTAACCCGCTTTATTCATGAAGCTTCTGCTGCGGCGGCGGATCCGGGCATGTCTGCAGCGTTGCGCTCGGTCGGCTTCCTCGACGT
>JAFGIY010000224.1 GCA_016929335.1 Acidobacteriota bacterium | reverse complement strand
GACATTGTCGCCTGCTTCAAGAGCATTTGCGAACAATGGCAGAAATAGAAAGGTGAAAGCAATTTTGTATACCGTAAGTATGCGCATTAGTCGGACCTTCCTTATTTCGAAGTATTAAAGGCTTTGCGGACACAGTCTCATTGCACTACCGCATTCGGTCGAAGCGATAACGCGTATATTATTCTATGTGCATGCAGATTGCATTTCCATTTTTGCCTCGCCGCCTGAGAGTCATGAGTTCAGATGGTGCGGATCCTGTTTCTGGAAACGCCGCAAGTTCGCCGGCCTGCCATCCTCCGCCCTGACCGAAACAGGACAGGGTTTGCGCCACTTTGCCCCAGGGCCTCGTCCAAGACAAACAACGCGGCCCTGTTGCTTTAGGCTGCGAAGAGTCTGGCGAACCATGTCGCGGCTTAACACCAGGACATTGGCTCTCAAATCGGCTAAGAGAGAATGATCTGCGAAAATGCATACCTGGGCGGGATCGAAATCATTATATGCAAATAATCGGGAGAGGGGAAAAACCGCCGCCGGCAAGCAAGGGATTTTCTCATCCGTCCCCGCCGGCGGCATTATTTCGTCGGCAACCGTATGCTTCTGCAACCGGCTGCCGACCGATTGACAAATGACAGACCGGCTACTTGACTTTCTTAACGGTCAATTCCATTGGAGGCATACCACCGCCGGGCCCCCCGCCGCCGGCAGGCGGTCCACCCATTCCACCGCCGCCAGGACCGCCACCGGGACCGCCACCGGGGCCGCCCCCCGGACCGCCGCCCATGGCGCTGAAATCAACTCCGCTCATGTCCATTTCCATCGTCAGCTTCATCTCATCGCCCGCAACGGCGCCCTTATACTTTATCTTCAATCCGGACATCATGCCGCCTTCCATCACAACCGTGAAGGAAACGTTGTTTCCATCGATTTTCCCCTCGGTTATTTTGTTTTCGCCCCCCTGACGGCCCGGAGATGTTCCGGTGAATTTGGTGGCGTCGCTTTTATCGGCTACGAATGTGAAGCTTACTTCCATGGATTGGCCCATCATCTCCCTGGTGCCTTTCCATGTTCCCGCGATATCCGCACCCAAAGCCGATGACAGCATCACGCTCAGTACAAAAACAGTCAAAACAAGGATTTTGATCCGCATAGGATGTACACCTCTCTACAAAGTTGGTAATTTCGCCTAGGCTTTATTTCATAAAAAGCTTCGGTGTTACATACGCCTGAAAAGTTCCATGTTACCGATTCTATTCCATAATTGTTCTCAATCAAGCTGTTTGATAAAAAAAGGCCTGAATGGAGTCTGCCTCATTTCCAAACAACAATGATTCTTCCAATCCTCGTCCCCACCGGATTGTGATAGGCTGCTTGACAAATTGTGTTTGGCCGCATTTATCGGAGGGCCGGCCGACAGGTGAAATAAGAGCCCAGAGCAAGTATCCTGCGGCCGAGCCGGAGCCAATGACCCAATCTGCATAAGCAAAGATTTCCATGTGGGTCGCGGCTTCAGCCGCGACGCGCAATGAATCTCATGTGTAAGAAATATTTATGCCTGATCATCTGTTTGCACCAACATGTCGCGGCTGAAGCCGCGACCTACATGGTTCAAGGCATGCCTAATTGATTTGAGATTTGGGACGGTCTCGCAAACCCTGGGCTTCGCTGCCGCGCTCCTTTCGGGGCTTGATCCTGACAATCTGCCGACATTGCATTTATTCCTGGAATTGTCAAACCTTACGAGTCCGCCGAGACCCTTTCATTAAAGTAAGCGCTGCGGGCAAGTCCCCGATATTATTGCGGCAGATTAGCTGTCCAAGATGAGCTTTGCCTTTATCCTGACAATGGGAGATTTTAAAGCGATGTTTTGGCTCGTGCCGTTTAATCTTATTCCAGCGAAGACAGGTGCATGAGCTCTGCGTCATCCTCAAACAATGATGCTCCTGCAACAGATCCTGATATGGCCTCTGTTTGGATGAACGCACTGGTCTGACACATATCTCTCGCAGGTTGAAAGCAGCATTCCCATTACGAAGTGCAACTCAGCATTTCTCTCTTTTGGGAGAATGCATTACGGAATGTTTGTTGTTCAGAGCGCAGCAAGAATTGTTTTATTGCATTCAATTTGTTGACTTGAACAAAATCACCCTGCCCGCGCCCGCGCATTGAAAACAAGCGCATTTTATATCAGAATTAGCCCGCCTTATTCATGAAGGTTCGTCGCGAGGCGGTGCAGACGGGCGCGGCTGCAAGGCGCGCGACGGGAGGATTCCGAAGCCTTACTCAGCAGTACGTCGAGGAATCCTCCCGAGCGCAACGCAGCAGACATGCCCATATCCGCCGCAGCGGAAGAAGCTTCATGAATAAAGCGGGTCAGCTTCTCTGGATAGGGATGTGAATACACCCATTATTGCGGGGCAGATCGGCCTTCAGCGCAGATTAGCTCACTGCAATATATGCTGCATAAAGGATTCAATAGTATGGGCAAATATGGGCTTGCACTGCAGAAATATCCGCATGTTTTGCTCGCTCTTTTCGGATTTGGTCACTGTGAAAGAATGGCCATTCCAATCGCCATGGTTCTTCTGATGCTTGTCATCGGCGGCGTTTGTTGTGTTTCTGCCGCAGAGACCGCGGCTGTTTCAGCATTGCCGGTTGCAGCTCCGCAGACGGTTCCGCACAATCTCGATCGGGACGTCTATTACCGGCATTGCATGAAATGCCATGCCGCAGGAAAGAGGAAGCCATTCCCGCCAGATCACTCCGAATATTCCGTGCAAACCTGCTTAGGCTGCCACTCGCCTGACGCAACACCAAAGGCCGGAGATTCGGGCGCGGGAAATGCAATGGAGGGCCAGCCTAAACCAATATCGCACCCGCTTGAAGGGGATATGCATAGGGAATGTGCGACGTGTCATGGTGCAGGAAAGACCAGGCCTTTCCCGCCAAGCCACTTAAAATATTCGGTGAAGAATTGTCTGGGCTGCCACAAGCCTCGGACAACATCAAAAGCAAGAAACTTGACGTTGGAGAAAGCAACGAGCCGCAAACCCAAATCGATTCCTCATTCAATCGAGGAGGATGCCTATAGAGAATGCACGATGTGTCATAGCTCCGGGAAGTTGAAGCCATTCCCCGTAGATCACATTTCTTACGCAAAAGAAAATTGTACTGCCTGCCATAAGGAGGATTACAGCGGCAGCCACTAATAATCGCGCTTTATTTCAATTTATACAGACTATCTTCGCCTATCAAACTGCTAAAGGCAGAAACGGAATCTTCTGTCATTCACCGGAGAGGAGCTTCGCTGCAACCTTATCCCAGTTTTCCGGATAGAGATTTTGGACAATTCCTGCAACAGGAACGCTCACAGACCTGCAAATGTCTCCAAATGTATGATGTTTCATCCCCCGGTAAAGGATTTCCGCGGACTCCCTCATCCATGCCAGGGCCCGATCCCCTGACAGGAGATTCACCAAATCATTGCTTACATTCGCCACCTTGACTTTCACAAGCCAACCGCTTCCATAGGGATCATTGTTGATAAGGCTAGGATTTCTGATGGCTTCATTATTGATGGCGACTATGTGCCCCCCGACAGGGGACAAGATATCAATTGCTTTAGAATCAACCCAAAGCTTCCATTCTTTTCGACCTTGCTTCACATGAACGCCGATTTTCGGCAGATTGATTGCACGCAGTTGGCCGAGCAATTGTTGCGTAAAATCATCAATGCCTACCCGGACTACATTCTGCTCTTCAGGCACCGCCCAGCTATGGCCCTGGTGGTAAAAGAATCCTTCAGCCAGGCGGAACCGGGAGGCAATTGGGACATTCGATCTGTTCGGATCTGCCCGATTGAATACAGGCTCTTTAGGCGGGTATAAAAGCCTCCAGAAAAATATCAGCAACAACAGGAAGCCGATAACAAATAAATATTCCATTCCTTTTGTGGCAAAAATATCGATGCCTGCGGTTTCCATGCAACGGGCTCCTTCACGATCCTGGTGTATTATGTTTCGAGCGCTTGTGCATCCTGTTCCATCGCCCATGCCGGCGGTTTGTTCAGAACGGGCATCCTGCTTACAAACCAGCGAAACACCCAAATTTCGGCGAAAATGATGGCCAGCGTGACCTCTATTTCCATCCATGTGGGGAAATATTTAACTGGGGCATACCACTTAAAAGCAATCACAGATACATTGAGACGGTTTAAAATAATCCCGATCATGGTCATGACCGCCGCGATGCGAACAAACATGGGGCTTCTCCGCTTCATGCCCAGTATGTATAGAACGCAAGGCAACAGGACAAAACCCAATAGCTCGGCCAAGTACCAGTAGTACATCGGGCTGCCCAAGTAGGCTATGCGCTTTTCGTGGATGAACAAAAGGCCTTGCAGAAACAGATAAACAAACATCGTACCGGCGCATATCCGGGCAATATCAAACACGAGAACAGTATGGGATTTTCGATCATCGATGCTGATCCGGTCGGCAAAGATCCGGTGAGTAATGGATCCCTCAAAGATGACCAGTGATAGTCCGGCAAAAATGCTGGAGACAAAGAATAAAAGCGGGATGAAGTCTGAATACCAGAGAGGGTGAATCTTTCCTTTGGCCATCAGGTAAAGCGCACCCAAACCGGATTGATGAAGAGTTGATAAGGTGATCCCAAAAACCACCGCTCCGAGCGTCATCCCTGAAAGGATCTTTCTCATTCGGCGCAATCCAAGCCACTCTGCGATGACCGGAGAAAATTCGAGCAACTCGGCAATCATATAAAGCAGGAAGTGCCAGGCTACCAGAAAGAGCACGGAACTGACTCCGAATGAATTTCCGATGATTGGATTGAAGACATTCCAGGGTCTGCCGACATCGAGCAGCAGAGCTCCCGCATAGAACACATAGGCCAGGAAGCCGTTGAGAACCGTCACTCTTATCAGGCTGTGATACTTCTCGAGTCGGAGAATATAAACCATGAAGGTCAATACATAGGCGCCTCCGGCGAACGCGACTCCCGTAATGACATCAAATCCGATCCAAAGGCCCCAGGGAACTTCTTGAGACAAATTTGTAATGGCGCCCAGTCCTTTGGCAAAACGGATCACGATCAAAACGATGCCAAGCAAAATGACCGGAATGGATATAATGTTGAACGGAGTGAGCCATTTGCCCCTGGGTTTGAATTCACTGAAAGCGAAAAGAAGCGGATTGCCGATGTTTAGCTCCCCTTGTGTTCGTGATTTGATTGCGCCTGCCAAAATTCACACCTCCAGCTTGAACATCATCTTTATTCCGATTCTGCAGCTTTGCTGAGTGTAAGTAACATGGCAGGCGCCAGAATTAGAATGACCGGGACACTATAGAGAAACTGCTTCGTATACTCCGGATAGGGAGTACTGCCGAGGGTTGTTTTAAAACCAAGATTTTCAATCGGAACTGGAGACAGATAGAGACATCCGGTTCCCCCAACTTCATGCTCGCCATAAAGAGAGTGGGAATATGCGTCCGGCTGTTCGTAAATTCGTTTTCGGGCAGCTTCAATCAGATCGTTCCGTTTGCCAAACAGTATCGCCTCGGCCGGACAAATTTCCGCGCATGCCGGCTGCTTCCCTGCCTGAATCCGGTCCCAGCACAGATTGCATTTCCGGATTTTCGGAACTGCTTGATGGTATTCGAATTTGGGCATGTCAAACGGGCATGCAAGCATGCAATAGCGACAGCCCATACACTTGCTTTCATCCCAAAGGACGGGACCTTCTTTGGTCTTATGCATGGCTTTGGTCAGACACGCGGCAACGCAGGCCGGTTGAGCGCAATGCATGCATTGCTTTTTGGCAAAAAACTCATCGGTCGCCGTTTTGTACCGATTGACTACCGTCAGCTGGGATTCCGTCGGCGTGCGCAGTTTCTCGAAAACCGATTCGCCGCCTGGAATCGGCTTGGGCAGTCCATGCGCCTCGGCGCAGGCTCCTTCACACATCCGGCATCCCACGCACCTGGTTTCGTCTATCAGCAACCCTACCGATGTATCGCTCACTGCGGCTTCGGCGGATTCCATGGAGTGAGACGTCAAACCCAAGCCTCCAGCAACACCTATCGTTTTCAGAAAAAATCTTCTATCCATTTTTGCCCGGCTCTCCGATTTCTCTTGGGGATACGGTCCGATTTGCTTGCGTCAATAACAGTGTATGGATCGCCAGCAATCACAATCCCGGCATGGATCGGCAATTAACAATTTCTTAAGCATGTGTCATTTCCTCAATTGGAATATGCCGGGGATACAGCAAACGCGTGGATATTCATGGCTATTACGAGGCATTTTAGATATTTTTCTTCTTGCCTGCTCGCTCAACACCAGTGCGTGGCAGTTCATATCCGTCCTCAGGGAAACTGCCTATTGCAGCATACTCTGCCGATTGTGACTTGCGATGTTTGATGAAGTACTTTGCCCTGGCAGATGCTGTTTCTATGGCAAAGCAAACCAGAGCAAACATAACTACCAGCAGCACGGTCATATCACGGCCTCAACGCTTTGTCCCATTCCTTGTCACCAGAAGAGATTTGGTCATACTTCCATTCACTTTTATGCTTTTGCCTCTTTGCATGGGTAATCAAGGATCGTTCCAGCTTGAAACAAGCGTGATCTGCATCTCTCCCGCTCCGCTGAGAAGGGAATGTATCTTATACGAGTATTACGTTATCCCAATAATATGGGTTGCCCGATACCGGATCAGGCGCCCAGTCTTCCTTTGGCGGCCATGACGTCGGCGACCTTTTTCATACCTAAGTCATCGCTTTGTTCGCTCCATGGGCCACGACGCGACAATCACCGATTCGTGCAACAAGATCCCGCGGAAGCCGCGCGCCGTTTCCCATAAACTTGCAGTCCCTGGAAAAAAGCAGGAGACGATTCAAGTCAAAGCTGGCGTACATTATGTCGTGTCACAAATATGTGTCAAGTACATTTCCCAACCATAGCCGAAAGCGGCTGCAGGAGCGGTTACTATAGGATAGGTGTTGAGTTCCCACGTTTCCCCTGTCACCGCATTTGTTCGAGGTGCAGCCAAATCAAACGGGATTGCATCCGACCCGTGATACGATCGCAGCGTTTTGATTAATCAAATATGGGAGGAGTGCATGAAGTGCCTGCTGAATGGGATTGCGTTATTGTTTCTCTTTAGCTCCAGTCTGTTTGCGGCGCCGGCCTGTGACCGCCAGTGCCTTGCCGGGTATGTGACCCAGTATATGGATGCCATGTTGGCGCACAAGCCGGAGAAAGTGCCGGTTGCTGCAAACCTGAAGTACACAGAAGACTGCAAGCAGATCAAGCTGGGCGAAGGGGAATGGACAAAAATCTCCGGGCTGACCTCATACCGGAGAGACATCCTGGATGTTCGTGAGGGAGTCGCTGTCTCCTTTTTAGTGATCGAAGAAGACAAGTCTCCCGTGTTGTATGTGGTGCGGCTCAAAATCGTGGATAAAAAGATAACCGAAATCGAGTCGATGGCGGTTCATGGTCAGAAGGAAGGGATGCTCTTCGACACGTCCAATCTTCAAACCGCCAGCAAAGCAATGGTGTCGTTTCCGGATAAAACTCAGCTGGGCACGCGGGAAGAGATGATCAAGGCGGCCTTGACCTACCCGGCCGGCCTGAAAATCGGCAGCTTTGTCAAAGTCGACTCGCCGATGGCGACCGATGCCTACCGCTTCGAGAACGGGAAGCTGATGGCTGGTCCCGGATGCACATTTTTCCCCTCCTGCGATGTTATGAAGACTCAGAAAATTCCCGCTTTATCCGGGATTACGCAGCGGGTTATCGCCGTGGATGAAGAACTTGGTGTTGTAGCCATGAGGATGAACTTTGGCCCGGGTTCTCTTCTTAGTGGAAAGGGCGAGTTGGACGTCTGGCATTCGTTCAAGATCACCGGCGGCTTGATGCGCGCGGCGGAGGCTTTCTGTAAACAGATGCCTCCCGCCACGAAATCCGGCTGGGAGTAATCCGCGAACCGCCGAATTTCTATTTACGGAAAAGGAGATTGATCTATGCTGAAGAATCCATCGTCTTTGGTTCTTGCACTCGCGCTAATATTGAGCCTGTCCTTCACCTCCGGCGCCTTCGCGCTGAATTACTCCAACAGACAGGGGAACAAGGCCACTTTTGAAACGCTGGAAGAGACTCGCGTGAGCAGCCCCGCGGCTGCGGCCTCACAGGGATCCGGCAAGGGGACCTTCAAGTCCCATCCTGTGCTCGACGGCTATCCCAAAGGAACCACGTATGTGTACCGGTCGGCGAACCTGTGGGGCGGTCGCGCCAACCGCTCCAACACGAACATCCTGGTCTTTGCCGAAAAGTCCTTCCAGAACAAGGATGCCGCGCTTGCCTGCTTGAAGGATCTCGGCCTGATCAACATCATCGATACGGCAATCGGCAGTGTGGTGCTCATCACGCCATCCGATCCCAAAGCCGGTTTCGCCGCCGCCGACCAGAAGCACTACTACGCTCTCCAGACGGCGATGCTTTCGCTGGGCGGCTCTGAAAGATCCAACAACGTCGCTACGACCTACTCCGACGGCGACTACTTCGGCGGCTTCGGTTTCCTTTATGTCATCGGCATTGACGGCGGTGCGACGTTTTTCAACAACTACATTGCCAGCACCTTCGACTATGCCGGCCGCATTGCCGGCGTCCTTCTGATCAACAGCAGGATGGATGAGGTCCGCAAGGTGGCCGGCGTTCTGCCCGCCTATCTCGTGAACGCCACCGAAGCTGTCGAGGCCAAGTACAAGGCCGCGAACAAAACCGACGCCGTAAAGGGCGACGCCAGGGCCACTACCTACTTCAATCAGACCCTGCCGCTTCAGCAGGTGATCGTCAACAGAGAATCCAATCCAGACGCAGCGGCCCTCATCAAGAGGGTTTATGATGAGATGTTCTCCAGAGCGATGCGAGTCCCTGTTGTTAAACAGGGTTTGCACAGCGCCGGCACGCCCTACCAGGGATATAACTTCGATCAGGCGCCCTATTCACTGGCTGCGCGGAACGTAGTCACAAATGGTGTCGCGCCGGACGGCATTTCCGTGTTTCCGCACCAGGAAGACAGGTTCTCCAGTATCAAAACCAAAGCAGGTGAGTACCTGCAGACCTGGTACGAGTATGTGCCCGGCGAGGTACTCCAGAACAGGGTCGCGCCCGGCACCGTTCCGCTGGTAATCGCCCTCCATGGCGGCGGCGATGATCCGCAGGCCTTTGTTGAGGAGGTCGGCTGGCTGGAGATGGCACGCCAGAAGCGGTTTATCATAGTGGCCCCGGAACACCAGAGCCTCTATTCTGACCAGCCTGTTCTTGGAGAATCGCTGGCTGCGCTGGCTGCATACATGATGAAGACCTATCCAGCGATTGACGCTTCACGCGTATATGCGTCCGGCTATTCGATGGGCGGAGGGGCTACCCTCGTAATGGCGACGAGCTATCCCCGGATGCTGGCGGCCGTTGTAGACATGGCCGGCGCCATGTTCACTTTCACGGACAAAATGCAGGCGCAGTTTAAAGAAACGGATCTGCCGTTCATGTACTTAACCAGCGCCTATGACCTGCAGCCCAATATAAATCCGGAAGACGGAAGTCTTTCAGACAATTCTCAGGTGCTGCTGAATAAATTTTTGCTTTTCAACAAAATGAACCAGATCAGATATGACTTCAGAACTCATCCGAAATGCGGGTTTCAGGCTGACGCATGGTCCGAGACTTTGCTGAATGATGAACACAAGAACTTCATATGGTATCTGAATAACAAGCAGGGTGTTCCCATGGTGGCACTCAACTATACGGCAGATCTGATTCATGCTTTGTATCCACAGTACGCCAGGATTGCGTGGGACTACTTGACTCAGTTCTCGCGCAATCAGAAGACCGGCGCAATCAAATACAATCCTTAAGTCAAACAGGTCCGGTAGTACGGCGCCCGGCCACGCGCTACCGGACCTCCTGAAGTATGTGGGTCGCGGCTGAAGCCGCGACCCACATGATTCGAGGTATGCCTAATTAAATCGAGTGCTGAGGCGGAGGTTTGCTTAAAAGCAAATCAGGGAAAGGAGATTGGATGCGGACTGTAAGGGATTTCGAATCAAGGATTTAGTGGCGCACCCGGGGCGACTCGAACGCCCGGCCTGCGGATTCGAAGTCCGACGCTCTATCCAACTGAGCTACGGGTGCGCTTTCTCTGCAATTGATTCTACAATATTATTCGTGCTAATTCGTGGCTAAATTCGTGGCTAATTTTGCAGGGAAGAAGATGGGGTGAGCGAGGGGATTCGAACCCCCGGCCGCTGGAGCCACAATCCAGAGCTCTACCAGCTGAGCTACGCTCACCACACTCAAAAATGCAGGCGAAATAATAGCACGACTCTCCAAACCTTGCCATGGTTTATGCAGTCAGCAATGTGCGGGCTGAAGCCCGCACCCACATGAACACATGAACACATGAAGCACCGCATGCATGCTGGAATCGGGAGATCATGCTCCGAGGAGGGCTATGCGCAGGGCGTTCAGGGCTTCCGGCCGAGCGAGGGCGACGACCGTATCGTCGGCGCCCAGCCTGCTGTCGCCGGTGACGATCTCCGCCTTATTTTCGCCGATGATGGCCATCAGCAGGCAGCCCGCCGGCAGCATCAGTTTCCGCACGGGAACGTTTACGACCGGCGCATCCGGCTGCATCTTGATTTCCACAACTTCCATATTCCCGCGCTGCAGCAACGACAGCGGCAGCACGTCCATTGTCGCGACTTCCTGCTCGATCAGCTGGTACATCAACCGTGTCGCGCTGATCGTTTCTTCAATCCCCAGCTTGTGGAAGGTATCTTCGTTTGCCGGATTGTTGACGCGTCCGATTGCGCGCGGCACGCCGAACCAGCGCTTCGCAGCCTGGCAGATAATCAGATTATCTTCATCGTCTCCCGTCACCGCCACGACGAGGTCGGCGCGTTCCATTCCGACCTGCACCATTGTCCGGATCTCGCACGCATCGCCGAAAAACACCGCCTCACCCAGCTCGTCATGAAGCATGTGAAAACGCTGCGGCCGCTTTTCCAGAATGAGGACTTCGTCTCCCTTGCTCAGCAGAGCGCGCCCGAGGTTATGCCCGACCTTCCCTCCTCCGGCGATGATGATGTAATCCTTATGGCCGTTCTTATGGCCGACGCGCTTTTCCGCCAGCTGCTGAGGAGTCGGCAGATTCGCCGCGTACAGCCGGTGCATTTCGTGAGTCAGGTTCCAGTAGTCGTCAATGCTCTGATAGGACCGGTCCAGCAAACGGTCGTGAAAAATCCCTGCGCCGAGCGTCGTGATGCACAGCGTTTCGATTCCCACTTCGCGATAGACTTCCGCGCGGAGCGGATCATAAATCCGCGCCATCGCGCGCGGCACCTGGAACAGGACCTTGGCTATCTGGGCCGCCATGATATTGGTGTTGTCGCCGTTGGTCACCGCCAGGAAAGCCGATGCGTTTTCGATTCCCGCTTCACGCAGCACATCGGCGCTGATGCCGATTCCGGTGACCGCGCGCCCGCCGAAGGATTCTCCCAGCCGGCGAAAGGCGGAGGGTTCCATGTCGATGATGCTTACATCGTGCCCTTCGGAGTCCAGCATTAAAGCCATGGTTGAACCGACGCGGCCACAACCCAGAATAACGACTCGCATAATGTTTTCTTCTCCCGCTGCTGTTAGAGCTTTGTCTATCATGAATATGAATCCAGCCACGAATTGCACGAATTTTTAAGAAAAGGTGTATGCGCGGGCCTCCGGCCCATATATTTGCCATCCCGCTTCGTGTAATTCGTGCAATTCGTGGCTAACATTATCTCTTTGATCTAGCCGGGCATGCTGTCTATGAGGACTTCGCATGGCGGGCGGCGCATCAGCGCGTCCGCCGTCCGGGTAAAGATGCTGGGCAGATGACGCTCGACAGCCTGCACGCCCAGAACAACAAAATCTCCATTATAGGAATGCACAATCTGCCCGATTCCCTCGCTCGCCTCGCGGGCACGCAGTGTTGTCGTCATCGCCTTAAGCCCATGCCGCTCCACAATGCTCTTTGCATGTCCGAGCGCCAGCCGCGCGCGATCCTCAATATCCGGCGGAAGATCCGATTCAAGGGCCACCAGGCGAGGCACCTCGACGATATAGGCAAGCACGATTGCGGCATTCTGCTGTTTGCCCATGCGGCAGGCCAGCTCCACGGCTCTTTCCGTATAAAAAAGGTCCAGGATGGGAACGATGATGCAGCGCGTTGCATGCACGGAAAACACGGCCCTGGCCACTTCCTGAGTCATCGCCACGGGCAGGCGCAGCATCCAGAAAAGTGTGCCGCCCAGTATGAGTATAAAGACAAGCGCAATTGTAATTCCCAAAGGATGAGGCATCGAATCATCCTCTCTGCCGCAGATAACGCCAGCGCGCAAAGCCCAGGGCAAAAACGAGCGCGCCCACTAAAAGAGACTGGATCATACCCTGCCAGCCGAGGCCGGCTTTGAATGTGAACAGCAATCCTCTCGCGAGCATCATCGCGCCCAGCGCCATAAGAATCACCGCCATGCCTTTGCGGAACCGGATTCGTGTCATGGCGCCGCCGTTCTTACGGCGGAATTGCCGTTCTTTTTCTTGCGCTCAATTTCAATTTTGAACTGCTCGTACATTTCCCATTCCCCCGTATCCGAGAGAATCTGCAGCTGCTCGGCATCCCAGTCGTGCTGCGTGCTTCTGAAAATTGGAAGCTTCTGCCGATAGCGATACCATGCATAGTACGCCACCCATCCGAGGATCCACAATGGACCCATGATGCGCGCCACGGCATGTGTCCACAACACGACGATCAGAATGCCTCCGGTGCCCAGGACGGCAATGATCCCGAAGATGGGGATATCCAAACCCCGCCATTGGATATTGTAAGGCACGCGGTAGGCGCGCGGGATATGGGGCTCTTTGATCCGCAGCGCAATCAGAGCCGCGCTGGCCAGCAGATAAGCCAGCATGGCGCCGAACGCATACATGTCCGCCATCGTTCCCAGGGCCCTGTCGCCGGTCATAAATCCAAAAACGGCTTCCAGCGCCGCCACACCCGCAAACACAAGAATCGCGCGAACCGGCGTGTGGTATTTATGATGCAATTGAGACAGCCACTTTCCAATCAGCCCCATTTCGGACATGCTGTAGGCCAACCGGCTGCATCCCATGACACCCGTATTGGCGGATATCAGCACAATGGTCGCGGCCAGAATCGCGGCAATAGGTCCCGCAAGAAATCCGATGTATGGCAGTTGGCTGGCCAGATGTGCGACCGGGTCGCCTTCGCGCATTGCCAGATCCTGCCATGGCAATATGCCGAGACTGACCACCGGGAAGGCCATGGCAAAAAGCAATACGACGATAATCAGCGCCAGAGACGTTCTCGGAATGACGGTCCCCGGCCGGATGGTTTCCTCCGCCGCCTGGGAGACAGATTCCATACCGACAAAAGAAATCACGGCAATGCTGACGCCGTACAGTATCTGTTTTGTCGATGGGAATTCCGTGGTCCATTGGTGCAGAAACAGATCGGGCCTCCAGGCAAAGGCAAAGCCGAGCACAACAATGGACGCTTCCATCGCCATATCCAGCACACCGAGGATTTCATTGAACAGCGAGGATTCGCGCACGCCCTTGATGTTCAGCACCGTCAGGCAGGCAATGAAGAAGAGCGATTCGGCGAGCCAGACCAGGTTTACATCTTTGAAAGGCCCCAGGTGGACCGCAAATTCACGAATGGCCGGGAAGAAGAAATTGATGTAGCCCGCGGAGGCCATGGCGAACAGGGCAATATCAATGGTGTAGTCCAGCATGAGAGCGGCGCCGGCCACAACACCCCAGAAATCGCCCATGCCCCGGTAGGCGAAATATTGCCCGCCTCCGGCGACCGGATACGCCGCAGCCAGCTCCGTATGAGCCAGGCCGACAAAAATATAAACGAAGCCGGCGATTGCGAAAGCCAGCGGAGTCGCGCCCTGGGCGGCAGCAATAACCAGCCCAAGCGCTACATAGACGTCGGCGCCGATTCCCGCGTATCCCCAGGTAAATGATCCCCAGGCCGTCACCTGCCGGCGGAGCTTGATCTTGCTTTCCGGCCTGGGTTCCTGCGTTGCCATTCCCCGTAATCTCCAACCAAATGGGAGAGATTAGCCCCCCGGAACGACGATTTCAATAATTAATCTGGAACCGCGGGTTTTCACAAATCTCCACAGATAATAAATCCGTGGAGACCCGTGAAAATCCGCGGCTAAATTCTTTATTTCCAGGGTAAATGCGTGCGCAGTTCGTTTTTCAGGATTTTGCCGAGGTCGTTTTTCGGCAGAGAGAGGCGGAATTCAACGACCGCCAGCCGCTGATAGGCTGCGAGCCGGTCATTAGCCCACTCGCGAAGGCTTTCGGCCGAAAGAGGCGAGCGGGCGTCTTTTTTAACCACCAGGGCAAGCGGACATTCGCCCCATTCCGGGTGCGGGATTCCAATGACGGCCACTTCTTCTATCTCCGGATGCTTCAGCAGGATCGCCTCGATATCGCTCGGGAATATGTTTATCCCGCCGGAAATGATCAGGTCCTTTTTCCGGTCCAGTATATAAAGGTAGCCATCCGCATCCAGCTTCCCGATGTCGCCGGTCCTGACATAAGTCCTTCCGCCGTCATCCTTCCATAGCGCTTCCTGAGTTTTCTGCGGATTGCGGTAATACTCCGCCATCATGGAGAAGTTGCAGCCTGCGATTTCGCCGGCTTCTCCGCGCGGGAGTTCCCTGCCCTCGGCATCGATTATTTTAATGTCTCCACCCAGGCGCGGCTTGCCGACCGATCCGAGCCTGGATAGCTGCTCATCCGGCCTCAGGACGGTACTGATGCCTTCCGTGAGCCCGTACAGCTCGGCCAGTCTGGAATTGGGGAATTTCTGCAGAATATCGCTTTTGGTCTCCTTCCGGAGCGGCGCTGCGGCGGAAAGCAGTATCTCAACGGATGAAGTATCGCAGCCGGAGAATTGCGGATGCTCCATGATCCGGATGAATTGCGTGGGCACGAGAAAAGCATGTGTCACCCGTTCCCTCTGAACCAGATCCAGAAAGCCGGCAGCGTCAAACGACCGCATCAGGACCAGGGTCCCACACATCAGGATCGTAGGGAGAAAGATCAGCTGAGTGCCGTTGGCGTAAAGAGGAGTGCTGATCAGGCTGACGGTTTCGTTGTGGACGCGGAATTCCAGGCCGCACGTCATGGCAAAATTCACACGAGCCTGATGCGTGTGGACGATTCCTTTCGGGACTCCCGTTGTGCCGGAGCTGTAGATGATGTTGTACCAGTCATCCGGAGAAAGAATAATTCCGGGCTCGTCTTCCGAGCCGGCATGGAGAAAATCCTCATAGCCGGTCCATCCTTCCTCTGCTCCACCGAGAATGATCCGGATTTGCGGCAAGCGGTTCGCGCCAATCCGGTGTGCGCTTTCTTCTTCGGCAAAAATCGCCTTCGGCTCGGCGTCCTGCAGCTGCAGCAGAATCGTCTCCGGCTGCAGCATCGTTGAAAGAGGAACGATGACGGCGCCGGCCTTTAATGCGCCGAACACGATTTCCGGATATTCCAGGCAATTGCGGCTGAGGATGGCGATCTTATCGCCTTTGGCGACACCTGCAAGGTTGAGCCGGTTGGCGATGCGCCTGATTCTGCGGCCGAACTCTCCCCACAACAGCCGCTTCCCTTCACATACAACCGCCGTCTTCCCCGGATACCACTCCGCATTCCGATCAATGAATTCCGTTAAAGCAAGGAATTGGGTCATTGTGGATATTAAATTCGTGAATTTCGTGGCTGCTATTTTTTTGAGTATGTCTGCAGAGTCTCGAGATAATACTCCGGCAAGCCGATGTCGTATCGCTGGCCTTCAATTATCAAACCCAAAAACCCATCTTCCTTCCGCAGCCGGTCCAGCGCCGACGTCAGCTGAAATTCCCCCCGCTCGCGTACATTGTTTTTAAGGTGCTCCTCGAGAAATTCAAACAGCAGCGGTTTGACGATGTACTGCCCGAACACCGTCAGATACTCCCCCTCCGCCATACCCGGCACGCGCAGATTATTCCGCGCATAATCCGCGGTAGGTTTTTCGGCAAATTCGCTGATGCTCAGCATCCGCCCGTTTTCCAGCCATACTCCCGTCGCCGTCCCGAAATTCGCCAGCTGATCCTCAGGCGTGCTGCGCAGTCCCAGCGTGCTGATCCGATGCTCGTCATATGCCGCAATCAGCTGCTGCGCACAGGATACGTCTGTATTGGATCGGTACAGGTGATCGCCCAGCATCAGAAGAAACGGCTCGTCGCCTATTTCCTTGCGCGTGCAATAAACCGCGTGTCCGAATCCCTCCTGCGTGGTCTGCGTTACGAATGAAACATGGCGCCCGATCTCGAGGATCCTCTGCGCATATTCCTGGAAGTGCCGCGGAAGTTTGTTGTAGTTTTCGATCGTGACCTGAACTTCGAAGAAGGACCGGAAATCGTTCAGATCGTTTTCCTGTACGATGATGATGACGTCCTCAATTCCCGCGCTCAGAGCCTCTTCAACCAGAAGCAGGATGACGGGCTTGGCAATGCCGTCGCGGTCGACAATCGGAAACAGCTCTTTCTTGGTTGCCTTGGATGCCGGAAAGAGCCGTGTGCCGAAACCTGCAGCCGGGATGACGGCCTTGCGCACCTTCTGTCCGGCGCGGATGGTCAGAGGCAGGCAGGACATTTTCAAATCCCGCTCCAGCACCTCCACCACAGCTTTCTGGTCCGGCGCGCTGCGCGCGATGAACTGGGCTGTACCGTCTCCCTGAGAACCGACCCCTTTACCGCCCCAGATGTGCGGCTTGATGGGTTCATAGCTCAGAACCTTATGAAGCAACGGCGCCGTCAGCTCCTCCGGGCAGGCGGGAATCGCGTAGCGGTCGAATAATCTCTGCGCTTCAACCATGAGCCGGCCCAGCTTCTGCGCGTCGGATTTCTCGAGCGCTTCCATGGCTTCGTGCACGATGCGTTTATTGATCGGACCGAGCAGTTCCTGAACGCCGCACTCGACCTCGTTCTCGGCGAACGGGTAGGCGCGGTTGAGGCGGGCCAGAATTTCCAGCGTGTCCTTATGGCCGCCCAGGTCTACCAGGACCAGGTGCATGTCTTCTTTTATGCGAAGCTCCTTCACATCAAGGCGGTCGCTGTCGTAGGTCATCAGAATGGGACGCGATCCGAACGCGCATCCCTGATCCATCCGGCCGCAGCGCGATGGAGTCGTGATTTCGCCCTGATAGGCAAGCTCCATCTCTCCGCGGGTCGTCATTTTCAGGTCGTAGACGCGGTTGAAAGCGCGCGCCGTCAGCACGCAAATAGCGGCGCTGGAAGAAAGGCCTTTCTTCATCGGGATGTCGGTTTTGTAATTGTCGATGACCAGGCCGCGCACGTGATAATGGGTCAATACCTGGTATGCGACGCCGGCGATATAGCTCCAGAATCCGCCCTTCTGCGCTTCCTCCAGCAGCGCCTTCGGTTCCATAGGAATTTCGTACGGCCCGCTTCGTTCGCCCTGGGGTGTCGTCGAACTCAATACCAGCGTCGTGGCGTGCGGTTCCGCATCGGCGTAGATGCCCTGGTTTGTGCCGGTGAGCAGAGTGTAGCCCTTTTCGATTTCAGAATTGATCCGCCGGTGGCCTCCGGCCCAATCGGAATGCTCGCCAAAAAGACACACGCGTCCAGGAACGAAAATCTTCACATTTACCTCCTCGGGTTAGAATCTGACATTGCGAATCTACATGATTTCCTTGAAAATAGCCACGGATTGAGGCCACGAATTTCACGAATTGAGAGAGAGGGCGGCACACTATGCTAACGATGAAATTTGGCGGGACGTCGGTGGGGGACATAGAGCGGCTTGGCGAAGTGGTTTCGATTGTGAAACTGTATTTGAGCCGGAAGCCGGTCGTTGTCGCATCCGCGATGGGCGGCGTAACGGATATGCTTCTGGGAATGGCGCAGCTTGCCGAGCAGCGCCAGACGCAACAGGTGACCAGAAAAATCGATACGCTGAGAGAAAAGCATTTTCAGGTCATTACAGCGCTGGTAAGAAGCGAGGACAGGCGAAAGGCTCTTCTGCTCAGCCAGTCGCAGATTTTCGACGAGCTGACGAGCCTGTGTCACGGAGTCAGCCTGCTGAGAGAATTAAGCGTGCGTTCGCTGGATGCGATCGCCTCTTTCGGCGAAATTCTCTCGTGCATGCAGATTGCTGCAATTCTGAATGACAGCGGCATATCCGCGCAGTTTGTCGACGCAAGATCCCTCGTCCGCACAGATGCCCATTTTGGAGCAGCCGCCGTCGATTTTGCCGCAACGAATAAAAGCATAAGAAAAGTCCTGAAGCCGCTGGTGGACGCCAATATCGTGCCCGTTGTTACGGGCTTCATCGGCAGCACCCGGGACGGACTCACCACCACACTCGGTCGCAGCGGATCCGATTACACGGGATCCATTGTCGGCGCGGCGCTCGGGAGCGAAGAGATCTGGATATGGACGGATGTGGACGGCGTCATGACGGCGGATCCGCGGCATGTAAAGGGAGCTATTGTGCTGCCGGAAATATCCTATCGGGAGGCGGCCGAGATGTCGTATTTCGGCGCCAAGGTGATTCATCCGAAGACCATGATGCCGGCGATTGAAAACAACATCCCGATCCGAATTAAAAATACATTTAATCCTTCCTCTCCCGGGACGCTGATTTCCCGCACTGCGAATTCGACGGAGCGCGTTGTAAAGAACGTTACGTCGATCGACAATCTCGGCCTGGTGGCGATTGAGGGGAGCGGAATGGTGGGCGTGCCGGGAATTTCTGCGAGGATTTTTACGGCGCTGGCCCGCGTTCATGTCAACGTCATGATGATCTCGCAGGCGTCCTCCGAGCATAACGTCTGCGTTGTGATTCCGCAGAAGGACTGCGCCAAGGCGGTGAAGGAATTGCGCACGGAGTTCGAGATCGACATCGCGCGCAAAATCGTCGACGACATCAAACTGCAGGGAGGGGTGTCCATCATAGCCGTCGTAGGCGAAGGCATGCGCGGTGTGCCCGGGATTGCGGGCAAAACCTTTTCATCCATAGCCGAGGCCGGCGTCAACATAGTGGCCATCGCCCAGGGCTCGTCGGAGCTGAACATTTCGCTGGTTGTGAACCAGGAGCAGGTGCACAAAGCCGTCCAGGCCATCCACGACGCCTTCCGCCTCGCATAGCCAGACATGTAAGTCTAAAAACTCAAAGACTCAAAGACTCGAAGGCTCTAAAGTGCTAGAATTTCGTCTGCTCCAATGCCGGCGGAAAGGATCGGCCAAAACAATCCTATGAGTCAGCCCGAGAAACGTACGCATTCACGCGTAATCGTTGCCACAACGGCCATGCTGTCTTTCATCAGCTTCTGGCATGCGGCAGCCATTGTTTTGAACGATCTGGGCTCCTCCGCCTTCTACGTCGGAGGCATTGCCGAGCATGCCATCGGGAAGTCGGCGCCGTGGTTCATTCTGGGAGTCATGCTCTTCTCCATCGCGGTAAGAAGCGTCTATATTGAAAGCTCCACCCTGTTCGTTCGCGGCGGCGCCTACCGCGTGGTAAAAGAAGCGATGGGACCGACTGCGGCGAAGGCCACGGTCTCGGCGCTGATTTTCGACTTTCTGCTTACGGCGCCCATCAGCGGAGTTTCCGCAGGACACTATCTCATCGGGCTTTTCAATGAACTGGCTGAGTTCGCAAAAATCCCCATGACGCTGCCGCGCGATGTCGGAGCGGCAGGTTTCGCCATCCTTGTAATCCTGTATTTCTGGCGCCAGAACCTGCTCGGGATCGAAGAATCGAGCTCGAAAGCCCTGTCGATTATGAAAGTCGCCAGCGTGATGCTCGTTGCTCTGCTGGTGTGGGGCTTCATCACCTTGATGATGCGCGGTGGCCAGCTTGCTCCGATGCCGGACTTGAAGAAAATGGCGTTCAGCACCGAGTCGCTCGGCTGGCTGAAAGGGACCGTACTGCCGGCAATCCCGTTCATCGCGCTCTTTATCGGATTCGGCCATTCCATTCTGGCTATGAGCGGCGAGGAAACGCTGGCTCAAGTCTATCGCGAGATCGCCCACCCGAAACTGAAGAACCTCAAGCGGGCGGCTATCGCAATTTTCATCTTCAGCCTTGTTCTGACTTCGCTCGTGTCCTTTCTGGGCGTCGCTTTGATAAGCGATTCCGACCGACCGAATTACTATGACAACCTGATCGGCGGCATCGCCATGCACCTGGTCGGCCCGTTTCAACTGCAGCTGTGCTTCCATATTTTTGTCGTCATCGTGGGCGTATTGATGCTGGCGGGCGCATGCAACACGGCCATCATAGGATCGAACGGTGTGCTCAACCGCCTGAGCGAGGACGGCGTGCTCGTGGACTGGTTCCGGAAGCCGCATCGCGAATACGGCACGACGTACCGGCTTCTGAATATGATCGTCGGACTGCAGATACTGATCGTCATCGTCAGCCGCGGGGATGTCTTCATCCTCGGCGAGGCTTACGCGTTCGGCGTAATCTGGAGCTTCGCGATGAATGCGCTGGCGACCCTGATCCTGCGATTCAAGCGGCCGCAGGAGCGGGAATGGAAAGTTCCGCTGAATTTCCGCTATCGAGGCACCGAAATTCCCGTAGGCCTCGTGCTGGTCACGCTGACTCTGTTCGCCACCGCCATAGCCAATCTTTTCACAAAGAAAGTCGCCACGATCTCCGGAGTGTTCTTCACCGCCGGCCTGTTCGCTATCCTGGTTTTTTCCGAGCGGATCATAGCGGCGAAGAAGCTCAGCGAATCGAAGGATCTGGAAAAGTTCCTTCTGGAGGACAAGGCATCCATTACGAAAGAAACGACCGATGTCCGGCCGGGCAATATTCTCGTTGCCGTACGCAATTATGAAACGCTGTATCCGCTGGAAAAAATCCTCAAGAAAGCCAATACGCGCCACCAGGACATCGTCGTATTGACGGGGCGCCGCATGCGCGGTGTACATCTCGATCAGGGTCCCCTGACCAGCGATCAGATCTTTATGAACTTCGAGCAGAAGCTCTTTTCCATAGTCGTCTCGATGGCGGAGAAAGAAGGGAAAAAGATCAATATGCTCGTAGTTCCCGGAAACGATATCACCGACATCATCATCCGTTCCGCGCTGCAGCTCAAATCGTCGAAAGTCGTGGCCGGCGTTTCCAACCGAATGACTATGGAAGAGCAGGCGCGCCGCCTGGGAGAAGCGTGGGAAGCAACCGGACCGCATGCACGCGGCCTGACTCTCGAGCTGATCGACCGGCAGATGAAGTCACACTTCTTCGACATCGGACCGCATCCGCCGCGTTTGTGGCCGGTGGATATCGGCAAGCTGCACGACATGTGGCTGAAGCTGACGCGCGAAAAGTTCGGCGCGGATCTGCATCACCGGGATGTCGTTAGCGTGGCGCTAAAGCGCCTCGAGGAAGATCTGACGGATCCGAGGAAAGAAAAAGAAGTGATCGAGGATTTCAGTCAGGAATTGCTCAGCGAAGAACACAAACGCGAATCCGGCGGCCGCACTTAAAAATTCGTGCAATTCGTGGCTCTAGCTCCGCCACAGTCGGCAGCTCAACGCAATCGGAATAATGGCAATAGCTAAAAACAATAAAGTCGACCCGCCTTCAGGAACCGTAGTCTTCGTATCCGGCACCAGGATCCAATATTTGAAATCCGCACTATTCATGTCCTGATTCGGATCAAAAGCAGGCGCACTGCCGACGCTCGAGAGCATTGTGCCGGAGGGTGCAGGAAATTCGCCATCATTGAATCCGCGGTTCACAGCCTCTGCCGGGCCGTAATTGGTGTAATAGGGGATGTATCCGCCACGAGCGTAGAAGCTCCCCCACATCGGAGCTTGAGAACTTAGGATTGTCACTATGCCGTCAGACAATTCCCCTAAATCATCAATCTTGATATAAGTGCCTAAAGAATATACAGGATCACTGGCCGGTGCATCCCACAAGTGAAAGCCTGCATCGGTTAGAACGGTCAACTGGGTACCGTTTTCAAGCCTATACCATGCGTCATTTACACTGCTGACCTGCAGTTTGAAAAATTTGGAGATTACGGGCTTCAGCGCAGTAGTGTCAGCGTCGTTGAACTCGTATGTATATTTCCAATAGTTGCCTGTTGATATGTATTCTGCGCTGAAAGAGATCTGGAATCCTCCATAGGCACCAGCCCAGGCATCGTCCGTAACCAGCTGATCTGCGTTGTTCGTGGAACGAACTCCCTCGAAGTAGTATCCGGCATAGGCTGCAGGCAGGAAGCAGGATATGAGGAGTGCTGCCGTGCAAATTATTCTCAGGTATTTCACAAAGCACCCCTTTCGAGAGGCTACGCCCCCATTAATTTGTAAGCAATTAATGAGCCCCAAAAGCCAATCGATATAATCCATTGAAATAAATGGGCTTCCATAACAATACCATCATCCATCCGAGTACAAATGCGTCCAATTCTCGGACACTATTTCTATTGCCGCCGCGCATACACGCTATAAATCCATAATTTTATTAAGGATAGCAGCACCGTCCACCCATCGTCCCCAGTCGCCTTTCTTTACAGTCCTCAGAACATGGCGCATTATAATCGAAGAAATATTCCCGGGGTCGGTATCGGAGTCGAATTGGCAAATGTGTTATGTGCGAACGTATTTGATATGACCGATGACCAAAAGCCGACCCCGATATCGACCCCGACCCCGACCCCGAGATTTCAAAAAGCAGCCTTGATTTGTGGGCAGCCGCCTTTAAAATGCATAAACTCCAGGTCGAGGCTGAAGCCGCGACCCACATGAGGCACCGCCTGCCTACCCAAGAAGCTTGAGGATTTGGCGGGCTTCGTCGGCGCCGGGAAACTTTGCGTTCATTTCGAGTGATTTCCGGAGCGTCTGTTTGGCCAGAACCTTATCTCCCTTTGCATGGTAAGCCATTCCCAGACGGTAGTAATTCTCCGCGCTCGGCTGCTTCCGGTTGTTTACGCTGAACAGCAACTGATCCGCCGCCAGGGTGTAATTCTTCATCTTGTAATACGTCCATCCCAGCGTCTCGGCGATTTCAGGTTCCTCGGGCAGCTTTTTCTTCGCAGTCCTGGCCAGCGACAATGCTTCCTCCAGATTTGTATTGCCTTCGGTAAACAACCACGCCAGGTTATTGCACGCGACGGCATTCTCCGAATCCAATTCGAGCACTTTCCGGTAATTCGTTTTGGCGCCCGCAATGTCATTCGCAAGCTGCATGTACAGGGCTTTGAGCAGATAAGCCGATGCCAGCTTGTTGTTCCGGGCTATCAGCTGATCCATTTCCTTGATTGCCTGAGGCAGGTTGTTTCGCTGAGCATTCAGCTGTCCCAGCATCATATAGGTCTGGTAGTTCTGCGGATTGATCTCGATTGTCTTTCTGAACTCGCGCTCCGCGGAGGCAGCATCTTGCTGGGCGAGGTAAACCTGTCCCCGGAACCTGTGTATTTCATCCTGCGGGGTAGATCCCTTGGCCAGGCGGTCGAGTTCCGAAAAAGCCGCGTCGAACTGCTTGGCTCTGATCTGCAAGTAGAGAATATCGTTGATCGCGTCCGTTAATTTGGGATTGAGTTCGACAGCCTTGCGCAGGTTGGCCATTGCGGAAGCGTTGTCTCCCATCATTGCTTCTACGCCTCCCAGGCGATGCCGGTAAGCGGCATTCTGCGGCTGCATTTCGCAAAGCCTGATCCAGTCCTTCCTGGATTCCTCCAGTTTGCCTGAAATGCGGAGTGCTTCGGCGCGGCCCGCGAGGGCATCTTCATTATTCGGCGTCCGCGCGAGAACCTCTTCTGCCTGTTGAAGCGCTTCCTGAGGCTTCTGCCGTATTGAAAGAAGGCGGGCGTAGGCGCCGCGCGCAGGCATATAGTCCCTGTTGCGCTGGAGCGCCGCTTTCAGCGTATTCTCACACGCATCCAGTTCATTGCGCATAAGCTGGAGGTTGGCTTTCTCAAGATAGGCCGGCAGGAGAGACTCGTTCTGTTTGATGGCGGCATCAAACTCCGCCATCGCTTTGTCATACTCCTGGCGTCTTCGCAGAATTCTCCCTTGAAGGAAATGAGCCTGGGCATTGTTTGGGTCGGCCGAGAGAACCGTGCGTATATTCTCTTCAGCCTTGGCGTCGTTGTTCTGCGAGTGATAAATCTCAGCCAGGCGCAGCAGAGCGGCGCTGTCTCCCTTCTTGACTGCAAGAAGCCGGTTGAGGGCCTCGATTCCCGTGTCGACTTTTCCCTGCTGGAAATAGAAATTGGCCAGGCCCCAGTACGGCTCTCTTTCGTCCGGTTTGCGCTTGATTGCTTCTTTGAATACATTTTCCGCTTCGGCAGTCTTTTTGCCCGCGAGGTAGAAATTTGCCAGCGTGTAAAGGCAGCGCGAGTCCGACGGCGCGATGTCGAAAGCTTTTCTGAGATGGTTCTCCGTCTCCTGCGGCCGCTGAGTCGCTGCGTAAAAGATCGCGGCTTCCAGATAAGCCAATATCTCATTCGGATGCTTCTGCAGCGCCTGCTTGAATATCTCTTCCGCCTTCGCATTATCCTTTCTTCGGAACTGCGCGACTCCCAAAGCCAGGGTAGCCTGGAGGTTGTCCGGATCGAGGGCGAGCGCCTTTTCGATCTGCTCAATGGATTTGTCGATTTCGTTCTGCCCGCTATATGCATTAGCCAGGAGGAGGAGGGCATCTTTATTTGACGGCTCAACCTGGAGGGCTTCCTCCGCCATCTGCTGAACCTGCTTGAAAAGGTCGGGTTGCTGAGACGCTGCGATGAGCATATAGCCGCCAAGCTTCAGCTTTGCCTGTACATTTTTGCTGTCGAGCTTGAGCACCTGCTGGTAGGCGGCGATGGCGTTCCTGAGATCTCCTCTGGATTGAAACGTCTGGGCGATGCCGAGATAGCTGGGCACATGGCCGTTATCGGCGCGCAGCGCGTTGCGGAATTCGATGGCCGCTTCTTCATATTTTTTATCGTCGAGATATTTCTGTCCGCTTTTGAAATATTTATCTCTCTGCGCCTTCGGATCACGGCTGCAACCCGACAACATCAACAAAGCAACAAGCATCACTGCCGCCAGCCTTTTCATAGCATCCTCCTCAATTCCCATAGATTAACACATATATACGGGATAGCCGCCGGAATGGACCAAGAAAGAATGGTACGCCCAGCGGGATTCGAACCTGCGACCCCCTGCTTAGAAGGCAGCTAGTTATAAACAATCACGAACACTCCTAAACGCGACAACATTTTTCATTTCATCATTTTGGCCTTTGTTTATAGGCACTCTCGTCTTTAAATCTGTTCCCTCCTTTTTAGGCTCTTTCGCATGCTTTTTGTTAACCCCGTGTTAACCGGAGGACTTGATGATGCCCACTGCTAATTTGACAGCGAAGCTGATCGATAGCCTCAAGACACCCAATAAAAGGACGGAATACTTTGACGGCGACATACCTGGATTATGCCTCAGCATAACAGAAACGGGAAACAAGAGCTGGGGGCTGTACTACCGCTTCGCCGGACGGCAGCAACGGTTGCGCCTGGGCAACTATGTTGCAGTATCTCTGAAGGACGCAAGAAAAAAAGCGAAAGAAGCATTGCATGACGTGGAGCACGGCATAAACCCACTGAAAGCCAAAATCGAAGACCGATCTGCTGAAACTTTCAAAGCACTGGCCGGCAGATATCGTGATGAGTATGCCGAAAAAAAGGTCGCATAAAGAAATGGCCCGGATCATAGATCGGCTGCCAATTCCCCATTTCGGAGCTATGCGCGCAAAGGAAATCACGAGAATGGAGGTTAAGGATCTGGTAGGAGAGATCGCTAAGCGAGCGCCGATCATGGCAAACAGGACATTGGATCTATTGCGCAGGATTTATAAATGGGGCATCGAAGAAGACATCGTGGCTGCATCGCCATGTTATCCGATCAGGAAACCTGGTGAGGAACATACGCGCGACAGGATACTGACCGAGGACGAGATCAAGAAAGTGATGACCGGGATGGGAGTTCCCCGTCTTGTTGTTGGAAAGATTCTGAATCAAGTGGAGCCCGGTGTTACCAAGGTTTACGACAGGCACTCATACGACAAGGAAAAGCGCGAAGCCCTGGATTCCTGGAGCAAGCGGCTGATGGTGCTCGTGTCCAATCTGCAGGCAATACAAAAAACAGAGGCAATATAAACGGCACCTGATAGTATAATCGTTGAGCGAGATTAATTATGATTGACGAAAAGAGTATCCAGGATTTGCGGGATCGCATTACTGCGGAATGCCAGCCGGAAAGGATCATCCTTTTTGGTTCGTATGCCTATGGCAATCCGGAAGCAGAATCCGATCTGGATATTCTGGTGATTTTGGAGCGTGGAGAATCGGGGCCTAAAAAGGCCGCCGAAATCCTCAGCCGGATCAACCCGCGTATTCCGGTTGATCTTGTCGTGCGCACTGAGGACGAGATAAGAAGCAGGCTGCAGGCGGATGATTTCTTTCTTGCCGAAATCATGAACCGCGGAAGGGTGCTCTATGAAGCCCCTAACCCGTGAATGGATTGATAAGGCGGAAGGCGATTTCGCCACGGCATCAAGGGAAATGAGGGCTCGAAAATCTCCAAATTACGACGCCGTTTGTTTCCATGCTCAACAATGTGTCGAAAAATACTTCAAAGCCCTTTTGCAGGAAAACTCCATCCCATTTGGGAAGACCCACCATCTGATATCGTTGCTGGAACTCAGCATTGGGGTGGAACCATCAATGGAAATGTTCAGACCG
This sequence comes from Acidobacteriota bacterium, assembly GCA_016929335.1. Classification (GTDB taxonomy): domain Bacteria; phylum Acidobacteriota; class UBA6911; order UBA6911; family UBA6911; genus UBA6911. Next base: position 6 of record JAFGIY010000224.1, on the reverse strand, counting down.
CAGCTG
>JAFGIY010000001.1 GCA_016929335.1 Acidobacteriota bacterium | reverse complement strand
GTACGCAGCAGCCGAAGACTGATTGGCGAACACATTCTAACCGAGCGGGACCTATACTCCGGCACAGTCTTCCCCGACACCATAGCGGTGTGTCCGGATTTCCGTCATACCATATCGCCGGAACATCCCCACTGGCATGTACCCTATCGCTCTCTGATACCCAACCAGGTGGATAGACTGCTCGTTGCCGGGCGCTGCTTTTCCTCGGATCCGGTGGCCAACGACTTGCTGGCCCCGATCCAATTTTGTATTGCCATGGGGCAGGCCGCCGGCACGGCGGCGGCTCTGGCAATAAAGCGCGGGGTTGCCGTCAGGCGACTGGATTATCGGCTCCTGCACAATTCTCTGGCTGACCAGGGCGTTCCACTTCCCAACATCGAAAGCTGATTTCTTAAACCTATTACTGACAATTCGCTCGCGCATAATCGCCTTCTGCCGGAAATATATAGAGCGTTGGCAGAACGCATTTGGAAAAGGCTATTCGGGAACTGGAGGAATACACCTGGGGGGATCGTTGCCCGTTTCGAGCGGAGGTGAATTGCGGTATCGTGAGCAAAGGGGAGGGTTATTCGAAGGGGATCATGATATAGTGCCGCTCGAAATAAAATTGCCATAGTCTGGCTCAAGGTTGATGGAACATCCGATGGGTCTGGAATCAGGATTGTTTGTCTTTGTTTTCTATCGGACTGTATTGTTCGGGGGGATTTAAAAATGAAACGAATAGCACTTTTTTTTCTGACGGCTTGCTTTACGGCATTCGTATTTGCCGCGGTCTCCCATGCTCAGACAGGAAAAGACGGTTGCGCCCGGGAAGATCTTGTTAAAATAACGGACAGGTACTTTGAATCCATTCAGGAACACAAGACATCGGATCTGCCGCTTGCTCCCACAACGAAATTCACTGAAAACGGCGTCCAAAAAGATGTTGGAAAGGGCTTCTGGGAAACTGCAGGCAGGCCCCTGCTTAAACGGACCTTGATCGATACCACGAAATGTGTGACTGCCACAATGGCGGTAATGGAAGAACCATTCAGCTCTAAAACCGTTGGAAGCCCTTCAACGGGCGGCGGGCGCGGCATCGGTGGAGGTGCCGGCATCCCTGGCGGCGGTGCAGGCAGCGGTGGCGCGCGTGGCGGCGGCGTTCCGGGCGGAGGCGTGATCAGCGCCGACATGTTTCGCGGATCGGGACCAATGCCTGACGAGGGAACCGTCCGCCCGATCCTGTTCGCAGCCCGGCTTAAAGTTGAAAAAGGGAAAATCGCCGAAATTGAAACGATCATAGCACGTGAGAATGATTTTGCCTTCAACGCCAAAAAAGTCCTGGAAACCAAAAACCAGGATTGGGAAACGATTCTCCCTCCCGAGAAACGGGCATCGCGCAAGGTGCTGGCGGATGCGGCCAATAATTATTTTGCTCTGTTCGCAGAAAACTCGACCGTCAGCGTTCCCTTCGCACAAGTATGCGACCGCTGGGAGAACGGATTGCAGACGACAGCGGCAGACCACGATTGTTCGCCGGTGACTTTCAGGAAGCGAATCGGTGCGAGCATCAACCATGGACCGCGGCGGGTCTGGGTTGATACTGAAAAGGGCATTTCCATCGCATTCGTGGTATTTGGCGGCGGAGCGTCCGCGAATAAAGAAAACCCTACAGGGAGCGGTCTTGTCGATTGCCACATGTTCAGGATGAGAGACGGCAAAGTGGATCTGATTCAGTCAATCGTCGGGCCCAGGGCGGTATCCATGAACTGGCCCCTTGAAGCGATCGAATAGGATTGAACAGCCGAGGCGTCAATCGGGCTGATTAAGCCCGGTGCATCCAAACATTAGCGCACATCCAGGGATGCCTTCAATTGGCCACAGGTTGATCGGGTAATCTCGATCAACCTGTGGCGAAGAACCCCGCTGCTCCCGAAACGCCACGGTTCTTTGATCTTTGCAGGCAAATCAGCAATCGGATGAGCGATGGCACATGCATGGGGTCAATATGTGCGGCATTCCTTAAACGGATTGGCCCTGAATCCAGATGCACCATAATGTGAGGAACAGATATGGGGAGCAAAAGACATAATGTGTATGTAAAGAGCCTCTGCTCCGTGATTGTTATTGTTTTGCTTAATCTGTCGTCATCGGTGCCCGGAATAGGACGGGATGAAAAGAATAAGGAAGGCACATACTCTGTTCTCGACCCGCGGGGCATCTGGCCGAGGATCGAGCGCATTCCATTAAGCCCCAGGCTGTCATCACTGAAAGGAGCGCGGATCTATATTATTAATTCCTGGGGCAGTGGCACAGGATTTGAAACTATATTTTCAAAGATCTCCGAGGTAATACGAGAGCGCCAGCCCGATGCAACTGTAACGATCAAAGGACGCAATACCGGATATTCTTTAGATGATCCGGAGCTTTGGAAGGAAATGAAGGCCAATGCCGATGCCTTCATCTACGCTGGTGCCCCGTCCTCATCCACAACTTCCTATGCCTTCCAGTGGTCGGCAAAGCTGGAAAAAATGGGTTTGCCGGGTGTCGTGTTGATGTATGACACCTTATTGAGTGTCGCGGACACTACCCGCAAGCGGCAGGGAGCCGAAGTGCGCTATGTCGCGATCCCTTTCCCTGCGGACACCATGAGCCCGTCCCGGGTGAGCAAAGCTATTGACAATATCCTGGGATGTCTCACGCTCCCGCTGGAGTCTCATGAACAACAAACCGGTTACATCGAATCGCCGGAAAGACCGCGCATCATGGCCACCGGCAGCTTTGACGAAATTCAGAAATATTTCCATTCTCATGGCCTGAGCGATGGCCTGCCGATTGTCCCCCCCACAGAGGCACGCGTGGCGGCCATATTACGGGGCACGAGTCAGAAACCGGACACCGTGATTATCAAAGCCTTAACGCCGGAAGGACTGGGTGTCACCGTGGAGAAAGTTGCCATCAACGGCGTCATGGCAGGCTGTGAACCCCGACATATGCCGGTGCTCCTGGCTGCCCTGGAGGCCTACGACCTGCACAATAAAACCAACTCTCTCGTGCGGTCCACAAATGCGTTCTCTTTTATGCAGGTTGTAAATGGTCCAATCCGCAAGGAACTGGAAATGAATGCCGGAACTTCTGTGCTGGGTCCAGGCAACTATGCCAACGCTGCCATGGGCCGTGCCCTGCATTTATTTATCACTAATCTGGGCGGAGGAGTGTCCGGCACCAATATGATGTCGGTAGTAGGCAACATCAGCACCTGGCCGTTTATGTTCGCCGAGTTTGAGGAACAAAGCCCCTGGGAGTCGTTAGGCGTATCTCAGGGATTTAAAAAGGAAGACAACACTCTCACAATGTTCACGGGTGGCTGGGCCCACGCCGGCAATTACGGCCATGTGCGTTTCACACTGAAGCATGTGGCCGAAGACATCGCCGAGTTTGAGCTTTCAAGCGGCGCTGCCATCATCATATCGCCAAAGCGTGCGGAGATATTGAAGGCTCAAGGATATACGAAACAGGGAGTAGCCGATTATCTGGTGGAACATGCCACAAAACCCCTTGGGGAATTGCGGACCTCCCACTATTTCAGAGATACACCCGATACCGCTGGTAAGCCTGACAGTATCGAATATCGTGTATTCAGACCTAATACGGTTCACGTTATTGTAGCTGGAGGTGACGCCAGTCCCATGATGCAGGCCTGGCACATGTACAGACCCATAACGGTTTCCATCGACAAATGGCGGTAACCCTCCATTGCTTCGGGCTTGAGTTGCCGGGATCGAGAACCAAAGGTGCGCCTGTAACAAACGGACGTCTTTAAATTTTTCAATGAACACCCCAGGAAGGCTGTGAAATAGCCCCGTTGGATAACATAACCGTACTCACTATTTTATAGGGAGACAGGAGAGTACTATGGCGATTTTGAATCGCCTATGACCTACATTCCGCAGTTTCGAAGGGGTGGTCTGAGGAATTTGCGGTTTTTCTAACCGTTTGTCCCACCTATATTTAGCTGTTTCTGCC
>JAFGIY010000223.1 GCA_016929335.1 Acidobacteriota bacterium | reverse complement strand
GCAGTCAGCAGTCAGCAGTCAGCAGTCAGCAGTCAGCAGTCAGCAGTCAGCAGTCAGCAGTCAGCAGTGATAATTGGGCTAACAACAAAATACCTATTTTTTTCAAGAAGTTTTTTATATTGCCGACTGCCAACTGCCGACTGCCGACTGCCGACTGCCGACTGCCGACTAAAATGTTATACTAGCAGCCACGCCTCGAATTCGATATGTTTTTACGCTGCGGCACAGGAGGGCTGAGATATGGGGCAAAGCGCGTTCGATGAATTGAAGTGGCGGGGACTGATCTACGGGAATACAGAAAGTGTGCCTGAGATGCTGGCGAGCGGACCGGTTACGGTGTATACCGGCTTTGATGCAACTGCAGACAGCCTTCATGTCGGACATATGGTGCCGTTGCTTACTCTGGCGCGCCTGCAGCGGTTCGGTCACATCCCGATTGCGGTTGCCGGCGGCGGCACGAGCATGATCGGGGATCCCAGCGGAAAGGCTGCCGAGCGCCAACTCCTTTCGCGTGAAGCGATCGAATCCAACATCGCGACCGTCAAGGGACAGCTTGCACGTTTCCTCGATTTTGAGACCAGGGCCAATGCGGCGATCCTGGTGAACAACGCGGATTGGCTGTTGTCGCTGAACCTGGTGGATTTCCTGCGCGATATCGGGAAATACTTCACGGTGAATTACATGATCAGCAAGGACTCGGTTAAAATGCGTCTGGACCGCGAAGACGGTATCTCGTTCACCGAGTTCAGCTACATGCTGTTGCAGTCGTATGACTTCCTGCATCTGTTCGATCACTTCAACTGCACGCTTCAGGCCGGGGGGAGCGATCAGTGGGGCAATATCACGGCCGGTGTGGAATTGATCCGCCGCATCAGAGGGAAATCCGCCGGCGCTCTCGTCTACCCGCTTATCACCAAAGCGGACGGTACCAAGTTCGGCAAGACGGAATCAGGCGCCGTCTGGCTTGCGCCTCACCGGACGTCGCCGTACCGCTTCTACCAGTTCTGGCTGAACACGGACGATCGCGATGTAATCAACTATCTGAAATTCTTTACCTGGCTCAACGAAGCGGAGATTCAAGAACTGGAGGCGGCGGTAACACAGAAGCCGGAACAGCGCGAAGCCCAGCGTCGTCTTGCCCGCGAGATGACCCGCATGGTTCACGAGGAAACAGGATTGCAGAGAGCCGAACAGGCGTCACAGGTTTTATTCGGAGGCGAAGTAGCCGGCTTGTCCGCGGCTGAAGTCGCCGATATATTCGCCGATGTTCCTTCGGGCGAAGTGCCGGCAACGAAACTGCAGGGGGATGGCCTTACGATGACGGAACTGCTGACGGAGTGCCGGGTTGTTCCGTCCAAAGGGGAGGCCCGCCGTGCGATTGATGCGGGCGGCATCTATATGAATAACCGCCGCATTTCCGATGCCGGATTCAAAGTCACTTTGACCGATGCCATCGACAATCAATTCATCGTGCTGCGCCGGGGTCGAAAAAATTACTGGCTTGTGCGCATCACCCAATAGGAAAGCCACGAATTACACAAATTCCGGTTCGTGTAATTCGTGGCTGCTTTAAAACTCATTTTCCCCTGATTTGCTGTCGCTATCGGGATTCCGCTTGCGCGCGTGCCAACACGGCCGACGAAGCGGAGGATGCGGCTTCATAGTAGCGGACGAAGCGCGAGGGTTCTTCCGCATCATAGTGCTTCAGGTTCATCGCCCAGCGATATCCGATCGGTTGATAGCACAACTCGACTTCCACTCGAAAGGGCCCCGGGGCATTGCCCAGTGCAATCGAATAGCGCAAACGGTCGGATCCGCCGCTGAAGTCCTCGTCTGTCAATGCTTCACCCATAACTGCGATATCGGCATCTGCGGTCCTTTTATCAAAGCCTCGCGGCAGCACGCGATTATCCTTCAGGTAGCGGATGGCATGCAGCAGTCCGGTAGTGACATTGCCGCTGCTGTCAGACATGACCGATTCGTAAATCTGAACCTGATCGGCATCGCGAATCTCACTGTAATGCGGTTCAAACCGTGCCGCGTCTGCATCGTTGTCGTTGCCGGCAATCGCGCCTTGCGAATTGACGGCGCCTGATTCAAATAGGGTGCGGCTGGTTCTGTCCATCACGGTCAGGTGAATCCAGACACGCCGCGAAGGATACGCTGTCGGCAGCTTGTGTCCGGCAAGATTCTCCACCGTTATTTCCGCTTCAAGCCTTCCGGATTTCTGCCCCAGTTTTTCGATGGATATCCTCGCTGCTTCAGTCTGAAGGTGTGCCTTTGTCCGTAGCACGGCGGATGTTAATTCATCAGGAAGTGATATTGGATTCAGTTCGGCACGATTGCGATTGAGGATGCCTTGCATGAAGAAGTTGCCGCCCGGGAATGTATGCCGTGAAACGCGAGGCCGCGGAACACCCAGCAGAGACGTGATCGCAACCTCTTCCTCAACCTCCGGCATGTGGCAGGACTGGCAGCTGCGTCCGGTCCGGTACGCGCTATGCAACCATTCCTGATAGGGAACTTGTTCCGGGAATTCTCCGATGGCCTTGCCGTCCGGCCCGAGGGAGTGCGTGATGAGCGTATGACACGTTGCGCAGACTTCGCTTTCGCTTAGGTGCGTCGATTCTGCGGGGATGAAGCCGCCTGTTGAGCTGCGCATGATCGTGATATGGCCTGCGGACGGGGCGTGAGGGCCGAAAGCAAGCCGATGGCCTTGCGCATTGGGGCTGCCGATCACAAAACCGCCTACGAAACTTTCCCTTGTTCCAAGCTTCTCTTTCGCGATCTGATGGCACAGCGCACAGGAAACGCTGTCGGCCGCCAACCCGTCACCGGCGTCATCCGGCCGGAATCTTAGGTGGGAAAAGACCGTGCCTTCGTGTCCCGCAAGCCTGGCTTCAAAACGAGCCATCGGCATGTGGCAGATCGAGCATTCATCCTCGATCGCGGCGCGCGATTCCGCATGGTCCATTACCTCGCGGCGAACCGCTGCCTGCCAGTATGGATCCCGCGCAGAGTTCGCCATCATGGTCGGCCTCCAGGCAAGGCCGAAGGAGGTATCTTCACCGGCGCGGGTCGACAGACTATTGTGGCAGACTTCGCACCTGTCGGAGGTTTGAAAATGCGGGACATCCGAATGGATCGTGGAGTCAGCACTCCGGAGATAGGCGGCCAGGATTGCCGCTGCGCATACCGCAAACCAGAAAAAACGGAGATTCTTCAGCATCTCACCACCCATCGCGCAGGCCGCCGTCGAATGTATCCCACATCAGATAAAATAGAACCTGTGTGGTCCGTGGCCCGAAATCGTTTATCGGAAGCCGTACACCGATATTTGCCCGTATGTGTTGCCGTCGGCTGAGAGTTACCTGAAATTGAGGGACGATATCCCAGTTGACCCGTTCTCCGGAAGCCAGCTCGCGGTCCGCGAGCAATTCAACCATCGGGGACCATTGCCGCCCGAATCCGGAGTCCTGAGCAAAGGTTTTGCCCAGCACCGTTCGCCAGAATACAGCCCGGTTAGCGCGGTCCGTATCAGTAGGCAACTCGATGCCGCTCTGAAAATGGAGAAACGAGTTCTTGGGCAGAAGCTGTCCATAGCTGGCGAAACCCTCGAAAACGGTAACACCCTTTCCCCTGCCTTTATCGGAGTTCCCGGTAGCAAAGATGGCTTCCCCGGCGAGGCTGAAGATTGAACCGGATCGCAGATTGCTTGCCAGAACGTGCTTATATCCGGCAACGAGGTCGCCCACACCGCTATCCCAATTGTTGCCATCGGGCTTTTGAAACTTGAACGGCAAGACCACATCGAGTTGTCCGCGAGATCCCAGACGCTTTTCGTAGACAACTTTGTTGTTGATATCCGCGTCTCCTTCAGCATTGATGGCAACATCCATCACCATCTCGTCTTCGGGGAAGGCCTTTTCCGTAACGAGAGGGCGGGGAAGATTCATCTCACCTCGCGGCCATGCCGGCTCCCGGCAGAATTGCCGCAGATGCCCCATAACCATCTTGATCTGTTCGCCGGTAAGCGCATCACGAAAAGAGGGCATAATTTCCGAGAAGGCTCTGCCCGGTCCGCCGTTGTGAATGATGGCTCCCCAGAAATCATCTGATTCGCGCGCTGTAGCGACGCAATCGGTGAAATCGGGAAAGGTGTCAGGTTTCTCAAAACGGCGCGTGCCATCCGGTGCGCCTCTGCCGTCCACACCGTGGCAGGATATGCATGCGGAGTGAAAGACCTGGGCGCCGCTTTTCAGCCCTGTGTTCGAGTTCTGCGCCAGAATAATTCCCGCAATCAGTAGAATAAAGGAGATGCCGAATGCCCAGCGTTTGATCATCGAAAACCCTCCGGCATTTGTAACGTCAGCATATCAAAATCCCACCGCCTAAGCCATGCATTACGTGAATCAAGGATGCGTGCTGATTCGTTGCCTGCCTTTTTTGCCGATGATTTGCTAATGATCTGCTAAAACGGACGATAATAAGAAGGGACAGTCTATTATGGTGACGTTGCTGACAATAGTCCTCGGAAGGGCAATACGCGAATAGAGGAACAGCTCCCCGATCTAGATATGCACATGATTTCATTGCCGGATTCCATTCAAAGCAAACTGAAGGCGTGCCGCACTCTGCCCAGCATCCCGGCGGTTGTGCTGGAAGTTCTGGATCTCTGTCAGGATGATGACGTCGGCATCGCGCAAGTATCAAAAGTTCTCAGCCGGGATCCGGCTCTGAGTGCGAAAGTGCTGAAAGTCGCTAATTCCCCATGGTATGGAGTCCGCTCGCAGATCACCACCCTTGAGCGCGCGGTAACAATTCTTGGCATTAATGCAACCTTGAGTCTGGCGCTCAGCTTCTCGCTTGTGCGCGGCTTGCGGGGATCAGACAAAGCGGGCCTCGACCATCAGGCATATTGGAGGCGATGCGTTACCACGGCTGCATCCAGTCAGGTCATCGGCCGCTGGACTAACGCGGGCAGCTATGACGAGCTGTTTTTGGGGGGGCTGCTTCAGGACATTGGGATTCTTGCCCTTAATGAAGCGATTCCTCAGGATTACGGTCGATTGATAGCCGCAGCCAATGGTGATCATTTGCTGCTTGCCGCTCTTGAAAAGCAGGAGTTCGGCAGCGATCACGCTGAAATTGGAGCCTGGCTGCTCGAGCGCTGGAACCTTCCCGCAAATTTGCAGCTTGCGACTGCTTCCAGCCATAATGCGAAATGCGCTGAGGAAGACCTGACGGATTTCTGCAGGAGCACTACACTCGCCGGTTACATCGCTGCCATCTGGACACAACCGGATGCAGCTGCGGCCACTGCACTGGCGCGCGAAAAATCAATCTCCCTGTTCGATATGTCTTCATCCCAGTTCAAGAAAATTCTGGATGATGTCGCGCGTCTTCTGCCGGAAGTAACCGCAAACCTCGATATCAATATCGGGGGAGAGGAATTTGTCGACCGGATTCTGGAGCAGGCACGGGCAACACTGGTTGAGTTATCTCTGCAGGCGCACCGAACCGCTCATGAGATACAAATACAGGCGCAGCGCGATGATCTTACCTCGCTTGCAAACCGCTCCTACTTGACCGAAATACTCCCGCAGCAGTTTCTGTCGGCACAGCAATCCGGCCAGCCCCTCAGTATGCTCTTTATCGATGTAGATAGTTTCAAACTCGTCAATGACTCGTACGGACACCGGGGAGGCGACCAGGTACTCATTTCCATCGGTCAGATTCTGAGCCAGTGTACACGCGGGACCGATATCGTGACGCGCTACGGAGGAGACGAATTTCTTATTCTTCTTCCGGGGGCGGGAGATAAAGTGGCGGCAGACATCGCCGCTCGGATACTGGCAGCTATTCAAAAGAATCCGCACAAGATTGACGGAAATGTGGCAGTCCCCGTTACCATCTCGATCGGTTGCGCCTCCATGTCGACTTCTTCGGGTTTCTCATCAGCCGATGATTTGATCAAGGCCGCAGACAGATGCCTCTACGCCGCTAAAATGCGCGGCCGCAATCAGATCGTCACTCTCGACCAGCTCATCGAGCGTTCCGCTTTATAGCTCATTCAAATTCGTGCAATTCGTGGCTCTAAAAGAGCCGCAATAAGTTTCAGTTTTGCGACGCGGCCGGCCGCATGCGATAAATGGCTGTCACCAAAGCCCCAAAACCGATCAGCACCAAAATGAAGTTGAGTATGCTTCCGATATAGGGCAGGTTGACCGCGACGATGACAATAATCAGGCCGACAAGAAGAGGCAGAAGAATAGAGGCCAATCCCCCCCGCTTCTCGCCCAATATCGCGGTGCCGATACATTTTGCGACGACCACCTTGGCCAGGTAGAGACCCAGCAACCAGAACATGGCCAGCAGCAGAGCGACCGGAATGCCGATCAACGTTATGGCAAGTATGATGGCGGCAATGGGAGTTGCAGCCGCGATTAGAAAGCCGATTCCTCCTGAAGTCAGCACGGTTTTAACACTTGAGAGCGAAAGATGCCTCAATCCGGGAATGAGCCAGTACAGCAGCAAGCCCATCAAAAAACCGCCGCCGAGCCGAAGTGCCTGCCTGGTGTAGAAGCTGAATTTGAGATAGCGGCTTGGCTTGGCTTCGAAAAACTCCACCTTCTTTTTGCCGCCGATGGTCACGCCCGGATCGATATGAACCATTTTTGCGGATTTTGAAATGCTGTCCAGGTCGCGGCCGATGACCGATGAAGCGTGGATTGCAAGCCCGGCGCCGCGAAACAAGAGATCGCGTCCAACCCGGCCGCCCACATCCAGAGCTGTTGTATAGACCATGGCATCGCGGCCCACTTCTCCATCGATGTATGCATTATTGGCAAACATAACAGTGTTGTGATTCAGCCGGGCGCCTCTCCCGATGGATACCGTCTGACCCAATCCCCAGAGATTTTTGCCGATTTGCCCGTCTGCCCGGACGGACTGTCCGAATCCGATTACATCTCCATCCACATTCCCGGATATCTCGATTCTCTGGCCGAAGCCGATGACATTTCCCAGAACCGTTCCCTGAATCTCCACGTTCCGTGCGAAGGCGATAAGATCCCCGGTGACTGTTCCATTGATGCGAACAGAGTCGGCAAATGCGATTATGGTGTCATCAACCGTTTCGTTGGCGGCTACCGTTACGTCGCGCCCCTTTTCCTTTTCCGCTTTCCGAACATCAATTGCATGACTGGGTATGACGAAGAAAAACATCAGCGAAATCAGGCCGAGGATCGCTTTTGTTCTGATTGCGCGGCGAGTCACGGCAATAGCGCAGCCCAGGATCAGAAATCCCAAAATTGCAAAACCCGCAGTCTCGATAGCAGTTGTCATGAAGGTTCCCCCATTTTCGATGACGTAAAACAATCCATTCACAATCCAGTTCAACAGCCCCGACAAGCTCCACGGCTGCAGCCACTGCAGCGCTGAAGGGAGCTCTGTCTTCTGGATCAATCCGATCCCGACGCGCAATAAGATCACAGCGCCGATCAATATAGCGGCAAGGCGGTCCAGTCCGGAGAATTCCGGCTGCTTTCGCGGAACGGCATTGAGTTCAGGTTCACACAAATCGATGCCCTGCAGACTCTCAACCAGCAGCCGGTTCTCTGCTTTGAGCGTTGCCACTTGTCCCCGGCAGGCGCTGCACACATTCAGATGCGCGGCCACATCCTCCATTTCGCTTCCGGGCAATTCCCCGTCAGCGTACTGGGACAGAACAAATTCATTCGGGCATTTCATGGTGTATCTCCTTCTTAAGCTTCTCCCGCAGCAGCAGCTTCCCGCGAAAGAGCAGCGTTGCTACGGTGTTTCTCGGGATCCGCATGACGGCGGCGATCTGGTCATAGCTGTACTCGCTGTAATAGGCCAGAACGAGCGGAATACGAAATTTGTCCGGTAGCGATCCCAGGGCTTGCCGGACGGTTTTGCCCTGTTCAGCTGTAAGAACCTGTGAAAGCGGGCCCGGCAAACTCGATGACAGATCCAGGGATTCTGTAGAGTCTTTTCCGAAAAGGCGTTTTTCCAATCCCCGCCGCCTCAGGATATCTATGCAGTGATTGCTGGCTATCTTCAGGATCCAGCTCGAAAACGGCAGCGCGGGATCGTAGGTATCCATTCTGCGCTGTACGCGCAAAAAGACATCATGGGCCGCATCTTCGGCTGCATGGGAGGAGTTCAACAAATAGGCGCAGAGATTGAATACTTTCCGGTGATGTTCCTGATATCTATTTTCGAAATCCGGTGCTGTATCCATCATCCCTTCCGCAAGCACATTCATGCTGTCTCTACGGATGAGCTTTCGCAGAGTTTCAGCACAGTTCACAAAATTCGAGATTACACATGATGCCGTCTCCTCAACGGCTTCACCAGGATTTTAGTCTCGAATCTCGAATTTCGAATTTATAGAATGAAGAATCCCGCTATTTCCCGGATGCAACCGTAGGATCTATGCGCGTGTAATCGGTCCACTTCTTAATGATGTGGCGGCGAATATTTTTCACCATCATCACGTTGAGGTCCAGCTTCAGGTCGAAATGCACCGGCATCCACAGATTAGGTTCCACGCGATGAAAATCGAGCCTTCCCTCGGTGTTGCGAATGACTGCGAGCAATCCGGCCCAATACTTGAATGGTTTGCTCATCACAAAATCCAGACGCACGAGACCATAATCATCCTGCGCGACCCATAGCGTTCCGGTGGACTGGTTCAGCGCATGGTCCATCATCTCGTCGACCGGAAGCTCCCCTTCCTTAGGTTCAAATGCGATGACCCAGCACCGGTGCCGGTCGATATCTTCGCTCCGCAGCATCTTGTAGCGGTAGCGACGCATCAGTTGATCGCCGAAGCGTATTCCCGGACGCTTTTCGGGCTGGGGATGAAGGCCGCGCTGTTTCCTTTTTTCAATCTCGCGAATAAACTTCTTTTTGTTCTTTTCTTCGTCTTTTCGTTCCCGGGCGTTGAGAGCCCGGCCGTCTCTGGCTATGACCTCTTCAAACAGCGCACCGTTAACCGGATACTGACGGTACTGCGTAGACTCTGTCCTGGTGACTTTGCCGCCCGCGTCCAGCGACTGTATCGACATGGCAGTCTGCGATTGGAATTGTACATCCGCCTGAGCATTATGTTGAGCCTCCGCACGAGCGACGGCACGACGGACGATTTCCTGCGCCGATACGCTTTCCGGGACTGTATCCTGTTCTGCAGTTCCGGAAACGGCTATGTGTCCCGCAAACAAAAATGCGATCAGTATGCAATGCAGAGCAATCACCATAACAGTATCCACCCTTCTTAAAAAAAATACCTGTTGTGGCCGTCTTCCGGCAAGACCCCTGTGCAGAAACACCGATTGGCCTGCGACCGGAGGCCGTGTGTTTGCGATTCCGTCATCCGCCTTCCGGCATGCCGTTAAAACTGATCTGAGAGGGCACATTCTGCATTAGTAAGTATCACTCCGGCCGAGCCGGAGGTTTTAGGTTGTGAGTCGCTCAAAGCGACAGGCTCTGAAAGGGCCATGCAGCAAAGCCCAGGGCGCAAGAGACTGCCTCAAAACTCGATTCAATTAGGCATGCCTTGAATCATGTGGGTCGCGGCTTCAGCCGCGACATGTTGGTGCAAACAGAAGATCAGGCATAAATATCTCTTACACATGGGATTCATTGCGCGTCGCGGCTGAAGCCGCGAGCCACATGGAAATATTTGCTTATGCAGATTGCGTCATCGCCACCACGGGTTCTCTAAAGCCCTGGGCTTTGCTGCCGCGGCCCTTTCGGGGCTCTCTCCCGATTATCTGCTAACAATTCATCCATTCCCGGAATTGTCAAACCTTACAAGTCCATATCAGAAAACAGGCCGGTATCCGGACAGGCGGCGAGGCGTCCGGCTGGCTGGATTTATGGTCGAAATGACAGCTCATTCCGGCTTCCTTCCCGATTGTTCGGAACTCGCATTCAAAGTACAATCCGGATGGATTGCCGGCTTTAACTTGAAATTGAGCAAGATGAGAGTAATGGATGATGAAACCCTTGATCCTTCTGACCGGCGCCACCGGCTATATCGGCGGGCGTCTTCTCAAACGGCTTGAAGCCGAAAACCAACGGGTGCGTTGTATAGTCCGGCGGCCCGAATTTCTTCGCAGCCGTGCCGGTCCAGAGACGGAAATCGTGCGGGGCGATTTGCTGAATGCCGAATCGCTCGAGCAGGCAATGACCGGGATCCATACGGCCTATTATCTCGTGCATTCCATGGGAATGGCTGAAGGATTTGAGGAGACGGATCGCAGGGCCGCGGAAAGCTTCGCTGCCGCAGCCCGAACCGAAGGGATCCAAAAAATCATCTATCTTGGCGGATTAGGAAGCGGCGTATCCCAACTGTCTCCCCATCTGCGAAGCCGCCAGGAAGTGGGCGAGATATTGCGGCGTTCAGGAATCCATGTAATCGAATTTCGAGCCTCGATTATTCTCGGATCGGGAAGCCTCTCGTTTGAAATGATTCGAGCCCTGGTAGAAAGGCTTCCGGTAATGATCACGCCGCGCTGGGTAAACGCTCTCGCACAACCCATTTCGATCGAAGATGTGCTCCAATATTTGCGTTGCGCATTGGATCTTCCTGTAACAACCTCTCAAATTTTTGAAATCGGCGGCCCGGACCGGATGTCCTACGGAGATTTGATGCGTGAGTACGCGCGTCAACGGCGCCTGCGACGGCTGATGATTTCAGTGCCCGTCCTTACGCCCCGCTTGTCCAGCCTTTGGCTGGGTCTGGTTACTCCATTATATGCCCGCGTCGGACGCAAGCTTATCAACAGCATTCGGCATGCCACCGTTGTTCAGGACGATGCCGCAATGCACGCGTTTCCTGTGCGGCCAATTGGCGTCCGCGACGCGATTGCGATTGCGATGCGCAATGAGGACCGCGAATATTCCGAAACCCGCTGGTCGGATTCTGTCTCATCTGCCGGTCCGATTCCCCGCTGGGGTGGAGTGCGTTTCGGCAACCGGCTTGTTGATTCACGAACGCTTCATGTCCCTGTGCCGCCTCAGGCGGCTTTCATGCCCATTCAGCGGATTGGCGGTTCAACAGGCTGGTATTACGGCAACTGGTTGTGGAGTCTTCGCGGCTGGGTCGATTTATTTATGGGAGGGGTGGGGATGCGTCGCGGACGGCGCGACAGGATTCACCTGAAGGTCGGTGATTCTCTCGACTTCTGGCGCGTGGAAGCCTTTGAACCGGAACGCAGGCTGCTGCTGGCGGCGGAAATGAAACTGCCCGGCCGCGCCTGGCTGGAATTTGAAGTAACAGGAGATGCGAAGGGTTCCATTATCCGGCAAACCGCCATATTCGATCCCATAGGTTTGCGAGGGCTTATCTACTGGTATTCCGTATACCCTTTGCACCAGTTTGTGTTTTCCGGGATGTTGCGCGGCATTGCTCATGCAGCGCAAAGCCTTTGCCCCCGACGCGGGACCGATCATTGCCGGTGATTTCAGAAAAGGGAAGCACCCAGTTCATTTGTTGATATGAACCTCAACAACATTCTGAAAGTTGCTGCAGACAAAATAAACGCCAACGCCCACTTCGCAAAGGACGCATGTCGGCGAATTTACAAAATTCTTCAGGTCGGGATGCTTTGCCAGATACAATTCCAATACACCGCTTCGTTCTCCGGGCGCCACTTCCACGGTTCTGCCTGTTGCCGTTACAGTCGTAGCCTGCTGGAAATCGGCCGGGTTGTTTGAGCGATTGTCAATGAGCATCGCCACTCTGGAATCCTTCATAATGTTTGCGAACTTTCGCGTCGAGCGGATAGTGGCAAAATACAACCGGGTCAGGTCGTCGCTGGAGGCAAAGGCCACAAGACTGGCATATGGCTGGCCCTCCTGCTGCGTGGAAAGAACGGCCAGCGGCTGGGCTCGAAACAGTTTCATCAGATCGTCTTTGATTTTCGGGAGATCTTTGATCATGAAGCTCCTGAATCGCCTTTAATCCGGAGGCAATCCAGCAAGTCAATAATACTTTCCCTCTGCCGTTTTCACAAATAGTCCTGTAAATCCATGGCGACAGTCCCTGATGCAATCCCCGACATCATTAGATTCCGACGCGAGGGACGATTCTCTGGGCCGATAAGTTTCCGGGATTCTGCCCTGCCGTTTCAGCCGCGGCGATGCATCCTCCTGCCAAAAATGCGATCCGGCTGCATTGCAATATAATGGTCATCGCTATAATTCCCGCTGAATGAGATATCTATCAACGTAATAACATGTGGGTCGCAGCTTCAGCCGCGACCCACATGTTCTCTCGAATGGTTCCAGCCGTTATCGGCTTCAGGCGGCCGACAGCTTTCTGGTGATTTTTGCGACATGCGCACCCTGGAAGCGGGCGATGGCGAGTTCATTTTCCGATGGTTGCCGGCTTCCATCGCTTCCCGCGAGAGTCCCGGCGCCGTAGGGAGATCCGCCTGTGATCTCACTCATGTTGGACAGCTCCTGACAAGAGTAAGGTGTTCCGACGACGATCATGCCGTGATGCAGCAGCGTATTATGAAACGAGGAAATTGTGGTTTCCTGGCCGCCATGCTGTGTGGCTGTGGATGTGAATACGCTTCCCACTTTGCCTATCAGCTGGCCTCTCGCCCATAGCCCGCCGGTCTGGTCCAGGAAATTGCGCATTTGCGAACACATATTCCCAAACCGTGTCGGCGTGCCGAAAATAATGGCATCATAATCCGCCATCTCGGCTACCGTGGCAATCGGCGCCGGCTGGTTGAGCTTTGCGCCTGCCTTGCGCGCTATATCTTCGGGCATCAGCTCGGGAACGCGCTTGATCGTTACTTCCGTTCCTTCTACACTGCGTACGCCTTCCGCGACGGCATAGGCGAGCGTTTCCACATGGCCATACATGCTGTAATAAAGGACTAAAACCTTTGTCATAGTTTTCCTCCCTGTACTTTCGGTCTGAGACCGCAATATTAATGAAGCTTCTGCTGCAGTGCATTCGGCTGGGCGCCGGTCCGCGAATCGTCGTATCCACACGCGTCTGCGCAGCCTCGCTGCATACCTTCTTGAAAAACTTCGGTTTATCTATGCCCGGTTTGAACAAATCCGGCGACAAGGTGGAAGGAGTCTTGTTATAGACTGGCTTCCAGGATTCAAAGAATTCTGAATTCTGATTTATCTTCGGGCAATCATGCCGCCGCAATTGCTTTTGCCGGGCACCACCATTCATGGGAAATACAGACGCCGCATTCGTTGCATAACGTCGGCTCTATTCTCACGGTATAAAGGTTCAAACCATCTTTCTCCGTCACCTTTTCGATTATGACGATGGCTTTTTCCGGACATTCGTCAATGCAGATGCCGCACTTGAGGCACTTTTGGGAATTAATTGTATATGCCACGTTAGACTCCTTTTATCATATAAGTGAATGACCGTTTATCGCCTAGCGCGAATAGCCTTCATCAACCCACATCTTGTCCCAGGGAGTGGCCTCTCTGAGCTCTTTGGGCAGAAGCTGGCGGAAGGATTTTTCGGTATGCCTGGGGCCCTGATTCACTTCTATGAATATCCATGGCCGCGTTGTTTTCAAAGGCCGCCACGGAGAATGGATGAAATTCGGCGGGATCCAGATTACGGTGGATTTATTGAAAACATGTTTCTCCATTTCCGGTCCCATATACATCTGGACTTCGCCGCCCAGGTCCATCGGATCTTCCGGATTGGTTCCGATGTGGAACAGAAGTTCGGCATCCTTGTGTATGTGCGGCGGGTGGCCTGCCATTTCGTGTGTCGAAACGATGTCGGGGAGCTCGCCGAACTTGTTTTTCCATTGGTCATTCTGACGTGTAACGCCGCTGAAGAAACTGGTGCCTGGGTCGAAAGGATACATCCAGTGGACCAGATAGAAAAAGCTTCCTTTGGCAACGGCATCATCCACACGGGCGATAACCGGCCTTAGCTCGGTCTCAATTTTCGGAGTCGTGATACCGTATTGAATAAAGTATTCATCATATTTGCCCATTCTCTTTAACCTCCCTGATTTTCATCCGGAATCCGGCGGTTATCCGCACTTCGGCGTTGGCCGACCGTTCTGCCTGCGAATCAGAGATCCACAGATCATGAGGAGCTTCTCCTCCAGGTCGACAGTGTATGTGTTTCATTGGATCTAAGCTCAAGAATTTTGTGCCTATTGTACTGAATTTGTAGAATCTTTAACAGCCGAGAATATAGTTCGGTTGCAGCCCGCACTCCTTTCTGTAAGCAGCTCGATGCCTTTCACTCAAAAAAGCATGGCTCAAATCAGCGGTCGCCGGTTAGTCATATGGCGGACGGATGAGGCTGCTTGCGACTATAGATTCACCGAATGCCATCCGGAAAATTCTTTCCTGCCTGGACCTGCCCACAAGGCCTCCGTCCGTTGCTCCCGCCATGCCGGATGAAGATGCGAGCATTTTATGATAAGCGGAGAGGCCAATTTGCCCTGCAATAAGGTAACCGTGTATAAAAAGCCATTTTCGGCAACAGGATTTCCCTGTAAGAAAAACCTGCAACCGGATCGAAGGCATTCGAGTGGATATTTTGCATGTTATCAGCAGTCGAGGGAGCGAACGGTAGGGCTGCTTTCGAGGTCCAATGAAAGACCTGAAGCCAAAACGGCAGCCAATCCTTCCTATCCCTATTCTCTTTTGTTCGATCTTGGATGTAATGCGCGTAATTAGTAACTACCGCGCAGCGGTTTAGTGCAATGGCGTTTTATCGGAAGCCCGAGGGTCCGCGGGGGGGCCATGATCAGGAACGCCTATGCTGAGAAAAAGGCCTTTATTCCACCCAGATGATCTTCACTTCATTGCTCTCAACCTGCTTCAATTCCGGATCGCCCGTCACCAGGTCGGCCCTGAACTTCTTCGCCACTGCTGCCGCAAAGCAATCCGCATAAGCGATTTTGCCTTTAGTCTTGAACATGGCGGCTAGTTGAGTCAGATCCCAATCGGCATCGATGAAGGCAATCTTCAGAGTACGGAGTTCAGCCACGATGCTGTCGGCCTGCTTTGGAGAGTGGGTGCGGGCAATGCTGTACCAGATCTCGCCCACATTTATGACGGACATCATCAAATCCACGCCGGTAGCATGCGCCTCGTTGATGATTTTTTCCACCCGATCGGCGGAGGATTCGTTTTGGAAGAAGGCCAGCATGGCCCAGCTGTCCAGGACGCGCGGCTTTTTCGCCATTAGAGTTCCTTCTCTTTCCGGCGGTCTTCCTTCAACGCCTGCAGCGCTCCCGATCCTTTCAGAATGCCGCGCAGACTGCGGATATATTGCGGTGTGACCGGCTTCAAAATGATGATGCCGGCCGCCTTGTCTTCAAGCACTTCGATGCGGGTGCCTTTTTCGATCCCAAAGTTCTTGCGGATAGGGGCCGGAATCACAATTTGCCCCTTGCTCGTGATGGTGGTTTCCATGGCTGTTTTCCTCCTTATACGACAAAGTATTCCATAGACATAGAAGTAAGTCAAATAACATATTAACTTACTTTAAGCTGATGGTAAAAAGTACACAAATATTCCGTAGTAAAATTGCAGGAAGAACACCGGGGAAGCTGGCAATGGTGCCTCATCGGAGGCTCGAGAGTCCGCCGGGGAGCCACGGATGGGAAATCCTGTTCTGAGAAGGGGCCTCCATTTTGCTTCAATACTTGTGAGCGCAGTGCTGCTGAGGTGCAGCGGTTAATGGAACCAGGACGTCCCGGCAAGTGCCTGTGTTCTTCCGGCAGATGACAGTAGGCAACAATAGACCGGCCTCCGGTCCTGCATCACCCCGCAACGCGGGTCCGATTACACCGGGATTCTCGACTCGCAGGGAACGCCGGTCTGGCAGAAGCCGCAGCCATAGCCCTTCAGGCCGTAATGCTTGCCGGCGTATTCCTCCGTTGCGTTGCACTGTTTCAGGCACGCCATCTTGTTATGGCCTGATTTCGTGACGGCGCCGGCCGGGCAGCGGGTCGCGCAGATCCCGCATCCTCCCGTCGCGTAGAACAGGCAGTAGGCGTGATGGTCCTTGTAGGAGCGGGGCGTCGGCGGAACCCCGATTTTGGCGACCACCGAGCCGCAGCGTATCGCCTTCCCCTTCGCGCAAATGAAACGCATGGCGAGATTGACCGCTCTCGCCAGTTGGCTGCACGGCAAAGGGGCGGTGATTGATAAATATTGGCTGGACGCCAATTCTTGGGGTAATACCAGAACGCCTGAAGAAACGGAATCGCTTATGGGGAGGAGGAGCAGCACTTCAGAAACAAAAACCGGCGAAGGCACAACAACGGTCACTCAGATAATAACACTATTCGGCGGAGTGGATTTGGCATATCACTTGCTGCCAGCAGCGAATGATCCAGAGGCTTTGCGCATTCGTTTGCTTGTACAGAGAAGAGAACGATGGGATGGTGAACCATTACCACAAAACCAAAATGTAATTGCCATTACCGCACCGATGATAGGTTTCGAGTTTTCTAAGCCTGCGCAGTGAATCCATGCATATAATCCAAATTCCAAAGTGGATACAAGAGTTCCGCTAATAGCAGTTTAACGCCCAGAGCATTTGCAGCAGATGTGGAATTGCCAGAGTCGGACTATTAAGCAACACTCCTTTCGCCTTCAAACCCGCAACAATCCTCTTCCCTTCAATAGGCGGTATGGATAAAGCTACCCGCGATCCTATCCAGTAAGCCCAACCCGGCCTCCGTTTCTTAAATTCCTCATAGGAAACGTCGTTCATCAAGGCAAAGATCGGCACCCGGCTTTGACCGGCTTCGTCGAGCTCGTAGCCGATGTGATCGGAACTCAACGCACGCACAGAAAGAATTACGATCATCGCCCGAGCCTCGCTAAGGGCGCGCATGATTTGTTTGGTGAATTGGGATCCGAAAACGGCAACAGACATCGACTTCGTATGATACAGCAGTGCTAGACTGTTGTTTGGGATTGTTCAAGCCTGTTTAAAGCCTCCTGCGGGAAGATATCGGAAGGCTTTAACTCCAGCCGCTTGCAGATTTGATAAATCTTGCCCCACACGACAGTGGAAATAAAAAGCGATCCCTTTCGAGTGGGATGCTCCTCTGCCTCTTTTCTCAGCAGCGTGATTACCTTCTTCCTTAGCTTTTCCTCCCTGCGGATGCGCTCGGTCATCTCACCGTCGCCGATGATGGCATGTATGGCGTCAAGAACCTGCCAGGATACGGTTCCCCGATATTTCGTTCGAGATACAGCATCGACGAGGGGTTCGAATAGAACACGATCGGGGATCCACCTCAGTAAGTATGAAACCGTATACAGATCGCCATTTTTACCGCGGGTTAACATTTCAAACGCCAGGGCCCGGAATTCATTGTAATCGATCATTTGCCGCCACTCCCGTAGCGGGCTCGCCGCATTCATAAACGGCTGATAGCTTTCAGCCCGTTTCGGATAAACGGTTTCATACAACTCGTTCAACTTGGCGTTAACACTCCGTACCGCCTCGGCAAAACTCCTGGAGGTTTTCACGGTAATTTCGCGGGACAAGAAACCGATCTCTCGTATATCCCTGTCAATTGAGACGATTTCCGGGTGTTGCGTCACATTAATATCCTTGGCTTTGTCATCAACAAAATCGGTTATTGTGGTGAACATATCCTGGACTGAGATGCAATCGCGATCCTTCACTGCGCGGATAAAACCGTTGGTCAGCAATGGCAATTCCTCTCCACGGGGAATATATGCCTGCTCGCGTGGCCGGCATGCATATAGTGTTGTAAATTCCCGTACGGGTTTCACGCCGAGTCCATCGCAAAGGCCCAATCGCCCATCCACTTCATTCCGGCACGAGTCGAAGACCATCAGCTTGCGGCCTGCTCGATTTTCCCGGATCAGTTGTGTCAGAAACGCGATCGAGATTGCCGTCTCTTCCAGAAGATCAAAATACGTATCCATCATTAATATTTCGTCGCCATCTTTTGAGCCGAAACCATGGCCTATGAAATAGAAGAGAAAGAAATCGTCTTCTCTTATATTCCAGGATCCCCCGAGCCTTTTGAGGGACGAAACGATGGAGTACTTCAAGGGGTATTCCAGCAGATCCATAGACTCCGCTTCTTTCCGGAATATTTTTATGTTGGCTTTCTTAAAGCCTCCGTGTTCCAGCAGCGAGTCAGCCAGTTGCGTAATGGCATGGCAAGAATGGTTCAGATTGGCAATATTCGGGTCCAGATATTCACTTACGCCGACGAGGAAAGCATAATTTTCCATAATCGATGACTCCGGAACGAATTTACGGCTTCCTAAAAGTGATTAATTTTCCAATAGCCATGCATTCTGTAATCTCGGTTCTGCCTGTGACTTAAAAGCCTTGTTAGCCCACAACCTGTCTGCGAAGATCATGATACGCCATTAGGAAATCTCCCCCCTCCGCAATCCACGTCATCGGCCTTGTTTGCAATAAGGTAATCGTGTATTAAAAAGCCATTTTCGGCAACAGGATTTCTCTGTAAGAAAAACCTGCAACCGGATCGAAGGCATTCAAGTAGATATTTTGCATGTTATCAGCAGTCGAGGGAGGAAACGGTGAGGTCTGCGTTCGATGTCCAATGAAAGACCTGAAGCCAAAACGGCAGCCAATCCTTCCTATCCCTCCGAAGCTCCAGCAAAGGCTGGGAGGGATTTTGGACGGCACGCCGGCAGGATGTCTATTTGATGCCTCCCTATGTCACTTGCGATATAATGGCGCACAAATAATCGTTTCATTGGCGTTTCATGTTTTGTGAAAGGTATGGTTCTTTATGCTCGGAAGAACCGTTTCGCATTACCGCCTGCTGGAAAAGCTAGGCGGCGGAGGCATGGGAGTTGTTTATAAAGCCGAGGATCTGAAACTCAAGCGCCTCGTCGCTGTGAAGTTTCTCCGGGAAAGCTTCTCCCTCGATATGCTGGCGCTTGAGCGTTTCCAGCGCGAAGCCCGCACGGCATCCGCACTAAACCACCCAAACATCTGCACAATTCATGATATCGACACGGCAGAGGGCCAGGACTTCATCATCATGGAATTACTCGAGGGGGATACGCTGCGAAACCGTCTGTCCGGCCAACCGCTGGAGACAGAAACGATTCTCAACCTGGCCTTGCAGATTGGAGATGCGCTGGATGCAGCGCATAAAAGGGGAATTATCCATCGCGACATAAAGCCGGCCAATATTTTTATAACGCAGCGGGGGCAGGCGAAGATACTTGATTTCGGTCTGGCAAAGTTGACGCCGGCTGAAGCGCCTTCAGGCGCGCCCTCATCTCAAGCCGAGACACTTGCAGCAGAAGAACAACTGACCAGCCCCGGATCAGCCTTGGGAACAATTGCATACATGTCGCCGGAGCAGGCCAGGGGCGAGCAGATTGATTCCCGTACGGACCTGTTTTCATTTGGCGCGGTGCTCTATGAAATGGCTGCAGGCCGGCAGGCGTTCCCGGGAACTACGTCGGCATCGGTTTTCGACGCAATCTTGCACAAAAGCCCTCTGCCGCCCCGGCGCCTGAATCCCGCATGCACTGAGGAATTGGAACGCGTCATCCAAAAGGCGCTTGAGAAGGATATGTCGCGGCGCTACCAGAGCGCTGCGCAGCTTTGCGCCGACCTGCAGCAATTAAAGCAGGACTCCGAATCTTCGAAGCGGCAAGCCGCGCCGATTGAGCCCATTGCGCTGTTGCGGAGCGCGCTGAAGCTTCGCATAGCAATCCCTGCACTCCTTATATTGGCAGCGATCGTTTTCTCGGCCGTCTATTTAATCAATCGCCAGGCAAATATCAACTGGGCAAGAAACACCGCCCTGCCGGAAATCGAGCGGCTGGTCGACAGGACCGGCCTGCAGAACACCGAAGCATACAATCTTGCGCTCAAAGCGGAAGCCTATATCTCCGGAGATCCCAAACTCGCCGATTTGCTTTCAAAATGTTCGAGAAAATTTAATATTCAAACAACGCCGGAGAGAGCGCAGGTTTATTTTAAGTCGTACAAAGCTCCGCAGAGCGACTGGACTTTTCTGGGGACCACGCCCCTTAAAGATCAACGCCTCGCCTATGAATATTACCAATGGAAAGTTGAGAAGGCCGGCTTTGAAACTGAAGTTTTTGTATCCTCATCGCCGGAGGTTTCAAGGACGCTGCACAGGACAGGGACCATACCCGGAGGAATGGTTTATGTGAGCGGCGGAAAAGATCTTGGAGACTTCTTCCTTGATAAATATGAGGTAACCAACCGGCAATTTAAGGAATTCATCGACAAAGGAGGCTATCAAGAGAGGAAGTACTGGAAGCACCCATTTACGCGGGACGGGAAAGATCTTACCTGGGATCAAGCGATGAAAGAATTGGTGGACCAGACCGGTCGGCCAGGTCCTTCGACATGGAATTCCGGGACTTATTCTGATGGGCGGGATGACTGGCCAGTAAACGGAGTAAGCTGGTACGAGGCGGCAGCCTATGCGGAGTTTGCCGGAAAGGCGCTACCCACAGCCGAGCACTGGTATGCCGCTACCGGGCTGACTATTAACACCATGTACATTCTCCATTCTCTGATTCCTCAAAGCAATTTCCGCGGCGAAGGACCCGATGCTGTCGGGGCGAATCCCGCCATGGCCTATAGCGGCGCCCTCGATATGGCCGGCAATGTGCGCGAGTGGTGCTGGAACGAAACTCCGAACGGCCGCTGCATCAGGGGCGGAGCATGGAACGACGGCACCTACATGATCACGCAACTCATGGGAGCTCCAGCACTGGACCGCTCGTCCCGGAACGGATTCCGCTGCATCCGCTATGTCGATCCGGCTAAAGTCGCAGCATCCATATTTGAGATGGCTAAAAATCCTGAATCGTCCAGCTATAGCAGGGGAGTAAAACCGGCGCCGGATGCCTTATTCCGGTCCTACCGGGAGCAATTTTTCTATGATGCGAAAGACTTGAAGGCCATCGTTGAGGAACGGAAAGATCAACCGGAGTGGGTGACAGAAAAGATTTCCTTTGAAGCCGCTTATTCCGGAGAACGCATGCAGCTTTTCCTGTTTTTGCCAAAAGCTGGAACCTCCCCATACCAGGCCGTAATCTTTTTCCCGGGAGCAAGCGTTACATTTCCGGGCCATACTGCACAAAATCTGGAAGATCGATTGAGAGAGTCCATTCGAATGGTCGTAACCAGCCGGAGAGCCTTTGTTTGCCCGATTTATCAGGGAACCTTTGGACGCAACCAGGATTTTCCTGATTCCGACACTCTGGTTTGGGGCGAGGGTACTCATCGTTACGTGGAGTATCTCACCCAGGTGATTAAGGACTTTAAACGATCCGTTGATTACCTGGAAACGCGAAAAGACATCGATTCCACAAAGCTGGGCTATTTCGGCATCAGTTGGGGATCTTGCATGGGAGCCATTATTCCCGCCGTTGATGACAGGCTAAAAGCAAGCGTTTTGGTAATCGGCGGCTTTCTGCAGAAGAATATCAGGCCGGCGATGGATCAAATCAACTATGTCACGCACGTCACGGCGCCCACTCTGATGCTCAACGGCAGGTATGATGTCGTCGGTTTCCCATACGAAACAACAGTCAAGCCGATGTTCGATATGCTGGGAACGTCGAAGGAGCACAAGCGGCTGGTCCTGTTCGATACAGACCATTTCTACCCAAGAAACGAGACGATCAAAGAAATGGACGCCTGGCTCAACAAGTACCTGGGCAGCCCCAAATAGAGTCTTTTCGGGTTCACTTGGCTTGCCCGAGGGCTGATTGCCGTCAGCGTAAAGCTCTCAAGCATCATCGGGCGAATGCACCTGAGGAAAGCCATTGGATAGCACCTCGCAGTAGAAGTCCTGAGAGTAATGCCCGGCCGCTTCAGGAATTCCTCCACCAAAAGCTCATCCGAAGTTATCGGGTCCATATTCATTTCCTTGAAGCGATCGGTGGATCAGGGAAGCCCGCACATAAAGCATTAAATCGAGAAAATGATGAGGAGTAAGTCACCGGAGGAAAGTAGAATTGCTTGTTCCGATCGGCCCTGGGGCTACTTCCTACAACCGGACTTCTGGCCCGGAACCGTCGCCGAACAAGATTTTTGGCAGAATTATCGAATGCGTGCGTCAATATGCCTGCCGCTTGAATGTCAACGCCTTGACTTCTTTTCATCTGGGAAACGAACTGAATGCAGATACACTTATTTCGCATCTAATTGAAACAGAAGAATTTCCTTTTCTTCCACAAGATCCACAGATCGTCCTTGCTCCCTGGCACAACAATTGCACATCGGGCTAAACGGACACGCGTTAGATTAGATTTTGTAACACCATGCGCAACTTTTCTTATCCTCGTGAGCTTGGCTAACGACAATGGAGGCACCATGAAGAGAACAACGCTTTGGCTGGCGGCACTTTCCCTCCTGTTCGCGATGTGTCAGGGGCAGGAATATGTTCATGGGGGCGAGCGTGAGAAGTACTATACAATGCTTGAAAGTCAGGTCAAGGATACCTCATTTGTGAAGTTTCTCCGGGACCGCGGCATAAAATTAGAAACGGATTCGAACGGATTGTTGCGAATATATGTCCATGGAAAGACGGAGACTATCCCTACAATTGTCAAATTTCTTGACATTATGAAGACGCGGATGATGGTTCTCGCGGGAAATTTGGCAAATGCCAATACCACACGGCCTGCTAATGTGAATCCTTATCGGAGAAAAGATATTTTGATTGATCAGGATGGGAACGCATCCGTTGTGATCGATCAGACATCTCCCCTTAAACGATACATTCCGAGTCATCCTCATGCAGATAAGGAAGGTTACGTTTTATTTCCAAATATCTCTGCCAGCATAGAAATTGTAAGTTTGGATCAGGCGTTGCAAGAATATAACCTTGCTGAAAGTCTGCTTGAACGATGTTTGCCGGGCAACTATATTCCTAACCGTTTGGGTCAAGGGGTGATGCGGAGGGCTGGGCATTTTGTGGAGATTGGGGAAAATCGAGATCGCTTGAATCGGATCGAAATAAAACTGGATGCATTGAATCCTGTCAAGTAACGCTCTGTGCGATACAGCGATCCGTGAGCCTTTATCAACGGCAAAACCGGCAATTAACAATTTGGCAGAATGTCCTCGAACCGGACATAACCGGCCAATCTCTGCCCGTTTTTAAGAGTGTGGGTTTTGTGTGCCGTATTAATTATAACACGATTAGTGATAATGAGCGGCGGCCGCATTTATGCTGGTTATAAACGCTTGCATACAAAAGCTCTCGTCAAAAATAAAAAGAAAAAAAGAAGAAAATGGGAAAAGCTATTTATCTGAATTTTATATAAAAATTCACTGGGAATCTCTGTTTTGAATTTTAAAATTGGCCGGTTATTTTGGACTTCTTGGGATCTACCCCCTCAATACTGCCGGATTACTGGTGGGAAGGGCTGTTTCCGACATTAATCCTGTCTAATCCTAGGAAAAGAATCAGATCTTTACTTCGTAGGCGCCCTCTGCTTCAGCTCTTCTAGCCAGTTCAGGACGAAGTTCACTTGCAGATTCAATCGGCAGCGGTCCTTTGTTGATCCTCTGCGCCAGCGTTTCACCTTCGACCAGCTCAAGGACGAGGAATCGTTCACCTTTGGCCTGTTCGAGCCCATAAATCGCGGCGATGTTGGGATGGTTGAGTGATGCCAGCACTTTTGCTTCGCGTTCGAACCGGGCCAGCCGTTCGGGATCGCCTGTGAAAATCTCGGGAAGGAATTTCAACGCGACTTTGCGGTCGAGAGAAAGGTCATCCGCAAGATAGACCTCGCCCGTGCCGCCTTTGCCGAGTTGGTTGGTGATTCGATGATGCCCCAGGGTCTTGCCGATCATGGACATGCATCTCTCCGCTTAAAATGTGCCTGTATTCGATTATTGCTTTTGTGCAACCTTCGAAAAGCCGGACTTTACCTGTAAGGGCTCGCTAATATAGAGGTACTGGTCTGTCGCTGAGTCGTAGGCTGGCCAAGTGATCAGGCCCTTCACATTTGGATTTCCTGTCCGGGCAAACTTAGCCCACATGGCCATCATATTCTCAGAGACTTTCTTATCCGCATCTGTAAACCCTGGATCCAGGCTTTTGGCGCCGACGGACTTGAGAAATACGGATGCAGCTGGCGATTGGTTCCTTGCGGCAATGCTGTCAGAGTTGCCGCTAAAAACATAGTAGAGCTCTAAACCGTGGAAAGATACACAACCTTCCTGTTTCCACTTGCCCGGCACCTGGTCGAAGATACAGGCATACCCATTTTGACCGGCCTTACTCACGCCATTGAGCAAATTCACATATTCCGGGACCAGATGGGGCGCCACAATCATTCCTGGGCCTGTCAGTTCTCCGAGATTGGCACTGGTTATTACAGGCATAGGGTTCTGTTTGCCTGCGCGGAAAATCTTCTCCGGAAAATCTGTGAGGAATTGTTGGTCGATCGCCGCGTCCCAAAGGCCGAAAATGTCGGCACTCTCTTTTTTTACCTCTTTAGATAAACTTGCATCTGTTTCCAGGATTTTCGCCGCGGGCAGAGCACGTGCTGCCTTAAGGGGATCGGCATCCTTATCAACGCCGAGCTTGGCGAAGAATTTCTCGCCCATCGATTCCAGTTCCTTCATGGGTACGCCCGGAAGAGATTTGCCTGCCGCTACGCCGCTCTGCAAAATTCCTCTGTGGAAAAGCCCCTTGGCTATAGGCGAAGCTATCAAGCAGCTGACCTTGTTGCCGCCTCCGGACTGTCCGAAAATCGTGACATTTTTCGGGTTGCCTCCGAAACCGCCAATGTTCCTCTGCACCCATTCGAGGGCGGCAATCATGTCAAGGAACATGTAATTTCCGGAGACGCCCTTGGGCGACTCCTTGGAAAGCAGAGGGTGAACTAACAAACCAACCGGTCCGAGCCGCATGTTGACTGTAACCAGTACCACACCGTTTTGGGGGAGTCGCGCCGAGTTGAGGGGCAGGCCGCTTCCTGAACCCGTGCTGTAGGCGCCACCGTGCAGCCAGACCATGACAGGTAGATTATCGGAGGCCTTTTTCGCCGGAGTTAGCACGTTTAAATAGAGGCAATCTTCGCTTTGATCGGCTAAATTGCTGGCTAGTGAGGCCTGCGGAGATGATTTCCCGAATACGGTACATTCGTGGATTCCCTGCCACGGAGCTACAGGTTGCGGCGGCTTCCACCGCAGATCTCCCACAGGTGGCGCTGCGTAGGGAATACCTCGATAGATGCGAACCTCTTTTCCGACGTCGCCAATCGGCGATCCTGAAACATAACCCGTGTCGATTTTTATTGGATCCCCGAGAGAATTCACCTCGCCACTATTCTTTGTGCTGCAAGAGGTGGCCAATCCGATTACTGATGCTGTCAGTAGAGCAATCAACAAGCATTTTGCGCCTGTGCTCATTTTTCACCTCGCGTTATCTGGAAGAGTCGATGTTGTTGGCATAACGATTATCAATTTGTTGAGCGTGTTGTCCTTCCCCTGAAACACCTCACCCATTCCGCCTTTGCCGATTTGGCTTGAGATTTGATAATGGCCGAGCGTCTTGCCGATCATGAGGGGCCCCTCCACGTCGAACAGCCGTGTCATGCAAGAAATGCAATTCCGAAGTTGCGCTTATTTTAATGAAATTGGATATTGCAAAGCAATGAAGATAAGCAGAGCGCTTTGTCCTGAGATAATCCTAAACTGTTGTATTTCAATTAGTTCAGCTCAACAATTCAAGATTCTCATATCATAAAGAACCATAAACGCGCTTGTAGGAAACTACAGATGCTGGGCGCCATGAGGATTTAGCAAATATCTAGTTACTGATAAGCGCGTGTATCAGGCATGTGAGGTGCGCCTTTCCAGATTATACGCACACACAAAGAGACGAGCGCTTTAAACCGATCTCGACTGGCGATTTACCTGATCTGGCACATTATATAGCCGATGATTTCGTAAGAATATCTTGATTGGCGGGGCACTTTTCAATCATGTGCCAGGTCGAAAAGGGAGATCTCTGCAAATTCCCAGGTTTCTTGAAACATTCTGGTCGGAACGATAGTAAATTTACTTGCATGATAATCAAAAATAGTTAACGTGCCCGATTTTTGCGGAATCCCAAAAGGTCGAATGTTGTTGGGCTTGAGAAATATTAGCGGCTGTTCATTCTTTCTATGCTCCGGATCAACCTTCTAATAGGAGAGAAAATAGACATGCGCGCATGTGTTAAAACGATGATGATGTTGTTAATGGTTACTTTTTCATTTAACACTCTTACTGCCCAGGAGTCAGCTATGACCATGTCGATCGGTGGCGATGTCAAGAAACCGAGACTATGGTCCGCGGAACAACTGACGGCTCAGTTTGCGGACCAGCTAAAGGAAGTCAAATTCACAGATCCCTTTTCATCATGGCAGAAAAAAACCGGAAAAGGGATTCCCCTATTGTCAGTGATTAAGGCGGCTGAACCCAGATTGGGAAAAATAACAAAATTTCACAAGGATCAGATGCATTATGATATGTCGTTCCTTGTTATCCTGGAAGCCAGGGATAATTTTCGAGTTTATTTTTCTCTTGCAGAGCTGATGCCACAGCTTGGTTCTACAGAAATCTATTTGGTATGGGATAAAGAAGGGGAGCCTCTTTCCGGCAAGGAGGGACCCTTTCGGCTCGCAACCACGAATACCAAGATGCCCGATCGCGAAATCTACGGAATTTCGACTATAACAATCGTGGACGGTGACAGGCTCGCAGATCAGTTAAACGCTAAATAAGAATGAGTTCATAAGTATTGATGGCAAACGAAATGATTCGGGCCGGATAAATAATCGCTCCGGCCCGAGTATTTGATAATGGATTTAACGCTGAGCCTTTTCAGCGGGGAGTTCCTCTGAGTGAAGATCTCCGTATATGACGCGCCAGGATGAAGAGTCCGGCATTTTATATCGAAATACTTCCCTGGCGCCTTCACCCAGCCGCACGCCGCCGCCGGAATACCGCCATTGGGCGCCTTCTTGTTCCAGTTTATTGATAAACCCGAATACGAGGTTAACGTTTAATGTAAATTCCTCCCATTCTTCGGGATTTAAGTTTCGTAGGAAGTGTTTTTCTACATGCTCCGGACCGATTATTCGCAATACTTCATCAGTTATGAGTTTATCGCGTTCTGCCGGGGTCAATTGTGTTATGCTGGAAAAATTACGCATAAATTGATTGCGCAGATTTTCTGGAGGCAGATTTTCCAAGAAAAAGCCGTCTGAAAGTTTTTCCGACCATACGCGCAGCATGTTGGTGAAGGCGTTTTCCATCGTCAGGTCAAAAAACTGTTTCATATCGATCACTTTGTAGTCGGGAGGCATTTCCATGAGGGATTTGTCGACGGGCACGTTGAACCTGATATTCTTCAGCGTGTAATTCGTCGGGGTCGACATGACCATCTTAGGTTTCCTCGGAGCTGACGGACCACTCTCGATCGTCTGGCTTTTCGTGTGCGACATTCCAAGACAGATGTCAATCTGCACCGGCAGCGCTGTTTCGCGGTCGGCCCAGATGACCACTTCCTCTCCATCGGTTCCGGACTGCAGCTTGAAACCGAAAACACCACGACCATCGACTGTTTTATTGCCCATATTTTCAACTGCCGATGGAACGTCGTTCAGGGCCTCTCCGACAGCGCTCCGTACCAGCTTTAAAAAGTCCCGGGTTCTTTCAAAAAACCACTTACTGTTTTCAGTTCCGGCTTGGGGGATGTATGCGGTTTTGTGAACAGTATCCAGATTTAGTGCGCTTGAACTTTCCATATCGATGATCGCATCCTGTGAGACCATACGAAAGCTGCGTCTGATTTTGCCTTCGGCGACCAAATCATGGTACCCACCCGACTGCTCGATATTGACGACATCATATTCCAGCGTCCGGGCATGAAGTATGGATTCGGCAACCTGGGCAAAGGAAACGCCACTCTGGAAGAAATTAAAGCTAATCAATACTGCAAAAACTACGACTGCGGCGGCGGCAATTTTCAATACTGCGTTTTTCATAAACAGGCTCCTTATCTGATCAAAGAAACCTGCGGAACTGGCGGCCTTCAACCGGATGCTTCGTTCCTCGGCTATCCGATCCATAATGCTCTCTTCAAGATCGATTGAACGGAAGCTCAGGCTGTTTTTTAAAACGCGATCCTCGAGGAGGCGGACATTTTCGATCTCTTTCCTGCATTCGGGACATTGTTCGAGGTGCTGTTCGACGCCCTCTTTGGGATGCCCAACCAATGATCCCTCGGCATATTCGATCAAAAGGTTTTTACATTCCCTGCAATTCATATGGCACCTCCTGATACTTTTTTCTGGTCACGCTCAAGGGATTGACGCAGCATTGCGTGGGCACGAGACAGCATCTTAGTCACCGTGCCCAGAGGCATCTCAAGCGATTCGGCGACCTGTTTGCAGGACTGCCCGCCGTAATACTTTAGAAGAATGATTTTTCTGTATGCCTCGGGCAGCTTCGAAATAGCCCTTTCAAGATCGACGTCCGGCGGCCTTTCCGCAGATGAAGTTGTATGGGAAACGGAAGATACGTCATCCTGCCGAAGAAGAATTTTATCTTTCCTGCGATATTCCCCAGCAACACTGTTCGCGATACTTATGAGCCAGGACAGGAACGAATCCGGCTTCTTCAATTTACGCAGATTGAAATAGGCACGGATGAAGGTTTCCTGAACGGTTTCCTCCGCCCGGTCCCTGTTTTTCAGCTTGTACGTCAATCCCGCAATGAGGACCGACTGATAGCGCCGTACAAGATGACGAAAATTGTCCGGATGGCCATCCAAACATCGTTCTATATAGAACCTGTCGTTTTCTGTCATCGGTGTTTCCGTTAGGTAACTCGTACACTATATAGATATACAATCGTGCGATTTTGCGACAAAAAAATTGCTTTCATTAACGTAAAATCCTGCTAACGATGAAAAACTAGGGACATAGACCAATTTTTGAATGGAAGAGTGCTTCAAAATGCAAAACCTATGAGCGTCCTGGTTTTGAATTGGATATGGTAGGATTGGCGTTGTGAGTGACGAAAAAGCAAATAACCTGGTGCAACCGGCCGCTGTCGAGTTTCAGCGGCGTAGTCCGAGCCTGTGGTTAAAGCCGTATGTCCGCAATTATTGGATGCTCCAATGCAGCGGAGTCCCAGCCTTGCCTCGGCGGCATCGGGTCGTGCCTGACGGCTGCATCGACCTGATCTTCATGCGTCGAAGCGTGACGGAAGGCTACCGGGCGTCGATCGTCGGCACAATGACCCGGCCGATTGACGAGGATCTGGCATCACACGTGGACTACATTGGGATACGATTTAATCCCGGTGGATTCCGGCACTTCTTCCAAACCCCGCCTCGTGAATTGACGAACCGGATCATATCACTCGATGATCTGTCGTCTACGTCAGGGCTTGCAGAGAGATTGGCGGATAGCCACAGCATGACCGCTTGTCTGGAAAACCTTGAGAACGAATTGACCCGGCTTTCTAAACCTGAAAAACAGGAGCTTATGCCGGCAGGCGTCCTTAAAGCGATCTCAGCGTGCAATGGAAATGTTTCGATGACGCAACTCGGACGCATGACCGGCTGGAGCCCCCGGCATCTGCGCCGGATGTTTCATGAATCTATCGGCGTAGGGCCCAAGACCTTCTGCCGGATCATTCGCTTCATGAGTGCCTTT
>JAFGIY010000222.1 GCA_016929335.1 Acidobacteriota bacterium | reverse complement strand
GCGTTGACGAAATCCGTCAGGATAACTGAGGGCAAGAGCATTCAGTTGCGAATTGACGCCACGAACGTATTCAACCATGCGCAGCCTACGAGAGGTTACTTTGGATCCTCCGGAAGCCGAGTTGTGGCTCCTGGAGATTTCTCCGGTAACATCACCGTGGCTCAGCTTGGTGCTTCCGTATGGTATGCACCGAACTATCGTATGGGCTACCTGGATTCGAAAGTCGGCGCCCGTACATTCCAAGCCAAGGTTCGTATCGATTTCTAAAAGCTGTATCCTCGGATCCGCCGGATTAACCCGGCGGATCCGGGAGCCTGGTACGAATTTTACAATTTGATATAAGAGAAACTCCCCTGCGGTTCAGGGGAGTTTTTCTTTTGGTAACCAGGCATAAAAATTGATTGCACAATCAGTTCTCGACCTGCCTTTTCTCCGGAGACCATTTCCCAGGACGGATCTGACTTTAGGCCTAATGTATTAGTCCTTCCCTAATTTGCTCTTGTGATTCCGGATATAATCTCTATAATTTTTAGGTAATTCAGGTATTGCTTGCGCGTAAGGAGGAGGGAAACGTGATTAAAAGCAGTTGCATCAGCGTAGTTGCAGTCATCCTTTGCTTAGGAATTTGTATCGTTCAACAGGATATGGCAATCGGTCAGGATAAATTGCCTGCCACTGCGGAACTGACAATCAAACATATCCATTCAATCGGAAGGCCTGCCGAGGTGGCGAAGGTTAAGTCTCGCGGAATCAGCGGCAAGGCTCAGGTTAGCTTTGTCCAGGGTGCCAAAGGGCAAATTACCGACGGCCAGTTTCTCTGCGTTTCTGAAGGGCAGAAAATGGGATTGCAGATGAAGTTCGGCGACGTCAACTATCCGGGAGAGTATTTTGCCTATAATGGAACCGAAGCGACAGTCGGTCATATCAGTCCGGGACAAAAGTCCCCTATAGCTGACTTTCTTTATCGTTATAACGGAATAATGAAAGAAGGATTCCTGGGCGGCGTGTTTTCAGTAGCCTGGCCGTTGCTGAGGGAAGAAGCCAAACAGCTTAATTTCCAAATTTCTCAGGAGAAGATTGGGGATAAGCAATACTATGTAGCCGATTACAGTTCCCAGAAAACTTTGGGCGATGTAAAAATTAAACTCTTTTTTGACGCAAAGAATTTTCGCCACGTGAGGTCCGAATATCGGGTGAGACATGCAAATGATGCGTCGTCCATGCCGAGCGTCAGCGGGGGTTCCGGTCCGGGCTCCATCAATCAGGGAGCAACCTTATCGAAGCCAATGGATCGAGCACCCAGAGCCACGATCCAGGAGAGTCAGGCGGATTCCATATACCTTCTGGTGGAGAAATTCGACAATTTCGCGAATATCGGCGGCCTGGTGCTTCCTCAGGACTACTCCATCGAATATTCAGTTGAAGGAACCGGAACATCCTTCATCGCGAAATGGGTGGTGCTTGCCGAGCACTGGATGTCGAACAGGCCCGTGGATCAAAGCTTCTTTGTGGCTCAAAAATAGATCCGCATTAAGCCCTTTTTGATACAAAAGAGCAGGCCATGAACAGGTGTCAGTTCGTGGTCTGCTTTTTTTTATCATCGAGACCGTACTTCTGCATCTTTTCTCTGAGAGTTTTGCGATTGATGCCCAGATATTCCGCGGCTCTGGTTTTATTGCCGCGGAACTGGTCAAGGGCGTTGAGGATTTCATTCTGCTCAAGACGGGCAAGACTTCCGCCGGTTAATGCTCCATTTCCGGAGGAGAACTCCACTCCGTGTGGAAGATCCCTCAAACCGATGGTCTTTCCTTCACATGTCACAATCGCATATTCCAAAGCATTGATCAACTCGCGGACATTTCCCGGCCATTCACTTCTTTTCAGAAAGCGCATGGCCTCATCGGACAGAGAAATCAGCGGGCGACCTTTTTCAGATGCAAGCTTCCTGATGTAATATTCCGCCAGAGCCGGAATATCTTCGAGCCGTTCGCGCAGCGGCGGAACCGATATGTGAATAACATTCAACCTGTAAAACAGATCCTCACGAAATCTGCCTTCGCGCACGGCCTGCGGCAGGTCACGGTTGGTCGCCGAGATGATGCGCACATCGATTTTTTTCCTTACAGAGCTTCCAATGCGTGAAATTTCCCGCTCCTGAACGGCGCGAAGCAGTCGTGCCTGCATATGGATGCTGATATTCGCAATCTCATCCAGAAACAGGGTCCCGCCGTCTGCCTGCTCGATTTTTCCAATGGTGTTTTCAACGGCACCCGAAAAGGCGCCCTTGACGTGGCCGAACAATTCGCTCTCAAAAAGGCTTTCAACCAGCGTGCCGCAGTCCACCGTTACAAAAAGACTATTGGAGCGTCGGCTCAACCTGTGAATTGCTCTGGCAACGACTTCTTTACCTACCCCGGTTTCTCCTGTGATGAGGACGGTTGAATCCACTGGAGCTGCTTTCTGTACAAGTCGAAGAACCCTGTTCATGGCTTCGGATCGGCCGATCAGCACCTGAGCCAGCATTTGTCTTTCCAGCTCCCGACCGATGCACGAACTCTCAAGAATCATTCGTGCCGCATGGATGGCTTGCTCCACAAGCCTCACAAGATTGTCCTGCGTAAATGGTTTTGGAAGATAATCAAATGCTCCGTATCTTATGGATTCTACCGCTGAGCTGATTGTGGGATTCCGGCTGGTGACGATTATCGCCGTGTTGGGCGATGTCTGTTTCATCTGCTTCAATATATCCATGGCCGGCAATCCGGCCGGCGTCAAATCAATCAACGCGACATCAAACGATTCCTGCTGAATTTTTGCCAGCGCTTCCTCGGCATTATCCGCCGTCGCAACGCAATAACCTTTGAGCTCCAGAGTCTGCCTGCATCCCGCGCATGCAGATCTGTCGACGTCGATGATGAGTACTCTTCCGTTGTAAACCATCATAGGAATTACGAATGACGAATGACGAATTACGAATGGGTCCACATACGTCTTAGCGGCGGCACTGCTTTTCTTTAACAGGCTTGTGTCCCACTCTTAACGCGTCATTTGACAAGCCGGTTCGGCGCAAATGTCGCTGCAGCCCAATGGTCGCATCTTCCATCCACTATCCAGTCGGCGGCGATGCTTCCGATGGATGGCGCGCATGTGATGCCGTGTCCGCCCAGACCTGCAACCCAATAAAGCCCTTCCAGCCGCGGATCTTTACCGATGACAAACATCTCATCGGGTGCGAATGTACGCATACCTGCCCATGCGCGTGCTATTCCGGCGCTGGACAGAGAAGGGAGCCAGAGGGCTGCTTTCTCTGCAATACGTTCTATTTCCGCGTGATCGGTTATCTCGCCTTGTTCCGTAGTCACTCTCACCGCATCACAGCCGCTCATGAGCAAGCCACCGCTTTCCGGCCGGAAGTAGAATTCCGCTCCGACAATCCATATCACGGGCCACCGCGGACTGACCTGCGAGAGAGGCTCCGTTACAATCAGATGGCGGCGATACGGTGCAAAGGGCAATCCGTACCCGTCAAATGAGGTTGATACGGATGCCCACCCCCCGTTTGCGATCACAACTTTGGAGGCTTCCATGAATCCTTCGCTGGTTTCTATTCCCAGAACACGGCCGTTTCGAGTCTTAAGATTTTTGAAAAGCCTGCCAAGGCATAGTTCGGCTCCGGAACGGCAGGCACCGCGGATGAATCCCTGCAGAATGGAATGAACATCAAGAATGCCGTCATTGGCTTTGTAGGCTGTGACTTGGAGACCGGGAGCTATATATGGGATTAGCTCATAAACGGGCGATGCATCGCCTCGAAGGACGTCGGGATCAGGATTTTCATCGCACCATGCGTTCAGGGTAGCGGTATGCTCTGATGTCGCAGCCAGGTAGACGCCTATGCGGTCAACGAGCAGCTCCGACGAGAATCCTTCGGGAGGGCTAAAATAGAATTTGGCCGATTCGCAGGCAAGCCGGTAATACACCGGAGTGGGGATCATGGTGCGCAGAATCGCGGCATTGCGGCCCGTGGATTGAGCGCCTGCAACTTTCTCCTTTTCCAGCAGCACGACGTTGCGCTCTCCTTTACGCGTTAAGTGGTAGGCCGTCGTCGCTCCGGCCATCCCGGCTCCAACTATGATAATCCGGTCATTGCTCATAAACGCTCCCGTTTGCATTATATCCCACCTGTGCGTTTCAGCCCGCAGCATCGGGAATCCGGCATAATATCATTTGTCATCTTGATTTGTGTAATTCGTGCTGATTCGCACCAGAATTTTTTATATGGTTTTGGTTGCGCTGATCCAAACAATACGTGGCTCTATTGAACTCCAGGGCTCCAAGTCTCGGAGACTCAAAGTATAATGTTTGAATGAAGGTTTTAGCGGATTTTATGGAGTATTTCCGAATAGCCGGAAATGGGACACCCCGGCAGGTGCTTGGCCATGTTGTGACAGCATTTGCCGGCATTCCCTATGAGAATATTTCCAAGATCATCAAGCGGGAAGAAGCGGGGAGCGCAGAAAAGGCGCGACGCTATCCGGAAGAAGTTATCCGCAATCATATGGATTGGGGATCGGGGGGGACATGCTTCTCACTGACGTGCACGCTGGCGAAATTAGTGCGCGGCCTGGGATGGGAAGCGGAATATATTCTCGCCGACAGGCGCTACGGACAGAATACTCATTGCGCGCTGCTTATCTGGATCAACGATGTCCCCCACATCCTGGATCCCGGGTTTTTGATCATCCATCCGATTCCCGTTCCCCAGAATGGAGAGCTGGAATTCAAAACAGCCTTCAATAGCATTGTCCTCGCTGCGGAGAAAAATCCCGGTAATGTCACGCTTTCAACGATCCGCAAAGGCGCGAGAGCATATCGGCTAACCTACAAGACCTCTCCCGTGGATGAAGGCGAGTTCTTCAAAGCGTGGGATGCCTCCTTTGATTGGGACATGATGCACTATCCGCTGCTGACACGCTCCATAGCCTCCAAGCAGATCTATCTGAATGGACCCTGTCTTCAGGTCAGCGATGCCGATTCTGTTGAAAGGCAGACGATTTCTGAGAATGAGTTCATCACAAGAATTGCGTCCGAATTCCGCATCCATCCTTCTCTGGTTGCCCGCGCTATATCCATATTGAAAGGAAAGGGGGGAATCGGTGGCAAAACCTCAGGCCGCTGATCCGGTGAAGCTTATCGTTGCGATGCTCTGGGCTCTGCCCGATCCGATGAAGATCGTTATGGAGAATCTCCGCTCAAGCTGGGGTGAAATCGATTTCTCGGGCGCGGATTATCCGTTCGATATGACCGATTATTATGAATCGGAGATGGGCGGCGATCTGAAGCGGCGTCTGATATCATTTCGCCGGCTTGTGCCGCCCGACAGCCTGATTTCCGCAAAACATTCCTGCAATGATATTGAAGAACGCCTGCGCGGAGAGAAAGGCCGGCATGTGAATCTGGATATCGGCTATTTGGACCATAACAAGATTGTGCTGGCCAGCTTCAAAGGCGCCGGTCAGAAGATTTATCTTGCCGAAGGCGTCTGGGCAGACATGGTAGCCCGCTATCGCGGAGGACGATATTGTCCTTTCGAATGGACTTTCCCCGATTTCCGCGATGGGCGCTACGATAAAGAACTGATTCAAATCCGCCGGATATACTTGAACCAGCTGCGGGAGCGCCGCATTAAAGGATAATTCTTCCACATTAAAAAAAGGGGTAATCACGGAGTTAATTAAAACACTTGAAGGATGCTTATAAACAAGCGGGTTTGAAATATAGAAAAAGGGGCTCCGGTTTTGGCAACCGGAGCCCCTCGTGTTCGCAGCAGGTTTATTCGGCGGGAACGGTCTCACGGGGATTGGAGACCGTCGATAGGGATGAGTGTTTGCTCGCGCTCCGTTAAATTTCGCGTGGGGACTTACCTCGCCACCGGCCCCCCCTATCCGTA
Organism: Acidobacteriota bacterium; assembly: GCA_016929335.1. GTDB lineage: Bacteria > Acidobacteriota > UBA6911 > UBA6911 > UBA6911 > UBA6911. The sequence continues at coordinate 74,808 of JAFGIY010000222.1, read as the reverse complement.
CCGATCACGCGGATATTGCCCCCACAACTCGTTTGCGGCATCTTTATATATTCTTGCCGCTAAATATCTATAATTGCTGCAGATCCGGTCCCGGCCGGATCCGCTTTAAACCTCCTGAAACATCCATCACCCTTACCTGTTTCAGTCCACCTTTTAGCTTTTTCCATCCAGCTAACCCAGCAACCGTTGGTGATTGCTAAGTGTCTTTATTAAAATACTTTGTATGCAATAGATCAATTCGCGCAAATACTCATTGAGGCATGGGTAGAAGTACTCATGATAGATGCGAATCCGCCATGGCTTTACCGGTTTGGCCATGCCTGTCGGGTGATATGTAACAACTGAAGCGATAGTGTGTCGCAGTCTGCCTGACGCTGTCGCCAATAAAACGGGCTAGCAAACCGAAAGACATGGGCGTGCCCGGCTACTCACATGGGATTGTAAAATAGAAGGTGGATCCTTTTTCGGGGGTGGACTCAACCCAGATTTTTCCGCCATGCCGTTCAACAATTTTTTTACAGATGGCCAGTCCAATGCCTGTTCCAGGATACTTACGTCTTGTGTGCAACCGCTGAAAAATCATAAAGATGCGCTCTGTATACTGAGGATGGATTCCGATACCGTTATCCTTCACCGATAAAAGCCATTCTTTCTCGCGCTTTTTCGCACCTATATGAATTTCGAGGGTATGCTTGCTTCGGAACTTGATGGCGTTGGCGATCAGGTTTTGGAAAAGCTGTGAGATCTGCGTAGAATCTACATTCAGTTTAGGAAGCGGATAGCAGCTGATTTTAGCATCCGCTTCCCGAATGCTTACCCGCAGGTTTTCCAATGCTGAGGTGAGGGGAATTGTTAAATCGGTCCATGCAAGGGTTCGCTCCCTTGTGCCGACGCGTGAAAATGCCAGCAGATCGGTTATAAGCCGCTGCATACGGGCGGCTCCATCGACAGCGCCCTCGATATACTGCAGAGCCTTCTCATCCAGCTTGTCGGCATAGCGCTGCTGGAGAAGCTGGATATAGCCGGATACGGCGCGCAGCGGTTCCTGCAGGTCGTGAGATGCCACATAGGCGAACTGCTCAAGATCGCGATTCGAGCGAACCAGTTCTTCAGCCGTTTGGCGGAGGTTTTCATCCGCAATTCTCCGTTCTGCGATCTCAGTCTGCAGTTGTGCATTGGCGGCTTCCAATTCCTCAGTTCGCAACCGCACCAGCTCTTCAAGATGGTCCCGATATTTGGCGAGCTCTTGCTCCGCATTGAAGCGGTGGATTGCCTCTCCGATCAGAGGGGCAATGGATTCAAGAAATTCAACAGTCTCCGGCGGGAAAAAAGCCTCTCTTGAATCAACCATATGGATGGCGCCCAGAATATAATCACGGTATTTGATTGGGATGACTGTCAGAGAGGTAAAGCCGAACTTGATACAGTGACCACGATAGTATGCCTGTTCCTCAACCGGCATCCGGCCGACAAAACTTCTGCAGTCATCGCAACGGAAGGATCCGCCTGCGGTCACAATACTGCTGTCCTGATTCTCGAACTTGCCGGTAATAGCCCGGATGCAAAGGCAGTCATGACTGGCAAGCGACAGGTTGTTCTCCATCTCCAGGAAATCCTGAGAGAATCCTTGCCAAGATCCGTAAGGTATCTTTTGGTCGGCATCAACGATACGAATCCCTAAAGCCTGGCATCCCGACCAATCGCGAATTATCAGCAAAACGGAATCCAGATATTCTTTGAGCGAAGATTTTTCTGTAAACAACTTCAGCAGCGCATTGGTTAAATCGCGGCGTTTTTCAGCAGCCTTCAATTCCGTAATGTCTCGTGCTGCCGCGAAAACTCCCTGAATCCGGCCGTCCTCACTGCGATAAACGGTTGCGTTGTACAACACATCCAGTTCGGCGCCGGACACATGGCGGATCGTGAGCAGATAATCCCGGACAAATCCCTCCTCAAATACGCGTTGATATCCATCATTGGCTTTTTTCGGATCCGTAAAAAAATCCGCAAATTTGCTTCCTATCAGCTGGGCGCGGGAGACGCCGGTAGCGTGCTCCGTGGCTTTGTTGACATCCGTAATCTCTCCGCTGGTATTGATAGTAACCAGCGGATCCAGGCTGGCTTCAAGGAGACCCCTCGAATAATTGTAGGAGCTGCGCAGATTCTCTTCGGCGCGCTTTGCTCGTGTGACGTCTATCAGCGCAAAAAAGAGAAAATCAACATCTCCCTCAGAATCCAAAACCGGAACCAAGGTCCAGTCCCAGTAAGTCTCACCCCATTCGGGGTGATCCGGGAAACAAAAGGGTTTTGCAGAGGTGACATAAGGTTTTTTGGTGCGCACGACTTCTTCAAAAATGGCCTGGTTTTCGGCATTGGGATAGAACTCGAAGTGATTGTGGCCGATGAATTCATCCGATTCACGCTGGCAGGACTGGGCGTATGCCTGATTGACGCGTATAAAGTTAAACTGCTTATCAAGGAACACCAGAGGATTGATGGAATATCGAAAAAATGCTTCAAGAAAGCGCGCCTGTTCTTGCACGGTTTCCTGTGATTTCCTCCTGGCGGACGATTCCGCCAGCAGTTCCGCAGTACGTTCCGCAAGACGCTGCTTCTGTCCGGAGCTTTCTATTAGTTCAAGTCCTGTTTCATTATGAACGAGTGAAAAAACGTGGTTGCGGATTATGTCTAAAATTTCTCGCACCGTGCATTTTTTCAGCGGATATGTGCATAGTGAAAGAAAAGGCCTGGTCCCGATTAACTCATTTACGGCTGTTTCGTAATCGACGAGGCTTTTCCAGTGTTGTTTTTCTGCCCATGAAGAATCTCCAGCGACTCTCAAACCTGCATATCCATGGGCTAATGCCGACTCGACTCTTTCGAGCCATCCTTTCAGGGTTATCCGCAGATCCAGCGCCGTTCCCCGGTGATACCATTCGCTATGAAGCAATAATTGAATCTGATTCCGATTTTTGTATTGATCGTAGGCGGGTATTGCATTTCTAAGGGCTGATTCCACTTTCTCCACGGATATGGGCGGTGATGAAATCCACATGCAGACTTCGTTATTTTCCAGGCCCGCTTTGAAATAAGGTACAAGAATTTCCGTCAATTCCATGGTATTACCATACAGCAGGCAAAAGTGTGTGCCCCACGGGGCATCGCCAATGGTATCGATACCGGTTTCAGGCATTCTCCCCTCCTGCTGAGTAAATAAAAATTACCTCATTCTAACAGATACTCCGCATTCACCAAGCAAGACAAAATGGGATCTTCGAATGCGCCGAATAAGTAGGCCTGACAAAGGGCCCTTCCTGTGTTATGCTCCCTCTTCCCATTAGGAGAAGAACCATGACCGATACAAAGATCACTTTGCCGGAATCTGAAATCCCTACGCACTTTTACAATATTCAACCGGATCTGCCGACGCCTCTGCTGCCGCCATTGCATCCGGGCACCAAAGAGCCCATTACTCCGGATTTGCTGGCTCCAATTTTTCCCATGGGCCTGATCATGCAGGAAGCATCTCAGGAGCGCATGATTGAAATCCCGGATGAAGTCCGGGATATTTACCGCCTCTATAGACCAAGTCCTGTCTTTCGTGCCCGGGCGTTGGAAGAAATGCTCGATACGCCCGCCCGAATCTACTATAAGTCGGAGCATGTAAGCCCGGTCGGCAGCCATAAGCTCAATACTGCACTGATGCAGGCTTATATGAATAAAAAAGAAGGAGTGAAGCGCCTTGCAACCGAAACGGGTGCCGGCCAATGGGGGAGTGCGCTGGCATGCGCCTGCAAGCTGATGGGGCTCGAATGTATGGTTTACATGGTGCGCGTCAGCTATGATCAAAAACCATACCGGCGCATCATGATGAATACCTATGGCGCCGATGTTGTTGCCAGCCCTTCGAATTTAACCGAAGCAGGACGCATCGCGCTCGCAGAAAATCCATCATCCCCAGGCAGCCTTGGACTTGCTATCTCGGAAGCGGTCGAGGATGCCGTCAAGCGCGACGACACCAAATACGCCCTGGGAAGTGTGCTGAACCATGTTGTTCTGCATCAGACGATCATTGGACAGGAAGCACTGAAGCAGATGGAAAAGGCCGGGGATTACCCCGATATCATTATCGGATGCCATGGAGGCGGAAGCAATTTCGCAGGCATTGCTTTCCCGTTTCTCAGAGAAAAACTCAGCGGCGCGCGAAAAGACCTGAGACTGATTGCCGTAGAGCCAACCTCCTGTCCCACTCTGACGAAAGGTCCTCGTGAATATGATTTTGGAGATGTTGCCGGCAATACTCCTCTTTTGATGATGCACACGCTGGGACACAAGTTTATACCACCCCCGGTTCACGCCGGCGGACTGAGATATCATGGCTCTGCTCCACTGGTCAGTCATGTGCTTGCAGCGAAACTGATAGAGGCGGAAGCCTATGCGCAGGGAGAAGTTTTCGCGAGCGCTATAAAGTTTGCCCAATGCGAAGGCACAGTCCCGGCTCCGGAAAGTGCTCATGCCATCCACAGTGCTATTCACCACGCCCTTAAGGCGCGCGAGGCCGGCGAGAAAAAGGTCATACTTTTCAACCTTTCCGGACATGGTCATTTCGATCTTTCTGCCTATGATGCTTACCTGACAGGCAAAATGGATCTGATGACTTAATGATTCGGGATTTGAGGTTCGAGATTCGAAATTCATTTCGAATCTCGAACCTCCAGTCAGTCCTGATCTATGATCTGGCTTGCCCTGCTGTTGATCTTCCCATCAGCCCCTGCTTATGCCTTACAGCAACCGATAGAAGAAAGAGTGGTTGTAACGGCGAACGCCTACCCCGTGCCTTTTGAGAATTTATCGAGGGCGGTAACGGTTCTTACCCGCGAAGATCTGGATCGCCTGCCGTCCAAGTCGATAGCAGATATTCTGGCAAACACAACCTCCATTGATATACGTTCGCGCGCTCCATTCGGAATACAGAACGACATATCTGTGCGCGGATCGGCTTTTTCGCAAGTCTTGGTTTTGGTCGACGGGATGCGGATGAATAATTCGCAGACTGGACACCATAATGCGGACTTCCCGGTCCCGTTGCAGGATGTTGATCGGATTGAGGTGCTTCTAGGCTCCGGATCTTCACTTTATGGAGCGGATGCTTTTGGGGGAATCGTGAACATAATCACGCGCCGGCGTTCGGAGCGGGCAAGTGCTTCCATTTCCGGCGGACAGCATGGTTATCTCAATGGTTCCTTCTCCATGGGATGGCGCAGGGGAAGACTCGATCAATCGATCAGCGCTTCGGCCAGTCGTTCATCAGGATTCCAGTATGACCGCGATTTTCGGAATATTTCCATTGGTGGCCGCACAGGAATTGGCGATCACACTACCTTTTATGTTTCCCATGTAAACAAGGAATTCGGCGCTAACGGATTTTATGGACCCTCTCCATCGAGAGAATGGACAAATCAGACTTTTGTCGCATTCGAAAACACCCGTTCAGGACGCTCAGGCAACAAAGCCATTTTCCAGGTTTACTACCGGACCCATGGAGATCGGTTTCTCTACGATATTCGTTCGCCGGGGCTGTTTGAAAACAACCATCGTACACATGCCATCGGGGCATCGGCAAAACTACAGTTCAAGACAACCGATGCCGGATTGCTCACGCTGGGCGGCGAGATGGGTGAAGATTGGATTTCCTCCGGCAATCTGGGAGATCACGCTTTTGCCAGGAGCAGTCTGTTCGGCGAGCTTCAGTGGCTGCTGGGCAGGAGCGCAGCCATCTACCCGGGATTCCGGCTGGATTATTATTCCAATTTTGGTATTTCGGCCAATCCTTCATTAAGCGGAAGCTGGTGGGTGTTGCCGCGCATCCGATTGCGGTCCTCAGTGGGGCGCGCCTTCAGGATACCTTCTTTCACCGAATTATATTATCGGGATCCAAACAATGAGGCGGATCCTTCGCTCAAGCCTGAAAGCTCCTGGTCGACCGAAGCGGGGATTGATTTTATCCCCGCAAAACAATGGTTGGGGACATTGACCCTTTTCTCTCGCAGTGAACGGAACGTAATTGACTGGATTCGAACATCCGCAGCAGAGAAATGGCGCACAGCCAATATCCGGAAGCTGCGCGCAACCGGCGCCGAGATCGGCATCGAGCGCTCACTGGGACCTCGATCCCAGCTGGGAGTGCGCTACAGCCGCATTTCTCTGAATCCAGGGAGAATGGACTACAGCTCCAAATATGTTCTGGACTATGCCCGTGATTCCTGGACAGCGGCTGCTTCTTTCTCGATGCCTTTTGCACTGGAGTACAAGCAGACGTTCAGCTACAAGCGGCGTGCCGATGGCCGCGACTACTGGCTTCTGGACGGCTGCCTTGAACGCAATTTCCGCCACTTTGCAGCAGGCGTAGATTTCTCAAATCTGCTCAACAGCCGCTACCAGGAAGTCATGGGCGTCGATATGCCCGGACGCTGGTTCGCAGTCTGTTTACGCACCCGATAGCGTCGCCGCTCCTGCCTGCGTTTGTGAAAATTTGTGGCCGGCTTTTCATCCATGAAACGAAAGGATTTGCCGGATACTTTACTCTGCAAACCGGCCCCAATTATTCACGGAAATTATTGAACTAAGAGAGCGGTCTGCATATACTTTGCCGTTTGCAGTTATAATCCCAAAAGCAGTCAAGAGGAGCATTATGTATCAAATCGTCAAACGTGAACAATTCGGTCCGGTTACCTTTTTGTGGGAAGTTGTCGCCCCCGACGTGGCAAAAGCCTGTCAACCTGGTCATTTTGTTATGGTTCGAATCGATGAGACGGGAGAGCGCATTCCCTTGACCGTCGCTGACTTTGATCGGAATAAAGGCACTGTTACAGTTGTAATACAGGCTGTTGGAAAAACAACTTATCAGATGATGGCTCTTCCCGAGGGTTCCTCGATATTGGATTTCATCGGACCCCTTGGAGTGGCGTCGCACCTGGAAAAGCGAAACAAAGTCGTGCTCGTGGGTGGCGGACTGGGCGTTGCGCCGGTTTTCCCCCAGCTTCGGCTGCACAAGGAACTCGGATCATACACAATTTCTATCATCGGTTTCCGGAACAAAGATCTGATGTTTTGGGCGGACCGGTTTGGCAAATACTCGGACGAGTTCCGCGTTGCCACGGATGACGGTTCTTTCGGAACCAAAGGATTTGTTACCGTTGTGCTTGAACAGGTTCTCAAAGAGCATAAAGACATTGGAGAAGTGATTGCGATTGGCCCGTTGCCGATGATGAAAGCCTGTGCCGAACTGACCCGTCCCTATGGAATCCGAACCATGGTCAGCCTTAACTCCATCATGGTGGATGGCACAGGCATGTGCGGTTCCTGCCGCGTCACGGTTGGAAACAAGCTGCAATTCGCGTGTGTTGACGGTCCGGATTTTAACGGTCATCTCGTTAATTTCGACGAGTTGATGCTGCGACAGAAGCGTTTTGAATATGAAGAAAAGGAATGCTTAAAGCGCTATGAAGAAGAGCGCAAACGGCTGGCCGAACTGGGAGCGGGCGGAACGAATCCGGCGGTGGTTTCCGCTCGCAAACGGCCGAGTATTGAGGATCTCCCGTCCGCTCCTGCCCCAGAGCTTTCGACAGCGCCCAAACCGGCTAAAAACATCAAGACCATCGCTCCCAAACGTACGCCAATGCCGGAGCAGGATCCTCAAGTGCGCAACAAGAACTTCGATGAAGTGGCTCAGGGCTATACGCTGGAGATGGCGCTTGCCGAAGCCGACCGTTGCCTGCAGTGCAAGAAGCCCAAATGCGTGCCGGGATGCCCAGTTGAAATTGATATCCCTGGATTCATAGGAGCACTGGCTCGTAAAGATATTAAAGAATCCTACAGAATTCTAAAAAGCGCCAACGCGCTACCGGCTGTCTGCGGTCGTGTCTGCCCCCAGGAAGTGCAGTGTGAAGCTACCTGCGTAATAGGCAACAAATTGGAGCCGGTTGCGGTGGGACGCCTGGAGCGCTTCGTAGCCGATTTTGCCGTAGGCCGCGGCTGGGATACGCTGCCTCAATTCAAATCCACAGGGAAGAAAGCGGCGATCATAGGTTCCGGACCCGCCGGGCTTGCCTGCGCAGGCGACCTTGTCAAGGCGGGAGTAGAAGTGACTGTTTTTGAGGCACTTCACGTTGCGGGAGGTGTGCTGAAATACGGAATTCCTGAGTTCCGGCTCCCCAATGATACGATCGATATAGAGATCGATGGGCTTGCCAAACTGGGAGTCAAATTCGAGCTCGATTGCATTATCGGCAAGCTGTTCACTATTCCGCAGCTCATGCAGGAGAAAGGCTTCGATACGGTTTTCATTGCCACCGGCGCCGGCAGTCCGAAGTTCATGGGCATTCCTGGCGAGGCATACAATGGCGTTGTATCGGCCAACGAAATCCTGACCCGCATCAATCTCATGCAGGGTTTTCGACAGCCGTTGTACGACACGCCTGTGGGAATGGGGAAGCGCGTAGCCGTAATCGGTGCAGGGAATACCGCTATGGATGCCATGCGTGTGTCTCTGCGCATGGGTGCCGAAAAGGTTTACCTCGTTTATCGCCGGAGCATCAAGGAATCTCCGGCGCGAGCCGAAGAACTGCATCATGCTCTTGAAGAGGGCATTATAGCCAAATGGCTCACGAATCCTGTGCGAATCCTCGGTAACGAAGCCGGATGGGTTACGGGAATGGAAGTGATAGAGATGGAGCTCGGAGAACCGGATGCTTCCGGACGAAGAAGCCCGGTACCCAAGAAGGGAACCGAGCACATACTGGATGTGGATATGGTGATTTATGCGCTGGGAACGTCGGCCAATCCGATCATTGCTCAAAGCACGCCGGGATTGAAGATCAATCGCTGGGGTTATATAGAGATTGATGAAAAAACCGGCATGTCATCCGTTCCAGGCGTATTTGCCGGCGGCGATATCGTCACCGGCTCCGCAACCGTGATTCTTGCAATGGGTGCCGGACGCCGCGCCGCCAGAGGCATGCTGCAGTATATTGGCTTGGCGAAAGTTCCCGAAACGGAATAGCCACCGAAGGGGGACACTGGTGACTGTCCCCCTTGTTGCATGGGAGGGAGTTAAAGGCATGGCAAATGTGGAATTGCTGGCTTCTTACTGGACTATCGCCGGAGATGTTTATCCTCATTCGGCAACCGAATACAGCCCGCATGATTTTGAGGATCGGGTCGTGGCTGCATCCAAGGCAGGATTCAAAGGCATAGGGATTAAAGAGGCCGATCTCGAGCACATTCTCAAGCGCAGGAGTCTCAAGGATATCAGGCGGATCTTTGAGGATAACGGGATCAAGCATGTCGAACTGGAGTTTCTAACCGACTGGTTTCTGGACGGCGAGAAGAAAAAAAAGTCGGACCAGACAAAGCAGATGCTGTTTACGGCTGCAGAGGCGCTTGGGGCCAGGCACATCAAAGTTGGGGACTTCGATATGAACAAGGTCTCCATGCCCCGCTTGATTGATTCCTTTGCGGCGCTTTGCGCCGAAGCCGGGAATTACGGAACCAATATTCTCTTCGAACTGATAGTAGATGCAATGATCCGGACTCTTCCGGAGACTCTGGAAATGGTTCAGGGAGCCGATGCAAAGAACGGCGGCATCATGATCGACCTCTGGCACGTAGTGAAGCTGGGCATACGATATGAAGACGTTGCCCGCATCCCCGCACGCTTTCTCCTCGGCATCGAAATCAACGATGGGACACTTCAATGTCCCTGGGACCTTCATGAAGACACCATCAATCACCGGAAGCTATGTGGAGAGGGTGAATTTGATGTGAAGGGTTTCGTTAACCGCATGTTGAAGGCGGGTTATAAAGGACCGTGGGGGATTGAGGTTCTGAGCAAGGATCTGCGAAAGCTTCCTTTGAACGAAGCTGCAACACGCGCCTTCAATACCACGATTGCCCAGTTTCCGAATTGAGAGGGGATTTTATAGAAAGCCGCGCAAATTGAGTTTGCATCTCATTTTGCGCGGCTTAGAATGCAAATCAGGGTTGTCGCGAGAAAATGCTACTGATTTTTCTTTCTGTCAGCGGCGGCAAGAATCTGCGAGGGCTGGTTCTCGAGCCATTCTCTATCTTCATCGTTCTTAAGCCAATCCGATACCTGGCCGATCTGGTCGCCGGTCTTATAAAGAGCCATATATACCAGGCATTGCTTGTTATCTTGATCGATAGCCTGCTTGGCTTTATAGCTTGTTGTGAACTTCAGCTTTTCGTGGATCTGGTCCAGAACCATATTGGCGATCGGGCAGACATAAGGAGCAACGCCTTCCTCTTCAACCAGGACTTCTTTTGATAGGTGCATGCAATTTTTGACTTTAAGCTTAAGCATTATCCCGTCAGGGCTGGTCTTATAGGTTATATCTGAGACGATTCCCGCCGCTTTCATCTCCTTGACACAGTTTTCAACGATTTCAGGAACGCTCTTTCCCTGGATGTTTTTAGACCGGATGAAATCGGTACCCACAAACTCACACTTCCAGTGGGCCATACCGGAGAGTTCCTGATACATGAGCGTCTCAAGCCTTGCCATCACTTCATTGCAATATTTTATGCTGTCCATCAGATCCTCTCCTTGTTTCCAAATTTTTCCCAGTACACCATTTCCGAGAGCGGCAATTTGGGCCTTGGATGCTTGCGCTGTTCCTTAGGCCATCCGATCGCGAGGTATGAGAGCACCTTGTAATAGCCCATGCCTTGCGGAATGCCCAAAATATCCTTAAACCTTCTGGCATCCCTCGTACTGGCTACCGGACCATATACCCAGCAGGATCCCAGGCCCATTGCATGGGCTTGAAGGATCATGTTCTCCATAGCTGCGCAAAGGTCATAGGGAACGTCCACGCTGCCTACACGCAAGTCTCCGATCACGGCAATGACCACCGGCGCCTGCTTGCAGAATTCGGACACTCTGCCGGAGTACATGAACTCAAGAACTTCCGCTCTCTTGACAGGATCCTCGATCCCTTCAAATCTCTGCTGCAGTTCATTGAGGCAGTACCAGGATGTCATTCGCGATCCGCTGCCCTGCTTGGAGAGATCACCAATCTTGTTTCTGGTTTCCTGGTCGCGGATAACGATGAATCTCCACGGTTGATAGTTCTCACCCGTTGGCGCCCATCGGGCTGCCTCGAGGATCATGTCAATCATCTCGTCTGGAACGGGATCTGGTTTATATCTTCGAATACTCTTTCTCGATGTAAGCACATCCAGAAATTCTTGGCCAGTCATAGGATTTACCTCCAAGTTTGCATAAATGATTACGTGCCGGCGCTGTCGGAAGAATCTATATCGTCAAGCGGGATAATTCCAAACTTCGGGCAACTTACAAAAGGGAAAATTTTAGATCGAATCAAAGGCTTTGTAAACAAGAAATTGGCTCGCTAAGGGAATGACGTTGCGTATATGGAACAGGGCGTATAACGCTTTATAAGCCTCCCCCTTCGGAAGCACCAACTATCAGATAACGGACTCCTCTTTTAGTTTTTTCATCTCTCCCGCATCGATTCCCAGAAGTCCGCGGTAAATCTCTTCATTGTGCTCACCTACTTCGGGGACGCGCATCTTGCGGTTACCCGGCGTTCTGGACATTTTGTATACGGAACCGGTGAGCTTCACCTTTCCGGAAACGGGCTGTTCCACCTCGACGATCATATCCCTGCTCAGCAATTGGGGATCATTGGCGACCTGATCAAAAGTGGGCAGAGGGGAACAGGGCACCTGGAATTTCTTCAGGGCTGCCATGACTTCCTCGACTGTTTTTCCCTTGCACCACTCCTGCACAAGGCCGTCGACTTCTTCCATGTTTTTTGTCCGATTTTCGCGGGTAGCGTAGCGCTGTTCGCCGCTCAAATCTTCCCTGCCCATTGCCTGAAGGACCTTCTGCCACTGAGGATCGGTGATCGTGCATATTATCACGTAACCGTCCTTGGCATGGTACGCGCCGAATGGAGCGGAGCTGCTGAGCTTATTGCCGTATCTCTTTGGGACGATGTGCGTGTCAAAGTAATCAGCTCGGTCCGGGAAAACCATTGCCCAGATGCCGTCCTGCATGGAGATGTCAATGGCTTGGCCTTCTCCTGTCAGAGACCGATAATACAGGGCCGACAGGATGGCAATGGCCCCGTTATATCCGCCCATGTAATCGCCGAGTGAGATGCCTACCTTCAGCGGCTCACCATCCGGGAAGCCTGTCACACTCATCAATCCGCCCATAGCCTGAGCGACTACATCGTAGCTGACGTCGTTGCATCGGGGGCCGGTGTGTCCAAAACCCGAAATGGATGCATAGATGATCCGGGGATTGATCTTGCTCGCTTCTTCGTAACTGAGCCCGAGCCGGTCCAACACTCCGGGAGCAAAATTCTCCACAAGGATATCCACTTTAGCCGCCAACCTCTTGGCAAGCTCCATTCCTTTCGGGCTTTTGAGGTTCAGGGTAATGCTCTTTTTCCCCCGGTTATAGGATAGAAACTGATATGCCTCGCGTTTTGGGGTTTTGGGCATGGCCTGCCTTTCCGGCTCGCCCTTGCCCGGCATTTCTATCTTGATGACTTCGGCCCCCAGCTCGCTCAGCACAGAGGTACAATGAGGACCAGACAAGTACTGTGTAAAATCCAATACCCTGACGCCTTCCAATGCCTTAGCCATGTATCCTTTTCTCCTTGTTTATTGCCCGGGGCTGAACTTCATCTTTCCGAAACACATCTCCCGTTTCAGCTGATATCAAAAACATCTATATTAGCATCATTTTCACACGGATACAGATCTGCATGAATCCGTGAAGGTTCATTGCTTAATTTGTTCGCTTTGCAGCTTCTCCCTGCCTATTCCAAGTACATACGCTCGGGATCGATCACTTCCCGGATCAAGTGGAGTTGCTCCGCCGTCGGCGGTTCCGTTTCGGGAACCTTATGTGGAATGGAGGGACGAAACCCCATTGTTGAAAGAACATCCTCGAGTCTGTTTCCGGGATGGAGCGAAAGCAACAGCATCTTCTTTGTTACAGGATGAAATCCAAAAACAGCTTTATCTGTAATCACGCGGCTCGGTCCGCCGCTCAGCCCGGCTTTTTGACGGCTGTCGCCCCCCGTCACATAGCCGGGGCTTGTTATAAATGATATGGATTCGCGGAACTTACGTTCCTCCTGACGCATAACGCAAATCGTTTTCTTTGCGGATGAGGCAATATCATTTGCGCCGCCGCTTCCTACCATGTGGCGGAACTTGCCCTTGGGATTTCCAACCAGAGTTGTATTGAGATTGCCATATTGGTCGATCTCCAGGCCTCCCAGGAACCCGATGTCGACGCGACCGTGATGCAGAAAGGCTCCAAGGATATCGACAAAACTGCTCATGGCTTTGGCTCGATGCCAAACGCGCGGGTCAGCCAATCCCACGCCGGTATGTACCGGTTCAGGATCTATCACGCCGAGCTCAAATAGAATTGTCATATTGGGAGCATGGGTCCGTTTTGCTAAAAGCGTTGCTACCAGAGGAAGCCCGATTCCCACTGCCACGACCTGCTCGTCTTTCAGTTCCCGGGCGCTTGATACTGCCATCATTTCAGAAGGAGTAAAATCCATGTCTTCTTATCCTCAATATCCCAGGATGGGATCAGCCCGGAGAGTTTTCAGACGGCGAAGACCTCCAATCCGGTCCAAATACTCCCAGTGGTCCTTCACGCCGTAAACATATTTATCAAGAAAGCTCCCGAACTCCTGCGGGTTTTTCGTAGCCTCAACATATCGTTTGATTTCCTCGGCATCGTAATCATATTCACGATAAACCGAAGTCGGATGCGCGGAAAAAGGCAATGAAACTACATGAGAAACGAGCAGATTCGGGATCACACAACGTTCCGGTTCACGACGGATGACATCGCTTGAAACAATGTGCTCGGCGATGATGATGGTCTGTTTTGCCGCCCGGGCTTGTTCGGCATTGTCCCATTTAGGACCCATAATCCAGCAATTGCCTTCCTCGTCTGAAACCTGGACCTGTACTACGGCAACGTCGGGGATTAATGGTTTCAGCGTCAGCCATTGATCTCCGGTGAATGGATCATTAATAAAAGCAACGTCAGTTCCGTTCTTTTCTTGAATCCGGGCAAGCAAATCCGATCCTGCAAGCGATCGGATGGGAATGAAAGGCAGCCCGAGAGACGCCGCCAGATACCGGAACGCAATCGAAAGGCTGCTGTACTCTTCTGCGATTATGGATCCATTTTCAATCCCGGCATTGATGCAGGCAAGCCTTCCGAAGCGATCAAGCGCGCCGCCACCGTAAATCACACGTTTTACACAGCCTGCTCCTGCCAGCAGGTCCGCATCCATCGCGCCTACACACTGCGAAACAGTCAGTCCGTCGATCCGCTGGCGAATAACCTCGCGCGCAAATGCCATGGCGCATCGCGTAATGGCAAATCCCGAAAGCGCCACGTGAGATCCGGAGGAAATGGACCCGACCGCTTCGCTCAGGTTTGTAAGTTTTATCATGGCTCATTCCTCATTCATTTGAGGTGATATATGCGTGCAATTCGTGGAGCTTTCTTAGAAGCCGAGATCGTGCCCGGTGATGTTCAGTTCCGCACGGAGTGCGCTCAGCGCTTTCTGCAGGTTGGGTCCGACTTTCACTCCTTCCTTCATTACCTGCTTCGCGTTGCCGTGGGCTTTTTCTATCGTGATCCTCATAGCGATGATAATTGCCGGTTAGTCCTGAAACATTTTCCCGGGATTCAGGATGTTCATCGGATCGAGCGCCTGCTTGATGCGGCGCTGCACTTCGACGGAGACCGATCCCAGCGCCTGTTCAAAGTACGGACGTTTCAGAACCCCGACTCCATGTTCTCCCGATAGGGTCCCTCCCTGTGCGAGCGCAACCTCGAAGATTTCTCGCACCATTTTTTCGACCTTTTCCCATTCCTCATGCCTGCGCTTGTCAAAAAGGATGTTCGGATGCAGATTGCCGTCGCCTGCATGGCCGAATATGACGACAGGCAATCCGTATTTTGCGCTGATGGCGCGCAATTGCTGCACGACTTCCGGAATCGCACTGCGAGGCACCGTGATGTCTTCCCCCAGCTTGTTCGGAGCTTTGCGGGCGAGTGAAGGGGATATGGAGCGGCGCGCCTTCCACAGGCCGGCCCTCTCGGCTTCATTTTGCGCTACTTTTACGGTTCGCGCTCCGTTTTCTCTGCAGATCCGGCCCGCGGCTTCGGCCTCGCGCATCACAGTCTGTTCGTCCGCTCCGTCCGTTTCAATGATCAGCGAAGCATCGACATCGGTCGTCAATCCCAGATGCATCGCTTCCTCGATACATGCGATTGCAGTTTGATCCATCAGCTCCAGGCTGGCGGGCACGATTCCCTCTGCAAGGATGGCGTTCACCGCACGAGAAGCGTTGTTGAGCGAATCAAACTCGGCCAGCGCTGTTTTCGTAAAGCGAGGACGAGTGACAAGCCGGAGAAGAGCTTCGGTTATCAGGCCCAGCGTTCCTTCCGAGGAGGTAAAAAGAGCGTTCAGATTGTACCCGGTAACGTCTTTTATCGGCTTTCCTCCGGTTTTCAGAATCCTGCCGTCGGCAAGCACTACAGTCAAGCCCAGAACGTAATTGCCCGTTACTCCGTATTTCAGGCAGCGCGGACCGCCCGCGTTACAGGCAATATTGCCGCCGATTGTGGAATGCCGGATGCTGGAAGGGTCGGGCGGATAGAAGAGCCCGAGCTTTTCGACTTCCGCCTGAAGGTCTGCCGTGACGATTCCGGCTTGCACCAGCACGGTTGAGTTTGCCGTATCCATTTCCAGGATACGGTTCATCCGCGTAAAACTCACAACAATCCCTCCGGCGCGAACAGGAATAGAGCCCGCTGCGAGTCCCGATCCCATCCCGCGAGCTATAAGAGGAATGCGGTGCTCGGCGGCCACCTTCACGATTTCGGCAGTCTGTTCGGTTGTCGGCGGCAGCACGACCGCTTCCGGAATTCCTTCCGCGAAAGTGCCGTCATAGCTGTATGCGGCGAGATCCTCCGGTGTGCAAAGCACGCCGTCCCTGCCGACGATATGGATGAGCTTATCAATAATTCTATTCTCCATCCGCACCCCCATAGGCTTCATCCAATAATGTTACCGGATGCACCACGCGAAGGGGCAGCCCCCTTCGTTTTAATCCCGTATTCAATTGCATCTGACAGCCGGGACAGCCGGAAGCGAGGATATGCGCTTCCGTTTTTGCCACATTATCCATTTTCCTGTTGAGAACCTTCGATGAGGTATCGTAGTGGGTGATGAGCTGGCTTCCCGCTGAACCGCAACACCAGTCCGCCTCGGGCAGTTCCACGAATTCCAGCCCGTCTATGAGCGACAGAAGCTTTCTCGGTTCTTTCCATACCTGCTGGCCGCGGCGCAGGTGGCACGGGTCGTGGTACGTCACTTTTGTGTCTATGCGTTTGGACGGTTTTTTCAGCGGAATCTGCGATAGGAATTCACTTATATCGCGCACTTTGCGGCTGAAAGCCTCGGCTCGCGCGGACCATTCCGAATCTCCCGCAAGCAGAGAACCGTAATCTTTCAGAGTTGAACCGCAGGTGGCGCAATCCGTTATGACAAAGTCCACATTGCATTTCTCAAAAACGGAGATATTGTGCCGCGCCTGGTTTTCAACAAGATCCATGCGTCCATAGCCGCGGGCGGGCATCCCGCAGCACTCGACATCCTTGGGTGTGATAACGGTGCATCCGTTGCGGGCAAGGACGCGCAGCGTCGCGGCGCTCTGGTCGGCGAAAAGAAGGCTCTGCGCGCAGCCCAGAAAAAATCCGACGCGATATCGCACGTCGCCGCGGGCTTCCGTGACCTCCGGAAGGATGCGCCGCAGGGGGCGCTGCGGTATCCTGGGAAGCATGGCTTCGAGATCGCGGATACGGGCCGGCAGGAAGCGGTTCAATCCCAGCATGTAAAGGAGACGCCGGATCCCGAGCTTCTGGTACAGGCGAAGCGGAAGCGTCGCAAGTTCCATGCGGTCCGCGTGCGAGATCAATCCTCCGAAGAGCCACTGTTTCCATTTTGCCGGCCGGATCTGTTCCTGGACGTTCCGCATTGAGAGGGCAAGGTCAGCGGGATGAATTCCGACGGGACAAAGATCATTGCAGGCCATGCATGCGAAGCAGCCATACATCTGCTCTATGAGGTTCGGGCTGAGTTCCAGCTTGCCTTCAAGCCCTTTGCGGGCAAGCGCGACACGGCCTCGAGGGGAAGCCGTTTCTTTGAGATACTCGCGATAGGTCGGGCAGACGGCGAGGCATAGTCCGCATCGGATACAATTGAGATACGCAGATTCATCCGGCTTCTTCAGTTCCAAAGAGCAAATCCTCTATTTCTTTACCCCGCGGAAAAGCATGCCACGGATTGCACGGATTTATATAGATATTTATAATCCGTGCAATCCGTGGCACGCTTTTTTGTCTGCATCTGCTACCATTGGCGAATATCCAGGACGGCTTTTATGATGCCGTCCTCGTGGCGCTCGTACATGATAAATGCCTTTTCTGCCTCCCGAATCGGCAGCCGATGCGTGATAAGTTTGGATAGCTCGTCGTGGTTTTCCATGAACAGGTCTCTGGCTTTCGGGAGATAATCCGCCCAGTCAGGAGTAACCGTTCCGATAAGCACCGCATTTTTCCGGAAAAAGGATTCGTAATTAAAGGCATACACAGGTTGGTCGGGAACGCCGAAGGCGACCACCGTGCCATATTTGCGAACCAGTTCCAGACAGTCGTTGATTGTTTCCGTCTGGTGGCCTACCGCTTCAACGCAGATGTCCGGAGAATTCCATTTGTCCGGATGCACGTGCATTTCATGAACGGCTTCGATACTCCGGCTGCAGATCGTTTGTGTTGCGCCGAGCGCCTCAGCCTTGCGGCAGCGTCCGGGAATGGGATCAATGCCGACTAAGGACTTTGCGCCGCTTCTCTTTAGCAGCCAGCAAAATAACAATCCAATGGATCCGAGACCTATGACAGCAACGGATTTTCCCCGCAGATCTCCCATCCGATCCACCGCATTCATAACAGTCGAGAGAGGCTGGATAATGCAGGCGGCGCCGTGATCTTCCCAGTCGGGATTCAGATGCACGGCCCTGGAGGTCTGAGCCAGGAAATATTCCGCCATTCCCTGGTTGCATTCCGGAATGGCAAGAACCTTATCTCCCGGATGAAAATCCCTGGAGGCGCTTTGGATGACTTCACCGACGCACTCGTGAATCGGTGCGCCGGAAGCCAGAGGGTATGAGCTGGAGCGCTTGTTACCCGTAAAAAAAGGAATATCGCTGCCGCACAGCAATCCCGAATCGGTTCGAACTATAATGCAGCCATTTCCCTCAGGCGGCAGCTGCGGAACGGGAACGTCTCTCAGCTCTATGGATCGTGGGTGAATAATCTGGAGCGCTTTCATCAGCATGATTGCTCCTCCTGAATGACCGGGAGAGTCAGCATCGCATGGGGCACGATTAAAACATCGCGCGAGGCTCGCGAATTCCCGGAAGCAATCTGCAAAGCTTCATCAATGGTTTTTGCCGGAATCATCTTACATTCTGCGACGATGTCGGGGCACTCACTCCCTGCAATTATTACGTGCGCTTTTTCCAGAACCTTTGCCATCACGAAAGCGCGCTGTTGACCCGGGGGATACCCGTTACGCCGCGCGTCTTCCAGAATAGACGGAATGTCCGGAGCATCGCGCATTGCCGATAGAAACCGCTGTTCGCCGACTCCGCTTCCCGCGCCCTCTTCACATCGGGCCGGAATAATGAAATAGCCGCCGGGCCGGAGAACACACGTCGGGGCGAAAAAGAGATAGGAGGGTGCACGACTTGCCTGGTATAAATTGCAGTCCTTCGGGAAACCAACCCCGCCAATCGCGATATCGTACTGCTGCGGGATCGTAACTTCATAAACCGAGCGGGCGAAGGAAACCAGGTCCTGAAAGGCCGCTTCCGGATCTCCCGCAGTCACGCGAAGCAGGCGCTTGTCGTCGTCCAAAACAACATTGAGAATGAAGCGCAGGCCCGCGCGGCGTGCGGCTTCGGTAATCGCTTCATGAAACGGATTGCCTTCGATTCGTCCCAGGCGGGTTCCCGGGTGATCGACAAATGCCGGACCATGTGTATGCGCGATCAGCGCCTCGCCTGCAGCTCCAATCGCCAGAGTTTTGCGACCCCCTGAATAACCGCCGTATTGGTGGGGTTCAACGATTCCTGTCGCAATGACAGCATCGGCTTCCATAACGGAACGGTGAACAGAAACCGGCACACCTCCGGCTGTTGTTCCAAGGTCAACCAGTGCCGCCGGATTCTGTGGTTCATTGTCGATCACCCGATAGCGGGCGACGATGTCCGCTCCGAGCTTCTCGATTTTTTCCTCCTGCGTTGAAGGGCGGTGCATCCCAATGCCGCACAATAATGTGATGTCTTCATCCTGTACGCCGCCCGCCTTCAACTCCGATAGAAGCGGCGGGATGAGCATATTATCGGGGCATGAACGCGTGACATCCGTAAACACGATGCAGATACGGTTTCCGGTACGGACAATCCGGCGCAACGGTGGGCTTCCGATCGGATTCGCCAACGCTTCGATTACTGCGACCTCTTCATTTTCAATTGGACGGACCGGTTTCGAAAGAGCCAGGGTAACTCGCATGAAGGAGGGCAATGAGAATTGAATCGCTCCCTTACCATATGGGACGCTATACATTTTTCCTTTCCTCCTAAGTAAATATTACACCCTTTTTATGTTCCGCGATACGAAAGCATGTTCCGTGGCGCAGAATAAATCTGATTACATGATTTGTCAATTTGACGGCATACAAGAGGAATCTTGTTCCGCTATGCGAAAATAATTGACAGAAATGAGAAAATAAAATAGAATGGAACACGATTTCGCATAATGGAACAGACTGGAGGCAAATTTATGAGCAAAGTGCCATTTGTGAAGGCAGCGGATGTACAGGGCGAGTTTCGCACTCCGCCTCGGACTTCCAAACTCCTGCTGGCTCCGAAATTCGGGGGAGTCAAGAATGTGTCGATGGGAATGAATATTACTGAGGTCGGGAGCATGATTCCTGATCATGTCCACGATACGTCCGAAGAGGTTCTGTTCTTGATCAGCGGGCGCGCTCGCATTGTCATTGACGGGGAAGGTTCCTGGGAGATTGGTCCGGAAACCGCTTTTTATTCGCCGCTCGGGAAAAAGCATAGGGTAGAAAACATCGGTGACGAGCCGCTCAGAATTGTCTGGTGCTATTGTCCGCCGTTGCCGTCTCATTGCAGCTAATTTCAATTAATTCTGAAGGAGATCATTGTCATGATTTTTGAAGCAACACGCAAGGCCATGAAAAAGCTTGGGCTTCCCGAAGGCGACGCCTTCGATATGCCCACTTCAACAAAGAGGTTCCCTGACGGAGCGGCGTTCCGCATTGAATGCCCGACAGTTAACTCTTCTGAAACCGTCAAGGCTCTTCTGGACACCGCGACCGAGAATAACATCACCATCAACCGCGTAACCGAAACCTACGGCATGTTTCGCCACACCGCGAAAGAGATTAAGGAATACTGCAAGCTTTGCTACGACTACGGTTGCGAGCTTCTTCTCTCCACCGGCCCTCGTGCGACCTATGATACGGGCGCTACGGTTCTCTCTTCCCAGGGTGTTCGTGTCGGATATCGCCTGCGCGGCCAGGAACAGCTCATCCGCGCGATCGAAGACCTCAAACGCGGATATGAACTCGGCTGTCGTGGCTTCCTGATTTATGACGAAGGCATGCTTTGGGTTGCCAATGAGATGCGTAAGAACGGCGACCTCCCGAAGGACATCGTGTTCAAGTGCTCCGCTCATCTTGGCCACTGCAACCCGGCATCCGCGAAGCTCCTGAAAGACCTTGGCGCAGACAGCATCAATCCGATCCGCGATCTGCAGATCCCGATGCATGCAGCTATTCGCCAGGCTATCGGCGACACGCCACTGGATATCCACACCGACAATCCTCCGGGATCCGGCGGCTTTATCCGTGCGTATGAAGCCCCCGAAATCGTCCGTGTTGCCGCTCCTCTTCATTGCAAGACCGGAAACTCCGTGATCGGCGGCCATGGCGAGATGACCAGCGCTGCGGAAGGAAAGAGAATGGCGGCGCAGGCAACCATCATTGTTGAGATGATCAACCGGTTCGCTCCGGATCTGAAGCAGTCCGGGAAGAGAACCAAAGATATGTGTGTTCCCGTTGTATAATTCTGAACCTTGTTCCGCGGACATCCGCTCCGCAGATTAGGAGGAGTCATGGGAAAATGGGGAGATTGGGGAAAATGGGAACTGCCTCCAAAAGGCGGTCTCATGGAAACTCCTGGAGTCTATCTCCAGACCATGAACATGACGCAGATCAATGAGCGTCTCAAGACAAACGATCTGATCATTATCCCGATCGGAAGCACGGAATGTCATGGGGCGGCTCAACCTATAGGCGAAGATACATTCCTCGTCACGCGTATGGCTGAACAGGTGGCGAAGAAGATGGGGTGCACGATTGCGATGCCGGTATGGTACGGGTCGCATCCCTTCAACCATCTTGGCATGCCGGGCACGGTTGTCGTTCCCGAAGATGCTTTCCTGGCAAATCTGCGGGCCATCATTGCAGGCCTTTGGAATATGGGCTTCAGAAAGCAGATCTTTCTGAACGGTCATGGCCAGGAAGAAGTCATTCCACTTGCGCTCCACCAGTGGGCGAAGAAATATCAAGTGCCGTCTGTATTGATTTCGCTGCACTGGGAGACGGTCATTCATGATCATCTCAGGACCAAGGAGTACGGAGGTCCCTTCCAAACTCAGTTCTCGCATGCGGATGAAGCGGAAGCATCCTACTCTCTTGCGCTTTTCCCTGAGTTCTGTGACATGAAACTGGCTGTGGACAACAAGCCCTCCGGGTTCATTCCTAAGGGGCATGTGGACGGCGGCGGCGAGGTTTATCACCGACCCATCCGAGGTCACGAGCATATCGGCCTGAGCGGCACGGAAGTCAATGTCTATCCGGAAGGCGTTATCGGCAGTCCGACGCTTGCCAGTGCGGATAAGGCCTATGCGGGTCTTAACGAACTGCTGGATTATATGTGCAAGCTGATCAACGATATCATGACCGCTTTCCCCGCCGGGAAATTGCCCCCGGTTGAAAAGACAACGCAGCGGGATCCTAAGGAAATTGAAGCACTCCTGAAGGGTCCGCTGAACGGCGGCAAGCATCTTTATACGATTGCTTACCCACCCTAATAGTATTCAATCATTGGTTTAAAGGCGGGGGGCGCTTACAGGTTTTGGCAACTGCAGGCGCCCTCCCTTTTTTAAGGTGGGATCATTGAGAAGAGAAGCAGATATTTCCTATAGAGCATAAGGGGGTTCGCTTTGTCACAATCGGTACGTGCTGTAGACAGGGCTCTCGACATTCTGCTTTGCTTTACCCGTGAAGAACCTGCCCGATCTCTTACGCAGATCGCCGAATCGATCCACATGTCCAAGACAACGGTGCACCGTCTCCTTGCGACGCTTGAAAACAAACGCTTCATCACGAGAGACAACAGCACGGGTCTTTATCGTCTGGGCCTCCGCTTTATTGAAATGGCCTCCCTCGTCCTTCAGGACGTTGAACTCCATCGCTGGGCGCAACCGTATCTGAGTCGCCTGGTTTCGGAATACGGAGAAACCGTCGACCTGTCCATCCTGGAGGGTTCGCATGTCATATATCTCGAGGTGATCGAGAGCCCCCAGCGTGTCAAACTCGCGGCCGCGGTCGGACAACGATTGCCCGCCTGCTTTACGGCATCAGGCAAGGCCCTGCTGGCCTATCTTCCCGAAGAACAGGCTCAGAAGATCATCAGTGACAATCTGGCCGAAGATTCCGGCCATACACGGTTCTCTGCTTCCGAATTGATGGCGGATTTGCGCATCACGGCCGAACGCGGATATTCCATCTCCGAGCAGGAGTATGAAGAGGAGATTAACGCCGTTGCCGCACCGATTTTCGACAAGGACAGGAATCCGATCGCTTCCATCGCCATCGTAGGACCTTCGTACAGACTTACCAAAGACCGCCTGCCGTCGCTTGGGGATGCGCTCCGCGAAATGATAGGAGTGATTTCCAACGAGGTCGGATTGGTAGCCCTCTCCGCAGTCGTTACAAAAACGCGCCCCCGCTGATTTACATTAAAAAATAGCCGCGGATTTTCACGGATCTTTACAGATCCAGGGATTTATTTTTCTGTGATGATCTATGCGGAGTTGCGGATCAACCGCCGGAGACGTAGGGGAAAAAGCAAAGCCTGGAGTCGGGTTGGACATCATGATCGAGTCCGCTCTGAACTCCATCAATCATGACCAACCCGATTTCTTCCGGATCCAGGCCAATCAGACCCGCCAGATCACGAACTGTGGCGGGCTTCTGTATCTCCACGGCCCGCCGTCGCGGCTGATTGGGAAGCAGCTGTCCAAAAACTTCAATATCAACTGCCACAATGCTTCCTAAAGGGTATCGAAAACGGTATCAAGATCCGAATCCGGAACGTCGAAGACCGCATTGTGAGGAGGCAGCGGTTCTTCGCGCATATATTCGGGAATTCTATAGTCTTTCTGGGAGATCCCGGCCCTTCGATTGAACTCGAGTTCCGTGCGCAGTACGTCGCGGTTGAAACGATCGTAATCGTCCTTTGTCCATCCCCAGCCGTAGATGCCATTGATCATATCGATCATGAGCTGTGGATTGGAGATGATCGGGGGTCTGGCAAAGAGGCACAGGCCTGTGCTGTCAAGCATTGCAGCGATAATCTGCAGCTTGAGAGACAGTTCTTTCTGTCCTTCAATTCCGAGAGGATTGACCTCGTTACGCGCTCCGAAAGCGTTTCCGGCCGTATGATCCGCCCCCTGGGGGGAAGTCGCGTAAGTGACGCCATTCCCTTTTAGAGTGCGCGGATCGTAACCGGGCATCGCTTGCCCAAGGCATACCGGCACGCGGCGGATGCCGAGAACGCGGCCTGTGGTTGCGGCTCCGCATCCGATCATGCGCCCCAGCACCGTCCCATCACCAACCTGCTTTAATAAACCGACAATTCCTTCCATGTCCCCGAATTTCGCCAGACCGGCTTCAATCGCCACACCCAGAGCTGCGCCGGCTTCTATCGTGTCCAGACCGAAATCGTTGCACATATAATTGAGTGTCGCGACGTCATCAAGATTTCCAAGGCCGAGGTTGGAACCGACGAGCGCGATTGTCTCATATTGAACCGTGCCGACGATCGGTTTGCCCGACGCATCCGGGTACAAATTGCGGCACGCAATAACACAGCCGGGCATGCAGCGTGTCCCGACTTTTCCTTCACGGGCCAGTACGAGTTCGCGTATCTTCTCGCCGCGAAGCTCCGCGGCATGCTCAAATTTGCCTTCGGAGAAGTTGCGCGTTGGAAAAGATCCCATTTCGTTTACGGCCCCGACAATAGACGCCGTGCCGTAAAGATGCTGCGATCCTTTGGTTCCCAGTTTCGGGCTCTGGATCAGTTCCTGCGCAAAAGCCTTGGCGGCTTTTCGGAAGAGCTCTTCGTTCGCGAGTTTCGGGGTCCTGCCGAGGGGCTTGCGGACGACGACGGCTTTCAATCCCTTGCTCCCCATGACTGCTCCAAGACCGCCGCGTGCGGCATGGTTGCTGCGCTGGTCCCGCTCTCCCGTTGCGGAAATCCCGGCGCCCGTCATCAGATATTCACCCGCCTGACCGATACATATAACGGTGGAATCAGCCCCGAAGCGCTCCCATAGTTTATCCGAAGTCGCATAGGTTCCCATGCCGACAACATCATCTGCAGCGACCAGCTCGGCGGAATCGCCGTCAATAACAAGTATCTGGAACTGCTTCGACTTCGCCCGGTTTTCTACAACAATCGCTTTAATTGCCAGCTTCCCCAGCGAGTCTCCGCCGGTGCCTCCTGCATTGGCTTCCTTTGAACCGCCGGTCAAAGGGCTTTTAGCGCCTACCGATAAGCGCCCGGCAGTCGCCACAATCGCGCCGCCCAGCAGTCCCGGAGTGAAGAGGAGCTTGTTATGCGGTCCCAGCGCATCACAGGCGGGGGGAACTTCGTTAAGAAGAAGCTTTGCAATAAGAGCTCTCCCGCCGAGTTGTTCATATTCTTTGGGAACAGGCTCCCAGAGGATCCGGGATTCCTTCATGTCAACACGCAGCATTTTCATGGGCGACCTCCAATATGCATAAAAAGCCTATTTGATAGTGCGAATTCCGTTATGCGTTAACGTTTTGATTGCTGAATTAATGTGCAGAACTGTACCTGCATATCCACCGGACACATCCCATTTGCCATCGGATTGCATGAGTATTTCCCTTGCCATTGGAATTCATGCACATATTCCTACCATATGATTTTGTATGAAAAAACAAGTGAGTCAAGGGCAAAGCTGGACAGCATTGACGCCTTGCCTATATGTGGAAGGAAGAAAACATAGAATGGATTTCACAATCCGGGGCGCAGGAAATTCAGGCCGCGGACTATGAGGCTGTTCTTCTTGGCGACAAATCGCCCAAAGATCTATTTGTCTTCCGTCCTCCCAAAGGCTCGACTCGGAAGCCTGTTCACGAAACGATGAATTTGGACAATTCCCGTAATGACTATAGATCGCCTGCTATCAGGGGCAACAGAGGATTTCTGACTGCTATGCAGTGAATTCCGCTGCATCGATTTATTGTCTGCTCTTCCTCTGATTTATTTCTGCATTTGTCTCAGCAGACTTCCGATCACAAAGGCGGGTTCATTCGGAAAAACAAAATCGTGTGTCGCCGGGCTCAGCCTTATCGCCTCCGCTTTGATCGAGGAATAAGTCGGTTTCTTTAAGCGAAATCCATCGATCAGGCTAACCATAATGGCATTGGCCATTATTCCTGCCACGCTGGATTTGGCTGCAATCCAATGTGTGCCGTGATATTTAAAGCGGTATCTCGATGCTTCGAACATGCCCCGGCATAAGCTCAAGACTATATGCGTTCCAGCAGTTATTCCCGATCCCGCGCCTGAAAAAACCTTCCCTTGAATCCCGTTATGGCCCCGTATCATCACGATTTTCAATCGTGGATCCGACGCTGCTTCATCACCCAATCGCCAGAATCCTTCGGTTCTTTTTGCGATTATCACACGCATGGTCAAACGACCTCTTTTCTCCAGCACTATGCGGTCATCGTCTCTACTGATATAACGATACCCCCTGATGGTAAACATCCTGACGGCGGACCGATGGTATGCCAGAGAGTCTGTATCAGCGAAAATGACATAGGCATTCAGGACTGGACGCTTCTCAGCCGCCAGTATTTGACTGTAATCGATCTGGTCAGACGGCAGCTTGCTCAAATCAATTGCATTTTCCTGTGCAATCACGTCCGCGGTTTCGTCATCCACGGTATCAAATAATTCCCGGTGCAACACCAGGGTCGCCGCAATAAAATACCTGTGAAAGCCGAAGCTTTGTCTATATTCGTCCAGCAGGATTTGTTGGCACTTCCAGCTGAAATAAGGGCTCTTTTCGACAAGGAGTCTCTCGATAAATACCTGTGTCAGGGCTGCATTGGCCGTCAGACTGTCGCGGCTGATCTCGCGGAACATATAGTGAAATGATCTCTTCACCGTATCTTCTGTCTGAAACCATCTATTGGATTTATTGAAATTAATCGCTGAAAATAAAAATGATTCAAAGAAATGTTTCAGCGGATCAAGCCTTTCAAGATAGGCGTAAAGCCTCTGTCCAGCCAGCCGGGAATGCTCTTCGAGCCGGGAGAATACTTCCTCTGCGAGCGTTCCATACATCCAGGGATCGGTAAAAAACGCGTACAGTTTGACCGGATCATTGCCGGTTATTGCAGTCAGCTTGTTGGAAATTTCTTCATCCGGAAGGCGCCTCTCGAGATGGTCAAAACGCATGTCCATAACATAGCGAAAAGAAACCCTTCTTAGAGCATTCTCCAATTCCAGTCTGATCTTGTAAGGGATGGCTTCGTCTTTCAGCAGATCAAATGATGCATCAAACAATAAAGAGAGCATTTCGAAATCGGCATGCTCTGCAAATGTCCGAAGAGAATCCACAGCCTGGATTTTGATCCGTGAACTCGGGCCCCGCTCGATCAGGTAAGGCGCATACACCAGGATCGAATCAAACACTTTCTTTTTTTCGGCGATATCGGAATGGCCCATATACCTTTGCAGTATATGAAGCAGCCAAATCTTCATATCCTCATCAACATTCAAGACAACGAAGACGGGATCACAGAGGCTTAAAATCCCGCTTAGATGATGCGACTCAATGCCATTTTTCCCGGACATAAAGCTCCGGTTAAGCGCATTCAGTGCCCATTTTGATTCCAGGCTAATCGGATGTGTCCTGATAAACTTGACCAATTCGGGCGCCAGCAGATCAATATCGGTATTTTCTCCCTGAAGCATTTTATTGACAGACTCGGGCATTTCCGGCACACGATACAGTGTTCCCTTCAAGAAAACGGAGTAATCGGCGGGACTCTTGGAAATATGAGATGGATGGCGGGAGGTTTCCGGCGTCGAGAGCAAAAAAAACAGTACGACCATGACCGCTTTGGCCGGCCACCTGGCATTCCTGAATAAACCGATAAGAATGGCAAACATACGTGACGGCAACAGGAAGCCGATAATTCCTGTTTTCCAATCGATGTCAATTCGATCAACAGAATCCGCAAATCGGCGCCGGATGAGCTTTTTTCGGCCGCATTTCATGATCCTGCTATATCCTATGGGCAGGTCCGAAGCAGCATCACGGAGCCGATACTGAAATATAAACCAGTCTGACGCCACAGTATAAGGTGGATAACGGCATTATCTGTCCCGCTGAGATGCGCTGCGACAATTGCTGCTGAATGTGCTGTCATGAAGATGCCGCTTTTGATCGTCCGAATGGCTGCAATTATATAGCCCCAGCCATGCCGCAGCCAGGGTCACACATTCCGCCCTGCAATCCAAAGAATACCACCAGCCATCAATCGAGCGCCCGGATAAAAATTATGAGATTGGAGTACGGACAATGAAATCCAGCCAATAGGTTTTCTTCTCCACGCATTTGTCGCCTTGAATATATGAGGTATTATCAGGTTTGAAAAATAACGATTGAACAGAGGCCGTTCTGTATATATCCCTGCGGTACAATAGGAATGTGAAGAAGCGCTATCAATATCTATTGCAGCGGAAACTCCGGATATTATGGGATTTGTTGCGGGATACGTTCGTCGAATGGGATCGTGACGATGCCATGCATCTGGCTGCAATGCTCGCGTTTTACATGGTATTTTCCTTTGCTCCCATCCTGATCTTTTTGGTTGCGGCTGCAAGCTCCATTTTCGGCAGAGAGACCGTCAGAACGGAGGTCGTAAATCAGCTCCAGGGAATTCTGAGCAGATCTGGCGCGATGATGGTTCAAACAGTGCTGCAAAATGCCCGGCAGTCTTCAATTATGGCAACATTAATGGGGCTGATTGCTGTGCTGTTCGGCGCCACTATGGTTTTTGTAGCTCTTCAGGAGGCATTAAACAGGATATGGGGAGTCACGGTCAAATCCGGCAATGTAGTGAAGCACTTCTTCAGAAAACGTCTGATTTCTTTCATCATGCTTCTGGTTGTCGGCATAATCCTGCTGCTTTCAACCATTATTGGAGCAGCGCTCATGATTGCCGGCATCTACGTGAAAGAATCATTCCTTCCGGTCTGGATTCTGGACTTGACGGAATTCGGGATTTCCACTGCGCTTGCCGCTCTTCTGTTCGGAATCATCTATAAGGTTCTGCCGGATGTAAAGATCTCGTGGGCGGATATCTGGATCGGCGCACTTGTCACTTCTCTTCTTTTCAACGTGGGAAGAATACTGATAGGGGTGTATGTTGCCCGAAATATTGTGAGTTCGCTTTATGGCGCGGCAGGCTCATTTGCTGTTTTTTTGATATGGATTTATTATTCTGCTCAAGTGTTTTTTTTCGGTGCGGAATTCACGCAGGTCTATGCCAGAAAAGGGGGATCTCCGATTCTGCCGGATGAAAACGCGGTCGCATTCAAAATTGAAAAATATCCCAAGAACGGATGAAAACCTCAACTATCCTGAATAACTTTGACGGGATTCGTAGCCGTGTAAAGACTGGGTAGAATTGGTTTCGATTGCTTCGCAGGCGAAAAGCTCTTTGCAATACATAAAGAGGCCATGGATAAAGACTCCACTCCTATCCTTATGACCACTATGAGGTGAAATTGCAGAGGAAAAGGATTTCGCAAAAGAATGTCTGCGGATGAGCAACAAATGGCAAGGATAACTTTATATTGCAAAGTACTTTTATTATGAATATACTCCCTCCACAAACGAAAGGTCCATCCGGAGAATAGGAGATAGCGATGAATGACGATAGCTTGAGAACAAACGTGCCGCCGCAATTGCCGAAATCCATAATAAAGCGCTATGCGACTGTCGTGAAAATGGCGTGTATCACCATCCTGGTCCTGTTGCTGTTGATTCCTCTTGCCATGGTGCAATCCGTCCTGCGGGAACGGCTGCAGCGGCGCGATGCCGCCGTAAGGGAGATCACATCAACGTGGGGCCGCGAGCAGGTAGTTATGGGGCCTGTTTTGATCATTCCATACAAATACAATCAAAAGACCTGGAAAGATCAGATTGTGAATGGACGAGTGGAGCGTGTCGAGGCAATAGAAACGGCGCGTCATCAGGCCTTTTTTCTGCCGGCGGTTTTCAAGGCCGACGGGCAGCTGAAACCGGACCGTCTTCATCGGGGCATTTATGAAACAGTCGTTTACAGTGGGACCCTGAATCTCAGCGGCAGCTTTGATCGACCAAATTTTGATGAATGGGATGTGGATCCGCAAATGATTTTATGGGAGGAAGCGGAAATCGCCGTTTCCATTACGGACCTTCGCGGTGCCAAGGAATCGCTCAATATTACATTCGCCGATCAGGAGATTCCGTTTAAGCCCGGACGCAAAATGGAAGGCTTTGAAAACAGCATCTACGCGCAAATCGGAAACCTCAATCTTCAGATGGACAGAATCCCGTTCGAGTTGTCTCTTACGCTGAACGGCAGCCGCAGCCTGCGCTTTGCACCCGTAGGCGTCAACAATGACGTACAGCTTTCCTCGAAATGGCCGGATCCGAGTTTCCAGGGGGCGTTCCTGCCTGCGACGAGAGATGTGGGCTCCGAAGGATTCCGTGCGCACTGGCTGGTTTCCTATTACGGACGCTCCTATCCGCAGCAATGGACGGACAGAGCAGCTATCAATGCGGATGTCGTAGCTTCTTCGCTGTTCGGAGTGGCCCTGGTGCCGTCGCTGGATTCCTATCGCCATGTCGAAAGAGCGATCAAATATGGAATCCTCCTGATCGCCCTTCTGTTCACGGCCTTCTTTCTTTTTGAAATCCTGTCCGCCGTGCGCATCCATCCGTTTCGGTACACCCTTGTCGGCATTGCGCTGTGCCTGTTTTATCTGGGCCTTCTTGCCCTTTCGGAAGTGACCTCATTCGGCACGGCTTATTGGGTTGGAGCCGCCGTATCTGTGGCGATGATTGCTCTTTACTGCGCCCGGGTGATGCGAAGCGCGCTCCGTGCCGGCATTGTCGCCGCCGGCCTCGGGCTGATATATGCATTCATATATGTAATCCTCCGCTTGCAGGATTATTCGCTCCTTGTCGGCACGGCGGGACTTTTCCTGGTGCTGGCAATCGTTATGTACGTGACGCGCAATATCGACTGGTATGCGCGGGATAGCGAATAGGCCGAGGATATTCGATGAGCTTGAAAGGCATTCGCAGATAATATTTTCAGTCGGCTAAGTGAAAGCTTGAAGTAGAGGTGAATTTGCCTGGCATGGATGTCGGTCGGCATGCATGCCGGGGACGGCTTTGAAAAGGTGCGTCGCCAGGGCGGCGCCTGCGGGCGCAGACAATACGGCTGCGCTTATTTGACAGGTTTCGCGCGGATGTGTAGCCTTTTATTAATGGAGGAGCCGGAATATGAAACTAAACAATTCCCTCAAACGTCGCGAATTTCTGCAATATTCCACGGCAATGGTTATTGCCGGACTAGGGAGCAACTTAGCCTGCAGGGCCGCCTTCGATGATTCTCTGAATGAAGCCGTAAACAAGGTGGGCACATTTCCCCGCAGGAAGCTGGGCTACAGCGGCCGCGAGGTTTCCGTGCTGATAGGAGCGGGAGGCCTTGCCCCGTCTCTGGTTGATGCCGGCATCAAATGCGGCATGAACTACTGGCATAAGGCCAACCAGTGGGCGCGAACCGGGACTCCTGAGGCCATTCTGAAAAACCGTGATGCGCATTATTGCCAGATCACGGTGGACCGGATCGGCGGGAACCACGAAACCGGCCGCATCGATGAACAATCGCACTATGATTTCGTCAAAGAAATTCTTAAGCAGACAAAGCTTGGATATTTCGACGACATACAGTTCCATTTCGGCTATCACAATACGGCGGAAGTTAAGAACGACCGAGGATTCGTCCGTGCTTTTGAACGGCTGAAAAAGGAAGGGCTGGTGAAGCATCTCTGCCTGTCCCAGCACGGATACGCCGGCAATGCCCGTGTGCCTGGGGGACAGAGCGCAGCGGAAGTCCTGACTCTCGTTGTCGAGGACGGTCTCTACGAACACGCTCAGATCATGTACTCCTACGGCGAGGATCCCGCCACAAACCGCTTTCTCGAATTTGCCAGGAAAAAGAATTTCGGCACCATTGCCATGAAAACAACCCGGGGCATAGGACGTATGAATCAGGACACGGCTTTTATGAAGACTCTGCCTGCCGGCACGTCACCCCACAATGCGCTCACGCGCTGGCTCACTACCGTCGCTAAGATCGATCTTGCCGTTATTCAGGTGCGGAATTTTGCCGAATTCATCGATACCTATTCCGGCGCCGGACGGACTCTTCGCTCCGCCGACGCCCGGGCAATTGAGCTCATGACGGCCCGTGCAGACGCAACAGCCTGCCGTCTTTGCACGGAATGCCAGCCATACTGCCCGCAACAGGTGCCTATCGCCGAGATCCTGCGCTTCGATCGCTATGCATCGGACAATCGAGATCTGACAAGAGCCCGTGCGCTTTATGCAGGCCTGGACCGCAGGGCGGATGCCTGCGTTGCCTGCGGCAGCTGCATCGAACACTGTCCTCAGAAACTGCAGATACCCGAAAGGCTTGCAGCGGCACACACACTCCTGTCCCGCGCATAACGGGATTGCGGTCAATGCAGAAGTCATATATATGCTGCCTGGAAGGGGTCAGGCATATGAATCGGCATGATGCAGGTTTGTTAAATAATGGGTTTAATATTGCCTTCTTGAAGAAGCTGCCTTCCCATGGATCGCAAAGGCGGTTGCCTGGTCTGCGGCAATGAACTGGTATATTCCGAATTTGCAGGCCCTCCTGAATGCTTCTATTGCGGGAATGTGTACGATACAAACACAACCTGCATCCATCATCATTATATCTGCGATGCCTGCCAAAGCGCGTCGGCCAATGATGTAATCGAACGGTATTGCATTCATACCTCGTCCACCGAGCTTCAGTCGCTATGCGAATTCAGTGTCTTGAACAAAGAATGCCATTAAGTAATGTGCCGCTTTTTCCGGCGTTGATCAGGCAATAATTCGACCTGCACAGGAACAATCCTTATTCTGCTCGTTTCATAACGCTGGGGGGACTCGACTCACGCGGCACAACAAGGCTCTGCCCGGCCAGCTTCCGGTGACCTGGTCGCAGGCATCGAACTCATCCGTCGTCAGCACGTTCACGTTCGACTGCCACAAACCGTGCAGTGAAGGCTCAGCTCCGGGCTGCTCCGGGAACCACCAGCAGTGTTCCGCATGCACCACGCGCGGATCGATCCCTGTAGCGAGCTGCGTCTTCATGATAATGGCGCCTCTGGGAGTCTCGATCCTGGCCCAGTCGCCTTCGCGAAGGCCCAGGCCGGCGGCGGTTTCCGGATGAATCTGCAGGAGCGGATCGGGGTGTTGCTCCCGCAGTCCCATGCCGAACTGGCGATGCTCAGACTGAAACTGCGGCATGAATCGTCCCCCATTGATCAGGATCAGAGGATATTCTGTCGCAATCTCCGGTGTGCTTATCGGGCTTTCCGGAGGCTCTTCGTAATATGGCAGGGGATCATATCCCAGCTCCTCGAGCAGATTCGAATAGAGTTCGAACTTGCCGCTCCGTGTCGCAAACCCTGTGACCTTGCCTGTCCGCGGATTGATCCTGTCGTGGGTCCAGGGTTCCGCGCCGGCAATCACATATTTTCTGGAAGCTGCCTCCTCAAAAGTAATACCCAGCGGCTGGAGCCGATAATTGTAAAGCTCCTCTTCCGTTTTCCATGGGAAGTGCTCTCCAAATCCGAGGCGGATGGCGAGTTCGCAGAAGAAATAATAGTCGGTTTTGCGCTCGCCGATCGGTTGAATGGCGCGTTCGGCGGCGACGAATACGGACGTGAAGTCCTCCATCGTAGACAGCGTTCCACGTTCCAGTTTACTGGCTGCCGGAAGCACATAATCCGCCAGCATTGCCGTCGGCGTCATGAAGTGCTCCAGCACCACATGCAGATCCAGGTTTGGACTCTTCAGGGCTTTGTATACCATCCGGGTGTTGGCCGCATTGAGCAGTGGATTGCTGCCCCACGTAATGAGGGCCTTCGTCGGGTACGGAACGCCGTCAACAATGCTGCGCCAGATGGCCGGTTCTGAAGCCGTAAAGCTGTGCCCGCTCATAGGCAGGGGTACGCCATAGGTCTGCATATAGAGCGCGTTCATACGTTCATATGCAGGCCAGGTCATCAGCTTGAAGCGATCGCTGCCGAGCTGTTTGGCGCGCTGTTCCGGAGAGCAAAGCTCCGCCATCTGCAGCATGGAATCGCGCATGGCCATCACGCCGTTCACGACGGGACCCGGTCCTTCGGGCGCCAGTCCCGGCGCTTCGCCCCGCATGTTCCCCGTTATGGCATGCAGGCATAGCTTGGCCTGTTCCACGCGCGTAGCATTGCGTCCCAGCTGATCGGCGGCCAGCCCGCTGTGGATACAGCCGGGCTTGTTGTCGGCATAGGCAGTCGCGGAAGCGATGATTTGATCGGCTGGGATCCACGTAATCTCGGCAACCCGTTCCGGGGTGTACTCCGCGGCGCGCTGCTTGAGTTGCTCGAAGCCGTAAGTCCATTGAGCAACGAATTCGCGGTCGTAGAGGCCGCGCGCAATGATTATATTGATCCAGGCCATGAGCAAAGCCGTGTCGGTACCGGGGCGGATCTGCAGCCACATGTCGGCCATCTTTGCCATTTCGGTCTGCCGCGGATCGACGACAATCATCCTGGCCTCGGGTTTCAGAGTGCGCCACTTCTGCATCGGGCGCCGGCGAACAGGATTCGCCGCGGTGTAATCCCTTCCCAGCAACACCAGGCAGTTCAGATGCTTGATGGGAGGCGCCAGAATGCAGGGAATGTTCGTGCCGGCGAGTGCGAATGACAGCGCGACTTTGTTGCAGGCACAGGCGGTCCCGGCGGCACCCACATTGGCGGGATTGCCGAAGAGATTCAGAAAGCGCGCGCGGATGGCATAAAAATCCGAGCGGTAGGTTCCCTCAATGGTCGACAGGCTTTCGGCGCCGTATTCGGCTTTGATCGTCTGCAGTTTTGCCGCAATCTCGTCCAGCGCCTGCTCCCACGAGATGCGTTCCCAGCGGTTCTCTCCGCGCTCCCCCTGCCGCTTGAGCGGATGCATCAACTGGTCGGGATGCTCCAGCCACTTGCGGAAGTGCGGAATACGTTCGCAGACTGAGCCGCGATTGTAGGGAAATTCCGGATTCCCTTTGATGCTCAGGATCTTGTTGTCCTTGACACGCACCAGCAATCCGCAATTGCAATGACAGCCCGGAGACGGCCAGCAGAGGGTCTTTTTGACTTCGACTCCCAATTCCTCATCCCCAATATCGCTCATCAGAATCCCTCCGACAGGATTCAGCTTAGCCAGCTTTCCGTGGAGGGTCAATAAATGCTTATATAGATTGTCGCTGAGTTCTTCGACTGAAGTCTTGCATAGGCAATCAATCATAATGCCATCAGCCTTCCGAATGAGAACCTTTGGCCGGTATAAAATTGCCGGGGAAATCTTAGTTCATCGGCTTGTTAAACCGTTGGATGTGAGGAAATGCCGGTTCATTTTCATCGGATGAAGATTATTTCTGATTGAAGCACGGTGATCCGAAGGCATAGGATATTATGATCGTGGCAGGGAGCTGTTTGGATGGGGGTATCTGATAAG
Organism: Acidobacteriota bacterium; assembly: GCA_016929335.1. GTDB lineage: Bacteria > Acidobacteriota > UBA6911 > UBA6911 > UBA6911 > UBA6911. Next base: position 39,356 of record JAFGIY010000222.1, on the reverse strand, counting down.
CAGGATAACCTCTGTTGATATTTTGAATCATTCGAGAGAGGGTTTGTCTATGAATCGATCCCGCCGGAATGCCGGAAGCCCAGCGCATACGGGTGACTGAAATGGGACGCTGTGAGTTCTGCCGCCGGTTTGTATTCGTTTCGTCGGGTGAGTATCGCGGCATATCTGGTCAAGGGTGCGGACCAGGCTTTAGAGAAATAGAGCTCTATCGGCAAGATACAAACGGCAGCCCCGGCAGCAATCCTGAATTCACCGCCACCGCCGTTCTGTCCGTTTATTTCGCCAGTTCATCATATTTGTAGTTGGGCGCATACAATATGAAATTCATGAAAACAGGATTGATCATCATCGGCTCTCTCCTCATCGGTGGGCTTTGCACATGGATGCTCCGAGGGGAATACGATAGAAGCTTTATGATGGAAGGACACTTCCACATTGTGGGCAACGCCAAACTAGACCATCATGTGGATCTTCACTTTCCTTCCGGAAAGCACATGAGCTTCAACCTTAAGAAAGGTGGTTCGGTTGACTTCAAACTGCCTGATACTGGCGAAGGGTCTATTACTGTTTCCATTGACGGTGTAGTAAGAGATCATGTGGGGTATGTTACATCAATGAATGGCATTGTTATCCTTGTGATTGGCGAGGAACAAACAATATTCTCCCAGATTTTCTCTTCAATTAGCGCCGAATAAAACACTTCAACAGCCGGTTCTGCGGGCCGCTGAACTCAAGCGTTGGGCAATAACCAATGACGATACCACGTGAAGATATCATATCAACATTGCGATCATCACCATCCTGGGAATCGCGGCGTGATGCGGCGAACCAGTTGGGAAGAACCGGCGACTCAGACTCAACGGATCATCTTGTGAGTGCACTGAAGGACCCGGTGAAACACGTCCGCGCTGCGGCCGCTGAGGCCCTTGGTAAGATCGGAGATGCCAAGGCAACGGTGCCTCTGCTGGCTGCCATAGCTGACCGACAATATGAAGTCTCCACTGCGGCCCGCAGGGTTCTCGAAAAGATGCTCTCCAAGGGGTTGGTGCCTTTTATTGATGCGTTAAAGCATCCCCAGGGGCATATTAGAGAACAAGCCGCCATCTTTCTCGCAGGATGTGGCAACTCCCTTGCACTCGATGCTCTCATCGAAACGCTATCTGACTGGCACGCCGGAAGGGCCGCAGCTGACGCATTAGGCAAAATCGCTGATCGGCGGGCGATCAAACCTCTTTTGCTCGCTTGGATAAAGGGAACAGATGTAGTCATAGATGCTAGCCGACTGGACGCTTTGAAGCAGATTGACCCACACTGGCCAGAGAGCCTTGAGGCAAATGAGCTGGTCCCGGAGCTTATGACTGCATTGCTGGATCAGAATGCCAATATCAGGAGAAATGCCAAAGCGCTTCTTTTAAAGATTGCCCCTGATTGGCATCGCTCTGCGGAAGCAATCCAATATGTTCCTGACTTGATCGCCGCAGTTAGGATCCCCGCCCCAGACCTCGCATGCGATGCTTACGACATGCTGCAAGCGATTGATCCTAACTGGCCATCAAGTGCGGCATCCAGAAGACAGGTAAATGACTTTTTGGATGCTCTTGGTTCGCAAGAACCAGTCACTCGCATCTTGGCATCATTGACATTGAGCAGGATGGGTGAAAAGAACGCCGTGCTCCCTTTGTTGTATCTCCTGGAGCACGAAGCAAACATCGATGTTGTTAGTGAAGTGGTGAAGGCACTTGGACAACTTGGCGACGCTCGTGCTATTGAACCGCTCATAAAAAGATTGAGCTCTCAATACAATCATCGTTCGGGGTACCATCTGGAATGTATCATCGCTGAGGTTCTAGGCTCTTTTCACGATTTGCGTGCAGTCCCGATTCTCCTTTGGCAGCTTCGGATGACCGCGCATGTGATGTGGAACGTATATCGCTATGGAGCTGGAGCGTCCGAGGAGGCGCAGCACTGCCATGGAGTTACATACAAGGCAATCCAGGAGATCGTCGCAAACGGGATAGCTCACGAAATCGTGCCGTTGTTGCTTGCACCTTTGATGGTGGAGTTGCCCTTTGATGATGGGGATTCGATTCTTGGTTCTCAGTTTCAAGAGGACATTGTACATCTATTGGTCAAGATCGGAGGAGATTGCGTGTCAACTGAATTGCGAGCCCTCGTAGAGCGCAGTGCCAACCAACCTCATGTGATTACGGTAGCTAAGAAGGTATTGGATTGCATCAGTGATGTGAAGCAATAGCGCGATTCGGCCCAACAAGGCGTTCCACCGGACAGTAGTTCCGCTGCGCTTCATTGCTGCCGGTGAGCTTGGTCGTTAGGCGGAATTGGAAGTGAAGGCAGCCCGCTAAAAACCGGTTCCGACGAACATCCCGCTCCGCAGCCCGGCGCGGAGCTCAGGCGTTAGAGATAAAAATGAGTAGAAAAATGCACTATAGATTCATGGCATGGCTGCTCCTCGTATGGTGTCCAGGGCTTTTAGGTTGTCCCGCCAATTCTCCCAACAAACCGGTGGAGGACTTTTATAATTTGTATCTCAAAACCCATCCCAATGGTTTGCCGAGTCTTGAGGAGGAAAAAGCCCTGGCACCATACTTAAGCAAACGGCTGCTTGCTCTGATTGAGGAAGCACGCTCATATCAAAGGGCTTTTATAAAACAGCATCCAAATGACAAACCTCCCTGGGCCGATGGATGCCTGTTTGCGAGCCTTTTCGAAGGACCAACCCGGTTTAAAATCTCGCATGTCATTGCGAATTCAGATTTGACATCAACGGTTACGGTTCATTTCTGGTACGAGTCAGATGAATGGGAAGATTCAGTAATCGTTCGTGCCGAGGCAGGCAGATTCGTCATTGACGACATTTTGATGTCTGGTGCAGGCGATTTCAATCCGCCCGGTCGGTTGTCAGAGCGTCTCCGATACCGGCCGGAGCCGGGTTCGTGATTGCGGCACTTTGGTTAAAAGATGAAATAAGGGACACAAGCTATGCGACCGTATCACATAATTTTTGTTGCGTTACTTATTGCGCCATCGCTCGTCACTGCGGAGGAGCACCTTGGTAACTGGGAAGACCGTATGGAGGTCGAAGATGTGATGGCACGTTATGTGTGGGCGGTGGATTCACTCGATCCTGAGGGTTACGTCGCCGTTTTCACCGAAGATGCCATCATCGATTCGAACGGCAATATCAGTAAAGGACGCGAGGAGATTCGCAAGATCGTTATGAGCCTCATTCAGCGGCGTGACGACAACAAGGCGAAGGGCTTGCCGGCTTCAAATCTGTACCACCTGATCAGCAACGTGCGCATCACGTTCCCGAAGCCTGGCGAGGCCTTGCACCAGTCGTACTGGCAGACGCTGTATCGCGAAAAGGACGGCAAGATGATCGCGGCAGCGATGGGCCGCTCCGCAGACCGACTCATCAAGCGGAACGGCGAGTGGTTGATTCAGGAGCGCAAGCTGACCGTCTTCGCCGACTGATCTCCATCGGAACGTGCAAGCGGAAAAAGATCAGGCACATGATCTCAACTATTTGTTGATAGCACCCATTACTTTCGACAGTTTGAATTCATCCGCCAACTGGTCTTTTGCCGATTTTAGTTTCATCAGCGTATCATGGCTTTCGGTTGAGGCAGTTGAGATCTTCTCCATTGCTTCACGGATGCTGGTGAGCATTTCATGCATTCGTTCTACAACCTTTGCAAAAGCATCTCCTGCCTGTCCGGCTCTGGCGCATTCGATTTTGGCATTCAATGCCACCAATTCGGTCTCTCTTAATAATTTTTCAATATTGTTATAGGCAAAATCCATATTGCCGATGGCGGTATTCAGTCTCGTAATAGAAGTATGAAACTGCTCGGATACCGTATTTGCCGTCATTGCATTGTGAGTGGATTGAGCTTCGATGATGTCGGAGGTCAACTTGGCGCAATTGGCGGACATGAAATCCTGGTTGGGGCGAAGAATTCCAAGCAGTTCGGAACGTACATTTGCATTGCCGGTCAGCTCAATGATTGTTTGCACATCATGGCGCTGCGCCAATTCCTTTGTGTTGGTGGTAGTCTGGATTCCGAGGGCCTTTGCATGCTTCATTCCCGGAGCTGATTCATTAATGTCGCTTATGCCGACTACCTTGATGTCTTTTTGCATCGCAAAAAAGTCCAATAGAATAACGGCGGCCCTTCCTCCTCCCACCAGTGCAATATTCATTCACTCCTCCTTGATCAAGAGCCAGTCATACGCAATGGTTACTATATAGAATGGGCACCATTATGATCCCGATTGATGCAGATTACTATATCTTCAATCGGGTCGGACCACGATAAAGCATTGCTGCGGTTTGTGATAACCCAGTTTTCTATGGTGCAAAAAGGCCTTAGAAGCATTTTTAGGGGGGGTAATTTTGCGCGTAACGCTGTCTCGCTTTTCGTATGGGATACTCCTGGAATCCTTACAATCAAAAAACACCCCCTTAAGAACCATTCTAAAGGGGTTTTTAGCATAGGGAATTGCGCCCATTCCTTTTTATATCAACGACTTAACCTGGTCCGACCCCGTATGCTGAGGCGATCCAGATGGAGATTATGATGAGAATGGAGGCTGTCAGACGAAGCATGTAAACTTTCCTGCTTTGCGTTTCCAGCATTGTGCTTCCGCGATGGGTCAGGACGGCACTGATAAGCACGATGAAAATTCCCCTGGTCGACTGAAGGATATTGGGAATGACCACACCGCTCGACATTTCAAGCATGACCGTAAACAGCAGTGTCGCAGTAACAAGTGAAACCGCGGAATAAACACTAAGCCGCAAATCCATGCCCTTCAATACAATCGACGCCCGTTTTCCTTTGATATAGGGAATGACGCAAAGTGAAAGGATGCCGACGGTAAAATTGTAGTAGATCATGAAATTATAGGAGTCCAGATAGACCAGCGAACGTTTGATAAATATGTCGGTAAATCCGAATATGACACAGCAGCTGGTCATCAGAGCAATCGGCTTCAGGGGGAATTTGCTGCTTCCGCTTTTTGACGGCGAGTAGCTGAGAATGGCGATTGCAGTCGCTACAAGAACGACGGCCATATAGATCTGCCAGCTATGCTTTTCATGAAGCATGGGGATTGCCAGAAGACCGGCGAAAATCACCTTGCTGCCCATAATCGGCATCACGCTGGAAACATCGCCGCAGTGAAGTGCGCTGTAAAGGAAAAGATAGGCGGCAACACAAGTGATGCATGATAAGAGCAGCGGCGTCCATCCCGCCGAAGGAGGGAATTGCGGCCTGATAAAGATCCAGAGCAACGGTGTTACGAGAGCTTGAATAACGCTTATGTAAAGGAATAACAGAAATGGTTCCTTTATTCTGTTTTTAAGAAGCGCTTTTGATAATGCGGAATAGATGCTGTGTGCAAAGCCTGAAGACAAGCCTACAAGAAGAAAAATGATGCTCATTTGGGGTCTTTGAGTCTTAGAGCCTTTTGAGTTAAACCAGAATAAACTCAAAGACTCTAAGACTCGAGGGTTCTAAGCGCGGCTATTTTGCAAAATTGGGCTTTCTCTTTTCCAGGAAAGCATTGACGCCTTCTTTGCAATCCGGGGCGCAGGAAATATCGCCGGCTCCCACATAGGCGATCTCCAAAGCCTCCGCCAGCGTCTTGGCTTTTGCGGCCTTATTGATGATGCCGCCAATAATTCCAAGGATTTCCTTGCTGAGGGGAAGATCCCCGGCCATGGGCGCATCCGGAACAACGAACTCCGGCATATCCACCGCTCCCTCGGGAATCCTGGGGATATTTCCCTGGAGAGCATTGACCTCAGCGATCGCCGCATCGATCAATTCGGGGAAGGTCTTCACGATCTTCTTCACGATGCCGATTCCCGCTGCTTCCTGAACGGTCAGTCTTTCGGATTTGCCGATCATGGCATGGAACTTCGCCGCTGCCTTGGGCCACCTGCGGTACGGGATGACGACTCCGCCCATACCGGGGATCATTCCCAAGGTGATTTCCGGAAGCTGCATGAAGGCCTTTTCCATCGCTACCGCGCTGTGGCAACGGATGGCCAGCTCGGTGCCGCCGCCCATGGCCAGTCCGTTGAGAGCCGCAACAACCGGCTTGTTCATCTTGTCGATGTACTCAAGGACTTTCGAGTTGCCTCGTGACAGCGCCTGCCCCTTTTCGTGGTTGCCGAAGGTGGCAACGAATCCGCCGATGTCGGCGCCCGCGCAGAAAGCCTTCGGGCCGTAACCGGTGATCACGAATCCCTTCACCGAAGGATCGGCTTCGCCTTTTTTGAGCTCGGCCAGTATTTCATTGCAGGTATGGTCGCTCAGAGCGTTGGCTGCCTGAGGCCTCCGTTGCGTGAGGATGATTACTCCATCCTTCTTATCGACCAGGATATCCCGGGGGAAATCGAGGTACTGCTCAATCGGCTTTGTGGGCATCGGGAAACCGGGACGCTCGGCAATGAATTTCTTCATGATGTCGGCGACCTTTTGAGCGCCGATGCTTCCCATAAGGTCGAATATGCCTTTCTTATAGCCAAGGGCGACCATGCTGCCGAAATTCAGATCGGAACTAGTACCGACGCTCTTGTCGGCGATATAGAAGGCCTGGGAAAATACGCAACCGAGGAAGCGCATCCGGATCCAATCGGCAATCTCGGGATCCACGGCGACCTTAGTCCTGGGCTTGTTGTAAGTCCATTTATCTACGGATAGCAGCAGTTTGTTCGGCTTATAAGCGGGATTTTCAGCCGATCTCCTGGTCTGGGACGCATAGGTCAGCGGATTGGTCATAATACCGAAAGGCCCCATGCCCAGAAACTCTTCGCTGATGAAATCGATTTCTTTGCTGGTAGCCTTATCCAGCATAAAAGTAGTCTCACTCCCCCAGCTTTCAAACAGCCGGTTCAGGAGGAAGGAGAAAACATTCGCTGCCGCGAGCGGCGTTTTCCCGTTCTGGGCCATGAGCCAGAGAAGATAATCGATGACGGCTTTATCGGACTTTTCCCAGGCGATTACCTCGACCCCCATGCTGCGCCACGCCGGTTCGAAGAAGTGGGTATTTGCGGTTCTCTCCGGGTGTTTCAAATGGCTGAAGATCTGGTTTGCCAATATGCCGCTGGTGTTGGATGTGATGATCGCGTCTTCTCTGACTACGGATTCGACCAATGAAAGGATTTTCTTTTTTATTTCCAGGTCTTCCGTCGCAGCTTCGATCACCAGGTCACAGTTTTTGAGCTGATTGTAATCAGTGGTGTATATGATATTGCCCAGAACGGCTTCCACCTGCTCGGGGCGTATCATTTTTTTCTCTACACCCTTTTCTGCATAGCTTTCAAACCGTGCCTTTGCTTTCTTCAGAGGTTCTTCAACCACATCCACCAGGTACAGCTTCTTTTGCGGAAAGGCGAGCCGGAATGAATAAGCGATATCGGGGCCGATGTGCCCGGCGCCGAGTACTGCCATCTCCTCAGGTATAGGCCGTGTAGGCTTAATGAGGTAGGGATTCTGAAAGCTTGGATACAGGTCTTTTGTCGTCATTTAATGTCTCCTTCAAATATCATCTGCTGTTAATTCACTTTGAATACCAGGGCGGCTCCTGTATCGCCTGCCGCGCAACCGGCCACCAGTCCATAGCCACCGCCTTTGAGGACCAGTTCTTCGATCAATTCAATAGCCAGCCTCATGACGGTTGGCCCCTGCGGGTGTCCCCATATCAGAGAGCTTCCGTAGTTGTTGAATATCTTGTCGTCGATCCCCATCTGTTTTCTCATGATGATATCGTTGACGGAAAACGGATTATGGGTTTTAACCGCTTTGAGATCAGACACTTTTATTCCGGCTTTTTCCAATGCCTGATTTGAAGCCGGCACTGGCGCGTCCGGCATGTGCGCCTTTTTTGCGCGCGCATATCCATAAGAGAGAATCTGGATGGTTACGCCCTTGTCGGCGGAAAGGGAGGCCGCTTTATCTTTTGTGGTGACGATCATGCCGGCATTCCCATCGGCCGCATGCGTTTGAGCACCGGCAGTGATGATGGAATCCGGGCCCATCGTTTTCAGCCCTGCCAGGCCCTCGGCGGTACAAGGAGTAATCCCTTCATCCGCTTCTACAATGATGGACTTCTTCCTGGAGAGCCATACTTCCACAGGAAGCATATAGCGCTTCTGAAATTCGCGGTCATTTGCCGTCGACATCAGGTACTTATTGTATCTATCCAGAACAAGGGCATCGGATTCTTGCCGGGTAATACCGTGCTCCTTTACGACATTGTTTGCGGTCCCCAGTGGGCCGGTGTCGCCGGTCGGTTCAAAGTTGAAGCCGTCTATCATCCAACTCTCGAAGTCCGGTTTCCCGCCCAGACCCGTAGGATTCGGCCAGAGGATGTTTGGGCAATTCGATGCCCGGTCACAGGTAGCCACCAATATATTGGCGTCGCTCCCCGTCTCGATGAAGGCAGCGGCAGTTTTGATGGAAATTGTGGCGGTGGCGCATGCCTGAGCGACTCGGGGACCACTGATAGATGGATTGCCTATCAGCGTGGCGAACCACGGGGCGTCATAAAACCACATCTTTTGGGGAATGGTCGCGCCGAAGACAATGCTATCGAAGATATCAGGCGTGATTCCGCGCAGTTGAAAGAACTTCTTCGCCGTTTCAGCCGCCAGCTTCACGGCATGCTGATTTTGCAGCGATTCCTGCCAACGGCAAAAGGGTGAGCACCAGTATCCTTTGTAGGGAACATACACATTTTTAAACATTTCCAGCTCCTTTCGGATTAATTACCCACGACTCCCTTTATAAAGATCTAACATTGAGGACGAACTAGGATAGGAGGGACGGAGAATCATAGTCAAGCACGAAATACCGTGTTTTCGGGCAGATTTCATTACTTGAGGAAGCCTTTCTTCAATCTGAAGACAGACCACCTCCGCAGGCTTCTCTTGGAGCCTTTGCGGCCTGGAGCCTTTGAGTTCAGATAGATTAAACTCAAAGACTCAAAGGCTCTAAGACTCCAAGAATTCCATCGTTACGCATGATGCTCTTCTTGACACCAAAACGAACATGTTGATAACGTAGCCAGTTTGCAGCCAATAGGAAGCATTTGAAGGATTGACAGAAACGGGAGAAACGTATGGGAAAGATATCAGCGTTAGACGCATTCTTTAAACCGAAAAGCGTGGCCGTCGTTGGAGCGTCCTCTGATCCCAAAAAGCCGGGGCATACCGCGCTGAAAAATCTTGTGTCCATGGGCTACCAGGGAAATATCTTTCCGGTCAATCCGCGAGAAGATTCCATCCTCGGATTCCATTGCTACAAGAACATGCTGGAAATTCCTGAGCCGGTGGATGTTTGCGTTTTGCTTGTATCTGCGGATCTCACAATGCAGGTCGCCGATGAGCTGGTTCAGAGGAAGAGCCGGTTTGACGATGTAGCCGCCGCCGTATGCATGTCTGCCGGATTCGGCGAACTGAACACAAGCGAAGGAAAACAGCGTGAGCAGGACCTTGTCCGGATTCTGAGATCAGCTTCGATCAGGCTTATCGGACCCAACTGCGTTGGAGTATTTGATACTTACAGTGGATTCAACACGAATTTCGATATTGGGAGTTATCCAAAAGGAGGAGTAAGCATTCTCACCCAAAGCGGCGCATTTGCCAATTCCTTCCTGTTTTGGGCAGAGAGACTGCGACTGATTGGCGTCAGCAAGTTCGCTTCAATTGGAAACATGGCTGATGTAACCATGGGCGAACTGCTGAGCTACCTCAAAGACGATGAGTCTACACGTGTTATCGCACTGTATATGGAGGGATTTCCGAATCCGAGAGAGTTTTTTGAGATCGCCCGCGATGTCAGCGTTGCAAAACCCATTGTAGTCATAAAAACCGGCAAAAGCGATATCGGCTCAACAGCTGCATTGTCACACACCGGTTCTGTTGCCGGATCCGATGCGATATATGAAGGCGCGTTCAAACAGGCAGGCATCATTCGCGCCAGAACCATACTTGAATTCTACGATACCGTGCGAGCTTTCGCGAAACAGCCGGTTCCCGAAGGGAATCGTGTATCCGTGCTTACACATATGGGCGGGCCCGGGACAATCTGTATTGATGAAATTTCCGCGACGCATGAACTGCAGCTGGCAAAGCTTTCACCCGAGACGGAGAAGACCCTCAAGAGCATTTGTGCTCCGATGGCAAATATCGGACATCCCGACGGATATGTCGACTTGACGGCCGCTCATTATGAAAACCTTCACAACCAAGTCCTGCAGATTTTATTCCAAGATAAAGGCATTGATATGGTTCTGCAGATCCTGGCGCCGAGCGCATTCCTTGATCAAAAGCTTCTCGTGAAGGAAGTTTCGGAGGCCTGCCAGGCGAAACAAGGCGGGAAGACGTTCCTGAATGCGGTGACTTTCGGAGAATTTGCGCGCGAAGTCAGGCAAGGTCTCGAAGACGCGGGCCTGCCTACATACGAATATACCGATATGCTCGCCAGGGTCGCAGGGAATATGGCAACCTATGGCGCTTTCCGCAAATCCCATTCCGGGCGAACCGGAATTTCCAGATTTAAGCCCAATCCGAAGAGCTCGTCCGCAAAGGTAATCTCGAGCGCATCCAGGCGAGGGCGAGTCAGTCTTCTGGAACCCGAGGCATACAAGGTATGCAGCGAATATGGAATCAAAGTGCCTCCTTACCGGGTTGTGGAATCCGTTGAGAGTGCCATTGCCTCAGCCAATAGAATTGGGTATCCGGTTGCATTAAAGGTGGTCTCCGAAGAAATCCTGCACAAGACGGACGCCGGCGGTGTGATGCTTGGAATCGCATCAGACAGCGCTCTGAAGGGATCGTATAAACAGCTCGCCGCAAATATAAAGAAAGCAGCGCCCAGGCTGTCCGGGATGAAGGTGCTGGTTCAGAAGATGATCCCTTCCAATACCGAGCTTGTGCTGGGAGCGCTCAGAGATAAATCCTTTGGACCCGTCGTAATGTTCGGGATGGGCGGGATCTATGTGGAAGCGCTGAAGATTGTAGGTTTTCGCCTCTCGCCGATCACGCTTGATGACGCGAGAAAGCTGATCCGTGAGACACTCCCTCCTGCCTTGATCAAGGGAGTGCGGGGAAGAGGACCTATGAATGTGGATTCTATTGCCGGCATCCTCGTCTCGCTGGGGCGAATGCTTGAAGAACAGCCGCAAATCGTGGAAGTGGATTTCAATCCCGTACTCCCCTACCAGGGCGGCTGCATCGCCGTCGATGCGCGAATCATAATCTCAAGATAATAAATAACGGGGACAGTCACCAGTGTCCCCGTTTGTATGAGAATCCATTTTTGCTAAAGAGCATTGCATGCGAACGGAAGAAGGCTAAAGCTATACTTGATTTTGCTTTAAACCTGATCTAAACCGGAGAGGGCAATATGCGAAAAATACTGTTTTTATTGGCTTGTGTCGGATTAGCCGGGTCGCTGTGGGCTGCCGATCCCATCATAGGCACCTGGAAATTAAACATTGCCAAGTCGAAAATTCAGCCGTCGGCAACGGCCCCGAAAGAGGCAACCGACGTATATAAAGAAGCAGGCGCCGATCAGATGGAGTTTACGCGGACAGGCACTCAAACCGACGGCGCCGCCATTTATTCCAAATGGTCGTGGCCTCGGGAAGGAGGAATTGCGAAGCGTTTGGCGCCCGAGCCTCTCCCCGAATCAATATCCTATATCGAGCTGCTGATGGATCCGGGATATTGGTATGTTACTATCCTTGAAAATGGTAAACAGAGTACCGTGATGCAAAAAATCATCAGCAAGGACGGTAAGACGATGCGTCTCACGCTCAAAAGAAAAGATGCCCAGGGCAAGAAGGTTGAAGAGCTGCACGTATTCGAAAAGCAATAGCGTAAGGCATTTGGACGACCATCGCGCATAAAGGAGCAGGCAAAGGGCTATGACGGATGCGGATAAGCAAGTCCTGTTACCTTGCCGCCAGGCCTCAAACTCTGCCCGATCCAATTTAACCGCACAGACAATCCATTTCTGCTGTTCACCTTCGGGCTGAGCCGCAAATACAGCCTGAAAACCGGAGATTGATGATGGCAGCTTTTAATGGTGTAAACTATATATGATGTATCGACAATTGCCATTGAAATTTCCCGGCATCCCGGAAGGGAGGACGAATCATGACCCGCAAAGAAATTCTGGAGTTTTTTGCGAGAAGAGATGAAGTATGGCAGCGACATGATGCTGCTGCGCTTGCTGCGGACCATGCGGAAGATGGAGTAGTGGACAGCCCTTTTTATGGGAAAGTAGTGGGCCGCAGCGCTCTCCTGTCGAGTTACAGTCAATGGTTTTTATCCTTTCCCGATGCGCACTATTCTACGGAACACCTGCTGGTTGACCGGAATAAGGCTGCGCAGTTTATAAAAATGACCGGAACCCAGAAGGGGGATTTCTGTGGACTTGCGCCTACGGGAAAGCGATTCGAGATGAACTGCGCATTTATGTTCTACTTTGCGGACAATAAAATCGCGCATGAAATCCGGGTTTATGACTTCACGGGCATCCTGGTGCAGCTTGGCGTGCTTAAGGCTAAGCCCGCGTTTTAGTCAAAGAAACAAAGCTCGAAAGCCCATAAAGACGGATGCAAATCGAAGAGAGAGCTTGGTGAAAAGGCCTCTCAACGCTTCCTTCTATCGATAGACGGGAACAGCCTTGACAGGGCTTTGTCAATAAGCCTCCAGACAATGAAGCAAAATTCCGCGAATAGCGGCAAAGGATCCTTCCAGTCCAGATCGGATCCGGTCCGGCTGGATGGGCCGAAAAATGCTTCCAGCGCCTGCCGTTTTTTCCCACGTTCCATGAGCGCCAGAATCCCAAATGGAATAGGGTAGCGGAATCGCTGTCCCAAATTATATTCGGTAATCAGTTGGACGTCTCCTTCTGTCGCAAGGCGGCAAGCGAGCAGCGGGAAGTTCACTCCGGCATGAAGAGAGGCTCCAATGGTGCCCCAAAAACGACCGTTGACTTCGATGAGGCAGGCGCGCCCGGTTCGCGTATCTATCTTGAACTCCGCCTGGGCGGGGCCATGCCAACCAATGGCTTGAAAAAACCGGCAGGCCAGATCCGCAAGGTGCGGATCGCGGGTGCACTCCACGATTACGCCGACTCCTCCAGCACCGGGATATGTCCAAAGCCGTTTCTGCGTAAGCACCACGCGCGGTTCTCCGTGACGGAACAGCACACATACATCGCATGTATGGCCGGGAACATATTCCTGAACCAGCAGGTGCTCGTAATCAAACACCAGGTCGGATTGCCTGCGGGGGAGCCGATATGCGGTCAGAAGCTGGTCCCGGCTTTTGGCAATGCGGTAACCGACGGCACCCGCGCCGCGCCGCAATTTCAAGACGCATGGGTAGCCGACCTGATCGCCTGCCTGCATCAATTCGTCTTCATTCTCGGGCGCATAACTTTTGGGGACATCAAGCCCGAGTTCTTGTGCAACGGCAACAGTGCGTTGCTTGTCTCGAGAAATCTCGATTGCTTTCAGTGAGGGCAGCACTGTGGCCGCTTTACCGGAATAGCTTTTGAGTTGAAGGCACAAAGCAAGGGTTGTGTAGTCGTTCAGGGGAAGAACGACATCATAGCGGCAGAGTTCGATATGCCGGTTTATGTCCGAGATGAAATTGTCAAGGCTCTTCGCCGGGTGGCTTATGCGATGACGGTGTCTGAGATAGCGTGAGTATCCGGCTTCTCCCCAATAACGGTCCGATGCAATACCGACTCCGGCACCGGAGCGTGCCAGAGCCCGAATGAAACTGACTGGTTTTCGGTCGTCGGGTGTGCATGTGGTTATCAGTAGCACGCGCATATTTGAAAATGCCATAACCTAAATTCGAAGCCGCATGACGGCCTCCAATGGCCTGCGGTTTGCTGTACAATAAGGGCGGATAAGGAAGCTTTTCTCCATGGGGATCGAAAAATATGGATTTTATGCTCGGAGTGATGGACGTTATGCGGATGCCCGCGGAAAATGCACTACCTGCCGCAAAAAAGCCATATCGTTTTTATGAATTGCGATTATGCCATAATTCCCGGCGGGTCGGCATTGATTTCATAAAAGAGCAGCAGTCAATGCCATCAGCTTCGATCATCGGGAAAGAATGGCGCGGATACACGGCAAACGCTTTTGGAATAAGAATCATTCTTTTTTTATACATGTTGTGCCTGACGGTTCCGGGATTTTCCGGCGATGCTGATGCGGAGAAGCAATATCCTCATCGTGCAATCGAATGCATTGTGCCATGGGGTCCGGGAGGCGGAGCGGACCAACTGGCCCGCAAATCCGGCTTCCTGCTGGAGAAAATCCTTAAAGTCCCGTTGCCGGTGATTAACGTGCCGGGTGCAACGGGCGGGATGGGAATGACCAAAATGCTCGCTGCGCCGGCAGATGGATATACCATCGCCATCTACATTGCCGACTCTCACGCCGCGCTTGCCACCGGGCATACCGGATGGGCGATAGGTGACATCGTGCCTGTTGCCAGAATGATTCTTGCCCCCTCCTTTCTTTTTGTGGCGAAGAACAGCCGATACAAATCCTGGGTGGATTTTGAAAAAGCCGCAAGAGCCAATCCCGGAAAACTAAAAGTAGCCACCCTTGGTTTTGGAAGTGTGGATGATATCAGCATGACGTATCTGGAAAATAAAGGGATCAATCTTATCCAGGTTCCCTATTCGAAACCTGGAGAGCGTTACCTGTCGGTTTTGGGAGGGCATGTCGATGCACTCTATGAACAGCCGGGAGATGTCCGCTCTTTGATTACAGGGGGGCAGATACGGCCCATAATCCTGTTTGGATCCAGACGATTGAATTCTTTTAAGGATGTGCCTTGTTCTCGAGAGTTTGGGCACGATATAGGGCTTCCTCAGTTCCGCACTATTGTGGTTAAAAAAGGCACCGATCCTGCCAGGATAAGAATTCTATCGGACGCGTGCGCAAAAGCTGCAGCGACGCCGGAATACAAAGCATTTCTCCGAGAGCAATTTGCTGCCGAGGACAGCTATATGGATGCTTTGTCCGCCGCAGGATTTATCCATGATGAACTGGCTGCAATGAAGGCCTTGTGGGGCGAAAAGCTTAAGTAGTTTTACGAGGGGCCTCTACGATCTCCATGATCAGATGCATATTCCGATGGAAGGCGCTGCATACATATAAACTTTTTGTCTTCAAAGAATGAGGCGTCCGCTCGAAATGTTTTCCCAGGCAACCAGAAAAATCGCGCCCTATGCGCTCACGTTTACTGCAGCCCTTTACCTTTATCTTCAGGCAGACTCCTTTGCTTATTTCGCCAGGCGGGGGATCCTGGGCCCCGACTTCTGGCCAAAAATTCTGCTGGTGTTGACAATGGCGGCGTGCTTTTATGAAATCATCAAGCGGATTTTTTCAAAAAAATACATATTGCAAAATCAAACGGCGCCGCTGCATCCGGAAGCAGTACTCAATAAATGCAAAATGCACACAGGGATTCTGTTGTGGGTTCTCGCGATTACGGTAGCGTATGCCTGTCTGCTGACCACATTGGGATTTCCTTTATGCACATTCCTTTATTTCATTCTATTCATGATTGCGACCAGGTATAGAAACGCCTGGGCTATTCTGGCGAACAGCTTAATCGGGACTCTGATACTTGCCGTGATATTCATGAAAGCAGTCCATGTTTCACTGCCTTTGGGACGCGAGCCATATTCTGAAATAACCTTCTTCATTCTGGGAGTCCTGGGGGTCAGGTAACCACGCTGTCATCGGTATAGTCTTCTATGATCGATATTGTTCATAACCTGTTCATCGGTTTTGCGGGCTGCCTTCAACCGGCCAATCTGATCCTTCTGGTTGCCGGAACCTTCACCGGTTTGCTTGTGGGCGTTCTGCCGGGTCTCACTCTTGTGATGGGTGTTCTGCTTGCTTTGCCTTTCACCTATTCAATGGATGTTACTCCGGCAATCATTCTCCTGACTTCTATGTACGTTTCAGGAACCTATGGAGGAGCATTCACGGCAATTCTGTTTCGGATACCCGGAGAGCCCATCCATGTCCCGTTTCTGTGGGACGGCTTTGCCATGGCCCGTCAGGGACAGGCGGCAAAAGCATTGGGTTGGACTCTTTATGCAGCTCTTTTCGGCGGCCTGCTCTCCGCCGTCATCATGATATTGCTGTCACAGCCCCTGGCAACGGTTGCGTTAACGTTCTCCACGCCCGAATATTTTGCCATTGTGCTTTTCGGCCTCACCAGCGTTGTGTCCTTGGGTGGAGGATCCATGTCGAATGCTTTTATCAGCCTTTTCGCGGGCCTTCTCCTGTCGACTGTTGGTGTGGATCCTACTTATGGAGCTCCACGCTTCACGTTTGGAAAGCCGATCTTTATGAACGGAATTGAATTCCTTACGGTAATTGTCGGCTGCTACGGAATAGGAGAATTGCTGACCCGGATCCAGGGAGAAAGCAACACAGCGCCAGTTCGGGCTTCAGGCTTTGTGAAGACCAGCCTGCCGGGAAGAAAGGAAATTCAGCGACTGAAAGTCTCTATTCTTCGGAGTTCCATTCTGGGTCATGTACTGGGAATTGTTCCCGGAGCCGGTGCAACCATCGCCTCTTTTGTCGCCTACGGAATAGAGCAGCGCTTCGGCAGGATGCGAGAAAAACTGAATACAGGTATCCCGGAAGGCATTGTTGCGCCTCAAGCGGCCGCAACGGCATCAGTGGGAGGAGCTATGATTCCTCTGCTGACTTTGGGAGTGCCGGGGAGCGGAGCGACGGCGGTGATTCTGGGAGCATTACTGCTTCATGGAATCCAGCCCGGACCACAAGTTTTTGCCACGTCTACAAATATGATTTATACGGTGTTTGCCTCGCTTTTCCTCGGCATTATTCTGATGTGCATTTTCGGCTATTTCGCAATCAGGCCATTGGTGAAGATATTGGATTTCCCGGAATCCG
Organism: Acidobacteriota bacterium; assembly: GCA_016929335.1. GTDB lineage: Bacteria > Acidobacteriota > UBA6911 > UBA6911 > UBA6911 > UBA6911. The sequence goes on along the minus strand of JAFGIY010000222.1, from coordinate 22,343 downwards.
TGATTTCCGTTTACATCATGATTCTTTGTTTTATAGGAGCTTTCTCCATTCGAAGCAGTATATCGGATCTCTGGCTGATGATTGCGTTTGGCGCCGTAGGGTATCTTTTCAACCGCTTCCGGTTCCCAATCGCGCCGCTCGTGTTGGGTGCAATTCTGGGGCCCCTCGCGGAGACGTCCTTCATGACAACCATGATAAGTTTCCAGAACGATTGGACTATCTTTTTCCGCAGACCGATCAGCGGTACTCTTATGGTGTTGACGATCGGCACATTTTTGATCCAGATGATCAAAACACGCCCCAAGTCTAAGCACTCGGAATGGGAATGACGGCTTTTCCAGGTACATAATGTGAGTACCCTCATCAGGAATCATTTTTGATCATCAGTATTTGTTTTAGCCGCCGGCACCACCCGGATCCGACATATAAAAAATGCAGAGGCATGCATTTTCGGGTTTTCCTCATCTGCTGCCGGATGCAAAATAGGTAAACGAATAACGCCCTCGGCATTAGAGCATTCACTTCGAAAGGAGGCACATCAATGAAACAATCAAAGCGTAAGACGATAGAAACCAGTCCGGATCTCCCACCGGATCGGCGGGAATTTCTCAAGCATTGCGTGTCATTGGCAGGCGCCGGGATTGCCGGATGTCTGGTGCTGTCCGGACCACAAGGGCAGGCACAAATCGTGGCTCCCGAGGATGCACGACTTGAAACACAACGGATCAAATATCCGACCGAAGGGGGTGAGATGCAGGCTTATCTTGCCCGGCCAAAAGGGAAAGATAAACTGCCGGCCGTGATTGTGATTCATGAAATATTCGGACTTAATGCCCATATCGAAGACGTGGCCCGGCGTATGGCCCTGGAAGGATTCTTGGTAATCGCGCCGGATGCCCTGTCACCATTAGGAGGTACAGCCGCAAACAGCAGCGACATTATGGGAACGATGCGTCAGCTGGATTCCGCGGCCACGGTGAAAAACTTTTCAGCGGCGGTTCGTTATCTCAGAACTCACCCCCAGACGACAGGCAACGTCGGCTGCACCGGATTCTGCTGGGGCGGAGCAATGACGAATCAGGTGGCGGTGAATTCTCCGGAATTGAAGGCGGCGGTTCCCTACTATGGCACCGTTCCTGCTTCCGAAGATGTGCCCAAGATAAAATCCTCCATGCTCTGTCACTACGCCGGCGAAGACAAGCGGATCAATGAAGGTATTCCGGGATTTGAAGCGGCGCTTAAAAAGGCGGGAATCGAATACCAAATCCATATATATCCGGGCGCCCAACACGGCTTCAATAACGACACCGGTCCCGGTCGCTATAATAAGGAGGCCGCGGAACTTGCATGGAAACGAACGGTGGCTTTCTTTAAACAGAGACTTTAATTCCGGGCTCCAGGGGAAGCAATCGACACTTGAGGCGATCGCATATCTGCAACAATGCAGACTAAAGATTCCGGGTCTGATTGCGCCAGACGCCTGCCAGCATTTCGACAAAAGGCCGGCAGTGAGTAAAGAACCGCTTATATCCGGAACAGAGATAGTTCAAGCCCGGTTCGCCTTCCGGAGTTCTGATAATACGATCTTTGGGGCAGCCACCGTTGCACATATCCAGAACCGTGCATTGGCGGCATTGCCGCGGTAGAGTGTCCTGTTTGGCGCGGCCAAAAGCCCGCTGCCGGGGGCTGTCGAGCATCGTCGAAAGCGATGTCTCGCGAATATTGCCCAGCCGGTATTCAGGCTTCACGAAATGGTCGCAGCTATAAACGTCTCCGTCACACTCCAGAATCGGCACGCCTCCGCATGTTTTGCGAAAGATGCATAGCGTGTGCTCCAGTCCAAAAGCCGGGCGCGCGGCTTCTTCAAAAATCTGAATTTTGACGCGACCGATGTCGCGGTCCAGCCAGAGGTCAAAAATTGCGCACAAAAAATCACCCCAGGCGTCGGCCGGCACGCTGCGCTCACTAACCTGGTTTCCGCTCACCGGCTCCACTAAGGGAAGAAAGGTTATATAGGGCACGCTTAGTCCGCGGAAGAATTCATAAACATCCAGGGGGTGACGCACATTTTCGGAATGAACCACGCAAAGGCATTCCGTTGTTACTCCATGCTTGCGCAAGCGGTCATATGCGCGCATCACTCTGCTGTGCGTGGGGGCCCCTTCGGAAGTCACACGATAAAGATCGTGAAACCGAGCCGGGCCGTCCAGGCTGAGCCCGACAGTAATTTGCTCCTTTGCCAGGAATCGGCACCAATCGTCCTGAAGCATGAGGCCGTTGGTCTGGATCCCGTTCACAGCGCGGCGGCCTTCCGGGCAATGCTGCTTTTGTAGAGCTATGATTTTGTGGAAACCGTCGAGACCGAGCAGTGTCGGTTCCCCCCCATGCCAGGAGAACCGGATCACCGGATCGCTGCAGGCATGGATGTGCTGGACAATATAGGTCTCCAGCAAGTCGTCCGTCATCCGTTGATATTGCCGTTCTCCCTGAGGAAGGTAGTAGCAGTAACGGCAGCGCAAATTGCAGCGTGCCCCGACAGGTTTGGCCAAAACCTGAAACTCTCGGGTTCTCGTAGGAGTCCTCACGGCTGTTTCCTTAAATCTCATGATATCGGCTGTGCTTTGGCACCTTTATTTTACGCACAAAGCCGGAGGCTTATAAATTCTTTCCGGTCTTCTATCCTCTGCCGATTGGAAAAAAGAAAAAGGCCGCTTCTAATAGCGGCCTTTTTCAATGGGAATTCGGGAATCCCGGAGCTTATTTTCTTCTGCGCATCCTTACTGTAATTGCAAGAGCAATAATGCCGCTGCCGAACAGGACCAGGCTGCCTGGCTCGGGTACCTGTCCGGGTAAAGGCATGACTTCGGTGCCGAGATAAAATGAACCGCCCCTGACCTGGCCAAAATCGACTGAAAAATCGTTCGTAAATAATGGGATATCGGGGCCATTAATAATCCACTCCTTATCCAGAACCGGACCGAATCCGATGGATTGGTGGTGAATACCGACGGGCCAGACTGTTAAAAATCCGTCAAATTCAAGCAGCAGGACATTAAAGACCGGATCGAATCGGACACCTGTTTCGTTGGTGAAAGTGTTTTCAAGAGTGAAAACCGGCGTAAGCTCCAACCCTCCTTGCGGTACAGTCACTTCTACGCTCTTTCCGACTTCAAATGAAGCAAAGGCGTCCCCCTGATTGGTCACGAGGTCAACCATGAGTTTATCGGGAACAAACTCGAAATCCTGTGTTATTCTCGCAATTGCTCCTATGTCGAGATCGATGAGATTCCACCAGACATTAAAAGCGAGGATGTCAATGCCGAGAGGTTCCCAGTGTTCGTAATGTCCCCCTTCCTCTAGTTCATTAAAAGCTTTGAATGCCAAACCCACTGGTCCGGGAATCAGCTCTCCCAAACTGAGAAGATTAAGCCGCGCATCGAGGAATTCCCCGGCAAATTCGCCGGTCTGGGCAACCAGGCTGCTGCCCTCTAGATGGCCGATAGTATCGAGATCGCCGGGGATCGTGACCTCAATGGACCCAAAGCTTAGATCAAAGGTTATTGAATCTCCGCTGGCCGTAGGAATACCTAAAGCTTCGAGAAGGTCTTTCCTGTAAGAAACGTTCTTGTTGAACAACGTCCAGCTGGTGCAATCGAACAGGTAGCATCCCGTCGCGCGCAGATTTGCATTCACCTCCAGCACAGCGTCCGCTTTAGGGGTGATGCTCGGGAAAGTGGTTCCAAGACTGGCCCCTCCCTGCAACTCGAATGACGAGCCTATCGTGATCATTTGACCTTCTGTGATAACTTCAGGGAAAGTGAGATTTACACCTATCGGATACCTGATATTGACCGAACCGCTGTCGATTTTCATCCCAAGATCAAGGCCCGCTTTGAAATCCAGGGTGCCCTTTACCTCAAGCCCGATATTGCCCCCGTCCCACAATAAATCAAGCCCATCAGTCCACGGACTGGGATCCCATCCGACAAACAGGCTTTTATCGAATGTCCAGGAGTCTCCCGCTCCCCACATGTTCTGCCCTGATTTGCTGAAAACTATATCTGATGAAATCGTCGCCGCCTTTGCCGCGGGCAACAGGCAAGCAATACACAGGAAGATTAATGTCGTGCAAACAATCGGTTTCATATAGAACCTCCGCCCTTAATATGAGAGCTAAAAACCGGACTGCTCTCCACATAAATGCAATGGCGCTGATAAAACCTTGAAGCCAAAGCCTGAGGCTTCACTAGGATGCCGCGCTTTTCTCCGCTTTGGCTTTTTTGATGAGATCACTAATTTTTGAATTACTCGACACCGGCTCTATGACAAGGATGTGCTGCGCGTTGATATACGTGAATGCGGGATTATTCGCCTCTTCGATCCGCATGCTGATCGTGTTTCTGATTTCCCTGCTTTGATCATCCTTGTCCTGGACTACCCAGCTCTTTATATAGAAAACATCCTTTAATAAAATGTAGGAAGAGTCTACCTTCTCCAGCTTCCCGACGAAAATCTGGCCATTGTCGAGAAAAACAGAGGTGTATTCGGTATCGATCTTCACGATTGAACTGCTGCTGCCGCAGGCGCTAACCAGAAAAATCAGCAACAGGATTGCAGCCGGAAGAGCAATATAGGCAATTCTTGAGTATTTCATGCAAACATTTCGCGCGATAGTTCGAAGGTCAGTAAAAAAAAACTTTTAGATCTTTAATAATCAAGCAAATACCTGACCCATTCGGGAAGTCTGCTGCCCTGGATCATCAATCCGGTGCCGTAAGTTGTTCATTCAGTGAATAATATGATTTCCCCATTTTCTTTAGATGCGCACATTTTCTGACCCAAAACCAATGTCGCAAGGCAAATACATGTAAAGGCTGCCGACAGGAGTAAGTTGAATAAGAATTTCGTCATGAATGTAATTATTGAAAAATCAATCGAATGGGATAAGTTCAGGAATTGTAAGATAATTTTACAGTCTGCAATAGGGCATAGGTAAACCCTGCCCGTAAAGCCTTACACAACGCCACGAATTCATAGTGAAATGCAGCTGCAGATAAGGCTCGGACAAGGAAGTCGACCTAACGTTCCTCTCAGAATCGGGAGGGAAGATGTTTATGTTTGCCACAAGCCGCTTTGTGCATGGTTCAGGCAAGAGCCGTTTTTCAGGGATAGGGGAAGGCGGGGTCTCCGGTTATACTGTGATGCATTTCAACGGTCATGCTCCAATGAGTCATAGGAAAGTTTAAAGAGGAGTCCGCTTATGAAGAATGTGAAAGTCGGTCTTGGGATTTGTTTTTTGCTGCTGAGCGCCGTTGTCGCTCTTGCCCAGAATCCCCTCATCCGGGATCAGTTTACGGCCGATCCGACGGCCAGAGTTTTTAAAGGCAGGATCTACGTATACCCCTCGCATGATGTCAACTGCGGCACCGAATGGTTCTGCATGAAGGACTACCATGTGTTTTCATCGGAGAATCTGGTGGACTGGACTGATCATGGGATGATTATCGATCAGGATAAAGTGGCATGGGTGGATGCGAAACAGAACAGCATGTGGGCGCCTGATTGCTATGAAAAGGACGGGAAGTACTTTTTTTATTTTCCCGCCATCGCTAAAGCGGATAGCGGAGCAAAAGGGATGACGGTTGGCGCAGCTATTTCCGATAATCCTTACGGACCTTTCGTTCCCGAAGAGAAGCCGATCCGGGGCGTTTCCGGCATCGATCCCAATGTTTTTATCGATAAAGACGGACAGGCGTATCTTTACTGGGCCGGTGTCGGCAAGGGGCTCCTGGGAGCCAGGCTGAAAGCCAATATGCTCGAACTCGACGGCACGCCGCAGACGATTGAAAAGCTGCCTGAGGGAATGAAGGAGGGCCCCTTTCTTTTCGAACGCAACGGCGTCTACTATTTCACCTTTCCCCATGTGATCAAAGACACCGAAGCCCTTGTCTATGCCACGGGCAATAATCCATTGGGGCCGTTTGAGTATAAGGGCATTATCATGGATGAGCATCCGTCCAAGTGCTGGACCAACCATCACTCCATTGTCGAATACAAGGGCCAGTGGTACCTGTTCTATCACCACAACGATCTGTCCCCCGCTTTTGACAAGAACCGTTCCATTCGCGCCGACCGTCTTTTCTTCAACGAAGACGGCACGATTCAGAAAGTGATCCCCACGTTGCGGGGCGTCGGCGTCGTACCCGCTACCCGAGAGATACAGATCGACCGTTACAGCGCCATAGGCGAAAAGGGGATATCGATCGAGTTCCTCGACGGCAAGAAGCCCTTTGACGGATGGAAAACCATTCTGAAGGAGAAAGATGCCTGGATCAGGTTTCACGATGTCGATTTCGGGAAAAAGGCCGTGAAATCCGTCAAGATCAAGGCTATGTCCGAATCCGGAGGCTCCATCGGGCTGCGCGTCCGCAAAGGAAAGGCGTCGAGGGAAATCAAGGCGAATATTCCGAAAGGGATTGATTGGCAGGTGGTGAAGGCGGATTTCAGAAATGCACCTTCCGGCATTCAGGATATAGAGCTCTTCCTCAGAGATTCCGGCCGCGTTGAAATCGACTGGATTCAGTTCGAATAAGAACGGCTCTGATACTCTGGGGAACGCAGCAAGAAGACGCCGTAATGGTGCACTTCATAGAACCACAGCTATAGCAACAGTTTTTAATATAATAGAGGCGGAAAAGCATGTCGGCTGGCGTATGCTTTGTATGGAAATCTGCTTGATTTTGCAGTATAGAACTGAGTGTGCCTGGATTTCATCCGACATTTAACAGGTTCCAATGCGCTTCAAAGCTGCCGAGGGCTTCATACGAATTGAATGCCTGTGTTGCGAGAAGCTAGATTGTTGGTGCTGCAACTGCCGACTTGATACGCACCGAAAAAGGAGTATTCAGATGCGAATGAAAATCTTCAGAATTTTTGCCGTTTTGTTGGTGATTTTTTCTCTCTCCTTTACAGCTCAAACAAAGAACACGGCTAAGCCCGTTGTGAGCACACCATTCTATTTTGCTGATATGACAGATGCACAGCTTGCGGAAACAGTGATCGATACAAACGATGTGGTAATGGCCAATGGCTTGCCGGAACAAACGCCATTCTGGATAGATATGGTTGACAGGGAATTGGTTTCAAATAATGGCGAAGGTGTCTACGTAGCAGTGCTCGATACCGGCCTTGTATCCGAGTGGCCTTTCTTTTTCTCCCAGGCCAATATCGCATCAGGTCTGGGGAAAGGATTTAGCCACGACATCTATTGGGACGATACCGCCCAGGATATCATGATTGGCCCACTGCGCGATGATTGCGGATTTATCACCGGGCTGGCCAGCGGACATGGCACGCATGTGACAAGCACAATCGTTGGTTTTAATGTGAACAATGCATATTGGGTACCGGGAGTTGCCCCCAATGTCACCATCATACCGGTGCGAGTCCTGGATGCATGGCAGGTGGATACTCCCTATGGCACTGTTCAGCTTACGGGCGGGACAGATGAAATGATCTCGGCCGGTATCCGATATGTGGCGGACCTGAGTCTAAGCTTAAACGGACGTGTCGTTATCAACATGAGCCTGGGAGGATCTGAACGCTCTGCGATGATCGAAGAGGCCATCAACTACGCAATCGGAAAGGGCGTGATTGTTGTGGCTTCCGCCGGCAACAATTACACTGATGGCATGGGATATCCCGGCGGCTTGACCCAGGTTATTTCGGCCGGCGCAGGAGGCTGGGCGGATATGTTCAATATGGGATGGCGTGCGGATGTTCCCGAGAAGCTGAAATCAAAAGACAGCATGGGAAACAACTCCCAGCATTACCTCGAAGATTTCAGTTCCCGTCCAAACAAATATCTGGATCAGAAAACCCAGGATCTTGATATCACGGCTCCGGGAGCCTGGATTGTCGGCCCTTACCGCGACGCTTTCTCATCCGATTTAGCCTACTACTATCTGAGCGGCACGAGCATGGCTGCTCCGCATGTTTCCGGCATCGCCGGCCTTGTGCTGCAATATAAGCCCAACCTCTTGCAGGACCAGATGGAGAAAATTCTCAGCATTGCTGCGAGCAGTCTGCCGTTTGCGGCGGATGATGCTATGGTGGCTTATCCATTTGAAGATCCCTATTATTACATTGCTTCCTGGGGCGGTGGGGATTATGGCGCGGGTTTCCTGCAGGCGGATGAGGCTATGAAGGCGGCTGCCACCAAGTACAAATAGGAAGGAGACCCAGCAGCTGAATTTTCCGGCTGGCAGCGGCCCTGCCAGCCGGCCCTCTCGCGGGATGTTCACCAGTGGGCACTCTCCCGAAGCTCTCCGGAGATGAGTAGTCTCCTATATTCCACCCGGATTAAAATGAAAAATGCCCGGGTCAAAATCGCGGCTAAGGCCAAAAAACGGGCGCGTTTTCAGCGGATCTTTCTGATATCAGAAGCTTTGCGTCGGTCCGACCCCGTGTAGTAGCATAGTCAAAAAGGAGGTGAGTATGGCGGAAAGAAGACTCGCGTTAGTGACCGGCGCTACAATGCCGAGGGGTATTGGAAGGGCCACTGCCCTTACCCTTGCACGGGAGGGATATGATGTGGCGGTGACCGGCTTCAACAATATGGACATGGCCCAGTCCGTGTCGGATCAGATAAAAGGGATAGGCCGAAGATCCATAGCGGTGAAGATGAACGGGCGGGATTACGGCGATGTGCAAAAAGCCTTTGCGACCATAAAAAGCGAGCTTGGCCCCGTGGATATCCTTGTAAACAACGTGGCGCAGATGCGCCGTATGATGACTATCGCCAAGACGACTATGGAAGACTGGGAAAATGAGGTGAAGCTCTGTCTCAACTCTGCCTTCTATTGTATCAAAGAAGCATGGGCGGATATGTGTGCCAATAAATGGGGCCGGATTGTGAACATGACCTCAGTAGCAGGCGTAATGGGCGGCTACGGCCAGTCCAGTTACGGTTCGGCAAAGGCGGGACTCGTAGGCCTTGCCAAGTGCGCGGCTCTGGAAGGCGCCAGGTTCAACATTACCGCGAACTGCGTTCTTGTCGGAATGGCACAGACAGAGGCCTACGACGAGCCGATCTCGGAAGAAATACGGAAAAATATTGAAAGGAAGATCGCCTTTCGCAGGGCCGCTGTCCCCCAGGAAGTGGCTGACGCCATCGCCTTTGTCGTTTCGGACAAGGCTGCGTATATGACGGGGACTATTGTCGACCTGATGGGCGGACTGGACCTCTTCATTATATAGTCCGTTCCGCAAAACTATTATCCTAACAAGTGGAGCCGGGCAGCTCCATTGCTACGGAGCTGCCAGACATCCCCCTTTCTCTGCTCCTGCTTCAGGCTTCTCTCTCCTTCTCTCTCAGTGCCGACCAAACCCGCCGCCTATGGCTGTGCCACCAGCGTTTCCGGCGTGCCGTTGACATGGAAAGCTATGCAATAAATGAAAGAAGTTCTGGAGGACCCGCAGGTCTTTCATCTCGGAGTAACAGAAGAAGTGGAGCATCCGAAAGCGGGGAAAGCGAAATTCGTCGGAGGCCCCGTACGCTTCGAGGGCCTTTCGGCAGAAAAGTCCGAGGCGCCACCGCTTCCGGGCGAACACACGGATGTAATTCTCGAAGAACTCGGCTACGGCAGAGCCGACATCGAAAAATTCTCAAAGACAGGCGCCATTCAGCTGCAGGCAAAAATCTAGTGCAGTGCGTGCGACATATCTTTACATTTACCGGGGGAAAAACGCCACGGATTTCACTGATTTCAATCAGACCATTAACCCGCATTAGAAACTCTGTGAGGAATGCGGGTTAAACATGACCAGCTGCCCGCAACTGCAGAAATTATTTTAAATCCGTGAAATCCGTGGATGCTGTGTCGATGCTCTGCTATAGGAAATTGCTTTAAGCGAGATCTGTATTTTTATACCTATTTATCCTCCATATTATCCTTCTGATGAATAGATCGTTCTCGCTGCCTGCATGGAATTAATGTCCAATCTCGTGGGTTGATCATCGACGCGTGCAGATTCGCTGCCACTGCATTAAACCTGCCTGTAATGCTTTCGCGGACACGGGATTATTCCTTGAATTCCCATAGCAGACGAGAGTATCGTGAGCATGGTTCAGCACAGGTTAAATCCGCAGTCCAAGAGCGTGCACAATAGGTACGCGGGAAATCATGTGAGGCTTCAAGATTCAAAAATCAAACGGAGGAAATAATGGCTAATGATAGAGATCCGGCTGCCGATCCGGCGAAATCGTCGAGTCCGGTCAGAATGACCAAAGAGGAGCTGCTTGCGAAGGCTTACAAACCCGCGCAGGATGCTATGAAAATGCATCCGTTTTTTGCGGGCAAGCTGGAGACTTCGCCGAAATGCTGCATCCGCGACTTTGATGATTTCGCCATATGGTATACGCCGGGTGTTGCTGAGGTCTGCAAGGATATTTTCAATAATCCCGAAAAGGTTTATCAACATACGAATAAAGGGAACATGGTCGCCGTCGTCTCCGACGGCACGCGCGTCTTGGGCCTGGGTGATATCGGGCCTGAGGCAGGCTTGCCGGTTATGGAAGGAAAGGGCATTCTTTTTAAATATCTTGGCGGCGTAGATGCGTTCCCGATTTGCCTCGATACGAAGGATCCCGAGGAAATCATCCGGACGGTGGAGCTTCTCCAGCCGTCCTTTGGAGGGATTAACCTCGAGGACATTTCTCAACCCAAATGTTTCCACATTCTTGCCGAGCTGCGCAGGCGCTGCAAAATCCCCGTCTGGCACGACGATCAGCAAGGGACGGCAACCGTGTGTCTGGCCGGCCTGATCAATGCTCTTAAAATTGTCGGCAAGCGAATTGAGGATGTGAAGATAACCCTGGTAGGATCGGGAGCAGCCAATATCCGCATCGGAGCGGTCTATATGGCCTATGGCGCAAAGCCTGGGAATCTGATTTTCGTGGATTCGAAAGGGACGCTTCATAAGGGCCGAAAAGAACTCCAGGGCGTGTTTAAAGAAAAGTGGGAGATGTGCCAGATAACAAATAAAAATAACCTCGTCGGCAACGTTGAGGAAGCTATGCGCGGAGCCGATGTGCTTTCTGCCGCATCCACTCCCGGTCCGGATACCATAAAAAAAGAATGGGTCGCCGGCATGGCAAAAGATCCCATTGTCTTCATCACGGCTAATCCAATACCCGAAATGTGGCCATGGGATGCCAAAGACGCCGGAGCCGTCGTCGTCGGGACCGGCCGTTCGGATTTTCCTAATCAGATCAATAACTCTCTCGGCTTCCCGGGTATCTTTCGCGGCACGCTGGATGTAGCGGCCACAACTATCACGGATGGAATGTGCATCGCGGCGGCGTCCGAACTGGCAAAATGCGCGGAGGACAAAGGACTCAGCCCCGATTATATCGTGCCCAAAATGGATGAGCCCGATGTTTTTGTTCGAGAAGCTGTTGCCGTTGCCATGAAAGCCATCGAGCAGGGAGTCGCGCGCAAAGTTTTGACACGAGACCAGCTATATAAAACAGCAGAGCTCATTATCAGCCGTGCCCGGAGAGAAACTCAGCTAAAAATGCAGGAGAAAATCATTCCCACACTGCCCGAAAGCCTCTTGAAATAGGGTGGCGGTCTCACTTGGATGTTACCGTTAATCGGGGATAGCTGCTGAAATTGCAGGGCTCGCATAGTCCGCAATTTGGGCCGTTATCCCCCAGCCCCCTTTCCCTTTTCTTTGGCGCAGTTATTTCGCATCTCTTATTCCAAACGAATCGCCTGCAAAATATATAGGCCATGACACTTGGCCCTCGACCTTTACCTGGACCTCGACTTGGACCTCGACTTGGACCTCGACCGTTTTCCCTTCGCAACCAAGTCAGAGCCCGACTCTTCCATCCTGTCAGGCGAACATGATCTTCGGCTCTTTTCGCTCAGGCAACCGATGAAACTTGAATTCCGGATATCCCACCATCATCGGATAATGGTGGGGATAAGACTCCGGTACTCCGGCGGCAGCTTTGACGGCAGGAGAATTGATCATCGTTCCCTGAAGCAGGCCGGCCCAGCAGGTGCCCAAATCCAGCGCGGATGCAAATAAATCCAGATAGGAAAGGGCCAGTGTCAGATCCACCAGGCCATTCATAGCCTCTCTCGGGGCCATAGCGATGACGAGTGCGGGCGCGTCTCTGAGTACGGAATCATTCCCTGCGTCCCAACTGGCCACCGTTACCGGCAAATACGGACTGGCTGCTACAACTTGTGGATTCTTAATGAGTTCTCGCAGCCAATTGACCGTAAGCCCGGCGATTTCCCGGATCCGGGCTTTATCGTCCAATACCACCCATTCAACCATCTGGCTATTACCGCCCGTGGGTGCGTAGCGCGCTATTTCGATCAGCTTGCGGATCTTTTCCCTTTCTACCTTCCTGTCAAGAAAATGCCGGACTGAACGGCGCATGCGCAAAAACTGGACAACCTGAGCTTCGCTGATGCGCAGCTCCTCGCGAACGGGCGGTGATTTCTCGATCGGTATCCGTTTATGGCTGAGGGCGTCGTGAGGGCATACGGCCACGCAATGACCACAGTCCAGACAGGTTGCCTCGCCCCCCGGAATGATTTCAGGAACTCCCTTTTCCGGTAGCCGGATGATGGCTGTCGGACAATCCCGTACGCAAAATCCATCCCTTTTGCATTTCTCGGCATCAATTATCAATAATCCCATAACCAAAGATCCCCCCATTTCTTGGCAGTTTATCTTGGAAACAATTAATGCTATAAAAATGGTGTTTTAAAAAACCGAGCATATTGAGGACGGGCTTCTTTGTCAAACTCATAGAGGACGATGCCGCTCCCTGTTTTCCGCTAAGGTATCAGGGGGTTGCGACCGATTGAACGATCATGAATAGGCGAAGTCGAACGCGCTTTAAGACCGATCTGACCGTAAATGTAACGTGTTCCGATCTGCCGGGCGGCAGCACGAAGGCAAGGTTGGCGAACCTTTCAGTTCACGGCCTGAGCCTCATCCTTGACAAAAAAATGCATATCGGATCCATGGTCAGAGTAGAGTGGGGAAGCGATGCCTTCGTAGGTGAGGTGGTTTACTGTCAGACTCACGGGAAAGAAATACTCGTGGGATTAAAGGTGGAAGACTCCGTCTACGAAACGGCAAAAAAATACGCCAATCAATAGAAATCCTCCGAAGCAAATAGCAGCGACGCGTCATCACAAATCTGATGCATAACCTCTGATCCGAAACAACTAGTTCCTGCAATCGTATTTCACGATGGCTCCGGCCTATCCTGCCGTGATTGAGAGAATCCCAATCTCTATTTGCGGCGATTGCCCGATTCCAGTATACAATCGCCGTTGTCGACGACTGATTTTCGGCGCCAGGAGGTATTGATGAACAAGCATCTTTGTAAATCAGCCCTTTCCATTGCGTTGTGTCTCAGCTGGCTGATTCCCCCGCAATTTCTTTTTGGCCAATCGGCAAGAGCAGAATTCTCCCAAATAAAGAGCTATAAGACGGGAAACTCGGGATTTTTTCCCGGCATTTTCGACAGATTTCAGCCCAGATCGGTCCCGCAGCTCGTGTTGGAGAATTCGCCAAGAATGGGCAGTCTGATACGCGATGGCAAACTGTATCTCAGTCTCTCCGATGCGATGGCATTGGCTTTGGAAAATAACCTCGATGTGGCGGTGCAGCGCTATATTCCGGAATTTTCCCAGACGGATCTGCTCCGAAGCCAGGCCGGGCAGTCGCCCCGCGGTTTTTCGGGCGGCATGACCCCAGGCGGCTTGACCTCAGGAGCGCTGGGCGCCGGCATCAGCGGATCCAGTGCGGGCTCCGGCGTTGGAAGCGCGGGCGGTATCACGGGTGGCGGCGGTGCAGTACAGGTCGGATCCGCCGGCAATTTTGATCCCACGCTGAACGTCAACTTCAGTTTTGATCATGTTACCTCTCCACTGAATACCAAGGTTGTCTCCGGAATTTATAACGTTGTCGGCAAGACGACGGCGTTCACTGCCAGCTACGCCCAGCTTTTTTCTCCGGGCACAAGTTTTTCTTTAACCCTGAACGGTCAGAGACAAAGCTCAACGCAGCAGAACCTCCTTTTCAATCCCGCATCCGTGACACGGCTGGCTCTCGGCGTGAACCAGCCTTTATTGAACGGATTCGGCCGAAGGAATAATCAGCGCTATATCATAGTTGCGCGGAACAACACCGAAGTCGCCGAGAATGTTTTCCGGCTTCAGGTCATCAATACCATCGTATCCATTGAAAATGCCTATTGGGATTTAGCTGCATTGCAGGCAAGCGTAAGAGTGGCAGAACAGGCGCTTGCGGTTGCACAGCAATTGCATAAAGACAATCTGATACGACTGGATGTAGGCACCATGTCGCCGCTGGATGTAACATCGGCCGAGTCGGAAGTAGCAGGGCGAACGCGGGATTTGACCGTTGCCGCAACGAATCTTCAACTGCAGGAGGCTACGCTGAAGAACATGCTGGTCAAAAAGGTCGGCCCTGAACTGGATTCTGCCCGCATTGTTCTTACCGATCCCATGCCTGAACCGAACCAAACGGATATCCCGGATCTTGGGAACGCTTTAACCGCTGCAATGGATGCCCGACTTGAACTGAAACAGGCGGAAATCAATCTGAAAAACCAGGACATTTCGGTCAATTTTACGAGTGATGCATTAAAGCCGATTCTTTCCGTTTTCGGTTTCTACGCAGGAGCGGGGTTGCAGGGGACCAGGGCGGAAAGCAGTTCCGGAATGCTCAACGCTTTTTCTCAAAGCTTCCAGGCCGAGTACCCCCAATACTCGACAGGCTTCAGCCTGAGCATACCTCTCCGTAACCGCACGGCTCAGGCGGACAGCATCCGTTCCCAGCTTGAAAAGAACCAGCTGTTGATCACACAACAACGGTCACGCAATTCGATTTCGCTGGAAGTTCGGAAGGCGATTATTGGATTGGTTCAGGGCAAAGCTCAGGTGGAGGCTGCCCACAAGGCTTCTTCGCTCGCGCGCGAAATGTGGGAAGGAGAGAAAGTCAAACTGGAAGCGGGTGCTTCAACTTCCTATCAGGTCATTCTGCGGGAACGGGATTATACAAATGCCCGCTACGCGGAAGTGGGCGCGATGGTCACCTATGCAAAGGCTATGGTTGAAATGGACCGCGCGATGGGAGCAACACTGGATCGAAACAGCATCGAATACCCGGATGCTTTAAGCGGCAAGGTGTCAAAAACTCCAACCACCCCATTCACAGGCCGCGGGCAAAAGGAGGTCCAGTGATGTTGAAGCTTGTTTCTTTCTGTCAAAAAGAAACCTGCAGAACTGTGACCCGGCAATTCGCTGCGAAAGCCGGCGGCCGAATGGCAGGACTGATCCTTATTCTGATGTGTTGCATCAGAGCCGTCCCGGCGCAGCAAGGATTGGCAAATCTTCCGGATCTCAGCAAAAATCCCGAGTGGTTTCCTCGATTATATAAACCTTACAAGGCACAGAAGGTTCCCGAGATGAAGCTGGCAAACTCGTCGAGCCTGTCTCAGCTGATCCGTGATGGGAAGCTGCCGATATCGCTCTCCCAACTGAAGACGGCCGTCAATGACAACAATCTCGATGTCCTGTCTTCAAACAACAGCGCCCGTTATGCGGAGACGGATATGCTGAGGGTAAAGGGCGGCGGCGCACCCCGGGGAGGAGCAGGAGTGCAGATCCCCAGCAGCCTTTTTGCAGGCGCAATCGGGGCAGGTGTCGGAGGCGCCGGAGGACTTGGAGGATTCGGATCGGTGGGGGGAATCTCCGGAGGCGCACGCCAGGTTTTCGGATTTTCACGGGGGAGCTATGATCCCACTCTCGCGCTCGGATTCAGCATAGACCGGACGAAGAGTCCGCTGAATTCGATTGTGGTGTCCGGCTTGCCGGAAGTGACGACAAGATCTGTTGCCCTGCAGGCGCGCTACTCCCAGGCATTTACTTTCGGGTCGAGCCTCAGCGTATCCTTCAACAACATGCGCCAGAGTTCCACCCAGAGGTTCCTGCTTTACAATCCCACCTTTATTTCTCAGCTATCCATCAGTGTCACACAAAACCTGCTGAGCGGTTTCGGCACGGCAGTCGGCCGGCGCTTCCTCGATGTGGCGAAAAACGAAATGCGGATGGTGAAGGAAGTAGTTCGACTGCAGGTGAATACAACATTATCCCAGGCGCAGAACACCTATTGGGACCTGGTTTCAGCACGCGAGAATGTTCGCGTGGCAGAACAATCGCTGGCAGTCGCCCGGAGCCTCCACGAAGACAACAGAGCGCGTGAAGAAATCGGGACGGCGTCGGGCCTGGACGTTGTGACTGCGGAGTCGGAAGTAGCCGCAAGGCAACGGGACCTTGCAACTGCCCAGGCCGCTCTGCAAATGCGCGAAGTGGAGCTGAAGAGCATAATCAGCGCAAATCTTGCCGAATTGTTAAGCTCCGTACAGATTGAGCCGACAGATTCACTGCCGGAACCGAAAGGCAGCGACATCCCGAAGCTGGATGAGGCTTTGAAAACCGCGTACAGCAATAGGTCCGAAATTCGACAGGCAGAAGCCAATCTCCAGATCCAGGATATTGGGATCCGATACGGCAAGGACCTTGTCCGGCCAGGTTTGCTTGTTTTCGCAAACTTTAACAGCTCGGGATTATATGGAAATCGTGTTTTTGAGAACAGCATCGGAGCGCCCGTGATCTATCCCGGAGGCATATCTCAGGCGTTCCGACAGGTGAGGAATTGGCGCTATCCGGAATATGCGGTCGGCTTCACTTTTTCCTTCAATATTCGCAACCGGGCAGCTAAAGCCGATTTATTCAGGGCAAAGCTGGAAAAACAGCAGACGGAAACCAGCATTCAACGAATGCGCAACAGCATTGCACTGGAAGTGCGCAAAGCCATTATCGGGCTGGTTCAGTCCAAAGCCCAGGTCGAAGCGGCGCGCAAGGCGGTGGAACTGAGCGGTCAGGCGCTCGCTGCCGAGGAAACAAGACTGCTGGAAGGCGCTTCCATTCCCTATGAAGTGATCCGGCGCCAGCGTGATTTCCGGTCCGCCCGTTTCGCCGAAGTCCAGGCGCGCACTACATACGCCAAGGCACTGGTGGAGAGGGATCGGGCAATGGGCGTGCTGACAGAGGACGAGTGACGAATTAATAACGCTTCTGCCTGCGGCTGCATGTGCAGGTTACGGCGCCCGGATTCGGTCTTCAGTCTATTCTCTTGAAATCGATTGTCAAAAAGTTGATCCGGATAGCTTTGCCTTGCAGGCTGAGATAATCGATCACGCCTGCAAGGCCTGTCCCGCAGTCAGCGCACAGGGGGGACGAATTTTTGATATCTCGGGGTCGGGGTCGGCTTTAAGTCATGGAGCATATCGATTGTGTTCGCACTTGATATTATTTCCTTTCGACCCCGATACCGATTCCGACCCCGACCCCGAGAAAATTACATCCATTTGTCGCATATCTTTCCATGTCAACGGCAGGCGGGAACGGCTTAGGCTACCAGCGTCGCACGGCCATAAGACATGGGCTTAGCCGGCGCTAAAGCGAAGGGCCGGGAATGTTGGAAGGGGACACTGGTGACTGTCCCCGCTTCCACGCGTAGGTGATGGCATCCTGCGGGCAGACATTCAGACACCGGGCACAGCTGTAGCACTCGGCTGCAAAGCGCTTGCCCGCCACTCTGTCTTTTGCGGCTTCCAGTGGACAGGCATTTATGCACGCACCGCATTTGTCGCATCGAGCCGCATGAATCCGGACCTTTGCCATGCTGATCCTCTCAACAAGCCAGGAGATCAGTCCGAAGGGGCAGATGAACTGGCAAAACGGCCGGTACACCAACAGAGACAGTCCCAGGGAGATAATAATCGTCAGCGTGATCAACATGTGGCTGAAATCCATATCGAACAGATTGAATGGATTCATGGAATGATACAGAACGAAGCCCTTCTGTCCGCCGATGAAGCCGAACAACAGCAGCAAAGCCGCCACAAAAAGGATTGCGCGTACTCCATTGGATATAAGAAACGGAATTTTTCTGCGCTTGATTCTTTTAAGAATTGGCAGGCTGTAAAGCAGCTCCTGCAGAGCGCCGAAGGGGCAAGCCCATCCGCATATCAACTTGTTCCCTATGACAGCCAGTGCCAGAAAAAATGCCAATGCGATTATCTTATCCGCAACGGACGGGTAAAGCCCGACCATAGACTTAAAAACTTTTACGACGCCTTCCATAGGATTCGGCGATTTGCCCAGCCAGAAGCCGCAGATTATGCCGGCTGTCACAAGGGCGATAATGTATGGGGCGCGCGGATACCAGATGCGCTTTTGAGTCTTCAATGAACCGTCCGGGCGTCCAAGCCGGATGAGAAAAACGAGCCCCCACAAGACCAGCGCGGCAGTAATGAAATAGCGAAGCTGCGAGGGGCGGTGACTCGCGAGATGGGCGGCGGCGTGATCGAGATCTTCCTGAACGATGCCGAGACTCTTCAACGGTTTGCCCTTCGGTGCTTCGATCGGCAGACCAAGCTCGCGCGCCAGGGCTTTATTGGTTACGCCAAGCTCCGGCGCGATTTCGCGGATACTCATAGCCGTCGTGAAAGAAACCTGAGTTTCTTCGTCCACCGGTTCCAATCCCCAACCGATGGCCACGATGATAGCCATGGCCGCCAATGTTCCAGCAAGCCAGATCCATTGCGCCTTCGACAACGAGGAGATATAAACCACGATGGCCTCCGCTCCCGGCTTCTCTATGAATGTTTTCTGCAACTCGTCAATTCGTCTTATCCTTCTCCTTCAGCAGCTTATATCGAATTCCATCGGCGAGGGCCAGGTAGCTTGCTTCCAGAATATCTTCGGATACGCCGACGGTGGTCCAGTTTTCCTCACCATCCGTGTGCTGGATATGTACGCGCACTTTGGATCCCGTGCCCTGAGTCCCTTCCAGAACGCGCACTTTATAATCGGTGAGCTGAACGCGGCGCAGAGGTTCGAAGAATTGGTTCAGCGCCAGGCGCAGCGCCTGGTCCAGAGCGTGGACGGGGCCGTCTCCTTCGGCTACTGTGTGGATGGATTTATCGCCTACGCGTATTTTAACGGTGGCCTCTGACCGGACTTCGCCTGATCGATGCATATCGGTGATGACGCGGAAGTTATCGATGACAAAGAATTCCCTTTCTCCATTCAGCGCCGTCTCCATCAGCACGCGCACCGAAGCTTCAGCCGCTTCAAATTCATAGCCCTGGTTTTCGAGCTTTTTGATCCGGTTCAATGCGGGCTTCAACCTTTCCTCCTGTTCCGCAATGTCCAGGTTCATTTCCTGGGCTTTGTACATCAAATTGCTTCTCCCCGAAAGCTCGGATACGAGGACGCGGCGTGAGTTTCCAACTTTTTCAGGAATTACGTGCTCATACGTGGCGGCATCCTTGATGACGGCGCTGACATGAACGCCCCCCTTGTGTGCAAACGCGCTTTCTCCTACGAAGGGCAGGTCTTTGCGATGCGGCAGATTGGCTATCTGGCTGATGAACTTTGATGTAATCGTGAGATGTTTCAGGCGTTCGGGACCTACGAGCGTATGTCCCATTTTCAGTTCCAGGTTTGGGATAATGGAACATAAATTCGCGTTTCCGCAACGCTCGCCATAGCCGTTCATCGTTCCCTGCACCTGGATAATGCCGCACTCCACGGCTGCCAGAGTATTTGCGACCGCGAGCTCGGAATCGTTGTGGCAATGAATGCCCAGAGGGAGATGGATCAATGACTGGACCTTCCGAATCGTATTCTGTATGTGCGACGGCAGTGAGCCGCCATTGGTATCGCACAGGACTATGATATCCGCGCCTCCTTCAGCGGCTGACTGAAGAGTCTGCATCGCGTACTCCGGATTGGCGGCGAATCCGTCGAAAAAGTGTTCGGCATCATAGATGATTTCTCTGCCTTTGGACTTGAGATAAGCGACTGAGGTTTTAATGAGCTCACAGTTTCTGTTAAGGGGGATTCGAAGCGCGGCATGCACATGAAAGTCCCAGGACTTGCCGAAAATTGTGACAACGGGCGTGGACGCTTCCAGCAGGGCTTGAAGATTGGGATCCTGTTCGGGCTGGTTCCTGGCAAGAGCCGTGCTGCCGAAAGCAGCGATTTTCGCCGTCTGCCATTTTTGAGATGCAGCCTGTTGGAAAAACTCGGCGTCCTTTTCATTCGAGCCCGGCCATCCGCCCTCGATGTAGTCGACACCGAACTCGTCCAGCTTGCGGGCTACGCGGAGCTTGTCCTGTACGGAGAAAGCCACGCTTTCGCCCTGTGTCCCGTCCCTTAATGTTGTGTCGTAGATCCGTATCTTCATGCGAGCCTCCATTTGAGCTCCCGAAATAAAAAAAGCCCTCACCCGCCTGGCGGATGAGGGCTTGGTGCACGCACCTGTGCGAGCCTTTATCCGCCGGGCGAAATCCCGGATATGCTAATAATGGCGATGTTGAAAAATGTATACGCGGTGCGCTGAACCATTACCCTGAAATCCTTCTGACAGCCCTACATTGCCATAAGCATTCTTCATTTGCAAACATAAATTCCTGAACAGGACAGCCACGAATTATTCTTCGTGATAATTCGTGGCTGGTTTAGGATAGCAAAATAGAAGGCGGGATCATAAAAACCGGCAGGCCAATTATGTCCAACGCGATTGAGGTTGAGGATCTGGTATTCGTTCCCTCGGAAATGTTCAAAGAGTTGGAGTAGCTATGCGATTAAAATGGAAGCGGCTTATTTTGTTTTTTGCGTTTTTGGCCGGCTTGAACGTGCAGAGTTTGGCGGTTGCCGGCGGCGGCGATGATGTCAATCCGAACATCTGCATTTGGAAGGGAACCATCACAATCCACCGCGAAGGCTCAGGCAAGCCCGTGCAGCCCAAGCCTGAAAAAGGGAAAACCGTTGTTGTCAGCGGTTCCCATACGGTGAATGAAACCATCGTTATTGAGGTGTGTGGAGATCCGAATTCTCTATATGTGAAGAATGTCACTCGGGAGCTTCGGGACGATTCCATTCACGAAGAGAATCAGCAAGTTGATGAAATGCTATGCCGTTTCCCAAAAGAGATGCTCCGTCCCGGCGCAGAGTGGCCGGAAGATCGCGGCAAATACCAGCCCCAGACCAAACGTCCCGGCAACCGAAGCACAGTAAAACTGGACACCCACACAACTATTCTTCGTGGATTGGATCTGCCGAAATTACGCGACAATACAAATGTCAGGATTGAATTCCCGGATCCGCAACGTTTTACAATCTCCGGCAGCCAGAAAGCCTTGGCGGATTATCGCTCGGATCACACGGTTCGATACTACGATGTCTGCGCTGAAACTCACTCGGATAAGGATATTTCGGAGCGTACAGGGGCTCTGGGGCAGGAGCCGATATCGGATCACGTGGTCAACAAACAAGGATGGGACACCCATGAAATCATCAAGCACATCAGACCGCCTCAAGAGCTTTTAGAACAGTTTAGCTTCGAGGCGCCTTTCACGGGGCTGGAACTGAAGGGCAGCAAAGTAATCGATCGCGTTCAGACGGAGGAGTTCGAATCGACGGAAACCGCTAGCTGGGACCTGAAAGGCGAATCGCCTTGTCCGGATGTATACAGGCAGTTGCTACAGGATCTGACCTATGCCGAAGCCTATGCGGATAGGAAGATCGCCGATTTTGCGGATTCTATCGATGAATACGAAAAATTGGTTGAGGATCGCGCCTACAAAATCCGGTACGGTGCTAATGCGCCGCGTGGCGAAGACTCTTCCGAGATCGATGCCTCCACCGACGAGCATGGCCAACAAAGCGGCCTGGAGAAACTCATGCAGAAACTGGAGGAGTCCTGTAAACCTGACATAATCTTTGCATCCATTTCTGCCCATGAGGATGTTCACACCCAGCAGAAGGAGAAATACCCCGAGTATAATGACGGCAAACCGCGGACTTTCGGGTTGATGGAAGTATCAGCGTATGTAGTAGATGCCCAAATGCTTATGGATTGGTTGCGCGAAAACTGTCCGGGGACAAACCTGTCTGATGCTGCGCGGCGATTACGAAACCTTCAAAAACTCGCCGACCGTTACATTCCCTGACGAGCGTAATCGGAAGAAAATACGCATACAAATATTCCGAATATCATTCGGACACCCATCCATTTTCCGAAAGCTATAATTCATAATTCCGGACACCCACATTTTGTATGAAAATTTTTTGGCTCATTTCATGAGTTCGCCATTAGATATGTGGAAAGAGGTGAATCATGACTATGCCGCGCAGCTCTTACGT
>JAFGIY010000221.1 GCA_016929335.1 Acidobacteriota bacterium | reverse complement strand
GGGTCGGTATCGGTATCGGGGTCGGCTTGTAGTCATGGAGCATATCAATTGTGTTCGCACTTTATATCATTTCCGATTCGACCCCGAAAAAACCGACTTCCATTCGTCTCATATCACTCCATGCCAGCGGGACGCCGGAACGGCTTAGCCTGTCAGGGTCGCACGGCCCGAGGCCGTGGGTTTAGAGGTACTAAAATATAGGATTAATTGCGCGTCGCGGCTGAAGCCGCGACCCACATGAGTAAGTACACCCTTAGTGTCAAGTATGTAGGTAACAGTCAGGGCAGAGCCGGGGGCTTACTTAAAGCGAATTGAACTAGACCAAGCGACAATTTCCATGCGCGTCGCGGCTGAAGCCGCGAGCCATATGAACTAAAGCGCTGAGCGGCTGCGCTGCCGCGACAAAAGGGGATCCGGACCGTCATACAGATTGCTTATCACGCCAAAACTATTCAAAATGAGCCATGGAGGTATTCATCCATGGCTGGAGAGAAGAAGTGTCGACACAAGAAATATTCGAGGCGTGATTTCGTTGTCGGCGGCGGAAGCATCCTCGCGGGCGGAGCTTTGGCGGCTCATGCCCCCGGGAGCGTTCTGACCGCATCGCCGGCAAAACCCGCGGAGAAGAATCCGTATGCTCCATCCTCCGGGTATCTGGTTTATGACAGCCGTCTCTGCTCCGGTTGTCAGAGCTGCATGCTCGCCTGTTCGCTGGTCCATTATGGAGAAACCAGCACTTCCCTGTCCCGGATACAGATAAGCCGGGCTGTCCTCACGCGCTATCCCTACGACATACAAGTATCGGTGTGCCGGCAATGTCCGGATCCTCTATGCGTGCGAAATTGTCCGACAGGCGCCTGTCACGTCAGCGAGGAGAACGGCAATGTGCGCATGATCGATGCGCAGAAATGCATCGGGTGTCAGGCCTGTATCCGGGCCTGTCCGCACCACCCTCATCGCACCATCTGGAATCCGGACACCAAAAAGTCGACCAAATGCGACCTGTGCGCGGATACGCCTTATTTCTACAAGAAGGGCGGGTCATCCGGCAATCAGGCGTGTGTGACCATATGTCCTATGGGAGCACTGAAACTGGTTGCGGAAATGCCTCCGCAGGCCGACATCAGTGGATACGATGTTAATCTGGCGCCGCCGGCGCCTTCGAAAGCGAAACCCGCAACCGCCGGGCATTGAATCCGCATCCGCGTGAAGAAGGGAGAACAAAAATGGCGACACCTGGTTTTGCAGGAAAGATATTGCTGGTCAATCTGACCACAAAGAAGATCAGTGATCTGGATTCGGCAAAATATGAAGCCTATGGAGGCGGCCACGGGACGGGCACCGCGCTTTTCTGGGATCTATGCGTAGCCCCGGGCGGATGGGATCTCCAGGATGCCTTTGATCCGAGAAACATCGTAGCGTTTGTGACCGGCCCACTGGCGGGCACCGGACTCGCGTTCGCAGGCAGAACAAGCGTTTCCGGGCTGGCTCCGCAGACGTGGCCCGTCAATTGGTTTGGACACAGCAATTTCGGCGGAAGTTTTGCACCGGCGCTTAAGCTTGCCGGCTGGGACGGAGTTGTGATCCAGGGGAAATCGGATTCGCCTGTTTATATAAATATCGTCGACGACAAAGTCACGATTGAAGATGCCTCGGCCCTGTGGGGGCTGAATGTATGGGAGACCCAGGAAGAAATCTGGAAAATGGAGAGCACCCGGATCCCTGTCCGGTACGGATCCGAATGGCAAAAGCTGGGGAACCGGTATTCGACGCAGAGGCCTGCCATCGTCACTATCGGCCCGGCGGGTGAAAACAAATCCCGTATCGCATCTCTTATCCACGGAGGAGGCTCCGGCGCCGGTCAGGGAGGCTTCGGCGGTGTATTCGGATCCAAGAATCTGAAAGCGATCGCTGTCCTTGGAACGGGCAGCATAAAGGTTGCCGATCCAAAGGCGGTGCTGGAAGCCAGGCAATGGTTTGAAGCCGGATTCCCCATGAGCGGTCAGCGGGGTCCGGGGCGCGATCTCAGTCCCGGAGTTTCCTGCTGCATGGGATGCAACCGTGGGTGCCACAGCCGGAGCCAGCTGCTTGGTGTGGATTCGGACAGCTGCACCGAATTGGTCTGGTACAGTCTGCCTTCTCCTCCCTACAAACGCACCTCGAGATCGGACATGTGGAAAGCAACGGATGCAGTCCAGAAGCTCGGGCTCAATGCTTCCGATCTGTGCTTCATGGGCGCGGCGAGCTTTCCGGCTCTGCCCGAAAGCGAAATAGGATCGATATGCCCTGCAAACACCGGGGCAGGCTGGTATGTGAAGAGGTTGTACGACATGGGCGTGATCGGTCCGGGCAAACCGGTGGATACGCATCCTCTGCCGATGGAGCAGTACGAGAAGGTTGAATTTGCGGAGATTTTCGCGCTTGCGATTGCCAAGCGCATCGGCATCGGAGATCTGCTTGCCGACGGCATCGTCCGCTTTGCCGAAAGAATCGGCCGGATCGGTGATCTGAACAGCATCCTGCGGCTGCCCGCCTGGGGATATATGGATCACTGGACAATGCCTACGGTGGAATGGGCGTACGGCAACCTCATGGATTCCAGAGATATCAACAACCATGACATGCAGCTGGGGCCCACGAAGCTGATGTCCTGTGAGCAGTATGTCAAGCTTCTGGCTTCTGCGGCTCCCCCTTACAGCGACGACCCCTTCATGTTCGATTACAGCTGGCAGGGTGAGCAGGCATATAAAACCGGCATTTATTCCGACCATAAGGCAAAGTTCGTCGCATGGCACCAGCATTATGCAACATACTATAAGGAATCGGCGCTCTTCTGCGATTGGGCCATGGGCAACTATTTCAATCCGTCGAATCCGGACGGCAAAGGAGCTACGCCGGAGGCAGAACCCCGCTTCCTCAACGCCGTCACGGGAAAAAATCACAGCTTTGAGGACGGCATGGAGATCGGCCGGCGGGCCTGGAATCTGAAGAGAGCCATCTTCGTATTGCAGGGCCGGACGCGCGAAATCGAAAAATTTGCCGGATACATGTACCGGCAGGGCGCTTCGATGGCCAACTTCGGCACCACCCTTCCGGTTTACGACGGATCGAAGTGGGACTGGGTAAACCTCCGGGAGCTTTACCTGGACGACGAAGGCGTCGAACGGTGGAAAACCGCCTTTTATCAGGTTGAAGGCTGGGATGCCGGAACGGGCTATCCCAAAAGGAAGACGCTGGAAGACCTCGGAATGAAACATGTCGCCGATCTGCTCGAAGCGAAAAACAAACTGGGATCCGCATAGAAGAGGAACGCTGCGAGGGGTACGAACAGAGCCGATGAATTTCCGGTGACGCCGAAGATTCGGCATCAGTGGATGTTGAAGAATGTGTCTAGGTCGTCTATGCCTTTTTGCACCGCTGCGGCGCTGTTGCGCATCAGGGCCATCTCCGATTCATCGAGGTCGAGTTCAATGACGCGTTCCACGCCGTTTTTGCCCAACAGAACCGGCACGCCGATAAACAGGTTTTCGATGCCGTATTCACCGCGCAGGTATACGGCGCACGGAGCCAAGGTCTTGCGATCGGTGATGACGGCTTCCACCATCTCCGCCACCGAAGCTGCCGGCGCATAAAAGGCCGATCCGGTCTTCAGGTAGCCGACGATCTCGGCGCCGCCGTTGCGCGTCCGCTCTACAAGCCGCTCAATAACAGCCCTGTCCATCAGTTGCGTGATCGGGATTCCGGCTGCGGTTGTAAACCTGGGAAGAGGAACCATCTGATCACCGTGCCCTCCAAGCACCATCGCGTGCACGTCCGAGAGGGCGCAGTTGAGTTCTTCTGCCACAAAATAGCGAAAGCGCGTGGAATCGAGGATGCCCGCCATGCCTGCCATGCGCCGCACGCCGAAGCCGGTGGTGCGATACGCGACATGGCACATGATATCCAGCGGATTGGAGACCACGATTACCATCGCATTCGGCGCGTAGTCGGCAATATGCCTGGACGCCGATTTGACGATATCGGCGTTCACCTTAAGCAGGTCCATGCGGTCCATGCCGGGTTTGCGCGCGACTCCGGCCGTGATGACCACGACATCGCTGTCGGCAATAGCGGAGAAATCATTGGCGCCGTGGATCGAAACATCGTATCCGCGCATCGGACCGGCATGCAGGAAGTCGAGCGCTTTAACCTGAGGCATGCCTTCGACGACATCCACCATAACGATGTCGGCAATAACCTTCTCGGCGATATAGTAGGCAGAGGTTGCGCCGACATTGCCGGCGCCGATGATGCTGACTTTTCTCCTAGGCATTTCGCGCACCTCCCGTCCTGTCCGTCCAGCCGCCGGCCCGATCCAGCGAGCTGCGCAAAGCGGCGGCTGCGGACCGAAAAGCCTCGCGTTCGCTGTCGCTCATTTCAACAGGGATCACACATTCCGCACCCCCGGCGCCGATTCGAACAGGCACGCTGACCGCAATATTGTTCAGCCCGTATTCTCCTTCAAGCTTGATGGAGACCGGAAGAATCGCCTTTGTATCTCTCAGGATCGCATCCGCCAGAGACGCTATGGCGGCGCTTGGAGCGTAGAAGGCCGTGGAATGCTGAGCCATGTAGAGTATTGTTTCATCGGCTTCGCGCACTTCCGCGATGATCGAATCAAACAGCTCCGGGCTTAATAATTTGTCCGCCGGAATTCCCGAAACTCGCACGGTATTTCGCAAAATAACCATTTCCGGAGTATGCGGACCGATAACGATTGCGGTTACTTCACGCGGCGAAACTCCGAGTGAATTGCTGACCATGTAGCGCAACCGGGTTGAACTCAGGAGGCCGCCAATCCCAAGAATCCGCTTGCGGTCGAAGCCCAGAAGGCTTTGCGCAAGAAGCGTAGTCCTATCGACCGGCTCGATGACATTGATCACCACCGCATCGGGGGCGAATTCCCTGATGTCCGCGCAGATACGCGGCAAGGACTGAATATTGTCGGAATAGAGGTCCTCCCGGCTTTCATCGGGGCGCCGCACACGTCCCGCGGCAATCACAACGATATCGCTGTTCCTAATGGCCTCGATATCGTCTGAGCCGCGGATTTTAGTGTTGTAATGGCGGATAGGGCCCGCTTCCGATATATCCAGAGCCTTTCCTGTGGAGAGGCCTTTCCGAACATCCACAAGAGTGACTGAGGCGGCCCGATTCTCGGCTATAAAAAAGGCGCAGTTCGCGCCTACGTTTCCGCTTCCGATAATGCTGACCTGTTTCATATCGACCCCCAGGACAGTAGATGGGTTCGCTCGATCCGCAGGACAGTGAAAGACCGGGGCATTTTCTATTGCCGTTCCCGGATCGGCACATAGCGATTTTCGACGGGTCCCTGATAGATCTGCCGTGGCCGGTAAATACGCCCTTCCTTATTATCAAGAATTTCCTTGTAATTGGAGATCCAGCCCGGCATGCGGCCTATGGAAAACATGACAGTGAACATATTGATCGGGATTCCGATAGCCCTCATGATGATGCCGCTGTAAAAATCAACATTGGGATACAGCTTCCGCTCCAGGAAATACGGATCGTTCAACGCCGCTTCTTCCAGCCGCTTTGCGATATCCAGAAGCGGATCGTTCCAATGCATGGCGTCCAGCAGTTGATCGCATTTCTTCTTTATGATCTTTGCCCGCGGGTCGTAGTTTTTATATACCCGGTGGCCGAATCCCATCAGTCTCTTTCCGGAACGCTTGTCTTTCGCCTGCTCGATAAATTTTGATCCGTTGTCTCCCGATTGATGGATTTTCTCCAGCATCTCCAGGACGGCTTGATTGGCTCCGCCATGGAGCGGGCCCCAAAGAGCACAGACGCCCGCCGAGGCGCATGCAAAAAGGTTCGCCCTGCTGGACGCCACCATTCTCACCGTGGAGGTGGAGCAGTTCTGCTCGTGATCGGCGTGCAGGAGGAAAATCATATCCAAAGCCTGAACGACTTCAGGCAGGAGTTCATAATCCTGGTAAGGCTCGGAGAACATCATGTGCAGCAGATTTGCCGTGTACTTATAGGCGGGTTTCGGATAAATGATCGGCAATCCGAGCGATTTGCGGTAAGAAAATGCGGCGATTGTCCGCACCTGTGAAATCAGGCGCGCTGCCTGAATGACGAACAGCTCGTCCCCGGGAGCCAGCAGTTTGGGAACAAAACATCCTGCGGCATTGATCATTGCGGAAAGTATGGCCATCGGGTGCGCATGCGTCGGGAACCCCTCAAAGTGATATTTCATGTCTTCATGAAGCATCTCGTTTTTCGTCAGCAGCTGCGAAAAGTCTTCCAGTTCCTGAAGAGTGGGAAGCTTCCCCCAGATCAGGAGGTAAGCAGTTTCCACAAAAGTGGACTTCTCCGCCAGTTCCTCAATCGGTATTCCCCGATAGCGCAGAATTCCATTTTCACCGTCGATAAAGGTGACTGTGCTCTGGCATGAACCTGTATTTCCATAGCCTTCGTCAAGCGTTATGTACCCCGTGTTGTTTCGGAGGGCTGAAATGTCGACTGCGCGTTCGCCCTCTGATCCCACAACTTCCGGCAATTCGTATTGTTTACCGTTCAGCTCCAGTCTGGCCATACCGGTTCCCTGCCTCCTTCTGCTATTGGCTGTAACTCTAAAAACATACCATAACGACTTTGAAGGTGAAGGCCGTACATCAAAATCGACCACACATTGATCTGCCCCGCATGGCGGTGAATCATGTGGGTCGCGGCTTCAGCTGCGACATGTTGGTGCAAGCAGAAGATCAGGCATAACTATTTCTTACACATGGGATTCATTGCGCGTCGCGGCTGAAGCCGCGACCCACATGAGAAAGGACGCCCACTCTTCACATGTCTTTTCATGTCAATGGCTCGCAGGAACGGCTTGGTCCAGCAGTGTCGCGCAGCCATATGCCATGGGTTTGGATTGAGTCTTCGCAGCTCCAGCCCGCTTTTGCGGCATGGCGAGAGCCGATCCGGCATGAGCAGTAATAGCAGAGCATTGCTTGACCGCACCTCTGAAACGCGTATATTAAGTTGTTGGCAGACACCGGGTAAAGGGCGTGAATATTCGGCCGAACTGCCGCTTTTGGTTTCGATATGCGCCGATATTCAGATATGACGGTAGTGCAATCCCGGCCGGAGGCTGGATTGTTACTTCCGATATTACAGAGAAAAGGACTAATTCTATGAATGCTCCAACGAAACATGCCAAGCTTCTGTCTTGGGTTGATGAAATGGCAAAGATGACTCAGCCTGATTCCCTTGTGTGGTGCGACGGGACCAAAGCCGAGTATGACAGTTTGATCGGGAAGGCGGTAGCAGGAGGCGTGGCAATTCGTTTAGCCAGGCGGCCGAATTCTTTTTTGTTCCGATCGCAAGCATCCGATGTGGCTCGAGTGGAAAATCGCACCTTCATCTCGTCCAGATCGAAGGATGACGCCGGCCCTACGAACAACTGGATCGATCCCGTGGAACTGAAAGCCACGCTTAAGAAGCTTTATACAGGCTCCATGCGGGGACGCACTATGTACGTTATCCCCTTTTCCATGGGACCTGTAGGCTCCCCCATCGCCAAGATCGGGATTGAAATCACCGACTCCGAATACGTTGTTACCAATATGCATATCATGACCCGGGTTGGAACCCGCGTGCTGGAAGTCCTCGGAGATTCAGGCGAGTTCGTCCCCTGCCTGCATTCCGTAGGCGACCCGCTTCTCTCCTGCCAGGATGATAACGGTCTCTGGCCCTGCGCTCCGCTGGATAAGAAATATATCGCGCACTTCCCCGAAGAGAAAACCATCTGGTCGTATGGTTCCGGCTATGGCGGGAATGCGCTGCTGGGCAAAAAGTGTCTTGCACTGCGCATTGCATCGGTGATCGCGAGAGATGAAGGCTGGATGGCTGAGCACATGCTGATCCTTAAGATCACGAATCCCGAAGGCAGGGTGAAATACATCGCAGCCGCGTTCCCCTCCGCCTGCGGCAAAACAAACCTGGCGATGCTGGTCCCGACCGTTCCGGGATGGAAAGTCGAAACCATCGGGGATGACATCGCGTGGATGAAGCCCGGCAAGGACGGCAGACTGTATGCCATTAATCCGGAAGCCGGCTTTTTTGGCGTTGCACCCGGCACATCCATCGATTCGAATCCCAACGCCATGCGATCGATGGAGAGGAACACTATTTTCACCAACGTCGCTCTGACTGAAGATGGCGATGTATGGTGGGAAGGCATCGGCTATGATGCCCCGGGTACGCTGATCGATTGGACAGGAAAACCCTGGATTCAAGACAAAGCCAACAAATCCCAGCCTCCCGCAGCGAATCCCAATTCCCGGTTCACGGCTCCGGCGGCTCAGTGCCCCTCGATCGCGCCTGAATGGGAAGATCCGGCCGGAGTGCCCATCGACGCCTTTCTGTTCGGTGGACGCAGGCCTTCAACCATTCCGCTCGTGACGCAGGCCTTCGACTGGAATCACGGCGTCTTCATGGGATCCATCGCGGGCTCCGAAATCACAACAGCCGCCCTGGACTTGAATGTCGGCTCCGTGCGCCGGGATCCTTTTGCCATGCTGCCGTTCTGCGGCTATCACATGGGCGATTACTTCGCGCACTGGATCAAGATGGGCAAGAAAACGCCGGTTTCCGCGCAGCCCAAATTTTTCTTCGTCAACTGGTTCCGCAAAACCAAAGATGGGAAGTGGCTCTGGCCGGGCTACGGCGAAAACAGCCGTGTTCTGAAATGGATCTTCGAACGCTGTGACGGCGGCGGGAAATCCGTAGAAACCCCTATCGGCATCATGCCGGCCCCGGATGGGATTGATCTCCCTGCCGGTTTCGCGGCTGACGACATCAAAGAACTGCTCAGGGTGGATACCGCCGGCTGGAAAGCCGAACTAGCGGATATTCGTTCGGCCCATTATCCGAAATTCGGTTCCAGGCTCCCGAAGGAGATGACTGAACAGCTTGATGCACTTGTAAAACGCCTCGGATAGCATCCCGATTCGTGCGTGGCAGGCTATGCAATACTTCTTGAACGGAGAGCATAATAATGAGTCCATATAACCCCCTTGCAGAAGCCCTGAATAACGATCTTCTTGCGGGAGCACCGCAAATCTTCAATATGCTTTCTGAGCGCGGGAAAGCCATCTATTTCCCATTCAAAGGGATTCTCGGCCAGACCGCGGAGGCGAAAGCGGTTAAGATAAACGCGACGATAGGGACAGCCTTTGAGAATGACGGATCGCCTCTCACTCTCGAGTGCATGGAAGCCCTGGTTAATATTCCTTCCGACTCATTCCTTTATGCACCCAGTTTCGGCCTGCCCAAATTGCGGGAAGAATGGGGCAAACTCCTGGCCATCAAGAATCCCGGGCTGAAGGGCAAAACGTTCAGCTTGCCGGTTGTGACTGCGGCGCTGACTCATGCTCTTACGATCGCCGGCTACCTTTTCCTGGATCCGACGGATGAAGTCATTATTCCGAACCTCTACTGGGATAACTACGAGCTGGTGTTCACCGAAGCGTTTGGAGCAAAATTCGCCTTTTACAATACTTTTGTGAACGGCGGATTCGACGTTGCGGCCTTTTCCAAGGCGCTCAACTCCGGAAAAGTCGGAAAGAAATTCGTTCTCCTGAACTTTCCGAACAATCCCACGGGATACACTCCGACCGAAGCGGAAGCAAAAGCCCTGGCAGTCGAAATCCGGAAGGCCGCCGAAGCCGGCAATCAGGTGATAGTTGTACTCGATGACGCCTATTTCGGGCTTGTGTATGAAGAAGGAATCACGCAGGAATCGCTCTTCAGCCTGCTGGTGGACCTCCATCCCAATGTACTTGGGGTGAAGCTCGACGGCGCCACAAAAGAGGATTATGTGTGGGGATTCCGTGTCGGATTCATCACATTCGGATTTAAGGGCGCCGGCGCCGCCGAGCTCAAGGCTCTGGAGAATAAGGCTGCCGGAACCGTGCGCGGCAGTATCTCCAACGCTCCCTGCGTCTCACAGGCCATGCTGCTGAAAGCCTATACCGCGCCGGAATATGCGGCCCAGAAGAAACAGAAATATGAAATATTATCGGCCCGCGTGCGCAAAATCCGCGAGACGCTCAAAGCACATCCTGAATACGCGCAAAGTTTCGAAGTCATGCCTTTCAACTCCGGCTATTTCATGTGCGTGAAGCCGATCGGGGTTGATTGTGAAACTCTGCGAAAGGAATTGATCGCGAATTACAGCACCGGAGTGATCGTGCTGGTCGGCCTGATTCGTCTGGCCTTTTCGGCAGTGCCGACAGATTTGATCGAGAACCTTTTCGCCAATATTCATGCAGCAATTCAAAAGTTGCGCGGTTAGTCGCGAAGGCCGGCTGCCGGGCAATTGGAGTGCGCCTGACTATTAACAAAGCAGGATAGAATCTCGAATGGATGGGGGATGATGTCAAATGGCCGAATCGAAGTTTGGAAAATATGTCGTCACGGATCTGATAATCCCGGAAGAAAAAAAGAAAATCGCCGCCGATTATGCCAAATACGCTACGCGGATTCTCTGGATGGATGAAAATGTGGTGGAAGGCGCGTTCCACATGAATACGGCATGGTACCTGAAGTCCGCTGCCACTCTGGAAGACAGACCGCACGTTCATGATACCGACGAAATAATCGGTTTTTTCGGCAACGATGCGAGTAAACCTCATGACCTGGGCGGTGAAATAGAAATCTGGCTTGAAGATGAAAAGCAGATTATAACCAAAAGCGCCCTGCTGTTTGTGCCGGCGGGAATGAAGCATTGCCCGTTGATACTCAAAAGAGTGGACAGACCGATATTTCACTTCACCACCGTTCCCGGCCGCCGGTACATAAAAGACGAGAAATAATTGATATGCTCTATGGCTGAAAGCCGACCCCGACTCCGAAGTCGATGGCTCGTCGGAACGCCGGAGCCTGTCAGAGTGCACGGCCATAAGCCGTGGGTTTAGCAGGCAGCTGACATACGGGAATGCCCATTACTGCATGCATTCCCGAATAATCACGTCAAAAGAAACCTGAGAGCTGACGGCCGATACCTGCCAGCTCCCACGAATAGTGATCGACCACGGCTAGAAGCCGTGGCTTCAGCCTGCCCCGCACAGCGGGGCGCTTTTTGATATCTCGGGGTCGGGGTCGGTAT
>JAFGIY010000220.1 GCA_016929335.1 Acidobacteriota bacterium | reverse complement strand
GGATCATTCGATACGCCAGATAGGTGATCCCCACACTGAGGATCAGTGCCAGAACACCCAGAATCAGCATGCGATTTTTCATGCCATCACTCCTATGCGCTTACATAGATTAATCGGCGCGATATCGTCATTTATATATTAAAATCTGCATTTTTCATGGAATCCATATTTTATCGCCGATTATTATTCTTCGGCGGTGCAAATGCTTATTGAATTGTGCGTCATGAATGCTGGTCAGGCAAGGATTCAATGAAAAAATTGGGTCGCAGCGGGAGCGACGGGAAATTGTCGCTCCCTGCTGTAACCGGTTGGTTAAACTAATTCAATATGGGTTGAAGACTAAGTACCCGTATAACTCAAGCTATCAATCACCCTGCTGAAAACACTTTGGATTGATTTTCCGATGGTGGGTGAGGTCGCCAAGGCGACGAGGACGATCAGTACGACAATCAGCGCATACTCAATTATGTCCTGGCCTTCCTCATCCCGCAGCCTTTGCATCAGATCGGCGACGGTCGTTTTGTACCAAGTGTAAAGTCTAAGCATCTCTTGCTCTCTCCTTTCAATGTTAAAAATTTGTAATCAACGATTAGGCGAAATCTGTGATCTGTTCCCTTTGCCGAAAACGGGATTGGGGATCGCGCTTATCAATAAACACCATTTATATTATCGGGATAGCGGCCGATTGAATTGTTATTATAATGTCAAAAAATGCAAAATAGCTCGGATGCCCGTTGTTGCGTTTTCTTCGAGCCGCCGCATGAGTTTTCTATCTCTGCCGTTTATCATACAGGTTCTTATCGGCTGATGATAGGTAGCCTTTATTGATATGCTTGCTTCATAAAACAACCATGACCAAATTCAAATTCGATTGATCGCTGCTTCCGGCATCAAATGACGGGCTTCTGCGTTTAATATTATTGAAATTCTCAGTTGATAAAGCTATGTTGAGGATAATTTTTTCATGAATTGTGCTGTTTCTTAATCGATGGGAACGAATCGTGGAAAAAAATGGCAGTGAATCGCGCAAAATCTGTAAGAAATGGTTTTGCATTTTCGGCTTGCGTGCCCCCACGCTGAAGCAGCTATGGTGGAGTTTCCCCTTATTTTTTGCCGCCGTCAGAGGATTTCTTGCTCCGCTGGGTCTGCTGGACTTCTATTGGCACCTTAGGATCGGCCAGGTAATTGTCGAAACTTTGTCCATTCCAAGAACGGATATTTTTTCTTTCACCGCTGCCGGGAAAGAATTCATCGATCAGAGCTGGCTGGCCGACGTTCTCTTTTATATAATCTATAAAGCAGGCGGCTTCGCTCTGGTCGTATTCGGCAATGGAATCCTGCTTTCTTTGATTTTGTTGCCCTTATCGTTTCTCTGCAGAAAAGCCGGCCCCAAAACATGGTCTTCGGTTTTTCCGCTTTTTCTCGTCGCCTTTTGCCTGCCGTGGAACCTCCGCCCCCAGATTTATTCCAGCGCGCTGTTTTCATTCTTTTACTGGATTCTCTGGTCCTATCGATCGAAGGCAAGCTCCGCTATATACGCGTTGCCCGTGTTGATGATTGTATGGGTCAACCTTCATGGGGCCTTCCCAATCGGTCTGGGTCTTATCGTGATTTTCCTGGCGGTTGAGCTGATAGAACTGTTGGTCGGTGGAATGGGCGATGCGGCCAGTACGCAAAGGCTGAAGGTGCTGGCGCTGATTCTTGTTCTTTGCTTTGTGGCCACCATGGCGAATCCAGAACTATATGGAGTCTATGACTATGTTTTATCGATCATGAAATCGGCATCCGTTCAAAAATATGTCACTGAATGGCAGCCCCCCGCCGTCAGCTCGAGCGACGGATTCACGCTATTCTACCTTCCATTTTTTCTTTTGACCCTGGCCTTCATCGTTTCCAGCCGCCGGCCGTCTTTGTTGGAGCTTTCTCTCTATGCCGCCTTCAGCGCTTATGGATTGATGGCGTTACGCAACTGTGTCTGGTTCGTGATCGTGTCCGCCCCCATGCTCGCCCGGCATTTGCCGAGTATCGATTGGTCTTTCATTCATCCGAAGCCGGCGGCAAGTGCATTGAGGCTTTCCCATCCGCATGCGCGAAGGAAAGAATTGGCTTCTTTGAATCGTGTGATCGCTCTGGCCATGATAGTCGTCTTTATTATGCACTCACCATGGGTAAAAATGAGATTGCAAAAGTCCACGCTTCAATCTCCGGATACGCCGGTCGGAGCCATGGATTTCATAGAACGGAACTGGATCCAAGGCAACATCTTCCATCCTCAGCTTTATGGCGATTACCTGATCTGGAGATTATGGCCAGAGCAGCGGTCGTTTTTCGACGGCAGGGTTCACCTTTTTGACGAAGCGTTTGTGAAAGAATACTCCAAGGTATTGCACTGCGCGGAATGGGAAGCGCTGCTGGCGAAATATGACATCAAATACTTACTCCTGCCCAAAGGGAAACAGGATGAGGATATGGTAAAACTAATTGAGGCCGCTCGCTACTCGGGACGATGGGCGGCAAGGTACGAAGACGATATTGCAGTTCTTTTTGAAAGAATGTCCGGGTGCGCATTCTTCCAGCGCGATGCGGCTCGAATAAACAGAATGTCAGCGTCATGCAATCCACATCCATAGCCGCGCCATGCGATCGGACACGATTTCACGGCAAATGTAGGCCGATTATCATCAACAGTCAACCAACAAGGAGCTTCAGGAATCTGTGAAGGCTCCCCGCTACGCATGTGTTGCTGCATGGATCATCATCGGCCTGGGTATCGCTTTGCGCCTGCGGCAATACCTTGCCAACCGCTCTCTCTGGCATGACGAAGCCTTACTGGCGCTCAATATCATAAACAAGAATTTTGGGGGACTTTTGGGAAAGCTGGACTTTAGCCAGGCCGCCCCGCCGGGCTTTTTGCTGCTCGAAAAACTTAGCACGATCATTTGGGGAAACAGCGAATTAGCCTTGCGCTTGTTTCCGTTGCTGGCTGGGTGCGCTTGTCTGCCTCTCCTCTATTATCTGTCCCGATGTATTCTCTCCAGCGCCGGCCGACTCCTTGCCTTGGCAATCCTTAGCTTCGGCTGGCACGCCATCTACTACAGTTCCGAAGCCAAGCAATTTTCCTTGGATTCGGCTATCGTCCTGATGCTTTTCTTGTTGGGGACGCGCATATATGAGCGGGAACCGGTGCGGTGTGATTACTGGACTGCAGCCATAATAGGGATGATGGCTCCTTGGTTTTCCCATCCGGCTGTCTTCGCCATGGCAGCCATTTGGGGCGTGTTGACGATTCAGAATATTAAAAACCGGAGGGCTTTGATCTCCATCCTCGGCATGGGATGTCTCTGGCTGCTCAGCCTGGTCGTTTTATTTTTGGTTAACTTGCGCCTGCTATCCCAAAATAGATTTCTAAGCGATTTTTGGGCTCCTTTTTTTATGCCGCTCTCGTGGCAAGCCCCGGCATGGACCTATTACGTCGTCAAGCTCACACTGTATAACCCGGGTGGTTTGAGCAGCTTTATTGCTAATGAAAATGCACTGGTTTTCAACGTCCTGCCCAGCATACCATTCATTTTATTTATGATCGGCCTATTACATATCCTGCGCCGAAAGTTGCGCTTTGGTGCGCTCCTCGGCTTGACCCTGCTTGCCGCCTTGTTGGCTTCGGCGCTGGGAAAGTATCCTTTCGGCGTGCGTATGGTGCTCTTTCTGGTGCCGGTGTTTGCGATTCTGATCGGTTCGGGGATCGATTTTATCGGCAATTCATTATATAAGAAATCCTGGTTGGCGCATGGCACCGTTTTACTGGCGGCCGGGTTCCTCCTCTGCGAGCCGATCGAAAGTGCCGCCCGCAATTTCATCGCGCCGTATTATCCTGAACACATCCGGCCGGCCATAGTTTATCTGAGGAATGAGCTGAAGCGGGGCGATACAATCTATGTCTATCATCGGGCACTTCCCGCTTTCCGCTACTACGCCGGCTCGGAGATGGAATATGTAGCCGGTGAATTGGCCGGCAACAATCCGCGGGGCTTGACAGCCGAATTAAGGAAGTTGAGGGGTAAGCCGCGCGTGTGGTTATTGTTTTCACACGTTTACGAAAACGCGGAGTACAACGAAAAAGACTTGTTTGTCAGTCAGCTTGAGCAAATCGGTGAAAAAAGACTGGAGTTCGTTATGCTGGATTCCGAGGTGTATTTGTATTTATACGATTTGCGCCAACAGGCCGAATGCGCAAAGCGCAAAACATCAACAGAAGTCCAAGGCCGCAGAGGGAAATCCTGCCTCCCCATTCCTTGCATCGGGGCTTGAATTCAAATTGAACGTAATGGTAGCCGGGCGACAGGGCACAGCCGAGAAAATCACCCTGAATGCGGGAAGCGTCAGCTTGCCACCCGTCCACCGTCACACGCCACGCCGGATCGTAGCTTTCCGTGATAAAAAGCACTCCTGAAGCAGAGTTATATACGACCAGGTCAATTCGCCCCGGTTTATCCGTGATAATCTCCACCCGAGCATTGCCTAGGCCGATCAGTCCGGCGCGCGGCGCCGTAGAAGATATCGAATTCCATTTGAGTGATCCGGTCCCATTACCGGGCAGATAAGCCCATTGCGCTCCGGCAAGCCGCCAGGTCGATTCTTGGGAGTAGTCGAGTTGACGAAAAGGCTTAAGGCCGGCGTACCCGTCAACGCGCGTGACTCCCGCCAGAAGCATGCTGTTGCCGATGTAGATTCCCTCTTTGATTGGAGGTGCGACGACCCGGGCGGATGCTTGTCCCGGAGGCCGCGGCGCCTCGCGGATGAAATCCGCCAGCCTTGCAGTTTTTCCCCATACCGAATAACTCACCCCGTATGCGGTAAGATCCACTGCCGTGAAGAGAACCAAAATATATAAAGCAATTTGTGATCCGCGAGCGGCACATTTCACTATAACCACTGCCAAAATCACAAGCGCCGGACCGAGCCATATCAGCGGAGGCGTGGATACATAATCAGGCAGGATAATTGATCCAATCGCGGCGCATGATACAGCCGCGACAATAACGAGGGGCAAGGCCGCACAATTTGCTCTGGCTGCATGATTTTTTGCATACGTCTTTAACACTGAAAGTGCCACACCCGCTATTGCTGCCGTGCAAAATTGTACCAGCACAATCGCACGGCAAGGAAAGCGCAAGCGGTTGACCGGTGGTATCAACAATTGCAGGCGATAGAGCCCGCCGTATTCGCCCGCAGCCAGCAAAAGAGACAGGATGCCGAATATGATCAACGCCCGGATCAATTTTCGATGTCGGCCCCAGGAGTTTCGATTGCATAAAAGCCAGACACACAGGGCCAGCGGAACGGCGCCTATATAGAGTCCCAGCTCATGTGTGTTTTGTCCCATCACCCTTGTTTTAAACAAATAGGGCGCAACCAGTTGTACAAGATTTGAGGGGTGCAGCGATCCCTCGTTAAAAAACGCGGCGTCTAAGGTTTTTCGCACAGAGTTGGCCAGCAGATGCAGTGTGGCCGCCCATTGGACCGCTCCGATAGCAACGCCCGATGCAACGGCAACGGCAATTGCAGCGATTCGTTTCAAAGAATATCTGAGCTGTAAATATCTCCAGGCTAAGAAAAGGCAGGCGGTCAGCGCCGTAAACCATACGCACTGTGGGTATCCTAATAGCAATTGCGAGCCGATCAACAACCCTATGCACATCTCAGCCAGGGCTCTTCGGCGACGGGAGTCGGATCCCGCCGCTCTATCCAGAGCCAGCAAAATCCAAGGCAAGTGCGCAATAACGGCGATGGCATTGGGATGAATGAAATGAAGCAGCATAAAACTGCTGAAGGTGAATACAAGAGCTCCATACAGTCCTGCCGTCCGGCTTCCTGTCAGGCGCCGCAGCAACAGGCATGTGCCCCAAAAAAGAAAAGGATAGCTGGTCAGTAGCTCGAGGTTGAACGCGATATCAAGCGGCATGCTGCGGTACAGGATCCAATGAAACGGGTGGTAGGCGCCCAACTGGCCCTCGGCGCCGATGTAAAATCCGGCATAAAGTTGCGGCATCCATTCAAACGGCTCACGGGCCGCCAATTGCTTTGCGTAAAAGCTCCGGATCGGCAGGTGAAACTCTCCCAAGTCATCGGCGACATAAATCTTTCCGAGCAAGGTGGGCATGGCAAGCCAAATCATCGCCGCGCCGGCGACCAGGAGGATCCACGCGGATAATCGGGGCGAGGACAGACGTTTGCAGTGAAGGAAAATTTCGGAATTTAAAGCCATTTTATTGATCTACGGTGTGGCCGAGATTCCTCAGGCCGACAATGCGTTTGCTTTTATTCTGTTTGTCTTATTGCCAAGCCAGTAAACAGCCCATAGTGCGAACGGAACCCAAAAATTGTAGACTTCATTATAATTGGGCAAGTTGAATGCCGTGAATATGATAGCAAATTGTATGAAGCCAAGCGCAGCCACTATCCACCAATTGCGCGAAGGATTGACACTGAACCAAACCAATGTCTGAATCACAACTGGGAGTAAGACAACCCAATCGGACGTCCAACAAAAAGGGGTAGTCGCCATGGAGAGCAATAGAATAAGGTTTAAGTACTTGCTCCAAAATGCTTCGGGGAGCGATCGGTAGCACAGAAGAATTGCCAGTATCCAAGCTGCTGTCATTGGAACAAATCGAATCAGATTAGGTTCGGATGAAGTTAACAGCATGAGAGCGACACCTGATGAAGGAGTCAGCCACTCTAATGGTCCCGGCGACGTTTCTAAAGTTGTAATATATCCGAGAACAGCTTTGGGGTTGATGACGCATAGTATGCTTATAGAGAAAGAAAGTAATGTAAAGGCCCAGATTAAGGTGCGCCAGCGTCGAACTTTCCATGACCAGAATAAAAGGAAAATATAAAAGAGGTGAATGAGGTGCGGCTTAAGTGCTATTGCAATCGTAGCCAATCCTCCAATAAGATTACGTTTTGTTTCAATCGCCCATAAAAAAGCGATCAATCCTCCTAAAACCAGGATATTGATCTGTCCTTGATGAAGCGCCAAGAGACTGGGAAGAAATAGAAATGCTCCGAGCACTCCAATCCAGAGCTTATTCTTCGATCCGCCGAATTTAGTCCACAGCCGGCATGCAGCGAAGGCAATTATTGCGATTTCGAACAAGAGAAAAATCCCTCTGGCAATCCCGAAGGGCAGAAGAGTGAATGGAAGCATGAACAGAATTGCCCAGGGTGGGCTCCACATCATTGCCGGACTGGGCCTTTGAAGACCGACTCTTTGTTGAATCCTTAGCAACTCGCTGCTGCTATACGGGTTGCCATCCGATAAAAATATTCTGCCTGCGGACCAGTATTCGAGAAAATCGCCCAAATCGATTTGCGCTGCCAAATACCCCCTATCTGTTTTAAACACAAATAATGCAGCCAAGGCAAAGATGAGAATCCAGGTGGTAATTCTATGAATGTTCATTAATTTTCAACCATAGTCTCTGACGGTTCTATGATGCCGATTTGGTTCCATTGTTGGTTTTGGAGGGCATCGAACCGATAGAAGCACTCGCAATTGGCCCTATATCGGCGTTCCTTCGCCAGGCAACGAAAAATCCAAGCAAGAACAAGGGAGCGACCACAATCTGCCAGAATTGGTTGGGACGGCTTAAAGCTGATGATAACGCCGTTTCAGCCGACCGGATATTCCGTGGAAGGCCGATGAGTACGGAAGTCGGCCATAGGATCAAAGTCAGCGCACAGGCGGACAACATAGCACCCCAAGCAATTGCGGCTAATCCCGGCCTTTTCCTTCGACCCGGCGATACTGATGTCTGAACAAAGGGAATGAGAAAAAGCACCAGATCAAACAGCCACCCGAACGCGGAAGTCAGCAGTGATATTGACAGGACGACAGGAAGATGATCTTTCCAATTCCAGTCGTGCCTACGAGGCAGCCAATACCACACCAGCCAGGCAATGCCGATCAGATTTGGCGCAAACTGCGGCCACCACTTTTCCCAGCCCAGCACCAATCTTGCAAGGGTTCCTATGGTAGGGCTGAGATAGTAATCCGGTGGGTAGTTGACCATTGCGGCAAGATATTGCTGACAAATGTGGGGATTCAATAACAACGGTGCGGCCATGAGGCCAGCCGCACCAAAAATCGCTCCAATTATAACACGCCATTGCTTTCTATGTATACTCCACAGCAGTATCGCCCCCCAGATGAGGTAAGAGAGATGCGGTTTGATAAAGGTTACTGATGCCGCTAGGCCCGCCGGCACATAGCGGCCTCGCCCTACCATGAAAAGAAAAGCGCATACGCCTCCGAGCATAAGAGGCGTAATCTGGCCGTTGCCGAGAGCTATAAGGCCCGGGGGAAAAAGCAAGGCTCCCAAGGCCACCAGACACGCAGTTTCTGTCTTTCCCCCGTAATAGTGCCAAAGCCAGCCGCCTGAGGCCATGACAATAAACATGTGCATCAAGAGCCATAGGATGCTTGCCGTTCGATAGTCCAGGAGGCTGAAAGGCATTACCAGTGACATCGTCCATGGCGGGTTCCACATCATGATGGTCAGCGGCATGGAAGAGTCAACAAGCCGTTCAACGCGAAGCATTTCTTCGGGATCATACGGATTGGCTCCCTCAATTGTCAGTTTCCCGCCAGCCCAGTATTCGATGAAATCATCGATCCTAACCTTCGATTGTTCGGCCTTGCGCGATCCGAACGCCAGTGGAACGCAGAAGATTACGACGATTGTCATGAGAAGGGAAGCCTGTATTTTCCTTAAATCCATGATCTATATCTTATCGGCTTAATTGGTTGCGTTTAATATTTGTTATCTTGGCACTCTTGGTCAAGAATTGCGGATGATATGCCATGAGTCATGAAATCGATGCTGATCTGGTATAAGGTTTTCGATTTTTATAATGTTATCGAGGCGCCACGGACATCATCTGCCAAGCCGAATCAAAATCATGTCAAGGGGTATCATAATCGCAAAAATCTGCTGACGATTGATAAAAGCTATCAGCTCTTGCTGCAATATAAAATAGACACCATAATGCAGGCGGAAACCAAATTGCATAAAAATTGGATTGAAATTTGAATAGAGTTAGAATCAAAAGCGGTTGCATAATAAGCAAGACAGCGGCCATCCAGATGTGCTTCCAGGGCGATTGTTGAAAACGGAATATGATGTAGATCGCGATCGGCAATAAAACTATCCAGTCAATCGACCAAGAGAAACTGGATGTTATAACGGACAGCTGCAAAATTGCTGGTAATTGATTTTCCCAACGAAAATTACT
Source organism: Acidobacteriota bacterium (assembly GCA_016929335.1). GTDB lineage: Bacteria > Acidobacteriota > UBA6911 > UBA6911 > UBA6911 > UBA6911. The sequence continues at coordinate 3,206 of JAFGIY010000220.1, read as the reverse complement.
ATGCCAGCGGCGCCATACTAATAAAGAAAGAATCAGTCCCAATAGTGATGGTGTAAATCGAAGCCATCTAGCATGTTCCGGACAGATCAAGCCAAGGGCAACTCCCCAAGTGGGAGTTTCCCATATTTGTGGCCCGGCAGTTGTTCTTATGGTCGTGACATATTCGATGAACGCGTGGGAATTGATTACAAACGTGATTGTTGACATAATTAATAAAGAGATCAAAAACCCCCATAGGACATTCCACTTCTTATTTTTTAAGATCCAGAGCGCAAGAAAGATCCAAAACAAGTAAAGCACGTGAGGTTTAATCGAGATCAGGAAGGAAAAGATGCCGGCATGAAAGAGACGACGCTTGCTGAGAGCGCAAACAAACCCCCAGATTCCGGTTAAAACGAGTGGACTGATTTGACCCAAAAGCATTGATTGAAGAAAAGGCAGAAAAAATAGGGCGCCGACCCAACTCATCCATCGCCTTTTCTGTGAGCCTCCATAAGCAATCCAGAACCAATCCACAGCTAAAATTGTTAAAACCCCGTTAAATAAGAACCACAATGCGCGCGCAGTCCAAAACGGGATCAATGATAGGGGGGCCAATATGGGCAGTACCCAAGGCGGATTCCACATCATCAGAGGATCAGGTTCTGTCCAGCCGACTTGCTTTTGAATTTCCAGTAATGTTGAAACGCTATAAGGACTATTCCCGTTAACAAAGGCCTTTGCCGCCGACCAGTATTCGATGAAATCGAATAGCGGGGCATAGTCTCTATAAGCTTGAGGCGGATTGGCAAAGAGCCAGGCAATCAGCATAAGTAATATTGCCCATCGAGCAATTCTTTTCGTTGATAAAAAATGCGATAGAGTGCTTCTCATATTTTTCATAAAAAGCGCTTCCGGCTTTTGAGTTGGTACCCCCAACATGTTGTGGTGCCCCCCTTACTATGTCGCAACAGCTGGTCTTGGATATAAATCGAGGCCACCGCAGTGAAAATAAATTGCTTTCTTATAGTCTTCACGGTTGCGAAACTCGTAGGCCATTTCTTTCACACCATTTGAATCTTGCTTTTCAAACCTTCGGCTGTAGCGCTGCAAATCAGATGCTTGAAATAAGTCAAAATGTTCGCAAGATGGCGTTTCAAGGTTCTGGCTGCCGCCATGATCGGCTTCAAACGCGAGTGTGTCGCCCAGAAATAGCAGCGCCGAAAGAACTGTTCTGCTCGTTTGGGGTAGCGGAACTCCCACGACCTTCGATGCGCCTCCTTGATGGTCCGCGCACGCCCGGTCTTCAGATGAGTCGCCCGGAGGGCAGACATGCAAAAGGCAACATTACCAGAGTTTGAAACGGCGGATTTAAGTTTGGATGCAAAGTTTCTCTTGTGAAACGAGACCCCTTTCCCATAGTGGGGGGTAGTGGTTGCAAACTGCCCCTAAGTATATCACTATATATATATATCTTTTCCTTCAAGCATGAATTTCGCTGACATATAAAATTTACCGAAATCAGTGCCTTCTGGAAGTCGAGAACAAATATCGATAAAAGCGAGGTAAAAAGATAGTGTTATACCCAGAAGGCAAACCAGAAGCAATGCAAACAACCATTGTTTCGATGACATATGCGGAGAACTTCGCGAATTTTCGAGGTTTGATTCTCGGTCCTGGGAAATTTGCTTTGCTATGATTGGCAATCCTTCTGGGCCCACAAAAATTGTCGAACCAACTAAATCATTTAGCCTATTAAATAAAGCCGAAATCCATAACAAGCCTTCCTATAAAGGCTACCTATTTTATCCACTGCAAGCTGGCAAAACCGAGGAGGGAAAATGAATTTCACCCTAATTATGGATAAAGGAAATTCGCAGTGTAGGGCGATGATCCTCTTTTGGCTACATCCACATATTTGGATTCATAGATTTCGCATCAAGTTTTGGCGGAAAGGATTCATAAAATTTTAGAATCGAGCCCTGATAAAACGAGCTCCGCACATCCCGTGAAATGCAGTCGATGCGATCCATTGGGCTGGTAAGAAAAGCCGCCATTCGCAAGGATTAATTCCCGGCAGATGTGCGAGGTTTTGTTTTGTTGTTATATCAACCGACAAATTTGTAGCCTCCACCGTAAACTGAAAGGATGTATTTGGGTTCTGCCGGATCGTCCTCAAGCTTCTTGCGCAGCTTTAAAACGTGAGTGTCCACCGTGCGGGTTGTCGGGTATTGGTCGTATCCCCATACCTCGTCCAGCAAACGGTCGCGCGAAAGCACCATGTCCCGGTTGCGGATCATGTACCGGATGAGCTCGAATTCCTTCTGCGTCATCTCCACCGGCTTGTTCCGTACCGTTACCCGATACTTCTCGAAATCAATGTCCACATGCCCAAAACGATAGCGCGGGATATCCGCCTGCTGCGGCTGACGGCGCAAACAGACCCGAATCCGGGCCATCAGTTCGCGGAGGCTGAACGGCTTTGTGATGTAATCATCCGCCCCCAACTCGAGGCCGACCACCCTATCGGTTTCGTCGCTCTTGGCCGTCAGCATGATTATGGGGATTTGCACCGATTTCTGACGCAACTCCCGGCATACGTCCAGACCGCTGATTCCTGGCAGCATGATGTCCAGCACAATCAGATCCGGGAGATCGCGGAGCGCCATCTTAAGCGCCTCCTCGCCGGTTGCCGTTTTAAGTACCTTATATCCTTCCTTCTTCAGATTGATCTCGAGACCGTTGGCCAGATCAGCCTGGTCTTCGACGATTAGTATCTTTTGCATGGCAAAACCTAGGCTCCCCGCCCGGTGTCAATCACGGTTAATGCCGGGCCTTTATGTTTCCTGGCTTTCGCGCGATGGGCCCCGCTGACAGGGAAAAACAGCCGGAAACTGCTTCCCATGTCCACTGCGCTTTCCAGCTCAATCCTTCCGCCGTGCTCCTTCATCACTTCCGAAACCAGGTAAAGACCGAGCCCACTACCGCCTTTTTCCGTTCCTTTCGAGGCGCGGTAAAAAGGTTCGAATATTTTTACTTTTTCCTCATCGGATATGCCGAGCCCTTTGTCCTGCACTTCAACGACCACCTCGCCTTCCTGTAACCAGAGATTGACCCGGATCAGGCGCGATTTTCCCGAGTATTTTCTGGCATTGTCCAGAAGGTTCAGAATTACCTGGGACACCTTCTCCGCATTGAACTTCACGGGCGGAAGATTGGGCCAGATC
>JAFGIY010000219.1 GCA_016929335.1 Acidobacteriota bacterium | reverse complement strand
TGCTGGCGAGTTCCATGCTATTAATAATGATGCTCTCCCCCCGAATTGATAAATGTTCGCCATTTGATAGACGATAGGGATCCTTGTAGAACGATTTTGGAGATAGGAACAAAACCAAACTCTTTGGAAATAAAGGAATGAATCCCTCATGTGAAACAGCTTCACAATATTTTTAATTGCATAACAGAAAGCCCTAAAAGGGATCAAACCATGCGACTTCGATTATGCATTGCTCTACTCCTTTGCTTTGATTTGGCTCCACTCGTTTTGCTCTATGCACAACAAAATCCGCCCCAGCTTGTCGTACAGAAGGCTAACCTAAATTATTTTGGAGGAGCTGTGTTTAGCCATGATAGCCAGCTTCTCGCCATAGACAATCTTTCTGAAGTTTTAATTTTATCTATTCCATCAGGACGACTGTTGGGCTCAATAAAAGCAGAAGGCACCATAGCATTCAGTCCCGATGACGCATGGCTTGCTATTTTACCGATGAATATCAGTGCCAGCTCCTCTGGAGCCCCACCGCTTTTTTGGCGTGTTGACACGGGAAACCCTGTGTTAACCGACACGCGGAACGATGCAGGGCCTACTGAGCGTAATCTGACTGCCCCCTCAACGGCCGAAGTGATGCGATGGACAGCCTTTGACAATAAGAAAAATGCCGCAAAATATCTGAAACAAGGGAAGGAATTGATTGCTGTTAGTAGCGACGGCCGGCTCGGCGCCGTTCGATTGGGCAAGTATACAGAAAAAGGGGATGGATTCGGCTATGATCAAAAAATCCAGTTGATCGATCTGAAAAGCGGGGAAACTCTTTACACTCTCAATGCGGTCTTTGAATGGGTACTCGGGACGGCCTTCAGCATCGATGGACGGTATTTTGCAGAGCATTCCACACACCGCAGATTCATCGGCATCTGGGATACAACTTCCGGCCGCGAGGTTGCACAAATAAAGCAGGATGTGGAATATCCACACGCCGGGAAGATTGAATTCAGTCCGGATGGCAAATGGCTTGCCGCCCAGTACGAAAAAGAAATATCTTTATTTGATACGAATACCTGGCAGCGCATCCATGCATTCCCATTGGAATCAAGCTCGCTTGAGAGCGACCATTACGTGTTCAGTCCCGATGGCAGCATGCTGGCTGTCACGCTCTCGGATAGACTCGTTATTATCAACATTCAGACCGGATCGGAAGTTTTAACCCTTCATACCTCACTGAATGCAGGGAACAGATTTATTCAATGGAATGGGAAAGCAGGCATATTAGGGGTGGCAGGAAAGGATTTTATTAGGCTCTGGAATACAAAAGTGAAGCCGATGCAAGCCCCTTCTCCGAAAAGCATGGTCAGTGCCTTTGCCCTTTCCCCCGAGGGGCGCCGCCTTGCATGCGGCACTCGCGATAGCAGTCGCGATGTGAAAGGCAATGAATTTGAAAATGGCTGGACCGAACTCTGGCAAATACAGCCAGAGCTTAAAGAATTGGATCTTCGTACGGATTTGGTCAACGAGCTTCCCGGATTTCTTGAATTTTCATCCAATAGTATCGCTTTTTCTCCGGATGGAAAGACATTTGCCTCCGCGACTGCAGATGAATTTTACTGCGAATCTGATGATAACCGTGCAGCATGCAAAAATGCTGGGGATCAAATAACTCGATTGAGAATGCTCTCTACCTGGGATACCGCAAATGGAAAGTTGGTTCGTCGACGAAAACAGCCTGACCCGCAGCTGAACATCGTCGTATTCAGTCCGGACGGAAAACAAATTGCTACCGGCCAACAGGATCAACTCGTCAAAATTTATGATGCGGCCACACTTAATCGCATTCATGCCTTTCCGAATCCATCGGGAGTACAGAGGCTAGGCGACAGCTATAAGCCCGGCACCACAGCATTGGCGTACAGTCCGGAGGGCAAGTGGCTGCTGGCAGGTTCGGATACCGGACCTGTTTGGCTTCTTGATACCAGCGGGAAAAAGCCATTACAGGTTTTGCGCAAGGTCGAGGTATTGGATTATGATCCGTTAAATCCTAACCAGGAGTTAGGCGGGACGATTATCGCAGCTCTATTTTCCCAAGACGGGAAGCGCGCATACGCGGTCACTTCCACGGGCAGGGTATTGATATGGGACACTTTAAGCTGGACTAAATTGCGCGAGATCCAGACATATCCAGGGGAATCCGCCGCGGCGCTTAGTCCAAACGGAAAAGTATTGGCCATTGCTAATCTGGACGGCGCAATTCGCTTTTATCATGCTGAAACTGGTGTACTGCAACTCGTTGTTGTTACCAATGGCAAGCCTGACAGTGAACTCGTGATCAGTCCTGACATGGATTACGATTATGGTAATAACGCAGACCTGCTTCTTGCGCATTTCCGGATCGGAAGGAATGCCGTTTCGGTCGACAAGACACCCGGAAGTCGTCGAGTCCCTGGACTATTTAAGAAGTTTCTTTCCGAAAACCAATGTGTTCCTTCAACATCCAAGTAGTCACGCTTATCAAATGATTTTGGCTTGCCTTAGCAGATGATTGCATCTATCCGCAATATTTTCTGTGCCCAATGGCATCGGACGCCAGATCAATTTGTACGGAATACTATGCAGCATTCTAAATAATGCTACAAAGCAGAACCGGAAATTTATTCCTACCGATCTACAATCTGCAGGGCATTTATTTGCTGGCTCAGCGGAATAGGATCCTTCGGTTTTATGACCATAACTATTGAATGCGGCAGCAGATTAATGGCGGCATTCATGATTATAGGATATGCGATATCATACTCCACCATATTGCAGCCTCTCGAATAAAACCGTTGCACAACCATTGCATCGACATCACTGAAACACCAATGCTGCTGGAACCCGCATCTGGCAAGGGATTGCGAGGGTTAGATAAATGCGATTTTCGCCCACTTCCCATAATTGGGGTTGATCGATATTTGGGTTGCGATAGGATGTTTGTTATATAAATAGCCCATTTTAATATCTTTACTGTTTGCTTATATTTAGATGGCGTTGCGGGGTTATGCTAATAGCCTCTTTTTCACATCCGACCGTGGGAATATGGCATTGAAGGTGGGCGAAAAATGGCGACATCGTCTTTATGAATGGCGCTTCCTGTATTGCTGTATGTTATTGCGATATAAGCGGATGGAGGGTTGGTAGCGACGGGTGGAATCGAACCACCGACCTTGGGGTTATGAAGGCCCAAACGGTCGAACCGCCCTGTTCTCCTTTGCCACAGTAACCAATAAAAACCTAAACAAACAACAGGTGCTTTAGTACGGTTTCGGCTCCAGTAGGACGCCACACCGTTGCACAACCGTTGCACTCGTGTTTTCTGGCCATGATCCGCTATGCCCAGGAAATACGAAGTAGCAGCTAACGGAGGCAGTGTATTATGGCTCAAATCCTCACATTTACCAATGCCAAAGGTGGATGCGGCAAGACAACAGTTGCTCTGAACCTGGCGATTTGTTTTGCGAGAGCCGGGTACCGTACCCTTGCAATAGATCTGGATCAGCAGGGAAATCTCAGCGCCGGCCTCGGCGTCGATCTGAATCAGCTGAACACTACGGCACATCGTCTGCTGATTAGTGAAGTACTCGATATTCACCGCTATCTTGTCGAAGTTCGGCCTCAGCTTAAGCTTTTGCCCAATTCCATCGACATTGAAGCCGATGATCTCCTGGAGGCCAAGAAGGTCAACCGGGAGGTTCTCCTTCGTCGGCAACTCAAGCCGATTCAGCCCGAATTTGATGTCATCCTAATTGACACTCCGCCGGCAATGCGGGCAGCCACCGTTAATGCCCTGGTCGTTGCCGATTCGGTCGTAGTTCCAATTGATAGCAGCTCGTTTGCCCTTCTCGGCATGACTCAGCTACTCAAGACTATTGCCGCCATCAGCGAGACTCATAATCCCAATCTGAAGATCCACGTTCTAACCACTATGTTCAACAAGCGACAGAATCTGGACAAGGTTATCCGCCAGCAGGTTGAGGAATTCTTCGGCCAGAGCCTGGTTTTGGAATCAATCATTCATCGGTATGTCGGCGTTGCTGAAGCAACGGCCATGAAGAAAGGAGTAGTAGAGAACACTGCTGCTACGTCCGCCACGTTCGACTTCACAAAACTCTTCAACGAGCTCAAAGAGGAAATGGATCATGAACAAGAGAGACATGCAGCAGCTGAAAGCATCAATCGCTAAGGATTTGATTCAGGGGCAGGGTGACAATTCGGCAACCAGAGATTTACTTAAGCAGTACGTTCCGCTTAATGGAATTGTCAGCAAGCTGGAGCCTGAAATTCGGCAGGAAATGCTTGTGGAAAACTGCCTGGCACCACATGCCACCGTGGCACAGAACGACATTCCTGCCTGGCACGGTGCCACGGTGGCACCTCATGCTACCCTGGCACCACATGCTACGGTAGCACGATATGCCAGGGTCAAAGGCGAATTGCGCGTTCCGAATACGATCAATTTCAGCCTCTTTCCAACGCTCGATCCATTCGCAAAGGCGGTCTATTACCAGCTTTTTCTTTTGTCTCATGGATTCAAAAAGGATACCTGCCTGATTAACCTCCCAACACTTGCGAGATTGGTTTTGATGTCGCAGCGAAAGGTACAAAACACAATCATTTATCTCGAATCACGGGGATTGATAAAAAGGATCGGATCAAGACTCGGCGGAGAAAAGCGCGGCAATTATTACCAGGTATTGATTCCGGAAGATGTGCCGCCAAGCAATCCCAATATTCCGCCAGAAGACTGCGATGAAAATGAAACCGACTGCATGGCATCGGATGCCACCCTGGCACCACGTGCGTGCCCGGCACCACATGCCACCGTGGCACAAGGTGCCACCATAGAAAATGATGATGATTTAAAAAATAAATCATCATCATCAAAAGGCGAAAGAACCGAAATTGGCAGCATGCCTGTGGAAAACCACACATGCGCGGCGGTGCCGCGAGAGAAAGAAACTGCGGATTTTCTACTTGTGCGCGAAGCGTATGAAAAAGCGACTGGCAATCGGTGGAATCAATCCGATTCCGAAGCATATGAGCAAAATAGAATCGGGGGGGTGCCGGCAGCCCAAATCGTTTCGGTTTTGGATGCCGTTGTTCGCCGAACTCCGACGAAGATCAACAGCTTCAAGTATTTCGTCCGGGAAATTGCAACCCCGCCGGATACGCGCAATCGCGCCTGGCAGAAAAAGCGCCTTGAGAAAATCGTCCACAAAATCCGGGATATTTCGGTCGGCCGGGGCGGCTACTTGATGGCCGATTTTGTGGAGGATGTGAAACGCAGCTGCGCTCGCGAAGGCGTTGTGTTCGAAAACGATCTGTTTAACGAATTGGTGAGCTGATTTTTGGCAAACAAGTTTCACGTGATCGGGGAAAAGACGCCAACAATTCTTGCCGGAAAGGAGCTTATGAAACCTATGCTAACGGGAGTGAGAATAATCGGCCTCGGAATATGGGTTGCCATTGTGAGCATGGCAATATCGGCATTTTTCTTCAAACACATCACTGAGGAAGATGTCACGCTTGTTTTCGTGACAATCATGGATTTCATCGCGATTGGCTTTGTTGCGAGGGCTGTACTGAGAGTGTGCCACAACAAGCGCGGCTGAACAGTTTTGTAGTTCGCAGTAATGGGAAAATCTTTTTCTAGGCAGCATAAAGCAGCTGTCGGTCGTCCGCCCCGACACTGTGCTCGAAGGCTTTCATAGTCTCCAACTTGGAATTCGTGGTACAAATGAAGCGAAAATTTTCGGAACTAACAAAATGAATAACGAAATGCTTAGGCCCTTGGGCTATGACACTTTCCTTGTTGAATTAAAGGAACGAATCCGGGCTGCCCAGGTGAAGGCGGCTTTAGCTGTAAATCGAGAGATGATCCTTCTGTATTGGGGCATCGGGAGGGACATCCTGATGCGCCAGCAAGCCGAGGGTTGGGGCACTAAGATTATCAATCGCCTGGCCGCTGATCTCAGCAGAGCATTTCCAGGAGTGACGGGATTTGGAGCCCGAAACCTCAAATACATGAGGGCTTTGGCTGAAGCCTATCCCGACCCCGAATTTGTGCAACAGGCTGTTGCACAATTGCCGTGGGGCCATAACGTTCGCATCCTGGACACCGTCAAAAGCGCCGGTGAACGAGAATGGTACATTCGCCAGGCTGTTCAGAACGGGTGGAGTCGCAATGTACTCGTTCACCAAATTGAAAGCGGTCTCTTTCAGCGACAAGGCAAGGCACTTACGAATTTCAGCCGAACACTTCCCGAACCCCAATCAGAATTGGCACAGCAGCTCATCAAAGATCCATATAATTTTGATTTTCTTACCCTTGGCTCGGAGATCGCAGAGCGCGACCTCGAACGTGGGCTCATCGAGCATCTCCGCAATCTGATTCTGGAATTGGGCAAAGGTTTTGCCTTCATGGGCAGCCAATATCACATCGAAGTTGGTGAACAGGATTTTTACCTGGACCTTCTTTTCTATCACGTCCGGTTGCACTGCTATGTCGTGATCGAGCTGAAGATTGAAGACTTCAAGCCGGAATTTGCCGGCAAAATGAACTTTTACCTATCCGCCGTGGATGAACAAATGCGGCAGGATGACGACAATCCCAGCATTGGCATCATCCTCTGTAAGGGCCGCAATGAGGTCATTGTCGAGTACGCCCTTCGAGACACCAGCAAGCCGATGGGGGTTGCGCAGTACTCGCTCACACCTGGTCGGTCATTACCCGAGAAACTCCAACAAGATTTGCCCACAGTAACTGAGCTTGCCAAGGAATTCCCGTTGCTTTCAGTTGTGAAGGTTCGAATTGAAATCGAGCGAGCACTGAATGATCTTGCTGTTGCACACGGTCTCGACACCAAATCCAATGGTATTGGGGGGTTGCTCCAGGAACTCCATAAAATGGGGCTGCTCCCAGAATCCGGCGCTGACCTGTTAAGAGTTATAGGACCAATGAATAAAGCTGCCCACGGCATCGATGTCGATTCCAGTGCCGCTCAAGAAGCTATTGAAGTTGGATCCCGCTTCCTTGCTGATTTACGTAATCGCAAAGATACTTGATTCAGGAAAGGAACGGATTGCTGGTAGGGTGATACAAATCTCTGTTGTTGAAGCACATGACCATGCTGGCGAGTTCCATGCTATTAATAATGATGCTCTCCCCCCGAATTGATAAATGTTCGCCATTTGATAGACGATAGGGATCCTTGT
>JAFGIY010000218.1 GCA_016929335.1 Acidobacteriota bacterium | reverse complement strand
GTCAAGGTCGTCTTCCCGTGATCGATATGCCCTATCGTCCCTATGTTTACGTGCGGCTTACTGCGATCAAATTTCTCCTTGGCCATATATCCCTCCGAACCTAATTACCCGAAGACTTACCACGGATTTTGGAGATCACTTCTTCACTGACTGCCTTTGGTGCTTCTTCATAATGAGAAAAATGCATGGAATAGGTTGCGCGTCCCTGAGTTCTGGAACGAAGATCTGTGGAATAACCGAACATTTCCGAGAGCGGGACTTTGCATTGGATGATGGTCGAGCTGAGCCTGTTTTCCGTCGACTCGACCCGGCCTCTTCGTGAATGCAGATCCCCGGTAACGCTCCCCATATATTCTTCAGGCACTACAACCTCCACCCGCATCATGGGTTCCAGGAGCACAGGCTTAGCTCGTTTGGCGGCTTCCTTCAAAGCCATGGAACCGGCAATTCTAAAAGCAAGTTCCGAAGAATCCACTTCATGATACGAGCCGTCCGTCAGAGTAACCTTCACATCCACCATTTCGAACCCTGCCAGAACTCCCGTTTCCAGGGCCTGCTGGATGCCCTCTTCTACCGGCGAGATATATTCTTTTGGAATAGCGCCGCCGACTATTTCATTTACAAATTCAAAGCCGCTTCCCGGCGGGAGCGGTTCCAGAACAATTTTGACGTGGCCGTATTGCCCGTGCCCCCCCGTCTGTCGGACGAATTTACCCTCTGATTCCGAGCGGTGACGGATGGTCTCACGATACGCCACCTGGGGTTTGCCTATATTTGCCGCCACACCGAATTCCCTGACCATCCGGTCCACAAGAATTTCCAGATGCAGTTCACCCATACCCGACAGGATGGTTTGCCCGGTATCCGGGTCCGTATGAACGCGGAATGTTGGATCCTCCCGCATTAATTTATCAAGTGAAATGCCCAGTTTCTCCTGATCGGATTTGGTCTTAGGCTCAACGGCTACCGAGATCACGGGGGCGGGAAAATCGATCGCTTCCAGCACGATTGGATGCTGTTTTTCGCAGATCGTATCTCCGGTGCTGACGGACTTAAGGCCGACGGCCGCCGCAATGTCCCCGCAATATACCTCTTTTATCTCCTCGCGCTTGTTTGCATGCATCTTCAGCAGGCGGCCGACCCGTTCGACCGAATCCCGCGTTGAATTGTATACGCTTGTTCCCGATTTGAGCTGCCCCGAGTATACGCGGAAAAACGCCAGATGACCGACAAAAGGATCGGTCATAATTTTAAATACCAATCCCGAAAAAGGTTCGTCGTCGGAAGCCTTGCGAATCGGGGGGGTTTTGCCGTCTTCAGCGATTCCAGTTACCGGGGGAACATTCAGAGGCGAAGGGAGGTAAGCGATAATGGCGTCGAGCAACTGCTGGATTCCCTTGTTTTTAAAAGCAGCGCCGCAGAGGACAGGAACAAATTTCTGCGCGATTGTCCCCTTGCGCAGGGCCCTCACAATTTCTGTGCTATCGACTTCGTCTCCCCCCAGGTACTTTTCCAGCAGGTGATCGTCGGCATCCGCAGCCGCCTCAATCATTTTTTCCCGGTAGGCTGCCGCTTCATCCAGGTATTCGGCAGGTATCTCTCCGATCTCATAATCAGAGCCCAGCGTCTCTTCGCGGAAGAAGATCGCTTTTTGCCGTATCAGGTCGATCACTCCGCGGAACTCATCTTCAACGCCAAGCGGGATTTGGACCGCAACCGGCACGGCATGCAGACGGGTGCGCATCATTTCCAGCACTCTCGCGAAATCAGCTCCGGGACGATCCATTTTATTCACAAATCCAATGCGTGGGACGCAATACTTATCTGCTTGCCGCCAAACGGTTTCCGATTGCGGTTCGACTCCTTCAACAGCACCAAATAGCGCTACGGCACCATCCAGCACTCTCAAGCTGCGCTCGACTTCAGCCGTGAAATCGACGTGGCCGGGAGTATCAATAATGTTGATGCGATGGTCCGTCCAGAAGCAGGTAGTCGCGGCCGACGTAATCGTGATTCCGCGCTCCTGTTCCTGCTCCATCCAATCCATCGTCGCGGTGCCTTCATGCACCTCGCCGAGTTTGTGCGTAATCCCGGTATAATAGAGGATACGCTCCGTTGTGGTCGTTTTCCCGGCATCAATATGTGCCATGATGCCTATATTTCTGGTTTGTTCTAGCGGTACTGAACGACCCACGGAGAAACCTCATTACCACCGATAGTGGGCAAATGCCTTATTGGCTTCTGCCATGCGGTGAGTGTCTTCCTTCTTCTTTATGGCCCCCCCGCGATTATTAGAGGCATCCAGAAGCTCGGCTGCCAGCTTCTCGCGCATGGTTTTTTCTCCACGCGCCCGTGCATTGGTTATGATCCAGCGAATTGCCAGTGAAGTTCTGCGATCCTGAGGCACCTCGATGGGAACCTGATAGGTCGCACCGCCGACTCTCCGGGATTTTACTTCCAGAATCGGTTTGACGTTTTCGAGGGCTTTTTTAAAAATCTTAACAGGGTCTTCTTTGGCTCGATCTTTGACGATTTCGAGGCAGCCATAGAAAGCCCCTTCAGCAACGCTCTTCTTGCCCTGAATCATCATGCAGTTGACGAACTTGCTGATGAGCGTACTTCCAAATGCCGGATCCGGCAGCGTTTCTCGTTTTGGTACTTCTCTTCGCCTCGGCATACTTAAAGATCTCCCAAAGCCCTGCTGGTACTGGTTACTGTAAAGGGTGACGATGCCCACCTAAAGCGAACCCTGTCGGCTTCTGGCTAGCGCCGGTTAAAGATTCTCGGCAAGGGTTGATCGCTCACCCTGAGACAGTAGTTGTGAAGAAGTGATTAGCTTTTAGGCCGCTTGGCACCATATTTCGAGCGGGAATTCTTTCGATCCTGAACTCCGACGGAATCGAGCGTTCCGCGCACTACATGGTACCGAACCCCGGGGAGGTCCTTGACACGTCCACCGCGTATCAAAACGATGGAGTGCTCCTGCAGATTGTGCCCGATTCCAGGAATATAGGTGGTTACCTCTATCCCGTTGGTAAGACGGACACGCGCAACTTTTCGCAGCGCGGAATTGGGCTTTTTGGGTGTCGATGTGTACACCCTCGTGCATACTCCTCTGCGCTGAGGACTCCCCTGTAAAGCCGGACTCTTCGTCTTATAACGAATCTTCTTTCGGCCAGATCGTACCAGCTGATTGAAGGTCGGCAAACTTTGCTCTCCTTAATAAATAAATCACTGCACAGTCAGGGATGTCACTACCATATTGGCATCCCCGAGCTATGTCATATTCAGCGAAAAACCCGAGGAATATAGCAAACAGTCAGAATCCTGTCAAGCAAATGAAATATTTAGAGATTCTTTATTTTCTTGAACCGGCATTGCGCCTTTCATACCCCTATGAAAGGCTTTGCCAATCAGGCGGGTTTCAGGGCACTTTTCATCCGGTCCAGCGCTTGAAACAAAATTTTTCGCGGGCAGGCAAAATTCATTCGAACATAATTTTCGCCGCCCTGCCCGAATTCGGCGCCATCGCTGAGGGCTACGCGTGCATTTTTCAGAAAGAACTCGGACGGAGTTGCCTCAATGCCCGTATCGCGGCAATCCAGCCAGGCCAGATAGGTCGCCTCCACATCGGTCACGCTGATTGACGGCATCTGTGCTCGAACATATTCGAGAAGTTCATCGCGATTCCTTTGCAGATATTTCAAAACCTGATTCAGCCAATCCTGCCCCTGATCAAGAGCGGCAAGCGCCGCTACATGTCCTGCAATGTTGATGCCGGGAATCATTCCATAACTGAAATCCTTCCATATTTTGCGTATCTCCGGATTTTTTATTACGGCATACGCGCATTCGAGGCCCGCCAGATTGTAGGTTTTGCTGGGAGACATCAGCGTGATGGTCTGCGATTCAATTTCCGGGGCAAGCGATGCAACAGGGATGTGGCGATGAGGCGGGAACACCAGATCGCAATGAATCTCGTCGGAACATATGATTATATCATGGCGCAGGCAGATCTCGGCAAGCTTCGTCAGTTCCTGTTCCGTGAACACGCGGCCCACCGGATTGTGCGGATTGCATAACACGAATAGTCTTGTGTCGGGCGTGATTGCCCGCTCGAGCTCTTCAAAATCAATTTCATACCGGTTCCCGTGCGGAACCAGCGGCGGGTCTTTCAGGATGCGCCCATGGCGCACCGGATCGCGCAAAAAGTGAAAATATACCGGCGGTTGCGCAACAACGGCTTCTCCCGGCGCGCAGTAAGCCTGAAATGCGATGTTGAGTCCTGTGACAATGCCGGGGATATAGATTATCTCTTGAGGCGATATCACCCATCCGTAAAGCCGGTGCATCCTATCCTGGATTGCGCGGCTTAACATCTCCGATGTCCGGCTGTATCCAAAAACACCATGGTCGACGCGCATCCGCAAAGCTCGAATTATGGGCTCGGCAGATCTGAAATCCATATCCGCAACCCACATCGGAATTACGTCTTCCGCATAGAGTCCCCATTTGATGCTGTCTGTTGCACGCCGGTCGATAATCTCGTCAAAGTCGTATCTCATGGGTCAAGCATACAGGTTTCCCGTTCTCCGTTTCCAGTTTCCAGTTCCCAGTTCCCCGTTCCCAGTTCCCCGTTCCCAGTTCCCCGTTCCCAGTCGCCGATTCCCGTTTCATTTTTATAACTGCTGCAAGAGAGAAATGGGCCGCGGCAATCGCTATGTATAACGGGAAACCGGAAACAGGAAACGGGAAACCGATAGATTTTATTGCTCAAATCGCCATCGCTTCATTAGATAGGCAAGGAGCATGGAATATGGGAACTTTAAACAAAGTCATTCTGATTGGGAGATTGGGGAAGGATCCCGAGGAACGAACGACGGCCGGGGGAATCCACGTATCCAGCTTCAGTCTCGCGACAGACACCTATCACAATGGAAACGGCGAAAAAACAACGGAGTGGCATCGCATCGTGGTATTTGGAAAACCTGCCGAACAATGCAACCAGTATCTTAAAAAAGGCAGGCTAGTCTGCATCGAGGGCTATCTTCAGACGCGCTCCTGGGAAAAAGCTCCGGGAGAAAAGCATTATTTCACGGACATTGTCGCCTCGCGGGTACAATTTCTGGATGGCAAAGGCGGCAACTCGTCCGCTCCGCCCCCGCAGGAAGAAGGAGGTGAACCGCCATTTTAGAGGAGCGCCGGGCTCTTTAGGATGGCGGCATCCTTGATGCGGAATGTATATGCTATAATGCGCGACTGATTATGGCCTCTCAAAACAAGCTGCCATCCAGAAAGCGGAAGAACCGCCTGCCAGTCTGGCTCTGGATATTCTTTTTCTCCCTCATCATTGCCTTTGCTGCTGTGGGAGCCGGCGTCGGCATCCTTCTGGGCTACGAATACAATCTGCCCAAGATCCAGAGCCTTGAGGATTATCGTCCGGATGTAATTACCGATGTCTATTCCGACGACAACAAGGTGATCGGCGAATTGTTCATTGAAAAACGAATGATTGTGGCGTACGAGGAAATCCCCCCGTACCTTCAGCTCGCCATTATTGCCACCGAGGACGATCAATTCTATAAGCATTCGGGCATCAACTATTATTCAATTATCCGGGCTGTCCTAAAAGACTTCATTAAGCAGAGCTATCCTGTCGGCAAGGGCGCAAGCACGATCACACAGCAGCTGGCGCGCATGCTTCTGGGAAGCTACGAAAAAACGTGGGACCGTAAAATCAAGGAGCTTCTTATCGCCTGGAAGATCGAAAGACAATATTCCAAGCAGCAGATATTGACCCTGTATGCGAACCTCCACAATATGGGCCCAGGCATTTATGGAGTTGCGGCAGCGGCAGACTATTACTTCGGCAAGCAATTGAAAGATCTGACAGTTGATGAGTGCGCCATGATCGCGGGGCTGCCGCGAAATCCGGGCGCATACTCTCCCCGCGCCCATCCTTCGACGGCTTTGGCTCGCAGAAACTTTGTTCTCGGCAGAATGGCAACCGAGCGCATGATTTCCAGGAAGCTGGCAGAAGAAGCCAAAGGAAAGCCGATAGTCCTTAAACCCCCGCGCCCCAGCCATATTAACATCGCTCCATATTTTCTCGAATATGTGCGCAAATCCCTATCGGAACGGTATTCGACCGAAGAAATCTGGAGAAAGGGATTGCGGATCTTTACGACTTTGAACATAGAAATGCAGGAAGCTGCGAGCAAGGCTTTGCGTGAAGGATTGCGCAAATTTGACAAGACGCGTGGCTGGCGAGGCCCCATTGATAATATTTTTAAAAATCCGGCCGCCAGCCTGGCGACATTTTCCCATCCCGACTGGCGCAATCCCTTCGCCCCGGAAGATATCGTTGTGGGCTTAATTGAGGGCGTATCCGGCAAAGATGCAACCGTGCGTATCGGTAAATACCACGGCGCCATCGGCCCCAAGGAAATTGCCTGGACCAAAGCGGCATCGCCGGGCACAATCCTGAAACCCGGAGACCTCGCCCATTTCAAAATTGTGTCACTGGACAACGATCGCGATACAATCTCATTGCTTTTGGAGCAACGCCCCGCCGTAGAAGGAGCCATCATCATACTCCAGAACAGCACCGGCGAGATCAAAGCAATGGTCGGCGGATACGATTTTCAATTCAGCGAATTCAACCGGTCGACTCAGGCTCTGCGCCAGGTCGGTTCCACCTTTAAGCCCATTGTGTATTCAACGGCATTTGAAAAGGGGATGACGCCCGACAGCACTATCGTGGATGCTCCAGTCAGCTTTACCGACAGGACGGGACGAACCTGGCAACCCGGCAACTATGACGGAAAATTTGAGGGTCAGATCACGATTCGCAGGGCTTTAACGCAATCACGAAATGTTCCCACCATAAAGATAGCCTCGCTCATCGGCATCAAGAATGTGATATCCATGGCAAGGAGGTTCGGCCTCATTAATAATGCATTGGATCCTTATTTGCCGCTGGCTATCGGCTCCTGCGAGGCAACACCGCTGGAAATGGCATCCGCTTTTACCGTATTCCCCAATCTCGGCATTCAGGCCAAACCCTATTTCCTGCGGCGCGTCGAAGATTATGATCATTTTAAAAAAGAAGAGAGTACTCCGCAGACAGACCAGGTCTTGAGCCCCGAGGTAGCGGAACAGATGCTGGGATTGCTTCAGGATGTCGTGCAAAACGGCACGGCGACAGCCGCAAAATCACTTGGACGTCCTGTTGGTGGGAAAACAGGGACCACAAATGATTTTACCGATGCATGGTTTGTGGGCTTTACGCCTTCTATCACCGCCGCGGTCTGGGTCGGTTACGATGAGAAAAAAACGCTCGGAGCAAGGCAGTCCGGCGCCGTGGTCGCCCTGCCCATCTGGATCAGCTGCATGCAGGAAATATTGAAAGATAAACCCGTCGAACAATTCCAAACCGCAAAATCCGCCGAACCGGCGCCTGTCGACGATTTACGATTGACGATTGACGATTAACGATTGACGAATTGAAGATCTCCGTTCTGCAATTCGTAATTCGTAATTCGTAATTCGTAATTTATGTTATCGGTCTCTTTCGACGATGTATTCGGGGATGGACAGAAGCGCCTGCCGCGCTTCGCTGTTGGGGAAATTCTTCAGGCAGTCCTTCGCCGCTTGAGCGTACTCGTGAGCCTTTTCCAAAACCCTATCCGCAGTGTGATAATCGCGAACAAGCTTTAAAACCGCGTTTTTGTTCGGAGAATCCGGGTCGTTTTCGCGCAGCGCCTCGCGGACGAGATCCCGATGCCGCGGTTCTCCATCGCGTATAAGATAAATAAGCGGTAGCGTCAGTTTCCCTTCCTTCAAATCGCTTCCGACCGGCTTCCCCAGAATGCTTTCATTCGATGTGAGATCCAACACATCGTCCACCAGCTGAAATGCCAAACCGACATTCAATCCGTACAGGCGCAAACATTCCTCTTGCTCTTTTCCTGCCGAGCCCAGAATCCCGCCAAGCTGTGAACACGCCGAGAAAAGGAAGGCAGTTTTGCGCATCGAAATGTCCAAATGCTGGGATTCGGTTATATCCAGGTTCCCGTTGAGAGTGAGCTGAATAAGCTCTCCCTCAACCATTTTGCGTGTAGCTTCTATCAGAACATCCAATACTTTCAGGCGCCGTTCCCCCAAAGCCATGCTGAAAGAAGTCATGTAAAGCCAGTCGCCCATCAGAACGGTAATTTCGTTCCCCCACTGTGCATTCACAGAAGCCCGGCCGCGGCGAACGTTGGCATTGTCAATGATGTCGTCGTGAACCAGCGTAGCCGAGTGAATAAGCTCGATTACGGCTCCGAGTCTTGGCCCGACCGGCCCGTCGTATCCGCACATTTTGGCGCCGAGCAGCAGAATGGCGGGCCGTATTCTCTTGCCTCCGCTATCGCAAATATACTGCCCGATGCTGTCGATCAGCTGGATGCCCGCGCGGGACTGTCTCGCAAGCTCCTCTTCCACCTGCACCATACTGTCTTCGATCAGCTTATAAATCTCGTGTGGATTCAATTCATCACTCTCACAAGCGGACTTCTCAGGAACAAACCGGACGCAAACTCAGTGATCTTATCATAGCGACAGAGCTGAGAAGCATCAATTGTACCTATCGAAACAGAGCGCCGTTCGCTACTTCTTCGGCATCTGCGCTCTTGCGAATTCCTCAATACCGATCTGCGACGGCAATTCCTCAGACATATTACTCGTTCCAAGTCTATTAGGTTCTATGTCTTGAGCTGCAGGTACGCGTTGACGGCCGCCGACTGCACGTCCTTCAGGGCTACGCCCTTTTCCATCGCCAGCCTTCTGCAATCCTCGAATTCCGGAATGAAATTGACGCGGCGATTCTCCATATAGGATACCTTCATGGTAACGGTTCCATAGTCGGTCTGGACCTGGTGGAATTCCCTGTGGAGCGTCTTCCGCCGGGCAACCGTATACCGGATCCCGATGGTTGTTGTCTCGCGAAACATCAAATCAGCCATCCGGTCAACATCCGCTACTGCACAAATGCAGGTTATTTTCATAGCCGGACGATTTTTCTTCATATAAATGGATGTGGAGTAAACGTCCAGTGCGCCCTCGGCGAGCGCTTTTTCCTGGAAATGGCCGTATAATTGCGGACTCATATCATCAATCGTTGCATCGACCACGGCAACCTGTTCTTCGGGAGATATCCCCGATTGTGATACCGCCTCCCCGATATTGATTCTGAGGACATTGGCGTTGCCCGGAGTCTGCCGGGTGCCGGCCCCATATCCGGATGCCTGGATCTTAAGAGCGGGCTGAGTTCCGAATTCGTCCACCAGCGTCGCCAGAAGCGTTGCTCCCGTCGGCGTCGTAAGCTCTCCCATGACAGTATTGGAAAAAGTCGGGATCCCCTTCAGAAGCTCCTGGGTTGCAGGGCCCGGAACCGGATAGATGCCGTGCTGGCACTCCAGGATTCCCTGCCCCACATTGACCGGAGCCGATACGATTCGGGCGGGCATAAACGATTCCAAAGCAATCATCGTCCCCACTATATCTATGATGGAATCCACCGCGCCTACTTCGTGAAAGTGGACCATCTCCGGAGACTTCCCGTGGATTTTGCCTTCCGCTTCCGCGAGCCTGCGGAATGCTTCAATCGATTTTTCTTTCACCCATGAAGACAATCCGCTCGACTCAATCATTGCCCGGATATCCGCATAGCTTCGGTGCGCATGTGAATGTCCCGCTTGCACATCAAACTTGACCGCTTGAATGCCCGAACGCGAGCACTTTTGAACAGTAAGCTGATATCCTTCCAGAGGAAGAAGATTCAACTTGGATCGCAGACTCTCAAAACTGAAACCGAGATCGAGCAGAGCCGCGACCATCATATCGCCGCTGATGCCTGAAAAGGGTTCAATAAACAAAACTTTCCGGTCGCCTGTATGCATATGAATTCGCTCTGTTTCTCCTTTATTGCCTCGATGTGAGTCTATGAGGCGTCTTGTTCGAAGTCAAGAAAGTCTGCAGCCGGCAGTCGTCAGCATACTGTATCCTGCAGCCGGTATCGTGTATCATGTTTTTCTATGAATTCTGAGTTCTGTTTTTTCAATACTGCTCTCTGACTGGAAAAGACCCATGCTGCTCGCACTTACACGCAACCTGGAGAAGGCGCTCCTGGACAGGATTTCCGGGCGATATCAAATCGCCTACGACGCTCTGAATTTCACTATCCCGCCGAAAATCGAATTGGGTGAACTGGCTCTTCCTATCGCATTTGATCTTGCGCGAAAAGTCAAACGCCCTCCTATCGAGATAGCCGGGGAACTGGCGTCGGACGCAGGCGGAATCCCCGGAATAGGCAAAGTGGATGTGGCAGGCGGAGGTTATCTCAATTTCCACCTCGACCGCGGAGCTTTTGCCCATGCGCTGGCGCGCAGCATCGCCGAGCGGCATTTCGGCAGGGCTTCCGGCCCCGAGACGACGGGGAAAATCATCGTCGAACATACCAATATTAATCCCAATAAGGCCGCGCATATCGGTCATCTGCGCAATGCAACCCTGGGAGATTCCTTCGTCCGCTGTCTTCGATTCCTGGGCCATGAAGTGGAGGTGCAGAATTACCTGGATAACACAGGCGTTCAGGTCGCAGATGTGGTTGTCGGCCTGGAGCGGATGCAATCGATGACGCTTCCTGATGTGGCGGCTATCGACGGCAAATTCGATTATTATTGCTGGGATGTGTACGCGCGCGTCTCGGAATTTTATCAGCGGTCCGAGGAGAATAAAAAGTGGCGGAGCCTGACTCTGCAAGCGGTTGAAGCGGGCAACAATCCGACAGCCGAGCTGGCTCAGCACGTCGCCATGCGCATAGTGAAAGCCCACCTGGCGACCATGCGCCGCCTCAACGTGCAGTATGACCTTCTTCCCCGCGAGAGCGAAATACTTCATCTCCATTTCTGGGAAAAGGCCTATCAGCTTCTCAAGGATCGCGGCGCCATTTATTACGTGAGCGAAGGGAAAAACCGCGGATGCTGGGTAATGAACACCGGGGATCCGCAACAAGAGAGCACGCGTGAGGAAGCGGAAGATGACGAAAAAATCATCGTCCGTTCCGACGGCACGGTTACCTATGTCGGCAAAGATATCGCCTACCAGCTGTGGAAGCTCGGCCTTCTCGGCCTGGATTTTCATTACAGATTGTACGAAGCATGCGACGGCCATTCGCTCTGGATCACGACGATGGAGCCGGATGCGGAAGCCGCACATCCCCGGTTCGGACAGGCACAACGCGTCTATAATGTCATCGATAGCCGGCAGTCGTACCTGCAGAACATCGTCGTGCAGGGGCTGAAAGCCCTTGGATTCGATCAGCAGGCAGCGAATTCAATCCATTTCTCCTATGAGATGGTGGCTCTGACGCCCGCCTGCTGCGATGAACTCGGATTCCCATTATCCGAACAGGACAGGAAACGCTCCTATGTGGAAGTATCCGGACGGAAAGGTCTGGGAGTAAAGGCAGATGATCTTCTGGATACGCTGGCCCAAAAGGCATTGTCGGAAGTCCAATCGCGGCATTCGCTGCCCGAAGAGGAATCCGCTGCTATTGCGCGCATCATCGCCGTGGGCGCTCTCCGCTATTTCCTTTTGCGCTTCGCGAGAAACACCGTCATCGCCTTCGATTTAAAGGAAGCTCTGAGCTTTGACGGTGAAACCGGTCCTTACGTGCAGTACGCTGTCGTCCGCGCCAACAACATTTTCCGGAAGCTGTCGGAGTCCGGCGAAGAACCACCGGATCCCGCAGTGGAGGACGGCAGCCTCGGACGATTCCTTTCCGGCGATGATGAGATATGGGATATCGTATACCAGGCAGCGAGATTGCCGGAGGTCGTACGCCAGATCGCCCAGACGCTGGAACTCGGGCAGCTCTGTAAATACGCCTTTTCCATGGCGCAAAAATTCAATCTTTTCTACCACAAACACCACATACTATCCGAGGGGGACACGCAGAGAAGGCGGAATCTTCTGTTCGTCGCGGACCTGGTTCGCAAACAGCTGACTCAGGCATTGTATCTGCTTGGATGCGAGGTCCCTCTGAAGATGTGATCCTTATGCTGTTATCGCAACTGGCGCTTTGCTCCATTATGGCTCTTGTCCAGGTTGTCCCGGCGGCCCGCTTCGCCGACGGCATCTTCAACTCAGAGGAAAAAGAACGGATGGACCGGGCCGCAAAGGTCGAGGATAGAATCAAGATCTACGAAGCCGCATCTAAAAGATTAAACCGGACGATGGAGCTTGCCGTGGCAGATGGCGACTTTTCAAAAGCTCCCGACATTCTGAAACTATGGATCTCGCTGCTTTCCGGCTCTCTCGAAGATATCGAGGAAAATCTTAAAACCAGGAAAAAGTCCAAACCGCTTATCCGCTACGAGATTCAGGTGCGCAAGGCGATTACGGCATTGCAGGAATTCAGGACCAGGGCTCCGGTGGAACAACAGGACTTGTTCGATACGAAACTTGCCCAGGCGGAAAAAATACGCAAGCGGTTCGTGGAAATTATCTTCAAACAATAGGCTCTATCGGTGATCCGCAAAGCTTACATGAAACGTTTTGCTTTCCTGCTCCTCCCGATAATACTCGGGATATTGGGTCCCCTGAATGCCCCCGGCCGTGCCGAAAAGGAATTTCTGACAGACAAGGAAATAGAAGCAATCCAGAACAATCAGGAAATTCATACACGTGTCAAGCTCTATCTCGGATTCGCGGAATTGCGGCTGAAAGCAGCCGAAGACCGCCTTAACGGAATCGAAAGCGAAGAAAACGATCCGCTCGAGTTTTTTGCGCCGGAGGAAATGCTGGACGGTTATTACCGCATCATTCGGAGTGTCATGTTGAATCTGGATGAAGCCTACTTGAGCCCCGATCCCAGAGAGCGGCCGAGAGTCAAGCGCGCGCTGAAAGACCTGAAAAGCTCTATGGAGAAGGTACTCAAACAGCTGCAAATACTTAAAAAAATAGCGGAAGAAAAGAAGAAGGAAGAACTCTGGAATCTGGTTGAAAAAGCGATCGATATCACAAACGGAGCTCATGAGGGAGCCGAACTCGGCCTGTCCAGGGATCCCGACCCTGATCCCAAAAAGACTAAAACCCGGTAGCCGCGAACCGGCGCGTACTGCCGGTCACTCCTCTTTCCAGAATGCGGGAGTGGTTGCGATAATTCCCTGCTTCCAGACGAGGCATTTGCGCTGCTTGAGATCCTGAAGCAGCCGGGACAGCGTTTCCGGAGTGGCATCTATTGCCGCAGCCAGTTGCTTCTTGTTGATCTCCACCTGAATTTGCTCCAGCTCGCCATACTGCTCCCGCAGAAACGCACGCAGCCGCTGCTCCACATCCCGGCTCGTCAGCTGCTGAATTCTATCGGTCAGATAGCGCTGTTTGCGCAGCAGCGTCGCAATAAAATCGTTGCGGAAATCCTCCTGCCGCAACAGCCCGAGGAAATCCCGCCGCAGGAGCTTGAAAGCGAGGATCTCGGTAAGAGCCAGAGCCGTGACCGGATATGATTTCTGTTCAAACAGAATCACTTCTGCAAACACTTCTCCGGGCTTCAGGAACCGGATCACGGTCTCGCGCCCATCCGGAGAAAGCTTGTGCAGGGAAATTCGGCCCCTTGCCAGCAGGTACATGGCCTCGCCAGGCTCGCCTTCGCGAAAAAGAACGCTGTTCTTGGGACGTTCGCAGGGTATGCATAGCCTGGATAGCGCCTCCTTGTTGCTCTGGGAAACTCCTTCAAAAATCCGCGTCTGGTCCAGTATTCGGGAAATATTCATGGTTGCGCTCTTGAATCTTAGATATTACGGGATAATTTTAAAAATATATTCATTTTCTTGATCCACATCAATTTTAGTTCCTGGATCCGGAAGTACGATATCGGGCGTGAGGGAGCAACAATAAATCCAATAAGGGGGGGCAAATAATGAGCATGTTCTGTTATCAATGTGAACAAACGGCCGGTGGCCGCGGATGCGAAAGACAGGGAGTGTGCGGGAAGGATGAGAAAACGGCGAAGTTACAGGATCTGCTGCTACACGCCGTAAGGGGCATCAGCCAATATGCAACCAGAGCGCGGCAGTTGGGCGCGAAGGATTCCGAGGCGGATATGTTTGCCGTGGAAGCTCTTTTCACCACGGTAACCAATGTAAACTTCGACGCGGATCGAGTGGAGAGCCTGGTCCGCAAGGCAGCGGCCATTAAGGCGAAAGTGCAGGCGCTTTATGAGGAAGCATGCAAACGGGCCAATCGTACACCCGAGAAACCGGAAGGCCCGGCGCAATGGACCCCGGCCCCCACAACGGAAGGCCTGCTGGAGCAAGCGTCACAGATAGGCGTTGTCTCCGCGAGAGCGGCGATGGGAGACGATCTGGCCGGCCTGCAGCAACTGCTTATTTACGGTCTGAAAGGCATGGCCGCCTATGCGGATCACGCTCACATACTCGGCAAGGATGACGATGCTGTGTATGCGTTCATTCACGAGGCAATGGATTACCTGACAGATCCAAAACCGACCGTCGATAAACTTTTTGCCCTCAACATGAAGTGCGGCGAAGTAAATCTGAAGGTCATGGAAATGCTGGATGCTGCCAATACCGGCGCTTACGGAAATCCTGTTCCGACCAGCGTCCGGGTGACTCCGATCAAAGGCAAAGCGATTCTTGTTTCCGGCCATGACCTTAAAGATCTGGAGATGCTCCTCGAACAGACCAGGGGAACAGGCATCAACATTTATACCCACGGAGAAATGCTGCCTGCTCATGGATATCCCGCACTCAAGAAGTACACCCACCTGGTGGGGAATTACGGCGGAGCATGGCAGGACCAGGTAAAGGAATTCGAGGCATTTCCCGGTTCCATCCTGATGACCACAAACTGCATTCAGAATCCCAGACCAAGCTACAAATCGCGTATCTTCACTACGGGACTTGTGGCATTTCCGGGCGTGACGCATGTCGAGAACGGCAAATTCAAACCGGTGATTGACGCCGCGTTGGCTGCTCCCGGCTTCGAATCCGATGAGCCGGAAAAATCCATTCTGGTGGGATTCGGTCACAATGCCATTCTGAGCGTGGCGGATAAGGTAATCGGTGCGGTCAAAGCCGGACAGCTTAAGCACTTCTTCCTGATCGGCGGCTGCGACGGCGCGCGGTCAGGACGCAATTACTACACCCAATTTGCCGAAGCAGTTCCGAAGGATTGCGCCATCATCACGCTCGCATGCGGCAAGTACCGGTTCAACAAGCTGGACTTCGGAGACATCGGCGGCATTCCCCGCCTGCTGGATTGCGGGCAGTGCAACGACGCCTATTCCGCCATCAAGGTTGCCGGGGCTCTTGCTCAGGCATTCGGCTGCGGCGTCAACGACCTGCCTCTTTCGCTGATACTTTCCTGGTATGAACAGAAGGCATGCGCCATTCTGCTGACCCTGCTCCACCTGGGAATTCGGAACATTCGCCTCGGGCCGACACTGCCTGCGTTTGTGACACCGAACGTACTGAATGTACTTGTTGAAAAATTCAATATCAAACCTACTACGACAGTTGAGGCGGATCTGAAAGCCGCACTTTCCGCAGCGTAGAATACACGCATTGCCCAGCGCGGCCGATGGCCGCGCTGGGGCTGTCAGCTGTCAAGCCTGTCCAAATTAGGTTAATCGATAATTATGGCTGCCCTGAAGGGGCAGCGCATCAAAGCCCAGGGTTGGCCGCGCTTTTTGCGGTCAACCCTGGAGAAACAGCACACAATGGATCAACCCTGCAAGGGTTGAGCGCTCGCGCAACCCCTTCAGGGTTGACTGAACCAACCGATCCGCTCCCAGGGTAGGCCGCAAAAAGCGCGGCCAACCCTGGGCTTTGATGCATTGCCCCGTTGGGGCAATTGGCAACGGGAT
>JAFGIY010000217.1 GCA_016929335.1 Acidobacteriota bacterium | reverse complement strand
CCTTTGCGCAGGTCCACAACATGGGGCAGCACTTCCCATTTCACATCAAGAGCGCGCAAAGCCTCTTCGCAGATGTCTTCATTTTCGGCCACGACGATGACGCCGACCTCGGCTCCTTCCTGATCTGCAATGTTGTCCAGAAAAGCCTGGGATGGCCCTCCCATGAATCCGCCGCCGCTGCGCATGTTCTTGATGTCTTCGTCTTCCCAGGTAAGGATATCGACGACTCCCGGAATTGCCCTCGCTTTTGCTGTGTCGACCGACTTGATGTATGCGTTCGCGTACGGGCTTCTGAGAAACCTGGCCTCGAGCATGTCGGGAACGACATAATCGATGCCGAATTTTGCGACACCGGCTGCCTGCGACCAGGACAGTACTCCGGGAAGGTTCGGTTTCCCGACGACTCTGAAATCTTTTCTGGTTCCGTTTACTCCTGCCAAGTCTGCCATCTTATGCACTCCCCTCTATATTCATGGAAGGATCGCAGGATCGTTATCGATTCCGGATATCCGCCTTTCATCCGGATTCATTCTAAAGCAGTTCGCGTTAGACCATCACTACCTGGATTGCCCCAATGGGTTCTCGCGAGGTTTGAAGTATTTGTCAAATTGGTTCGGCATGCGGCCGTCGGTCGAGATATAGCGACGCTTGATGAGCCACTTGCCGTTTTGTTTGACCAGCTCGGTGTCTTCACGGCCCTGCTCGACGACCTGGGGCAATTTGCCGATCCCCTCGTTCATCACGCCGGTCCAGATCACATGCGCCGTGGCCGTGTTGCCCTTGATTGTGATGATCGGGTTGGTCAGAAGCATGTGCATGCGGCGCGCCTTGGCTGGCGCCGCTTGCTTCGCGGCCGGCTCCGGGCTCTGGTATAACTTGGCAATTTCTGCGCGGCCTTTGGCAACTGTGCCATCGACGTCAAGCAAGGCATCTTCGGTGAAAAATTCCGATAGTTCGTGAGCTTTGCTCTGCGAGAGATCGTAATAATAGCGCGTCAGCAGATCCTCGACCTGGATGCGGTCGAGCAAAGTTTCCATGGTGACCTGCTGAGCCAACACCGGCTGCGTCAAGGATATCAGCAGGATTGTCGCGGTGACGGCAAACACTTGGACGATTCCGGCAGTAGCGCTGATTGTGGATTGATTTCTGGACATGTCGCATTCCCCCTTAGTTAGTGCAATAAAGTAATCGTGTATTAAAAAGGCATTTTCGGCAACAGGATTTCGCTGCAAGATACACCTGCAACCGGATGAAAGCCGACGGTGCCGTCCTTGATCAAATCCTCTTTGCGATGCGATAGCCGGTGCAGGTTATAATATTCCTGGAGTCTTGGAGACTTCGAGGCTTAGAGTTGATATAACTCGAAGACGCAAAGACTCAAAGGCTCTAAGGATGGAGCAGGGCAAGCACCGGGAGGATTGAAGAATGAAGCGTTCAGATCATCATCTATGGATTTTGTGGGTAGTCGGCCTGTTTGCTGTGGCTGCTCTATCCGCATGGGATTCCAATTCACAGGAGATTTCAGCCGGGTCTCAAACAGCGATAGTGAGCACATCGAACGGACCGGTTCGCGGCCGCATTGAGCAGGGGGGACTGCTTGTATTCAGAGGCGTGCGATATGGAGCGCCTCCCGTCGGGGAATTGCGCTTCAAGCCGCCCCGCAGGCCGGAGCCCTGGACCTCGGCGGCCGACGCAAATAAATACGGCGCGCGGGCAATACAGGCCGAGGGCGGATTTGGAATCGACGCCGATGCTCCGAAGATGAGCGAAGATTGCCTCTTCCTGAATGTTCGGACACCGGGTCTCGACCGCAAAAAGCGACCGGTCATGGTGTGGCTGCACGGCGGCGGATTCTCATCAGGTTCGGGCGGTGATTCGATCAGCGAAGGCAGCAATCTCGCGCGTCAGGGCGATATCGTCCTGGTTTCGGTAAACCATCGGCTGAACGTTTTCGGCTTTCTCCAGCTGAGCAATGAGTGGGGACCTGACTACGCTTCGTCCGGACAGGCGGGAATGCTCGATATTGTTATGAGCCTCGAATGGGTGCGCGATAACATCGCACGCTTCGGCGGCGATCCCGACAATGTGACGATCTTCGGCGAAAGCGGCGGCGGACGCAAAGTCGCCATGCTGATGGCGATGCCTCCGGCCAAGGGCCTTTTCCACAAAGCCATTATTCAAAGCGGCTCCGGCCTTGATGCTCCATCCAAAGAGGATGCGGTGGCACTGGGTCGCGAATTGCTGAAAGGACTGGGAATTGCCGAAGGGGATGTAACAGCTCTTTCGCGCGCCGAAGCCAAAGCAATTTTCGACGCCCAGCCGAAGATGGCTCCGGCCGCCACGACTCCGGGACAACTTGGCTTGCCGATGAGCGGATTTGCTCCCTGCGTGGATGGTATCGCTCTTCCAAGAAAGCCATTCATTCCCGACGCTCCGGAGATCTCGGCCAAGGTGCCTCTGCTCATCGGATCCAACAAGGATGAGATGACCATCTTCAAGGCTCAGGATCCGAAGTTCGGCACTCAAACGGATGAGGAATTTGCAGCGTATGTCCGCAAACAGATGCCCGACAAGGCTGAGGCTCTGATTGCAGCGCTGCGCGCGGCATTCCCCGGCTATTCTGCCGGCCATCTGATGATTGCAGCTGAGACGATGAAGGGCTATTGGATCGCCACGGTGTTGCAGGCCGAACGCAAGGCAGCCCAGGGCGCCGCTCCGGTTTACACCTATTTGCTGGAGTGGGAAACTCCCGTGAATGGAGGAAAGCTCCGATCTCATCATGCGCTGGATCTGCCGCTGGTCTTCAACAACATCGAGAACGGACGCAGCATGGTTGGTCCCGGCCCTGAACCGCAGCGTGTCGCCGACCTTATGAGCGCCGCGTGGATTGCTTTCGCGCGGACCGGCAATCCGAATACGAATGCGCTGCCGCATTGGCCGGCCTACGACGTCAACCACCGCGCCACAATGATCTTCAACGTGAACAGCCGGGTGCAGAACGATCCCTACAGCGAAATCCGCCGGATCCTGCAGCAATAGCATTTTTCTTCTTGGACCCGGACTTGAGGCGGGACTTGGCCGCGGTGTGATGCGTCTGACAAATCTTTTCATATCATGGACAAAAGCTGCCCATACATTTACCGAATTAATTCGTGAAATTCGTGGCCGGCGTTTTGAACTCGAGATGGCTCCGATGCATCTTGCACATCTGAAGCAGATTCAGCGCTGCAAACAGCATTTTCCTCTAGACGATCGAGGGAGAAAACAACATTCCAATCGCGCTGGAATCCCGTCCGGTCAAAACTTGCCGCCCGATGAGACATGACCAGATCGTTAGCCTGCACGTCTCCAGGAAATCTTCTATAGAAATCCGACGGATCTATCTGAAGGAGTTTGACGTGTCAGACTTCTGCATTCATTTTTGAAGCCGACTCTGTCCCGTGCTGTAGTATAATCAAAATAAAGAATTCCAAAGATAATTTGCATAGCTATATAACGCGAGCGCTTGACGGGGAAATAGCTTTAGAGAAGAAAAGCTCGTTTCGCTTATCAGCCGATCCGACAGCCCGGCGGGGTGATGTAAAAACAGGGAGGCAAACATATGAGGCTATTTGACGGACTTTATCCTTACGAGATCATCATGCTCCTGCTTGGGGTGCTCCTTTTCCTGGTGTTGCTTTGTGTTTTCGTCGCACTCGTAATACGCAAGCAACCTTACGTCAAGCTGTTTATCTTCTTTGCATTACCGATTGTTATGATCGGATTTCCTGGAATCAAATCCATCGAGATCAGCGAGAGCATGGTCAAGATAGAAAGAGATATTGAGAATTTGAAGAGAGATCCGATGAACATTGATTCGCGTGTATCGTTGAATGAAAATTTGGCGAAAGTCTCCGCTCGCCCTATTTCCGATCCCGATCTCTCCGCCACCATCGCCAGAGCACAAATCGCCATCGGCAATGAGACGGCCGCTGAGGCAAGAGTGGCGAGAATATTAAGGGAGGCTCCGCGGCAGCCTGTCGCTCTCGAGCTGAAAAGACAAATCGAATTTGAACGCAGGCTGGTTGAGCTGACCGCGCAAGTGAAACAAAATCCAGGAAATGCCGCCGCAAAAGCCGAATTGCAAAACGCAATTGACGAAGTCGGTCAAAATCCTCTATTGAGGCTTGAGAGCATGGATAATCTTTCACGCGCCCGTAAAGCCCTGGGAATAGAAGTTCCGTCCAAAAGCTCCGTTTATGAGACTCACGAAACCATTGTTCCTTCGGGACCTAAAGAGAAGACTCTTAATATATATTCAACACCAGAGCATTCGGTGCAAGAGGTATCAGAGGGAAGCAATTGCATTTTTATTATTTCGCGGGGCGGTTTTTCCACAAACTCGGAAGCACGTGAGAATATTCAGGACACTGTTTTTCGCATTTCGGTAAATAAATCAAATGCTGTTCCCCTTGGGGATCCAACGACCATTTATCACGAAAATGGAGGGCCGTGGCATATTGAGCAGCGGTTTAAAATCAGCAATGTTAAAGCAGGAACATACAGCATTATAGGCACAACCTATTCAAGGAGAATGGGCGAGCTCGATTCGCGTTCATTCACCCTTCGCTGCATTTGATCGGCCGGGCTGAAAAATCCGTCTTTCAAATATCGCATTCCCCATTTATCGCGGCGGTTGTCGCCCGAAAGGGTGAATCCATGAAAACTGAATCCAAGAGGAGAATACGATGGCGGACAAAAAGCGGATCACAGCCCAGGTCGTGCAGGCGGCGTCCAAATGGAAGCGAATGGCGCTCGCACAGTTCAAGTGCGGCGTAGGCAAAGGCGTCTGCACCGATATGCGGGCGGTGCGCAAGGACTACTTCCTTGACCACGATCGCAGTTCCTACGTGGATAAGTGGGATTGGGAGCGGACGATCACGGCCGAAGACCGCAGCCTCGATTTCCTCAAAGATATTGCTCGGTAACTGTGGGAGGTGATTGTGGGAGCGGGGAAAATGGTGCGTGAGGAATTTCCCGTTCTCAAAACGAACAAATACGCTGATTTTCCGGAGGAACTCGAATTCATCCACGCTGAAGACATGCTCACGCTTTACCCCGACCTGCCGCGCCGTAAGAGATACCGCACGACTCTGGTCCGCGCACATATTATTCGGATCAGCCGTTCTTATGAATCTCGGCAGGTACAGTGGCAAAAAAACCAGCATGGCATTTTGACAAACCATAGGAGGCGGATTCCCGAGAAGCAAGATTATGCCTCCGCATTTGCATTCGGCTCGCCCGCACACTTCACCCAAAAACGTAACGAAAGGAGTCGGGCAGAGCCTTGAGTCAATTTATCTCTATGTTTTTAGCTCATCGATCATCGGCGGTCCAACCCTTGCCCCCCGGCTCAATGATTGGTTTTTTCAACGGATCCTGTATCTGAATTCCCAATGGCGGTGGATCTTCATTGCTTCGACTGATCTTCTGATCATCTGCTAAATCAACCCACTCTTCTTCGCAAGAGGAGAGCAACGGCAAGGATTCCCCCCACGGTAAGCAACAGTGTGCTCGGCTCCGGCACAATGTCGATGTGAATATAGTCGTAATAGGCCGTGGCAGTACCGGCAAAATTCGCCCCGGTGATCCGAACCGTTTGGACATCACCCAGGGGATCAGAGAATAAATAATCGAGCATGGCTATGCGCGTGTCACCAACCATGCGATATATATTGATCTGCTGGTTGTTTCGAACAACTGTGAATGTATATGGATTGGGATCAGGGATATTGTAGTCGTTAAAACTACTGAAGCTTCCGCCCTCTTCCATAATTGATCCAGCAAAGGAATTCCGCAGGGGATCGGGGTCGTCTTTATCACGAAATAATCGGATATGATTGGAGGCGGTAGCCACAGGTATCGGGGAACCAAGGAAATCGCCGAAGAATATCAAAAAGCTCTCCTGTCTTCCGAGTCCCCAGGCCATGTCATACGCCGCTGAAAAAGTCAGAGCCCATTGAGTACCGGTGAATGACCTGTCCAGCCATGCAGCTACACTTTCTCCGGCAAGGCCGACGGGATCGGAAGCAGGCAGATAATACTCAAGCACTCCTGGAATGGGTATGCTGACGACACCATGAGTATTCGGCGTATATGTCCAATCTTTGAGCGGAAAGGGCCCATCAAACTCCTCATACCACACGGTACTTGCCTTGAGGGGCAAGATCATTGATAGGCAAAAAGCAAAGGCTAAAGCTATTCTATAATGCATAAATGCTCTTCCTTTCTTTTGAATTGACAATGAGGTTGCCTGGTTGGCATTTCCGGCTGAGCAATGAAAGCCGCAGGATTTGTCGGGCCATCTGCTCCTTCATCCGTAGTAATCGGATGCCTCAGCCCAAAGAACTATTCGTCATTTAGATGAGAGGCACCTCTGATCGCGTTTATATCCACCTCCCCTGCAATTGATCATTCCCAGCGGCGGTTGGAATGGAAATTGAATCGCTCATTGAGTTTTCGGAGGGTATTATGGGATTTGGGATGCGTTCAGAAGGCCAAGTTGCTCGAGGCAAATGTGATCTCCGACCTAAAGCACGGTAATGCAATTATCTATCCAGTTTCCGTGACTGCCGGACAGAATGCATAGGACGATCCCGGCAAATATATTGAATTTATGGATTTGCTTCGACGATCATTTTGGCTGGGCCTTGCTTGTCAAAATCGGGATATTTTCATATTTGTAAAGAAGTTTTACAGAAACGAGTTAGGTTTATCGGCAAATCCCGGATCATCTCCATGCCCGTGCAAAGGTTGTGCCTTTGCCGTATTCTGTCGTTTGTCTGTAAAGTTTCCCGACACTTTATAATAAGGCGACACTGGTGACTGTCCCCTTAAGATGTGGTATGAGTGTTTATTGTCTTCGGATCAGGGGAGGTTCTATGAACGATAAATTATCGCGCAGGACATTCCTGCGATCAGGATTGGCTATAACGGCAACCAACCTGTTGGCATCTCCTTTAAACCTTAATGCGGCTGTCTGCCCGCCCGTGGTGGAAAAAACAATGGCAAAATTCAAACCGGATTACATTATTACGGAAATGAAAAAGAATGTAGTGCTTGCATGGGGAGCTCCGAATACGCCTCTCGCGGAATATATCCCCGGGGAAAACCGTTCGATGGAGCATGTGCTGTACATAGACGGCGAGGTCGGCCCCGGGACATTTTATTCCGAATGTCTATGGTTTTTCCCTCAAAGCATGGTCAGTCCCAAAGCGACAAAAGCGGCGGCTGATATGATGGAAAAGCTTAAGCCCGGCGTCAAAATCGGACCGCAGCCGCATATGCACCCATTTGACGAGCTGTTTACTTTTTTCGGCAGCAATTTTGACGATCCCTCCGACCTGTGCGGCGAAATGGAGTTTTTCCTGGAGGATCAGCCTGTAACTTTTGACAAAAGCTGCATGGTTTATATCCCTGCCGGGATGAAGCACTGTCCTTTGAACATGAAGCGGATGGACAAACCTCTATTTCATTTCAGCATGGGTTTCACCTCCACGTATGCGCATTCGGTCCTTGGCGATAAAAGCGGGAAATACGCCGGGGAAAAGAACATACGTAAATATTTTGTTTTCGGCGATAAAGCCGGACGGAAAACTCCCGCCTTCAGGAAAAATATCCCAGGCGCGTTTATCACGCGCATTACGCATCTGGACAGCGAGGTCGTGAAAGGGTCCTCCTTTCATGCCGAAACGTCATGGATCTGGCCGGAAGAGCGCTCCGGGCTCAAGGGAAAGGATGTGAGCTTTGTCGACAAACACACGCATCCGTTTCCGGAAATAATCGCCTTCTTCGGGACTGATTTCGGAGATATCCACAAGTTGCATGGCGAAGTCGAGCTATGGGTAGAGGGAAAGCAATATAAAATCAGCAAGAGCTTTGTCGCCATCATTCCTGAGGGCGTGGAACACGGGCCGCTCAAGGTGAGAAACGTTCAAAAGCCCATTTTCCATTACAACGTAGGACATGCCGGAATGTACAGCTAGCATCGTAAATCAACGGGGTCGGACCGACCGTTGTTTTTTATTTTCTATGGGATGCGCCGAAAAACATATGTTTTTGATGCCTTAGCCGCGATTTTGGCCGGCCCATTTTTCATTTTAAGGGCTTCACGCTAAAACCGGCATCTGTCTTTCTCGAGTAATTTGGCTTCCTGATAGTCCTGCCATGATTCGCTTTTAAGCAAACCGGCTCTGCCCTCACTGTGGGACACACTTGACACTGCGGGTGTTTTTGGCCTGGCTGCAAGCAAGGGACGCAGGGGAGAAGAGATCCCGCAATTATCCACCCTCAGCACCGCATTCAACGCCAGAGGCGTTGCGCACCAGAGCCCAGGGTTGGCCGCGCTTTTTGCGGTCAACCCTGGGAGGAATCGTGCAAGGAACCAACCCTGAAGGGGTTGTGTACTCGCTCAACCCTTTCAGGGTTGACGACAATGGCATAT
>JAFGIY010000216.1 GCA_016929335.1 Acidobacteriota bacterium | reverse complement strand
CGCGACATGTTGGTGCAAACAGAAGATCAGGCATAAATATCTCTTACACATGGGATTTATTGCGCGTCGCGGCTGAAGCCGCGACCCCCACCGGGAGAACCGCAGATTATCGAGGGGGTGCATCGGGCATGTCCAAATCCTCAGCTGCGATTGAAATCCTGACGGCCTTTGACAATCTCGAATCTCGAATCCGGAATCCCCCAAAGTAAAATGAACTATTTCCATTCATTCCGTATATATATTGAAGTAAATTCGCTGATTGCTTTTCAATCGCTTTTATAGGAGGTATCCATGACGACGATTAGCCGGCGATCTTTTCTCAGGACCGGCGCGGCGACGGCCGCATTTTCAGTCGCAGCGCCCGTATTGGACAATGCCTGGTACGTTCTGGCCGAAGCAGAGGCGCCGGGATATTTCGAACGGGAATTCGGCATTTCGGACACCGTTTGCCGCAAGGTTCTCGCCGGCGCTCTGGCTAAGGGCGGCGATTACGCCGACCTGTATTTCGAGCACACCATAAGCAATTATCTGATTCTGGAAGACGGCAAGGTCAACCAGGCCTATAGCGATGTGGCTCTTGGAGTCGGCATCCGAACCGTCAAAGGCGACCAGGTTGGGTATGGCTTCACCCAGGAGCTTGCGGAAAAGCCGATGCTGGCTGCCGCCGCAACCGCCGCAACCATTGCCGCGGGCGCCAAAAAGATCCCGGCCCAGGAGTTCAAGCGGCTCAAAACCGCCGATTACTACCCTCTGCAAACCCTGTTCACCGCCGTCCCGATTGAACCCAAGCTTCTGCTCGTGCAGTCAATCAACGACCGCTGTTTTGCTCTCTCCAGGCTTGTCATCAAAGTAAATGCGCAATTCCACGACCAGCAGAAGCGGATCCTTATTGTGACAAGCGACGGAGCCAAAGCCGAAGACCTTCAACCCCGCAGCTACCTGGCTGCCGGCGTCGTTGCCGAGAAAAACGGACGGCGGGAGCGCGCAGGGTGGAATTTCGGCGGCCGCCGGAGTTTCTCTTATTTCACGCCGGCCATTGTGGAAGAAACGGCAAGAACCGCCGTTGATCGGGCCCTGGTCCTGTTTGACGCGGTGCAGCCGCCTGCCGGTGAAATGCCCGTTGTTCTCGGATCCGGAGTTACCGGAGTTCTCCTTCACGAAGCGATCGGGCACGGCATGGAGGCCGACTTCAACCGGAAGAAAATATCAACCTACTGCACCATGATCGGCAAGAAAGTTGCCGAGCCTTTTGTGACCATCATTGACGATGGGACAAAATCCAGTTTGCTGGGCTCGATCAACGTCGATGATGAGGGCATCCCCGGTCAGAGAACCGTCCTTGTCGACAAAGGGATTCTGACCAGCTATCTCCATGACAAAATCTCCGCCAGATTCTACGGCGTTGAGCCGACGGGAAACGGGCGCAGACAGAGTTACCAGCATTTTCCCATCCCGCGCATGAGGAATACCTACATGGAAGCAGGACCTGCGACACCGGAAGACGTCATCAAGGCGGCGGGAAAGGGCATCTACGTCCAGGATGTCAGCAATGGCCAGGTCAAGATCGGCGAGGGAGACTTTGCCTTTTTTGTTTCCCAGGGGAGAATAATTGAAGGCGGGAAACTGGGAGCGCCGATCAAGGACGTCAACATCATGGGGAATGGGCCCAAAATGCTTGCCAATATGACAATGCTTGCCAACGATTTCCAGCTCCATCAGGGAGGGACAGGAGCATGCGGAAAGGGCGGCCAGTCCGTGCCGGTCGGATTCGGCCAGCCGACTGTCCTTGTCAAATCATTGACCGTCGGCGGCACCCGCAGCTGAGGAAAGGAGAGCGCTATGAAACAGGAATTATACGATCTTGCATCATGGGGAATTCAGACAGCCAAGGCGGCAGGCGCAGCCGCGAGCCGCATCGGTATCAGCGGCGCCAGGACAGTACAGATCAGCTACAGGGAGCGCAAGCCGGAGAATATCAAGGAAGCCTCAACCAAATCACTTTCGCTGGAAATCTTCGTCAATGGCCGGTATTCCGCCATGTCGACATCGGACTTGAGAAAGGATGCCCTCAAGGAATTCATCGGGCGCGCCGTGGCTCAAACGAAACTGCTGGCCGAGGATCCCTTTCGGAGCCTGCCCGATCCAAAATATTACCAGGGTCGGCAAAATATCGACCTCGATTTGGTCGATCCGGAATATAAAAACTGGGATCCGGAATCCCGCCATGCCTTTGTTAAAGCGATCGAAGAAGCCTGTCTTGAAAAGGGGGGTGATAAAGTCATTTCCGTTACGGCCAACACAACCGATGGCTATAGCGAATCGCTCATGATGGCAAGCAATGGGTTTGACGGCTATTCGGAAGGCACCTATTTTGTCGGCAGCGCGCAGATGACCGCCAAGGACGAAGGGGACCGGCGTCCGGCGGAGTACGGCGCTGCAATTGCCCTTCACCGCAAAGACCTCGTGAAGCCGGAGGAAATCGGGAGTGAGGCAGCCCGGAGAACTCTGGCGCTGTTCGGAGCGAAAAAACTGAAAACCGAAACGCTTCCGATCATCGTGGAAAATCGGGTGGCTGAGAACATCGGGCAGGGATTTCTGACCGCAATGCTCGGGCGCGCCATTCAACAGAAGCAGTCTTTTCTGGCAGATAAAAAGGGCCGGAAGGTGGCCGGCGAGATCCTGACGCTCATTGATGATCCTCTGATCAAGAGAGGCTTGTCGAGTTCGCTTTTCGATAGCGACGGATTTGCCGCGCAGAAACGAATTATGATCGAGGCCGGTGTTCTCAAGGATTTTTATATTGACTGGTACTATAGCCGGAAACTGGAATGGGAGCCGACGACGGGAAATACATCCAATCTGATTGTCCCTCCGGGCAAGCGCTCTGTTGCCGAGATAATGAAAGACCTTGGCCGCGGATTTCTGATCACGGGATTTATCGGAGGCAATTCCAACTCGACGACCGGCGATATGTCGATCGGGATTGTAGGGCAGTTGTTCGAAAAGGGGGTCCCGATTCAGGCCATCTCCGAGATGAATATTGCCGACAATCATCTGAAACTCTGGACAAGGCTCGTCGAAGTTGCGAATGATCCGTATCCTTATTCCAATGCGATGCTGCCGAGCCTGGTCTTCAGGGACGTCGTTGTTTCCGGCATTTGAGGCAAAAGGCTAGCTTCCCGGTTTTGCAGGCCAGCCGGCTGAGGCCATATACAGCACCGTTTCTTCGATGCCGTCCACTCCGAGGAGGGAATTTACCGCTTCATCGTAAAGGGCGCCTATCCCGCAAATGCCGAGACCCGCTGCCGTGCCCGCCAGATAGAGATTCTGGGCGATGTGACCGGCGTCCAGGTAGATATAGCGGTACGCCCTCTGGCGGTATTTCCATTTGCTCCGCTCGACGATGGCGGTCCATAGGAAGGTAACCTGAGCGTTGGCAACCATGTTCTGGCCAAGCGCAGCCTGAGCCAGGGATTGGGAGAAGTCTCCGGGTTTGATGAACTCCAGGTCGAAGGCGTATGGACGGAAGTGGTAGATCCCCTGCTCCAATCCATCAACAGCTCTCGCCATCAGATATGTTTCGATGGGATATAAGGCGCCTGCCGACGGCACCGTCCTGAACTGGAAATCCCCGGCTTCCGCGGTGATGCCCTGGGATGCCCAGAGCAGCGCGGAGAGAATGTCCATGGACAGTGTAAGCTCCGGCGCATACCTTCTGACGGATCGTCGTTTCAGGATCACGTTCCAGAGATCTGCGTTCTCGCTGAATTTGGCCTCGGGCAGTTTGATTCTCGAAGCGGCGTTCGGATAGCTCTTATAGCGCTCCGGCATATGCTCCCAATCAAGAAAATGCCCGCCCATCCGGTCCGGATAATATTTCGTTTCTTCCTGAAACCTTTCGCCAATCCCCTGCTGTTTTTTCTGCTCTCCGCCGCGTTCTTTCACAACCACCTCCGGATACAAGGCCGTCCTTTTATGGCAGCTCAATAGATATTGTTATAATGCTCTCGTGTAATAGAGAATTCTTCAAGAACAGAATTTGTGCGATTCGTTTCAATTCGCGGCAGGGATTATTTGTAGAGGCCGGCTTTGAGGTTTCGTCGGATTCTCAGGACGTCGCCCAGGACCTGAAAATAGGATTTCAGCGTAACCTTGCTCCCAGAGGCGTTCAGCCAGGTAATGGGAACCTCGCCGATCCTGCAGTGGTGCGATCTCGCAATTACCAGCAGCTCGACGTCATATCCCCAGCGGTCAATGGTTTGTCGTGGGAAGATAATGCCGGCAGCTTCGGCGCTAAACATCTTGAATCCGGCTTGTGTATCCGCAATTCCCGGAACAGCAAGCTTCTGAATCAGCCAGTTGCCGAATCTGCCCGCAAGCTCCTTGTATCTCGCCTGGCGCGCGCCGATCACGGAATTCGCCAGGGCGCGCGAACCGATGACTACTCCATAGCCCTTGTCAAAGAGCGGCCAGAAGCGGTCGATTTGGTCTGCAGTAGTTGAGTTGTCTGCATCCATGAACAGGCGGTAGGCGCCGTGTGCTTCCATCATGCCTTTCCGGACAGAGGCTCCCTTGCCATGATTCTTGCCGTCCTCATGCGAGATCAGTTTTACCGGAAGGGGATCCGACTTCCATTCGCGGAGGATGCGCTCCGTGCCGTCGACCGATCCGTCATTTACGACGATAATCTCCGAGCTGTAGGATTGGGCTTTCAGGTAATCGAGTGAATGCTCGAGTGTCCGGGGCAGTCGCAGTTCTTCGTTATATGCAGGTATGACGACGGAGAGCCGGACGTCGGAATTGTTAAGCATAACGTGCGCCAGCGAAAGGCTTATAGATTTTGCGAATCGGCTGCATGAAATAATCGGGGGTCGGCAGTGTTCCCGTTTGCCCTTTTCGGCTCCGATACCGATTCCGACCCCGACCCCGAATCTCTTTCTGCAGTCTAGGCGATGGTTACATCTTTACACAGATAAACATCCTGAATTGCATTCAGGAGCGCGACGCCTTCCTTCATAGGCCGTTGGAATGCTTTCCGTCCGGAGATCAAACCCATCCCTCCGGCGCGTTTGTTGATGACGGCCGTTTTCACGGCTTCGGCAAGGTCGCTTTCCCCGGCGCTGGCCCCGCCTGAATTAATAAGCCCCGCGCGGCCCATGTAGCAGTTGATGACCTGGTAACGCGTCATGTCGATCGGATGCTCTGAAGTCAATTCCGAATAGACTTTCTTGTGAGTCTTGCCGAATTTCAGAGCTTCATAGCCGCCGTTGCTTTCCGGGAGCTTCTGTTTGATGATATCTGCCTCAATGGTCACGCCGAGATGGTTGGCTTGTCCCGTCAGGTCGGCGGAAACGTGATAATCCGGACCGCCTTCCTTTGTCTTGTTGAATGCCGAATTGCGCAGGTAGCACCAGAGGATAGTGGCCATCCCCAGCGAATGGGCTTCATGAAAAGCGGCGGAGACTTCCTGGATTTGTCTCTTGGATTCCTCAGAGCCGAAGTAGATGGTGGCGCCAACGGCGACCGCTCCCATTTCAAAGGCCTGCTGAACATTTGAGAATAAAATCTGATCGTACGAATTCGGGTAAGAGAGAAATTCGTTGTGATTCAGCTTCAGAATAAACGGGATCCTGTGAGCATATTTGCGGCAAATCGAGCCGAACACGCCCAGGGTTGACGCAACCGCGTTGCAGCCCCCCTCGACTGCCAGCTTCACGATATTCTCCCCATCAAAATAGATGGGATTCGGGGCGAAAGAAGCGCCTGCTGAATGCTCAATTCCCTGATCGACCGGGAGGATTGAAAGATATCCTGTGTCGCGCAATCTTCCATGGTCGAATAAAGCCTGCAAGCTGCGCAAAACAGGCGCCGGCCGGTCGCTGCTCAGCCAGATCCTGTCCACAAAGTCGGGTCCCGGCAGGTGCAGAAGATCCTTGCTCAGCGTTTTGCTTTGATGGTCCAGATAGTAGCCGGATTTACCCCCCAGCAGTTCTTTGATTCTGCCGATTCCACTTGCAGTTTGAAGATTGCCTGAGTTTGACATAATCAGCCCCCAATCTATGTTTTATACATTTATGCGAAGCCTTCTTGTTTTCAAAGAAGAATTATAGCAGGACTTCCTACCATTGACGGTGCTTTAATGTAATCTATGATTGTGTCTGGATCAGTATAAATACGCCTGAAGATTCATCATCTTGGAGGAAGCCGGCCTATGCATTTTTATTCCGAAGTGGAGACTGAAATCGGCAGATTCCGGATAGCGTGCAGCCCGAAAGGAATTACCATGATCAGTCTGGCGGAAGGAAGCCGGATTGCATTTGAAGCGGCTTATCGGGCGCGCCTGGGCGTTCAGGCTCAACGAGGAGAAATACCGGGAAACTATAAAAGCGCCGTCATAGAGGCTGCGGCCGGGCGCGAATACAGCGCTGTTCCGATCGACCTCGCCGGTTTATCGGAGTTTCAGTTGAAGGTGCTGAAAGCTCTGCGGCGCGTTCCGCGTGGTAAAGTCTGCACTTATGCGGAACTGGCCCTCAAGGCGGGGAGACCCGGAGCCGCGCGGGCGATAGGGAATGCCATGGCACGAAATCCTGTGCCTCTTCTTATACCCTGTCATCGCGTGGTCCCCTCGTCCGGCGGCATTGGCAACTTCGGTCTTGGAATATGGCGCAAGCGCGAGCTATTAAATCGTGAAGCCGCCAGAATAGGGGGACAGTCACTGGTGTCCCCATGGAAGGGGTAGAGGGGCAAAGGGGTAGAGCAGAACAGGCACAAGTATTCATGTGTTCTTTTTCCCCTCCATTTCTTTGCCCCTTTTATGGGGACACTGGTGACTGTCCCCCTTAAAAAGAGGATGGATATGCGGGGGATTTTGTTTGATCTGGATGGTGTGTTGTATAACTCGGAAGAACAGATCGAGGGGGCGGCCAGGACTGTCCGTTGGGTAAATGAAAACGGCATCCCGTATCTTTATGTTACCAACACTACTTCCCGCGGGCGATCTGTTCTGATCGAGAAACTCAGGCGGTTTGGAATTCCGGCGAAGCGAGACCAGATCATGACGCCCTGCGTAACCGCCGCCGAATGGATGAAGATACATGGCGACGGCAGGGTTGCCCTGTTCGTCAGTCCCAAAGCTATTGAGGAGTTCGAAGGATTAGCCCTTTTGCCCGAAGACTCCGAAGCAGGCGCGGCCTATGTCGTCATCGGGGATTTGGGAGATGCATGGGATTATCGCACGCTGAACCGGGCTTTTCGCATTCTGCTCTCCGATCCGGAATCGGTGCTCGTCGCATTGGGTATGACCCGGTACTGGCATGCTCAGGATGGATTGCGGCTGGATGTGGCCCCTTTCGTCGCAGCGCTGGAACATGCTACCGGACGCAAAGCCCTTGTGTTCGGAAAGCCCGAAGCCACATTTTTCCGTGCAGCCGCTGAAAAATTGAAGTTGTCTGCTTCCGAAATCGTAATGGTTGGCGACAGCATCGAAACCGATATCGCTGCCGCTCAACAGTCCGGGATGAAAGGCATTCTTGTAAGGACAGGCAAATTTCGACCGTCCGATCTGGAGGGAGAGACAATCCCGGATGCTGTCTTGGATTCCATTCGGGATTTGCCGGACTGGTGGACAGGAGTTTAGCCACAAATTGCACGAATTGGACCTGTACAGGCCTGAGACGCATTTCCTTTTGGAATAGCCAATATCGCAGGTTAAACTGAATCCGCTCATTTGCTGAAGGATACAAAGCATGGATGAAGCCGGCTTTCTGAAAGATATGGTTGTGGTCTTCGGATGCGCGGCAATCGTCGTCTATCTGTTCCAGTCGTTGAAGCAATCCCCTATCGTCGGATTCATCATCACCGGCACCATCATAGGCCCTTATGGATTCAGCCTGATTCGTGATGTTGAAAGCGTCCGGACACTGGCTACCGTCGGCCTCATGATCCTTCTGTTTTCCCTCGGTCTGGAATACTCGCTGAAAAAATTAATGGAAACGCGGGTCGCAATACTTGTTGCCGGACCTCTGCAGATGCTTATAACCATTGCGGCGGTGATGGCGATCGCGCGCTATTTCGGTGCGTCCATAAGCGCATCCTTTGTATATGGAGTCCTCATCGGGCTCAGCAGCACGGCCATACTCATGAAGATGATAGCCGAGCTCGGAGCGGTGAATTCAATGCACGGCAGGATCGGCCTGGGCATTTGTATCTTCCAGGATCTGATCACAATCCCGTTCATGATTGCCATCCCTCTGATGGCTGCAGAGAAGGCTCAGTGGGAGCAGATCGGATTTTCTATCGGAAAGGCGCTGCTTCTAATCGCTCTTGTGGTAGTGCTGGCCCGCTATATTTTCCCTCACGTTTTGAGAGGCATACTGCTGACGCGAAGCAAAGAATTGTTCCTGATGTCCTCGATATTTCTGTTTCTGGGCATCGCGTGGATATCGGCGGGAGTCGGCATTTCTCTGGCGCTGGGTTCCTTCCTGGCCGGCCTGGTTTTATCCGAATCCGAATACGGCCACCATATTTTTGCCGAAGTCCGTCCTTTTCGCGACGGATTGAACAGCCTGTTCTTTATTTCGCTTGGAATGTTGGTGAATCCGGCATTCATCGCCTCGAATATGGGACTGATTCTGGGAACAACCGCCGCCATTGTTGTCGGCAAGACAATTTTCACAACCTTTGCCGTGATGGCCAGCCGGATCCCCCTTCAGACGGCGTTGCTATGCGGACTGGCTTTGGCGCAAGTCGGAGAATTTTCTTTCATTCTGCTGCAGGCGGCCGCGAGCGTGGGGATCGTCGGCAGTGAACCCTATCAGATATTTCTCGCCTGCTCCGTAGTCAGTATGGTGATTGCGCCGGCGCTGTTCGGATTTTCGCGGAAGCTGATTATGCGCTATGCCGGGAATTGGAATCCCAGATTCGCGCTCAACCGGGCTACCGACAAAGAGCTCGACGAATATGAAAAATATAGAGATCATGTGATTATCTGCGGATTCGGACTGGGGGGCCGGAACATCGCCAGCGTTCTGAAGGCCAACCAGATCCCGTACGTCATAATCGATTTGAATGAGCAGCGGGTCAGGGAATGCAGAAAGGAAGGAGAACCGGTCATTTTCGGCGATTGCACCAACACGCACATACTTGAGATCGCCGGCATCAAGAGATCCCGCGTTATTGTATTCGTTATCTCCGATCCGCTGGGCACCCGGCTGGCCATCGAGGCCGCCAGACGATTGTCGCGCGATATCGTCGTATTGACGCGTACCAAATACGTTACCGACATGGATATGCTCTGGGACCAGGGATCTACGGAAGTCATTGCCGAGGAGTTTGAGGCTTCGCTTGAGCTGATGACGCGTATCCTGCGCGTATACAATGCGCCGCGCTCCCTTGTGGCGGCTGAAATCAAGTCCATCCGCGACCAGAGGTTCGGAATTTTCCGGGAAAGGCGAACGACGGTGCCGCGCATGCGGCTCAGCAACGATCTGGATGTCTTTACGGAGACCTGGCAAGCCCCGGCGAGTTACTTCTGGAATGGAACCACCATCGCCGATACCCGCCTTCGAGCGGAAACCGGCGCAATGGTTCTGGGCATCATCCGAGAAAACCATACTCTGAATAATCCGGATCCCGGCGAGCGGATATTCAGCGGAGACCGGATCGTGCTCAGCGGGACGAAAGAGCAGCTGAATAATGCAATCCATATGCTGACCAATGGCAAAAGCGCATAAGCCTTTTGCGTAATCAAAAATGATGGATTGACAGGATCAAGGGAATACATCAGGCATAATCCATGAATTTTCGGCGTACACGGGCGGTTGCCCAAAAAGAATTTCTGCATATCCTGCGCGATCCCAGAAGCCTGATCATGGCGCTGGCGCTTCCGTTCCTGATGATTCTTCTGTTCGGCTACGCGCTTACGCTGGATGTCGATCGGATCCCGACGCTTGTTTATGACGCGGACCAGAGTCCGGAGAGCCGCGAACTGATTTCACGGTTCCGGGGATCGCGCTTTTTCAAGATCCTGGGTGACGCGGCCGATTACAGATCAATCGAGCGGAAGATTGACACCGATGAATGCATGCTGGGTCTC
Organism: Acidobacteriota bacterium; assembly: GCA_016929335.1. Lineage (GTDB taxonomy): Bacteria > Acidobacteriota > UBA6911 > UBA6911 > UBA6911 > UBA6911. Next base: position 62,488 of record JAFGIY010000216.1, on the reverse strand, counting down.
GTGATCCCAAAAGGCTATTCCCGGGATCTGCTGTCCGGCCGGAAGCCTCAGATCCAGCTGATATTCGACGGCAGCGATTCCAACACGGCATCCATTGCCTTGGGATACGCCAATGCCATTGTTCAGCCTCTGGCTTTTGAAATCCTTACGCAGGGCCAAAACCGATCAGGAGGAGAAGCGTCCGGCGCGCCCATCGGTTCCCGCCTGAGAGTCTGGTACAACAGCGAGTTGAGGTCCAAAAACTACATTGTCCCCGGTCTCATTGCTCTGATCTTGATGATAATCGGGGCGCTTCTCACCTCTCTCACCCTGGCGCGGGAATGGGAAATGGGAACGATGGAACAGCTGCTGTCTACGCCGCTGCGGCCCGCGGAAGTTGCCTTGGGAAAAATGAGCGCCTATTTTGTCCTCGGGCTTGTCGACATGGTGCTGACCATTGTGGTCGGGGTCGGCATTTTTCGGGTTCCGCAGCACGGGAGTTATATCTTCCTCGTCGCGACAGGGTGCCTGTTTCTGATCGGGGCTCTTTTCTGGGGGATTTTTGTCTCCGCGCTGACCCGATCCCAGCTTGTCGCATATCAGCTGGCAATGGTTACTTCGTTCCTGCCTGCATTCCTCTTATCCGGTTTTGTTTTTGCAATTGAGAATATGCCTTTGCCTATTCAGGCCGTGACCTATTTGTTCCCGACGAGATATTTTGTAACGATACTGACCGGGATTTTTTTGCGCGGCGTTGGAATGGAAGTGCTTTATGCGGAGGTGGGACTGCTGGCTCTATATGCGTCGCTGGTGTTTCTTATAGCTACGAAAAGGCTGAAGCAGAAAGTGGCTTGATTGAATGTGGAATAGAATTCTCTCAATAATCCGGAAGGAAATTATTCAAACGATAAAAGATCCGCGCATGCTTGCTCTGCTGATCGGGCCCCCGCTGCTCCAGCTGATCCTGTTCGGCTATGCCGTCAATCTTGACGTGGAAAATGCGCGCATGGCCTGGATGGATATGGATCGCACCCCGGCAAGCCGGGATCTGCTGGACTCGTTTCAGAGTTCGGGCTATTTTCGCGTTACCGCGCTTCCCGCGAGTGAAAGCGAAGTCCGGAGCCTCATGGATCATGGAAAGGCGCAGATCGTCGTCCGTGTCCTGCCCGGCTATTCGCGCGATTTGCTGCGCGGCAATAATTCCTCCGTTCAGATTCTGGTTGACGGCACCAATTCCAACACGGCAGCCATCGTAGGAAGCTACGCCACGCAGATTATTCTTGCTCAGGCAGGCAGAGTCCTCGGTGATCAACAAAGCGCGCGCCGCGTCTCACTTCCGGGCAAAACAGGCGGATCGGTCCCTTCCGTCATTCCTATTCTCACGGCGCAGTCGCGAATCTGGTTCAATCCCGCTCTGCGCAGCCGGGTGTATTTCGTGCCGGGTGTAATCGTTAATATCATCGCCCTGGTAACGATTATGCTGACATCGATGAGCATCGTACGGGAGAAGGAACTCGGGACGATGGAACAGATGATGGTTACTCCCGTCAGGCCGATTGAGTTGATCATGGGTAAACTCCTGCCGTTTGCGATCGTCGGAGTATTCGAGGTCGTCCTGGTGATAATCGCCGCGATACTGATCTTTCATGTCCCAATACGCGGCAACATACCGCTGCTCTTTTGCAGCACTTTGCTGTTTCTGCTCTCCACTCTGGGCGTCGGGCTTTTCATTTCCACAATATCCAGGACACAGCAGCAGGCCATGATGTCCTCGTTTTTTTTCTTTTTGCCCGCTTTGCTGCTGAGCGATTTTTCCTTCCCGATCCGCAATATGCCTTCTGTCGTTCAATATCTGACCTACCTCAATCCGCTGCGCTATTTCATGCGGATTGTCCGGAACCTTTTCCTTAAGGGAGCAGGCGTGGAATCTCTCTGGCCGCAGATGGCTGCATTGTTCATTTTCGGGATCGCGATTCTCAGCCTCAGCGCCCTCCGCTTCCACAAGAATCTGGATTGAGGAACGGGAGAAAGGGAGCCGTTCGGCCACACTGTTGCCGGGGGCAAAATCTTTCTTCGTGTTTTGAGCCTCTTTCGTGGTAGAAAATTCAGGGGAATTTGGGAATGAGAGAGTCTGTTTATAGAGAGGTGGCCATGAAGTGTGTTTTGCTTAAAGCAATTATCATAGCGTCTTCCGTGATTTCATCGATCAGCTTCACGAGCGCCGTCCCTGCTCAAAGCAGCAGGAATCAGAATAAGGCTGAATTAAAGGCGATCGCGGAGCTGACAAAACTGAAGATACCTTTGCAGCAGGACGGCCGGGGAGTTGTGAGATGGATCGAGGCATCGAATGGAGAGTTCAGCGATGAGGCTTTGGCCTTTTTGCCCAAACTGCCCAAACTGGAATGGCTCGAGATCGGCAGCGGTTCCGTGACTCCTGCAGGCATGGCGCATTTGAAGGGATGTTCAGAGCTAAGGCGATTGTACATCCATGACATCCAGTTGAATGGCGACGAACTGGCGTGGCTGGCAAGCCTGAGCAAACTGGAAGCGCTGTCGCTTCAGCGCACGAAGATTGACGGCAAGGTCCTGAAAAATCTGAAATCCCTGGATACCCTGACGGTATTGAATTTAAGCGGTAACGATATCAGGAATGAAGACATGGAGCAGATCGCGAAGTTCAAAGGACTGGAAGTCCTCGCTCTTGCAGACACCAAAATCACCGGCGAGGGAATCGCCAGGCTGGAAGGCATGAGAAGCCTCAACGAACTGAACATCATGCGCTGCAGCATATACGATATCGATATCGAGAGTTTTCTTACAATGCCGAATCTTCGCATCGTCTATGCGGAGGGATGCAGCATAAGCGGCATGGCTATCCACAGTGTTGTCAGCCGGTTTCCGATGCTGGCCATTTTCCAGTGAGCATTAAGGCCGTGGTAATTCGTGTTCATTCGTGGCTTACTTCTTATTTTCAACGGGATCCGGTTTTAAGTATGCCGGCTGGAGGGAGCAATTATGCGTTTTAAGATTGGAATGCTGATTAAATTATTGGCTTTATTTGCGGCAGTGCTGGCGCCATGCGTATCGCTGAACGGGGATGATACCAAGTGGATTCGCAATCCGGATGTGGTTTATGTAGGGACTGCCTACGACGTAGTCTCCAAGATGCTTCATATGGCGCAGCCTAAAAAAGGGGACGTCGTATATGACCTGGGCTGCGGTGATGCCAGAATTCTTGTCTTGGCCGCTCAAAAATACGGCTGCCGGGGTATGGGCTATGACATCGATCCGGAACGCGTCGGGGCTTCAAGGGAGAACGTGAAAAGGAACAAGGTGGAAAATCTGGTCCAAATTTTTCAGGCAGACATCTTTACTCTCGACCTGAGCGAGGCGGATGTGATTCCGATCTACCTGCTTCCCGAGATGAACCGGAAGCTTTTGCCTCAATTTGAGAAGATGAAGCCGGGTTCCCGCATTGTCTGCCATAATTACGATCTGGAAGAAATTGTGGCGGATAAAAGCGTCACCATTATTTCCAACGAAGACAACGCCAGCCACACACTGAGCTTATACACGACTCCATTGAAGCTGAAGAAATAGGAAGAAAAAAAGGGAGGCGCCCATTTGATTCTGAATGGGCGCCTGTCCTTGAGTGCTGTTATTTTGCGGATTACTTTGCTGCGGCTTTAGCAGGAGCTTTGCCTGCGGCCCGGCGCATGTCTTCCGCCATAAATTTGATTTCAGTCAAAGATTCCTGCATGGCGCTCCACCCATACCACCAGGCATAATCCGGACTGTTATGGAATGTCCCCATGAACGTCCTGTTCCGCTGTTCCAGGAACATCTTGAACAATCGCTGCTCGATCGGAGTCGGCGCATCATTGAAAGTCAGCAGATCGGGGAAGTCGTAGTTGTAATTTTGGGGTTTCGCAAGGATTTTGTCCTTATATAATCCGGCAACAATGCGAATGGCCTCGGCTATCGCATGATCTGCGTCTTTGATAATCCGGTCGCCTTTTCCAAGTTCGCTTTTGACAAAATTAGCCGAATGGCATTGTTTGCAGGTTGCAGACATCTTGTCCCGCTCCTTTTGCCAATCTTCCTGAGTCAGGCGTGCGAGTTGAGCGCCTTTGACCACGTCGAGGCGTTTGGTAGCGTTCCCGGCGGGATCCAGTACTCCAAGCGCCTGAAGAATCGTAGTCCGGTCCTGTTTCCAGATTATGTCATCCGGCATTGGCAGCCGGACAGCCAGGAATCCCCATGCTGTGCGGACTTCATGGTTGCCATTCTGCATGTGGCAGTTCTGGCAGGTCGGCGCGGCGGTGTCCGGCGGAAGGACCTTGTTTTGTTTCAGCATGTATCGCACCCCGTGTTTGGAGGACGAGTACATTTCCCATTGGGGATGATCGAAGCCCATGTGGCATGTCTGGCAAGCTTGCGGCTGCCTGGCTTCTTCTGCTGAGAAAGTATGACGCGTATGGCAGGCATCGCAGGAAGCAATACCGAATCCCGGACTGGTCTTTCTAAGAGCCTTGATCTCCTCGTCGGTTTTCATCCCGATCTTGTGACATCCACCGCAGCCTTTCATTTCGTCGATAAGAACCGAAGGCTGCCAATGCATGGTGGGCATTGCTTTCATGGCTGCCCAGGCGAAACCGTGCTTTCCTGCTTTGTACTGCTTCACCCTTTCGTCATGGCAGACCGCGCAGGTATCCGGTGTCGGGATTTTGGCATTTGCAACATCGCTTGCCGATGAGTGCTGATCGCCGTGGCAAACCGAGCATTTGAATCCGGCTTTGCCATGCTTGCTTAACTGATGATCCGAAACAATACTGGGATTGCTGACTTTATGACAATCCACACAAGGCGCCGCGAATCCGGCATGCTGATTCGCGACTATCGCTGCAATCGACAGGATCAGCAATAAGAGTAAACTCGGCTTTTTCATAGTGCGGCCTTTCTGGTTTGCTTTTACATCCAAATTCAACATCACACTCGAGTTCGCTTTATGGGCGCATTATAAGGCATTTGGGGTTCAGTTGTAAGAGAAGATGATCCGTAGCGCCGGAGTGGATTTCAAGGCTTCCCGACCTGTTCGGCGATCCGGTAAGCCATCTTGACGCAATCGTTCAACCCTACGCCATAGTAGGCATTGCCGCTTATGTAGAGACCGGGGTGTCGCGACACCAACTGCTCGATCCTTGAGCGACGTTCCCGGTGGCCGATTTTATACTGCGGTATGCCGCGTTCCCATCGGTATATTCGCATGAAGGAAGGATCGTTTTTTATGCCGATAAGCGGATCCAATTCATTCCGGAGAGTAGTGCACAGCTGCTCGTCGGAGAGCTCCAAAACCGCCGGATCTCCGGCGCCTCCAAGCATGGAGCGGAACTGGACGAATCCTTCCGGCGCTCGTTCCGTAAAAATGGAGGAGGTCCATATGGATCCCAGCGTCCTCATCCCCTGGGTGCGGGGAATAAGAAATCCAAAGCCGTCCAGCGGATGCCCTATGTCCTCTCTCCTGTGCCCGGTTGCCAAAACGATAATCGGGGCGTAGGGAATGGAGCCGAAGGCTTCCGAGAGTTCCGGATCAAAATCTTTGAGGAACTCCGCGGCTGCGTATGTCGGGCAGGCAATGACCACCTTTTTCGCCCGGGCCTTCGATCCCGTCTGATCGGTAATTTCCCATCCTTGTTCCGTTCGGCTCATCCGTACAACCGGGCGATTCTTTTTGATGATGGGCTGAAGGCGGTCTTCAAGCCGCCGGATAATGAGATCGAAACCGCTTTTGAAGGAAGTCAGATGGCCGCCGGGTCCGGCGGGGCCGCCGGACTTCTTTGCAATTGCATTTCCCGCGTTCCGGGATCGTCTTTTTTCGCGCTGCCGTGCAATCAGCGCTCTGACCAGGCAACCGTAACGAAGTTCCATTTCCCGCATGATGGGGAAACAGGATGGGAGAGATAATTCCCGCGCAAGCCCTCCATGAATTCCGGAAACCATAGGGTCCACGAAAGTTTCTGCGGCCGCCCGGCCGATCCGGCGGGCCGCGAAGTCAAATACGGATTCATCCCCGTCATCCCGGCGGCCTGGAATAAGCGGCTCGCAAAAAACGCGGGCTTTTTCAATCGGCCTCAATAATCCCGTCGTCAGCATTTTTGCCGGAGAAAAAGGCACAGGGTGAAGCCTGCCATGTTTGACGATGAACCGTTCTTCGCTCTTTGAATTGGCCGGTTCCAGGAGTTCCTTCAGGCCAAGCTCGCCGGCCAGACGCAGAGTCAGCGGCTCGCGGTCCAGAAAGCCGTTCGGCCCCCAGTCCACTGAATATCCCTCCGCACGATCGGTCCCGATGGTTCCGCCCAAACGGTGCGAGGCTTCCCATAGCTCACAACTTCCCTGCCGCTCAAGGAATCCCGAGAGGTACGCCACGGTTAATCCGGAAATCCCGCCGCCAATAATGAGTGCTTCAAGCATATTCATCCTTCTTGGAGTTTTCGAGCCTCGGAGTCCTCGAGTTAAACCTTGCGCTGTGTGACCAGCCGGGCAAAATGCTCAAAAGAGCGGTCATAGGTGCGCTCGGCATCCGCCGGAAAGCAGCAGGCAGGCAGCTCTCTGCTGCTTAAATGATAGGTTAGACAGTCGCAGCATATTCCTTTGCGCGAACAGGGTTCATAGGTGCAATTGCAATGTTTCATATTCCGTTCCTGCTTACAATCCATAGCTGCTCCCTGGATGGATTCGAAATTCGAGATTCGAGATTGGAATGTATTTCCCGTCATCCCTAAAAAGTTCACGCCCTCCTTACAACCAATCTCGAATTTCGAATTTCGAATCTCGAATCATTCGTAATATTTGCCGAACCGATTCTCGATGAAGCTTTCAAACTTGATGCTTTCCTGTTTCACAAAACCGACGGGCGGGGAAGAGGATTGAAGGATCATGTCCGCAACCGCGCATAAGCCGGAAGCTGTAGTCACCTGGATGGCGGACCACAACCGGCCGCTGATTTCCCTGTGATAAAACTTCTTTACATAGTTTTCTTCAAATAAAGATTGGTTTTGCCTTCCTGTCACCGAGACGTAGATGAGGACGACATCCTGCATCGTTTTTGGAATTGCGTTTTCAAGAATTCGTTTCAGAGTTCCGCGGTCCTGATTCAATTTCAGATCCTGCATCAGGAAATGCACCTTTTCGCAATGGCCGGGATAGCGCAAAGTCTTATAATTCAGCGTTCTTACTTTGCCGCGGTAGGTTTCGGCAAGAGTCCCGATCCCTCCGGAAGTATTGAATCCCTCGTAGAGCAGGCCGTCCACCTCGATCGTTTCATAGCCTTCCAGCGGCAGTAGAACGGCAGGTTCGCCATTCTCGACGCCGTAGCAAAGATTGCCGTATTCATTGATGAGGCCGTCTGTCGACCAGGTAAGTGAATATTTGAGTGCATTGCTGGGATTGATGGGCAGAGCGCCGACGCGCAGTTTGACCGTATCGAGTTCTTCGAAGTGGGTCATCAGTTCGTTCGCCACGACGCTGATAAATCCGGGCGCCAGGCCGCATTGCGGAACGAAGGCTGTTTCGGCGTCGGCACTGATCTTGGCAATATGGTGGGCCACTTCCACGTCTTCCGTCAGATCGAAATAGTGCAGGTGAAATTTGAGCGCCATTTCCGCAACCGTAAAATTGCAGTAATACGGCAGGCAGGAGATAACGGCATCAACCTCGTGTGATTCCAGAAACCGCTCCAGATCGGCTCGATTCAACGCATCGATGGAATGAATGCTCACGTTTTTGCAGTTCAATTCCCCGGCCCGCCGGATTGAATCGCTGTTGGAGTCGCCGATGAAAAGCCGGTAATCTCCGATTTCAGATAGAAGACAGGCTATCAAAGATCCCACTTTCCCAGCGCCCAGCATCAGTATTCTTTTCATGCTTGCCTCCTTGCCTCATCCATTCTGCATGTTACCACGAGATCGGATTGACGATTTACGATTTACGATTGCACTCATAGAGGAGGTTGGGGGCTTAAATCTTCAATTATCAATTTCCCAGTGACTGCCGCAGAAATTCATGGACAATAGTCACATGCTTACAGCGGCACTAATATTCCTCGGTACTTATCTCGTACTGGCTGTCGGACGTTTGCCCGGTCTCCGGGTGGACCGCACGGGCGCTGCCATTATCGGCGCGGGGCTGATGATCGCCTTCAACATACTCACTATTGGCAGGGAATCTCACCATACTTGGATCTGTTGCGAACCTGATAGTTATCCAGAGAGCCAAGCGGCATGTCACTCTATCCTTCTGGGAATATTTCAAGGTAGGATTGCCTTTAACGATCGCGACAATTGCAGTTGGAGTGTGGCTTCTCAATTGACGATTTACGATTGACGATTTATAACGCCTTACTTTCTGTTGGATTAAAATCGTAAATCGTAAATCGTCAATCGTAAATTGTCTTCCCTGGGGAAGGGGTATGGATAGCGACAAATTTGACATAGTCGTAATCGGTGGTGGCATCGTCGGCCTTGCAACGGCGCTTGCTGTCAAATCGCAATATCCGTCGCATTCGCTCGCGGTAGTGGAGAAAGAGGGCGGAGTGGCCTGCCATCAGACCGGCCATAACAGCGGAGTGATTCATGCCGGCATTTATTACAGGCCGGGATCCCAAAAAGCAAAGCTCTGCGTTGAAGGCGGACGTCTGTTGATGGAATTTTGCGATGCAAACGGAGTTCCCTATGAGCGCTGCGGCAAGCTCATTGTGGCGACAACCGAAGAAGAAATGCCGCGGCTTCAAAAGCTATATGAACGCGGCACGGCGAATGGGATAAAAGGACTCGAATTAGTCGGCCCGGAACGTGTTCGAGAAATTGAGCCGCATGCACGCGCCGTGCGCGCACTTTATTCACCCAATACCGCGATCACGGATTACAGGCTTGTTGCGGAAGCGATGGCGAAGCGGGTTGCTGATATGGGAGGAAAGGTGTTTCTTTCGGCCGAGGTTCAGGCTATCGATCGTTTGGACGGAATTTTCCATTTAAAAACCGCGCGCATGACTGTGCGCAGTCGCAATCTCATAAACTGTGCGGGACTTTTTGCAGACCGGATGGCACGCATGATGGGGCTGCGACCCGATGTCCGCCTTATACCTTTTCGTGGAGAGTATTATTCATTAAACCCGAAGCGCGGCCTGGTACGAGCCCTTATCTATCCCGTCCCGGATCCGCAGTTCCCGTTTCTCGGAGTCCATTTTACCAGGAAGATCAATGGGGAATACGAGGCGGGACCGAATGCGGTGCTGGCTTTTGCGCGTGAAGGATACAAATTCTGGAATGTCAATTTGAGGGACTTGTTCGAGTTGCTGGGTTTTGCAGGATTTTGGGCAATGGCAAGGCGGTACTGGAGGACCGAGGTTTACGAGCTTTACCGGTCGCTGAGCAGAGCCGCATTCCTGCGTGCACTCCAGGAGCTGGTGCCGGAAACCCGGAACAGCGATATGTGGCCGGGAGGATCCGGCGTGCGGGCGCAGATCGTAACGGCGGAGGGTTCCCTCGTGGACGATTTTCTGATTATCAAAGCGCCCAACGCAATCAACGTCCTGAATGCGCCATCTCCGGCTGCGACCGCTTCAATCGCGATCGGCAGGTATATCGCCGGCCTGGTTCCCGAATCCTTTGATCTGGCTGCTACTGAACCTGTCGAATCTCGAACCTGGAATCCTTGATAATCGATGCAAGATCAACTTGTCTCTGCGAGGATTCCAGGCTGTTCCATTTGGCAATTACTTTTCGCGCCGTTGACACCATCACCGTCGCTGCAAAATCAAGGGTTGGAGACAGCTGAGTCCCCCACTCGATTGTCTGGGGTTCAGCGCCGACTATCACCACCTCTGTTGGTGGATGGAGAATAGACTGCAAGATCCCGATCAGCCTCATGTCGCGCAGCATGTTGTACTTGTCTTTCCTCATTATGTCTTGAACGCGAAGTACATAGACAGAACCCGGCGGTCCTCCCACCTCAATTGCATCAAATGCCAGAATCCGCTCGGCGCTCTCGATCATTCGGACAGTGTCGGGAATCGAGGTCCCGACCTCAACTGCAAGACATGGCGCCGGTTTCAGTTGCTGAAAACGACGTAAGGCATGCACCCCCACCCCATCGTCCCTGAATGTGTAATCGCCCAGACCTATGGCGATAATTCGGGGCTTCCTGTTCCACGAAGCCTTTGATTTGGATGTGTTGTTCATATGATGACCTCATAATCATACGACGACATGTAAGGAAGCTGATGTTGCCAGTCGCAGCAATACCTCAGGAACAGAATCCCCGGGGGGGTGATAGAGAACGGATTCCTTTCCCAGGCTTATTTATGCAAGTACCGTTCCCGAAAAGTGTTGAAGAAATTAGTAATTAGTCCTGACATACCTAGGAATTGCCATGGGCAATTGAGGATAAGTTGTGGAAATCCTGTGGGTACTCTGTGGAAGACAGCCCGGAATATCATGAAAAGAGTGGACCTACACACGGGAAGGACGGAAATTCCAAAATACAGGACGCTGTCCATATTTCCCGGAATTATCGTTCAAAAATTCAAATAAAGTGCGGACACCCATTTGTTGCCGGCTGAAAAAGGCAGGGGAAACAGTCAAAAAATCAGGGGAAAATTTCCCTCATGGCCGGGAGGCTGGGAATTTTTCCCCGCCCCCCGAATCGGCGGCAACCAGGCCATTTCGGAGATAATAGAGGCCACGCATTAGCACGGCCGGCGCATTCGGGAAAATGCGGGCTAGTGGCAGGCTTTACAGGGTTTAAGGTTGGATGCGTGATGGCAATTCGAATAACACCAGCCCACGCTGTCAGGTTTCACAACCTGTGATTTATCCTCAAGGGGTACAGGATGCGGCATATGACATTCTATGCATTCAGGCATATCCTTTTTCTCATCGTGAGGGACATACTGATGTGGCGTTGCTGTTTCCCCGCTTGATGTCCTGAAATTGGCGGTTTTTTCAGCAAGCTTTTCATAGGGCCCATGACAGGCGAGACACTTTTGGGCGGCTGTCTTAGCCTCTTCCTTCCTGGCGCCATTCTGCAGCTCTGCGGTTGCCGGTAGAATGAAGATTCCAAGCAGCAGCGCCGGTATCAAAACAGACAAAGACAGAAGCATTTTTCTTTTCATGATCAATTATCCAGGGCCAGCATCGACTCCGGGAGCCGAAGGCTCCAAAGCTCAAAGAATGGTCAATTCCCGTTCTTCTCAAAATCCAGACCTGCAAGCTGCTGATAATACTGATAGCGAGAGTTGACGTCTCCCTGCGCCAGTTGCAGCAGCCGTTTTGCTTCTTCAGGATTGCTCAGTGTCAGCATCTTGTAACGAGTCTCGGCATAGGCGTAGTCCTTAATTGGAATAGAAGGCGCCTTGGAATCCAGCGACAGCGGATTTTTACCCTGCGCGGTCAGGCGCGGATCATAGCGATAGAGGAGCCAGTGGCCGCTGTTCACCGCCGCTTTTTGTTGCTGCATACCGCGGCTCATATCAATTCCGTGAGCAATGCAGTGGCTGTAAGCGATGATAATCGATGGGCCGTCAAAGGACTCGGCATCCATGAAAGCGCGAATCGCTTGTGCATCATTTGCCCCCAGAGCTATCGCTGCAACATACACGCTGCCGTAATTCATGGCATGCAGTCCCAGATCTTTTTTGGAGGCGGGTTTCCCTCCTGCGGCGAACTTGGCTACGGCGGCACGCGGCGTTGATTTGGACATCTGACCGCCGGTATTGGAATAAACCTCAGAATCCAGGACGAGGACATTCACGTTGCGGCCGGAAGCCAGAACGTGATCCAATCCGCCATAGCCTATATCGTAAGCCCAACCGTCACCACCGATAATCCAGACACTTCTTTTGATCAGGGAATCCGCAATGCTGACCAGGTTTTTTGCGTCTTCCGACTTGATATTGCTCAGCCGCTCCTTCAGTTCTTTTACTCTTCCTCTTTGATCGTGGATCCCGGCTTCGTCATTTTGCTCGGCATTCAGCAAAGCGGAAGCCAGTTTCTCGCCGATTTCCGGAGTCATCTTCTGTATCAGAGTGCGCGCCGTCCTGGCTTGCTGATCGATCGTCAAGCGGTACCCCAAGCCGAATTCTGCGTTATCTTCGAAAAGAGAATTATTCCATGCCGGGCCGCGGCCGTCTCTGTTGAAGGTGTATGGAGTGGTCGGCAGATTACCGCCATAGATTGAGGAGCAGCCAGTGGCGTTGGCGATGAGGGCGCGGTCGCCGAACAACTGGGTTAAAAGCTTGATATAAGGAGTCTCCCCGCAACCGGAGCAAGCTCCCGAGAATTCAAAGAGCGGCTGCAGAATCTGATTGGTTTTAACGCTGCTCAGCCGGAGTAAACGGCGGTCGTATTCGGGCAGATTGAGGAAGAATTCCCAATTTTCCCGTTCCTGCATCCGGACAGGGCTTTGCGGGATCATATTTATAGCCTTACGGCGGGGTTCCTTTTTATTCCGTGCGGGACAGACATCCACGCAGACACCGCAACCGGTGCAGTCTTCCGGCGCGATCTGGATGGTGTATCTCATCCCCGGCTTGAATTCACCGCCTTTAGCCTCCATGTGCTTGAATGTCGGCGGCGCTTTTTCAAGGAGTTTTGCGTCATATACTTTGATGCGAATGGTTGCATGCGGGCAGGAGATCGAGCATTTCCCGCACTGGATGCAGACATCGGGATCCCAGGAGGGTATTTCGAGAGCGATGTTGCGTTTTTCCCATTGGGCTGTTCCGGTCGGGAAGGTGCCGTCGACCGAGAAGGCGCTGACAGGCAGGCTGTCTCCCTCGCCGGCGATGATGCGTGCCGTAAATTTCTGTACAAATTCGGGGGCTTCAACAGGGACCGCGGGAGGTTTCTCAACAATGCTGGAAGCTTCTGCCGGTACTTTTACTTCGAACAGGTTGGCGAGCGTTTGCTCGACTGCCTTGTAGTTCTTCTTTACGACTTCCTCTCCCTTGGCTCCGTAGGTTTTCTTGATAGACTGCTTGATGGCTTCAATGGCTTCATCTCTCGGCAGAACTCCGGAAATAGCAAAGAAACAGGTCTGCATGATTGTGTTGACTCTTGCGCCCATCCCGGTCATTTTTGCGACCTTATATCCATCGATGACGTAGAAACGGATTTTTTTGTCGATTATCTGCTTTTGCACGCTGCGAGGAATTTTGTCCCATACTTCTTCGGGGCCATAGGGGCTGTTCAATAGGAATGTGGCTCCCGGAAGCGCGCTCTTCAGCATGTCGTATCTTTCCAGAAAGACAAACTGATGGCAGGCAACGAAATTGGCTTTATCCACCAGATAGATGGACTGGATCGGTTTGGCGCCGAAGCGCAAATGCGAGACCGTGACTGTCCCGGACTTGCGGGAATCGTAAGAAAAATAGCCCTGGGCACTGTTGGGGGTATCTTCGCCGATGATTTTGATGGAGTTTTTGTTCGCCCCGACCGTTCCGTCGGCTCCCAGGCCGTAGAAAAGGCAGCTGGTAACGCTTCCGCCCAATGCAAAATTGGGATCATATTCGATTGAATTGTTCGTGACATCGTCGTTGATTCCCACGCTGAAGTAATTCTTAGGATTGCTCTTCTTCATTTCCTCATAGACGCCATTGATCATGGCGGGAGTGAATTCCTTTGAAGAAAGGCCGTACCGGCCTCCGATAATCTTTGGGAAATTTTTGAAGGGCAGGCGGCCGGAGCTGAACGATTCCGCCATGGCTGTTACTACATCTTTATAGAGCGGCTCGCCGGAAGCGCCGGGTTCTTTGGTTCGATCGAGTACCGCGATGGTGCGCGTTGTCTTGGGGAAGGCTTGAATCAAGGCTTCCCCGGAGAAAGGCCGATATAGGCGGACCTTAATCAGTCCCACCTTCTCTCCGCGGGCATTGAGATAGTGGACGGTTTCTTCGGCAGCTTCTGCGCCCGATCCCATCAGCACGATTACCCGCTCAGCGTCAGGAGCTCCGGCATAGTCGAACAGGTGGTACTGCCGGCCGACGACGGAAGCGAATTTATCCATGGCTTTTTGAACGATGGCGGCCGCCGAGATGTAGAAAGGATTGCAGGCTTCTCTTGCCTGGAAGAAGACATCGGGATTTTGCGCGCTGCCTCTCAGAACGGGCTTATCCGGCGTGAGCCGGCGCAGGCGGTGCTCGCGGACCAGCTTATCGTCGATCATAGCCCGCATGTCGTCCAGGGTGAGCTGCTCGATTTTCATGACTTCATGCGATGTGCGGAAGCCGTCGAAGAAATGCACAAACGGAACGCGCGCTTCGAGCGTGGCGGCCTGGGCTATAAGCGCAGTATCCATGACTTCCTGAACCGAATTGGAGGCCAGCATCCCCCATCCCGTAGATCGGACCGCCATCACATCGCTGTGGTCTCCATAAATGGATAAAGCGTGGGTGGCTACCGTCCTGGCTGTTACATTAAATACCGTAGGAGTCAATTCGCCCGCAATTTTGAACATATTGGGGATCATCAGCAGAAGGCCTTGCGAAGCGGTGAAGGTAGTAGTTAAGGCGCCGGCTTGAAGCGCCCCATGGACCGCTCCGGCCGCTCCCCCCTCGCTCTGCATTTCTGTCACCGATGGAACCATCCCCCAGATATTTTTAATCCCTTCGGCTGCCCAGGCATCGGCCCATTCACCCATAGGCGAGGAAGGAGTAATCGGATATATCGCGATTACTTCATTAGTGTTGTAGGCCACATACGCTGCGGCTTCGTTCCCATCGATGGTTACCGTCCGTCTAGTCATAATTCCCCACTGATGATAAAAGGTAAAAAACTGACCTTTGCTGATATCCCTGCTCGAAACCTGATATCGCTCCAGGCAGAACGACCATTCTAGAGCAACAAACGGCTCCTGGCCAAAGGCTATTTTCGGCTACTTTATCCCCGTTTCTTATAGCCTTTGAGCAAAAAACCGGCAATTAACTCGAAGACTTAAAGGCTCCAGACCTCAAAGGTCTATGCGAGATTGGAGTTGAGTCGGGTGCCGCTTACAAGACGGCGGCCAGCCTCGATTGCTTCACGGTTGCCCTTCAATACCGCGGGCTTCACTCCTTTTTCGACAAAGGCGGATAGAATTGCATCCTGGTCGATTGCGCCTGTAATTTCAAGGTACGCTCCCAGCATAATCAGGTTCGCGTTTTTTGCATTTCCCAGGTTTGTGGCCGTCTCGTAGGCAGGGACGCCAACTATCTGAACGTCCGAACGGTCCGGGAGAGCATCTATCATCGATGAGTTTGCAAGAATCAGACCGCCCGGCAGGACCTCATGAGCGAACTTTTCAATGGAGGGCTGGTTAAAAGCCAGGAGACTTGAGGGACGGCTGATCCAGGGAGAAGGGATGGGATGCTTCGAAACGCGCACATGACAATGAGCAGTGCCGCCTCTCATCTCGGGCCCATAGGACGGAATCCATGATACCTGAAGATTCTCGCGTAACGCGCCTTCCGCCAGTGCCAAGCCTGCAAAGAGAACGCCCTGGCCGCCAAATCCGCTTAAGGTCATTGCCACTTCCCGGATTTCGCCTTTAGCGACGGCTCCCTGAGCAGGAGGCGCCTGCGCTGCAATTTCAGGGGAAGCTTGAGGCTTTGATGAGGCTTTTTCCTTCGGAGGGGCGGATGGAGTTGCCAGCTTCGAGTCGCGATCCCTAAAAACATTTAGTGGGAAGACCGGGATCATGTTCTTTTCAACCCAATGAATCGCTTCCGTGGGCGACACCTTCCAGCCGCTTGGGCAGGCAGTCAGAACCTCTACAAAAGAGAAACCGCGCTTTTCTATCTGATTCTGAAATGCTTTACGGACGGCTTTTCTGGCGCGCATATGATTCTTGGCATCCGTTAACGCAACCCGCTCGATGTAGGAAGGGCCGTCCAATGTTGCCAGAAGCTCGCAAACGCGCAAGGGCGGGCCCTCGACCTCATAGGCGCGCCCCCGCGGAGAGGTCGTGGTTTTCTGCCCGATCGGTGTCGTGGGAGCCATCTGCCCGCCTGTCATGCCATAGATCCCATTATTGATGAAAAAAACCGTGATGTCTTCGCCACGGTTCGCTGCGTGCAGGATCTCATTCCCGCCGATTGCCGCAAGATCCCCGTCTCCCTGATAGCAGAAAACGATGGCATCAGGGCGCATCCGTTTGACGCCGGTAGCAACGGCAGGGGCTCTTCCGTGAGAGGCGGAAATGTTGCCGACATCCATATAATAGTACATAAATATGGAGCATCCGACCGGACCCACCAGGATGCTGCGGTCCTGAATGCCCAGATCGTCAATTGCTTCGGCGATCAGCTTATGAAGGACGCCATGACCGCATCCCGGGCAGTAATGAGTTATCTCGGTATTGCCGCCTTTGCGTTCATACCGGTCATAAAAAGCTGCGGATTTGCTATGCTTGATTTCCCACACACTCTTTCTCCAATTTTTTAACAGCCTGGACGACCTCTTCGGCTGTCGGCATCATTCCGCCGGTTCGTCTGAGAAGCTCTATAGGAGTTATTCCGCCTACCGACAAGCGGACATCCTGGACCATCTGGCCGCTGCTGAGCTCAAAAACCATTATGGCATAGGCTTTGCCGGCCAATTGACGCAAGCGCTTCATAGGAAAGGGATAAAGGCTGATTGGGCGAAGAAGTCCCAGCTTAACGCCATCTGCGCGGGCGATCTCCAATGCGGCACGGGCAATCCGGCTGCTGATGCCGTAGGCGACGATGAGGAGTTCTGCATCTTCGGTAAAAACCTCTTCCCATAGAACTTCCTTTTCCTCAATTTCCCGGTACTTTTCCTCAAGCCTGGTGATGAGAATTTCCTGCAACGCATGTTCGAGAAAGATGGAAGTGATGAGGTTCTTCCGGGTAGCTGCCGTGCCGGCAATCGCCCAGGGCTTCTCCGGCTCGCTTTGAACGTTTTTGGGTATTTCCAGGGGCTCCATCATCTGACCGAGGGCGCCGTCGGCCAGCACATAGACAGGATTTCGATAGCGATCCGCCACCTCAAAAGCATGGATAGTCAGGTCGCACATTTCCTGAACGCAATTGGGTGCGAAAACAGGGGTGTGGTAATTGCCATGCCCTCCGCCCTTTGTCAACTGAAGATAGTCGCCCTGCTCGACACCCAGGTTCCCGAGTCCCGGTCCGGCGCGCATTACATCCACAATGACTCCGGGAAGCTCTGCCCCTGCCATGTAGGAGACCCCTTCCTGCATGAGGCTGATTCCCGGCCCTGAAGACGCCGTCATTGCCCTCATACCGGCGGATGATGCTCCATAAACCATTTGAATAGCCCCAAGCTCGCTTTCAGCAGGGATAAAGACGCCTCCGTTTTCAGGCAAAAGCACCGATGCGGTTTCAGCAATCTCGCTCGCCGGCGTGATTGGATAACCAAAATAGGCCTTGCATCCTGCCGCGACCGCCCCTCGAATTACTGCTTCATTCCCCTTGACCAGCTGGCGCATGAATCGCCTCCAAGATTCTACATATATAAAGCCTGCCTCGTATCCGCCTTAATATTAACTCTATTGTCCGGATTCACGCTGGATTATAGCTTCGAATTAATTCAGTTTTTCCGTCCCGCCACCGGGACGTTATACGCTGATCCGCCCTGCAGTCTAGGCCGCGGGTTTGTCTTTGTCCTCTTTGCGAACACGAACCGTTATAGCACCGGGTTCCGGACAGACATAAAAACAGATGCCGCAGCCCGTACATCCGGATCCGCTATAGGTAACAGCGTGATAGCCCTGGCGGTTTAGTGTTGTGCCCTGGGTTAAAACGCCCTTTGGACACGCCGCAATGCAAAGGGAGCACCCCTTACACAAATGAATGGCGATTTGAACATCGCCACGGTCAGAGTTGCCCACATCCCCTCCTGGTTTAAAAATACCTTACTGATTCTGAAAAAGAGCGCCTTAAATGTAATCCGGTTTCACTATTGAGGCAATACCTGTTCGGAAAATAGCTGCGGAGGCAATTATCGGGGGCGGGATCGAAATCGGCATCGGAGCGAGTTCTCAAGACTCTATCTCAACCCCGATGCCGATCCTGGTCCCGAAAATATCATGTTAAAACACTCCCGGAGGCTTAGTCTAAGTCAATGTCCCGCGTAGGTTTGCGAATGGGTTCATCCTTGCTTTTCTCCAATGCCGCCTCGAACTTGCGCTCAAGCAACTGGGACTGAATTTTTATATCCTCCGAGCTCTGCTGGAATATCGCCTCTCGCCTTGCTGCCTGCTCCTTGAGAAGCGAGGCCGCTTGATCCAAGTCGAGAGAGCTGCGTTTCGGAGGCGGGGCTTCATAGCTTATGACTTTGCGCAGCTTTGCATCGATGGACAAATGCGCACCACAGCACGGACAATCAATCGAAATGTCGCTGTTCTTTGGTTGTGCCATAATTCTTCCTTAATATCGCCTGTTTGGTAACTCACTGAGCAAACTACATCGGATACAGAACACAGAATACAGGATTCAGAAGACGATTTCCCGAATTTGTGAATACGGGCGGCTAGAAATAAGGACAATTCTGGACACCCACCAAAGCTTCCACGGCAGAGGGCCCAATCCGAATCAGTTGGAAAGAATCGTTGGGTGTCCGGGAAATGACAATCGGAGACACCCACCAAAGCTTCCACGGCAGAGGGCCCAATCCGAATCAGTTGGAAAGAATCGTTGGGTGTCCGGGAAATGACAATCGGGGACACCCACCAAAGCTCCCACGGCAGAGGGCTCAATCCGAATCAGTTGGAAAGAATCGTTGGGTGTTCAAGAAATGATAATCGGGGACACCCACCAAAGCTTCCACGGCAGAGGGCTCAATCCGAATCAGTTGGAAAGAAGCGTTGGGTGTCCAGGAAATCCGGGGAATAGGTGCCGATAAATCGCCGGAATTCAACCGACACAGAGAATCTCTGCTGCGGAGAATTCAGTATGGCCTGATGCAGGGATGGAGAGGGTAAAAGTCGCGGTGACTTGGGATGCGTAACAGTGCGAAATCCATGATTTTAGCCCTGAAAATTCATATGGATTTGTCATCAGTAAGGTCTTGACTCAGTCCTGTTTTTAGGTTTAATTGTAATAGTGTCGCTGTTGATGAATTTGCATTACAAGCGATGCCCTCCGAAGTGCAATCCTCAGCACCAAGAGCGATTGGCAATGCAGGAAGGACGGGCGAGGACGTCCTTGATTCCGCTTGTGCCGTATCTCCACTACCATCGGGATTTCAGAGTTGAGATGCGCGCTACGGATTACTAACCTGACGAAAATACCTGAAATTCTGTTATGTTCGTCAGGCAGGTTCAAAATGCTCCTTAAAGTAGAGAGTGAAGAACCTGTGTGGGCTTAATGAATGCCCGGAGTATGAACAGCGTCTCTTGAAGCCGGCGAATGGGCACCGGGTGAGCGAGGACTGTCAGGTGAATCCCCACTGGAGGGCAGAATAGAGGATAGATCCGGAGTATTCTTCAAAGGCTAATATGGCGAAAACCATTCAAGAGAATACTGTCTTCGTAATCGATGACGACGAGATAATACGGCTATCCTGTGAGCAGATTCTTAAAAAGTCGGGTTATGAAGTCGAGACCTTCGCGAGCGGCATAAACGGCATCGAGCGTCTGAAGCAAGTCAGCCCTCCGCTCCTGGTCGTCGATATAAAAATGCCGGAGCTTGATGGTTTCGAAGTTATTAAAATCGTTCGGAAGATCGATCCGGATGTGGTGATTGTGGTAATCACGGGCTACGCGACAATTGAAACGGCCGTCGATGCCATGAAAATGGGGGCTTACGATTTCCTGCCCAAGCCCTTCACCCCGAGTGAACTCCGGTTGATCATCGAGCGCGGTTTCGAGCGCTGGCATCTGGCTCGAGAAGCCCAGCTTCTGCGCAAGCAGAAGGAGGAAGTCGAACGGAAGTTCGTCACTCTCGTTTCCCATCAGCTCAAGGGTCCTCTGGCTGCGGTTAAGCAGTACCTGGATGTTTTGCTCTATACCTGCAAGGATCAATTCCATGGAGAGACCCTGGAATGGATTTCCCGTTCCCAGGCCCGCATCAGCGAAATGCTCAACCTGATCCACGACTGGCTGATGATGGCCAAGCTGGATCGGGGGTCTCTTTGCGATCGAAATGCGTCAGCGGATATTGGAATGATCATAGAGAATATCGTGGAGGAATATCAGCAACTGCCTTCCTCCAAGAATTTGAGCCTGAGCTTCGAGATAGCGCCGGGGCTTAAGCCCGTGTGCGGTGATGCCGTCAGCCTCAGCATGCTGTTCGGCAATCTTGTAAGCAATGCGGTCAAATACAACATCGCCGGGGGAACAGTTATGGTGCGTGCCGCCGGCGACGACAAATGGGTTCATGTCGAGGTGAGTGATACGGGACTGGGGATACCCGAATCGTTCCGGCCGCATCTGTTTGAGGAGTTTTCTCGAGTGAGAAGCCAGGAAACTCAAAATATTCCAGGGACAGGACTTGGCTTGGTCATCTGCAAGAAAATCGTCGATGAATTGGGCGGTTCCATTGAATTGGACAGCAAAGAGGGGGAATACACAACTTTTATTGTCAAGCTTCCGGTTGCCGAGCCAAAGAAGGAAGTGGGGTCCGCCGAAGAAACGGCAGGCAGTCATTTAACAGAGGCTATATCTGGTGAAAACAATGAGTGAATCCAAAACAGTACTGATCATCGATGATGACAGGGACTTTGTAAGAGCAATTCAAACCCTTCTGGAATCTTCCGGTTTTAAGGTTCGAAGCGCAGCGAGCGGTCGGGAAGGAATCGAGCTGGCCAAAGCCATAGAACCGGATCTGATTCTTCTCGACGTCATGATGTCGGAGAGGACCGAGGGTTTTTTCGTTCTTCAGGAGATGCGGCGGATGCCGGCGTTAAGCCGGACGCCCGTGATTGTGGTATCCAGTATTTATACGGATTTACCGTCTTTCCGAGTCGATCCTGAAGCAGGGTGGCTCCCCGCCAATCTTTTCCTTGCAAAGCCTGTAGAGCCGGCGCGTCTATTAGCCGAGGCGATACGGTTGACGAGCGAGTCTCCTTCACCGGCAGACATCGTTGCGGCGGATAGGAGGCAACAATGAAGATATTGAAATTAGCGAAGAAGAATCTGGATCTCTTTGTTTCGGTTCTGCCGGCGTTTGGCGAAGTGTACGCTCCCATTAAGCGCGGCAATAGCTTTGTTTTTGACAAGCCGGGGCTGTGGTCGGATGTACAGATGAATTACACGCGCACCATCCTGCCCCCGAAGAAGCTCCTGTTGCCTCCATGCGAAGCGACATTCACTTTCGACCCGAATAAGGGGTACCAGGATCTGCTGAACGAAGCTTCAAAGCCGATGGTCCTGTTCGGGGTACACGCCTATGACATTTACGGCTTGAACATACTGGACCGCGTGTTTGTACAAGGGAAATATCCGGATCCGTACTATATCGCTCGAAGGCGGGCAACCACGATCATCGGAGTGGATTTTGTGCCTGACGACAAGCACGCTGCCGGGTCCATGAATGCAGATTTTGTGGATCAGGGTTTCGATCTTTTCCTGAGCGACATCGGGGATGAATACCTGGTGCTCGTAGGAACCAGCCGGGGTGATGATATCGTTGTAATGAGCGGCTGTCTCCTGCAGACGCCGACCCAGGATGATTTCGCCGAATATAAGAGACGTTCCAAGAATCGCCACGAATCCTACAAAGTCCAGCTGGACCTTGAAGGGTTGCCTGAAATACTCGAAATGGAATATCACAGCAAGGCTTGGGACGATTTTGGCAAACGCTGCCTGTCCTGCGGTTCCTGTAGTATGGTTTGCCCGACCTGCTACTGTTTTGATGTCAAGGACGAAGTGGATTTAGGGGGGCGTACCGGGAAAAGGATTCGCACATGGGATTCCTGCCTGCTCAGGACTCATGCGCTGGTTGCAGGTGGAGAGAATTTCCGGGAAGATCGCGCTTCAAGAGTCAAACACCGCTTTTATCACAAGCAGCGGGGCTTTGTCGCCGAATACGGCCGCCCCAGTTGCGTAGGCTGTGGCCGGTGCGTCGAAGTCTGCCCGGTCGATATCAACATTATTTCGGTAATTGAAACTATTCGAGGTGAGCGAGATGGAATTGCAAGCAGTGCACCCGCATCCGCCTGAGCATTTAAATAATCCATATTTGCCGCATTTGGCTCGGATCGTCCGTATTCACCGGATGGTTCCGGACAACTACCTGTTCCAGTTGCGCTTCGCAGATGATGCAGTTCTACAGAAATGGGATCATCGTCCGGGACAGTTTGTCGAGCTCTCTATCATTGGGACCGGAGAAGCGCCGATCTCCATCTCTTCGTCTCCGACGCGAAAAGGAATCCTGGAGCTCTGCGTCCGGCGCGTAGGCAGGGTGACCTCTGCTCTGTATCGACTGCCGACCAATTCCATGGTTGGCATTCGCGGGCCTTATGGAAACGGTTTTCCCGTGGAAGAAATGGCAGGGAACGATTTGCTGATCATTGCAGGAGGTTTGGGAATGGCGCCCCTCCGGTCGCTTCTCTGGTATGCGCTCGATAACAGGGAAAAATTCGGAACCGTCACATTGATGTACGGCGCGCGCAGCCCGGCGGAAATGCTGTTCCGGGAAGAGCTGTTGTCGCTGGCCGAAGTCGAGGACTTTAACTGCCTCCTGACCGTGGATAGAGATCCTACGGGGACATGGAAACAAAACGTCGGTTTGCTTCCGTCTCTTTTCAAGAAGATGACTTTCGATCCTAACAAGACCTACGCTGCCGTTGTCGGTCCGCCCATTGTCTATAAATTTGTCCTCGCGGAGCTGCTGAAACTCAACTTCCATAAGGACCGTATCCTGATGAGCCTGGAACGCCGTATGAAGTGCGGCGTGGGCAAGTGTGGCCATTGCAGTGTCGGCTACAAATACACGTGCATCCACGGACCGGTGTTTACCTACTGGGATGCGATTAACCTTCCGGAAATTGTATGAGGTGACCTGTGAAACCCAAAATTGGTATATACGGATTTAGCGGCTGTTGGGGCGAACAGATCGTGATTCTGAATTGTGAGGACGAGCTTCTGGATATCTTCGGAGCTGTCGATATCGTGGACTTCCTGGGCGGTTCCTCCGTCAATGACACGGAAAGCCGTCTCCTCATCGCCTTTGTGGAAGGCTCGATCGCCAACGCAAGGGAAGAAGCTTCGCTCCGGAAAATCCGCGAACGAACCGATCTTCTCATCGCCTGCGGAAGCTGCGCATGCTTCGGCGGCGTCGCCGCCATGGATGCCCGGGCTCCAAGAGCTGAGGTTATTAAACAAGTCTACGGTATGAACGGACCGGCGGGATCCTGGGATATCGGCCCGCACCGGCCTCTTTCCGATTTCGTCAAGGTAGATCTGTGTATTCCGGGCTGTCCCATTGAAAAAACCGAATTCCTTCGAGTCGTCTCCAGTTTGCTGAACGGCGACGCCCCCGTAATGCCTGAATACCCTGTTTGCGTTGAATGCAAGATGAAGGAGAACGAGTGCCTCCTGCTGCGCGGATTGCCTTGTGCCGGTCCCGTTACAAGAGCCGGGTGCGATGCCAGATGCCCAAGCTACAATATAGCCTGCGTCGGTTGCCGCGGCCCCGTAGAAGAGGCAAACATGAGCTCGCTTGAAAACGTCCTCCAACAGAAGAAATTCACTTTGGATGAAATCAAACGCAAGCTCAGAACATTCGCCGCACCGGTTATGGACAAGATGGAGAATAGGGGATAGGAATGACACGTAAAATTTCAGTAGATCATCTAGCTAGAGTGGAAGGGCACGGCGGCATCACCGTGTTTCTCGACGGGAATGAGATCAGCAAGGTCGATTTCAACATTTTCGAAGGCATCCGTCTGTTTGAAGGCCTTGTCCGCGGAAGAACCATCGAGGATGTGACGCAGATCGTGTCCCGAATTTGCGCCATCTGCTCCACAAATCATACCGTCACTTCTTTGCACTGTCTGGAGAATGCTCTTGGAATCACGGTGACGCCTCAAACCCGCAGGCTGCGCGATCTTGCAGTTCAGGGCGCCAACATCGAAAGCCATTCGCTGCATGTGTTCGTCCTGGACCTGCCTGATTTCATGGGGCACTCCAGTGTTATCAGCCTTGCAGGCGTGATACCGGATGCTGTAAAGATAGCCTTGCGCCTGAAAAAGCTGGGGAACTTAATTCAGGAAGTAGTCGGGGGGCGGGCGGTTCATCCCATTAACCACATTATCGGCGGATTTGGCCGGGTTCCTACGACCGACGAGCTTATTCACCTCAGGGACCAGGTCCGGCTGGGTCTCCGTGATTGCGAGAGCGCCCTTGAGGTGTTGCGCACCGTTCCAATCCCCGATTTCGTCAGCGCGCCGATCCACTGCGCCGCCCTTATTCCTGAAGATGAAGCCTTCTTCTTCGGGAATGAAGTGGAGATTATGGACGGCAAAGGCAGGACGCGCATCCCTGTCCGCGATTACCGGAAAATCACCAACGAAAGCATTGTGCCGCATTCGCATGCCAAGCACAGCCGGTACAAAGGCCAGTCCTATATGGTCGGCGCCCTCGCAAGGCTGACAATCAACGGCGACAGGATCGGCGGATTGGCACGAAAAGCCTGGAAGGAACTGGGGCTTACAACTCCTTCTTCCAACATTATCATGAATAACATCGCCCAGGTGGTGGAGATGATCTTTTCGGTCGAGGAGTCTTTGCGCCTTCTCGATCAGATGCTCGATGCCGGGATTGTTCAGGAAAGCCCGGCTCCATACAAGGTTCATGCCTGTGCCGGCGCGGCGGCAACAGAGGTGCCCCGCGGAACGCTTTACTATTCCTACGAGATTGATGCGAATGGGCGCATCGCGGCCGCGGATGTTATCACGCCGACGGCTCAGAATCTCAGCAATGCCGAGGATCAACTTCGAGCGACGGTGCGGCAGGGATTGGATGCGGGAGCATCGGACAGCACGCTCGAGCAACGGCTCGCCATGGTGGGGCGCGCCTATGATCCCTGCATCAGCTGTTCTGTGCATGTAGCGCGGGTTTAGCAAGCCGGCTCAGAGCTGCCTTTTCCATATCGGGCGGAAATTGCATTCAATGCTGCAAGATCCGCCCGGTTTACGGCATGCTTAATACAATGATCAGCCGTCTTAGTGATATTTCACTGCGCGCCAAAGTTACCATCAGCTTCGTGCTGATTGTAATTTGCGGTACCGCCATTTCGACTTTCCTCGGTTCCAAAATCATCACCAGATCGATGCTTAACGAAGCGCTCAAGCAGGTTCGCCATGGACTGAACGTGGCGGAAATGGTTTATGCGGCGCGGCTGGATAACGTTCGAAAATCTGTAACCGGGGCCGCTGAAACGGCACAGCTTGCCTCTGCTCTGACTCCCGGCAAAGAGGGAACCCTCCCGCTCGTTCTTTCACAGCTTCGAGACAAAAATCGTCTCCAGTTCCTTGCCTACGTCAGCGCTCGGGACCGGCGCATTGTCCGCGCATTGGAGCCGAGCGCGCGTCAACCGGATGAAATTCCTCAACCCATTTCGTATTTCGTTAGACAGGCGATGTCCGGAAAAGTCGTGGCGAGTACTAGTCTGCTCAGTCGGGATGTGCTCATGCAGGAAGACCCCGCTCTGGCTGAAAGAGCCGATATCCCGATTCTTGCGGATGGTTCTCAAACGGCGGCGGAGGGCGACAGAATCAGCCAGGGCATGGTTCTTGTTGCGGCTGCGCCGGTAATTGCCGGCAACCGTTCCGTGGGTGTGCTATATGGAGGCATTCTTCTCAATCGAGACGAAGAACTGATTGAACAGATCAACGACTTCGTCTTCGGTGCGAAACAGGAGGGGAAAGGCACTGCGGGAATTACGACGATTTTTTTAAGGAATGTTCGGATTGCAACGAATGTCAGAGGCGCTTCGGGAGAACGTCTGGCGGGAGGTCACGCGCCTGCCGACATTTATCGCGCTGTTTCATTGGAAGGCAAATCCTTTTATACCCGTTCCTTTGTTTCGGGCAGCTGGCATCTGACAGCCGGCAAACCTATCCGCGATCATCAAGGGCAGATCGTGGGGATCCTGGGTGTGGGAATCCCGGAGAATCCTTTTCTCGACGTCCGGACGTCCATGATGATGACGTTCCTACTGGTCGCCGGAATCGGAATTCTTGTTGTTCTGGTCATTACCTATTTCATCACGCGCAGCATGATTTACCCCCTTGAGGAAATGGTGAAAGCAACCAACCGCATCGCAGCGGGGAATCTGGATCAAAAGGTCACAATAACATCCAACGACGAAATTGGCATTCTGGCTGATTCTTTTAATAAAATGCTTGCCAGCATCAAGACCATGAAACTGGAGCTGGAAGAGTGGGGACGTACTCTCGAAGAAAAAGTCGATAAGCGGACCGAGGAGCTGGTTGCTGTTCAGATCCAAATGGCTCAGTCGGAAAAGCTGGCGTCCATCGGCCGTCTGGCGGCAGGCGTGGCACATGAAATCAATAATCCCCTGGCCGGCATCCTGACTTTCAGCATGCTGGCGCTCGAAGATTGCGATGATGACCATCCTCTGAAAGAGAGCCTTGAAGTCATCGTCAAGCAGACGCTGCGCTGCAGGGAGACGGTCAAGGGATTGCTCGGCTTTGCGCGCCAGTCCGGCGCTGCTCCCTCTATTACCGAAGTCAACTCCATCGTGGACAAGACTCTTCTGCTGCTCGAAAATCAGGCTATTTTCCAGAACATCCGGACTGTGCGCAATTTTGATGCGGAACTGCCTCGCGTTTTCATCGATGCGGGAGAACTGCAGCAGGTGATCGTCAATATCGTCATCAATGCCGTCGACGCAATGGAGGAAAACGGCAGCCTGACCATCGAAACCAGCCAATCGCCCCAAACACAGGAAATCCTGATCCGCATCAAAGACACCGGCAAAGGAATTCCGGACGATGCGCTTCCTTTCATTTTCGAGCCGTTTTTCACCACCAAAAAAGTCGGGAAGGGGACGGGGCTGGGTTTGGCGATTGTGCACGGCATTGTGACACGCGCCGGCGGCAAAATGGAGGTCGAAACCTCCCCTAAGGGAACAATCTTTACTATCCGCCTGCCGATGGCCATAGAAGAGGAGGAACCAGATGAGGCAGACCGGCAGTCCCAAAACGCTGATCCTGGGGCTGGGAAATCCTCTTAGCGGAGACGATGGCTTTGGCGCCGGAGTTCTGGATTTCCTCCGTCACGAAGGCATGGAATCTATGCCGGACGTTGCCCTTGTTGATGCGCACACCGACCTGCTGAACCATCTGGAGGAATTTGCGGAATACGATCTTATTTTGTTGATCGATGCAATCCTCGATCCTGACAACAAGCTCGGACAGCCAGGCCGGATCGTGGCGCTCCGGGAGAAGGAATTTCTGCACTGGTCCGAAGCATCTTCAAGCGTTCATCAGATGTCGCCGATGCTGGCGGTCAAGCTGTTCCGGCAGCTTTATCCCGAAAACCGAAGCCGGATATTTTTAATAGGTCTTGTTGTCGATCAACTCACCCGCGATTTACGCTATGCAACGCAAGAGCGGATCCGGCTTGCCGCCGCCGCTATAAAGAATCTGCCCGATGATTGAAACACACATCCAAAATATTTCACTTCGGGAAAGGATGTGCTAAAGGACATCCCCTGTGACAGCCGCTTAGCGCAGTATCTCCCCTGGTTGCGTTCTGAAGTCATGGCACGAATACCGGATATCTATCGCAAACCGATGCATGCCGACAACCGATCGCTGAGAGCTTTTGGAGACTAACTCACCCGCAAAATTTTCGCCGCTCTGCCGATGTCGGGAGCCTTTACCCAGAATATCGCGCCATAGCGGCCCTTGCCGGCAGTCACGGCGTCGATTGCGGTAATATTGATGCGGGCTGCAGCCAGCTTCTCCATAACATTGACCAGCGCGCCTATGCGGTCTTCTCCCTCAATCAGGAAGCCGGTTTTCTTCGCACTCAGCTTAAAGCCCGCTTTTTTCGCCGCCGCCTTGAAAGCCGCAGTATTCTCAGGAACGAAATCAATCTGGGCTCTGGAGCCGGATGGAAATCCCGAAAAGGCCAGCAGGTTTATGTCCGCATCGCGCAGAGCGCCGAGCAATCCCAGGCCTACGCCCGGCTTGTTTGCCGCTTCAATATAGAAATAATCGACCTTACGAATCTTCTGAGCCATATCCCGCCTCCTTGTAATGAATCCGTTGCGGATAATCATATATCTTATTTCCGGACAGAGCCAGAGGGAGGAGAGCAGCAGAATAATATCGGCGATTAATGCTGAAATCTGACCGTTGACAGATGACGGCTGTCTTTTCTATATGCTTCCGAGGGCTTTGAGAACCTTATCCGGAGTGATCGGGTAGTCCAAAATATATTTTCCTGTAGCGTTGTGGATTGCCGAAGAAGTAATGGCGGCCATGCTGGCGCCGATGTTTTCTCCGATACCGAAGGATCCGTAGGTGCCGTATCCGGTATGGCTCTCATGGAGAAAGCACTGGACTTCCGGATAATCGTTCATTGTGCCGAGGTGGTAGTTGACATGGTCGAAATTAAGACCGACACCGGTCCGTGGGCAGTAGACTTTTTCCTCTGTAGCGCTTTTGGCCATTCCCATAACCGCGCCGCCGTATTGCTGGGCTTCGGCGCCCTGGCGGTTGAAAATGTGTCCGACATCATTGACGCAGACTACATTTGTAACCTGCACCATGCCGGTTTCCGCGTCCACTTCCGCCTCGATAAAATGCGCCTGTCTGCCCATTACATAATTCCGCTGCATCATCATGCCGCTTGACATCATTGATATGGGCGTATTGACCTCGGGGTGAACGATGATGGGGTTCGTGCTCATGAATCCGCCGGCGATCTGGCTCACGGGCCTTTTCCTGTCGGGATTGGCTTTTTCGAAAACCATGCTGTCCCTGATGTCGAAGTCTTCCGGCTTTTTGTTTGAGGCAGGGCGTGAAGATTCGTTCATGGCGAACATGAATCCCGGGGAAGGCGTCGCGGCGCGCTCAAGGATTTTCTGCTTGAGCTCCCGCGCGGCGTGCACCAGTTGCGGGGTGGCGTTCACTGTCCCGCTGGAGCCGGCGGGCTGGGCCAGGCTATAGGCGCTGTTGTCGGATGTTCGTTCCTGAAGCAGAACATCCTCGTATTTCATGCCCAGTTCGGCCGCCACACAATGGCGGTATGCCGACTCGGTATCGACGCCCATATCGCATCGCGTCCCTATGATTGTAACTTTCCCGTCCTGAAGCATCAGGCATGCGTAGGAATTGGAGACGAACGACATCGCTCCGGCGCCCCAATGCCATTCATTAATCGAGGTGAATCCCATGCCGTGCATCTTTCCGTTGGCCAGTTTCCTTGAGCCCGGCGCATGCCATTTCCTGTCCCAGTCGATTGCTTTCTTGCCGATTTCGATGATTTCCTTGAGGCTGTGCCGCTGAGGGAATCCATTTTCCTTCTGATATTGGGTAATCCATTCCCAGTCGTGGCCCTGGCATCCGTCGTTTTTCATCGCAACTTCCGTAGGATCGAGCCCGAATTCGGCGGCTACCAGATCGAACATGACGTTGTGGGGAACGCAACATGCAGCGCCATGCCTGAAGCACTCGAGAAATCCTTTGTTGGAAAACGGCCACACCTGCGTCCCGCGGATGTTGGGTATTTTTGTGCATTCATAAGTCTTATCAACAGCGGGATTTCTTGCTCCAATCATGTGCCAGTGAAAAGCGGTTATGGTTCCGTCCTTTTTCGCTCCGACTTTGCATTGGTAGGTTCCGGCTTCATCTCCGCCGCAATAAAAATTGCCTTCGTCATACAGCAATTTCACCGGTTTATTGACCGCCCGTTTGGCCAGGATTGCAGCGAGGCGGACAAAGGAGGTGGAGTAGGCAAGCCATGCCAATCCTCCAAACCAGGAACCCTGATAGGGGAAAACAACTTTTATTTTAGACCAGTGCGTAAAAGGAGAAGGCTGCTGACTGCCGCCTCCGAATGGCGGCATGCCCATCATTCCGTTGGAACTGAGGTTGCTTTGAGGATTGGATTGATGATGCACCCACAGGTCTAGGAAATCGCCCCGCCATTGAGCGACGCAGGCCATCGCTTCAACGCCGGCCGGCGAGTTTGTGCCTCTTTTTATGGAGTATTCAATCAGCTTGTCCGCTTCTGCAAATCCCTTCTCAATGCTGCCGATCTCCCTTGATTCCGTCATAATGATATTGGGACCGGTCTGCCTGGCTGTGCCGCCGAAATTCATGAAATTCATTCGCCTTACTTCTGTCATGATTTTTGCCGCATCCGGTTTGGCGGCGTCTTCCATTTCAAGAATGAAGGGATGTTCTTCCCACTGAATTTTGATCAGTCTGAGTGCCTCGTCGCAGATTTCTTCGCTGTCGGCAACCACCACGACGCCCATGGGATGCTGATAGAAATCGCTTGTTCCCGGAAGAGTGGGAATACTGTACATGCCGGAAATATCTGCGCCGGCCTGGTAGTCCTTGGAGATATCCGGATCATCGAACTTCAGAATATCTCTTACACCCACGAGAGCTTCCGCCTGGCTTGTATCCATGCTGATGATTTTTGCATGGGCATAGGGAGAAGTCAGGATTTTTGCGTAAAGCATGCCCGGGAGGCAGATGTCGCGGGTATAGGCGGCCTGCCCGGATACTCTTTCCGGCGCATCCTGGCGGCTCATATTTTGCTTAATGGTTTCGCTGGCTTCGGGAATTCCCCATGTCCACGGTTTATCTGCCATATTCTCTTTTCCCCTGACGGCTTTGAAGCTCGATTTATGTCCAAATGCCTATTACGTTTTTGCGGAGGCGAAGGCTACAGCCGAGCCCGATTATTTTCCCCTGGAACCTTCAAGCCCTGGAGCCTTTGAGTTGTTTGAGCGCATCACGCGAGATTTGCTCTTGAAATGCAGGAGGGAAGTCAGCAAAATGATGAGCCTGTTGGCGTATACTGCTTGATATGGGGCGACGTAGCTCAGTCGGTTAGAGCGTGGGATTCATAACCCCAAGGTCGGTGGTTCGATTCCACCCGTCGCTACCAATTATCCACTCACCAACAACTTTAAATAGATCAGTAATTTCCAACCACTTCAGATTTGAAAAACCTAACGATTTTTTCGAGCAAAAAACAGCCCCAAAATTGAAAGTGCAACGGTTGTGCAACGGTTTGAGATAAAACCGATTCATTTTGAGCGCCCCGCACGCTTTTTGCCGCTGCTAATGCGGACAACTTCTTCACGTTTCTTAGGCAATTGCTCGACGTATGCTTGAGTTTTGCGGACAGCTTCCTCAAGGTCGTTGTCATCCGTAATGTTGTATCTCTCAAATACGGATTCGGTCTTATGCCCCGAAATAAGCATCGCAACTTTCCGGGGAACTCCGGCACGAACCATATTTCTGATGGCAGTCCGCCGGAAATCGTGAAACAGGGCGTCCGGCTTTTCGGCCTCTAGGCAGGCAGCCTTCCAGGTTTTTCGGAACTCAGCTATAGGGCTGCCGCTTTTTAAAACTCCCCGGCCTCTTTTGCGCGAGAACACAAACTGCGAAATTATCACTTCGCCGTTCTCTCCCTTGTATCTCCGCGCCTTCCATCGACGCTGTATTATTTCCCACAAATCTCCTACAAGCGGGACGGTGCGTTGTTCTCCATTTTTAGAAAACTGACCTCGCAGGCGCAGCTGTCGGTTTTCCATATTTAGTTCACTCCAGCGTAGAGAGGCAATTTCGCCTTTCCGCCAACCCGTAAAATATCCCCAGCGAGCAAAATCCTCCAAGTCTGCCGGCAAATAGGCTGCAATCTCTTCGAAATCGGACCTTTCATAGAAGCCCTCTCTAACACGCTCTTCAAGTCTCGGGATAGCGGGACCGTAGATGAAGTCCTTGACCTTGAGGTTGTAAGCATGTCTGAGATATTCAAGCTCCCGGTTTAATGTTGCATTTGCAATCGGCCTTGTTCGTCCGATCCGAACAAGCGCCCGTGCCATAGGATGGTTTGGTTTCTTCCCAGGTCCTTTCAGGCGGAAATTCATATAATCTCGGATCACATCGTCCGTTACGCTGATCGCCGGGTAACGCCCAAGAACCTCCCGAAGTGGTTTCATCTTCGATGTAGCTTGTTTGGAGAGCTTTTCGCGAATATCAAGGTCCTTTACCAGGAAATCGAGCATTTCACCTACTGTTAGCTTTTCAGCTCTAGAGCCGATAAATTTTTTTGCACCAATGAGATCCGCTCCCACCTGGCGTATTCGCTGCTTTAGTCTCCTGCGCGCCTTTTTATAATCGGTTTCCTTGGTACTCTCGTGTCGCTGCTCGCCGCGTAGCCAATATGACATGTACCAATAGGGGCTATTGGGCTTTTTAAACAAACTTCCTTCACCGTATTTCATGTCACACTCCAATTATGGCTGCGATATTAAAGGATCAGGCGAATTGTATCCCTGCGCGGATTGCTTCTTCAATTCCGCGCTCGCTAAATCGCAGGTTTCGGCCCACCCGAACCGTAAATGGCAGGCGTTTTGCTCTTTTATACAGCCAATCTTCTGAGCATTTTAGCTTTATGGCAGCTTCACCTACTGTAAGCAGGCTATCTGCTTCACTTTGCGCACGCTCCGTGTTTTCTGTTACAAGCCGTGTCGCCAAGCTCATTTGGATTGCCGCCATTTGAGCCATGACGGACGCAATATTCTCTGGAGCAATTGCGCCTAGATCAGGAATAACGATCTTCTCCTTATTCAATTTTGCACCTCTCCAATCTGGCATATCAATTTAGCCCGATAGAATGACATGAGCGTTATCAAGTGGATCATTTTTCATTCCCCGGCTGTAGATGGAATCAATTCCGGTTAAACCTTCCGCCGATTTCAAAAGGAATATTTGCAAGAAAACTGTTGGTTACAACCATACATTGATCCAACCACAGGTCAATATCCGCTTTCCGAAACCTCACTTTGCCGGCAATCCGGATATGGGGAATCCGGATCACGGCCCTGGGGCCGGTCATGCTGTAAACGCTTTTCAGCGGAATACCCAGATATAGGGCGACATCTGCAATTTTCCATAAAGGTTGCGGTTTCATCGACCTTTTCACTCCCCCTCTTTTCTTGAACCATATCCAGCTTTTCCCGTTTCTTCCTTTTCTTCCTGACATGAAGAGTCACGAAACGCCAAAAAACTTATAAACTTTTTTTCAAAAATGCATTTTTTTGAGCTTTTAGGAATTTCTCACGTCCATGATCTCTCTGCATACGTGCAGAGCACAGCAAGAAAAGTGAGCGCAAAACGTCATTTGTTTTGATCAATTTCCACTATTTATGGCCATTTGTGATCACAGCCGCAAATCCATAAAATACTTCTAAGTGCTGCAATATATGTAATTAAGCCTAGCCATATGGGGGTGGACGGCAAATTGCAGGATATGGGCCGCATCGATACCGAGACAGGAGAAGGAGAAAATAGTTATGAAGCCATGCAGGATTATCGCGGCGATTATTTGGTTTTGTTCCCCCATTTGTGCTCAGTCCAAAATCAATACCGGAATAATCCAGGGTGTTGTCCGTGATGTAACGGGCGGTGTTCTTCCTGAGACGCTCATTATGGCCAAACATCTTGGGATAGGTATCACGCGTACTTGCCGTGCTTCCGCCGAAGGTTTTTTCACAGTTGCCCTACTCCCGGTAGGTACTTATGAGATTACGGCGCATCGAACGAGCCTCGCCGATGTGAGGATCACAGACATCACGGTACATAATGGTCAGACCCGCTCTCTTGATGTGACAATGCGGCCTGCATCCATTTCGGAAATCATCGAAGTCCAGGCCGGCGCATCCGTTACAAATCCCTTATTGGGCATTCTTCGCCGGCAGGAAAGCAGCACCAATCGACTATATGCCGGAGTGTCATTTCAGCTTCAGGCCGCTTTGAAATATCTAATTTAGCGGCCCAATATGAAATCAACCTATTGGTTATTATTATTCGCGCTCATCGGCTGTTCACGAATGTCCTGGCCATCGGAAACGGCAACCGAAGCGCTCCGGCAGGCCGATTTCCTTGCAGAACGCTCTCAGTGGGGGAAGGCATTGCCCCTCTACAAAGAAGCCGAAAGACAGCTTCTTGTGGCTGGTGATATTACTCAAGCATGGCTTGCCCGACTTGGGGGCATTCGAGCCTCGGTCAAGGAGCATCATCCACAAAAAATGTATGATGCATTAAAAAAGGAGATTGCGAATTACCCGGGAAGAAAAGATGCGGAAGTATATCTCAAAGCCTTATTCATAAAAGCCGATGTCGAGTCTGACGTTGATGCCCTTTGCGCAGGCACATTTAGCGCATCTCAACGCCGCCGGGAATGGCAAGAAATTCTCGCCTTATCTCAGAAACTCGGCGACAGTCATCTGGAAATCCGCGCTCAAGGGGAGCTTGGAATATTGAAGATTTTAGATGGCGAAGCCATTGGCTCCGACGAAGTATCTGCGGTCCTTTGGCGAACGGTTGAGAATGACGATGCGATGAATGAACTGCGATTCAGGACTGCCATTGCCAATCTATATAACAGTGCGGGGAGAAGTGATGATGCCCTCGGGCACCTAGATCGTGCCATCGAATTGGCAGAACGGGAACAAGCACTCTCCTATTTCCCGACCTTTTTTGAAAAGGCGATAATTCTTCTGACATCCAATAGACTTCAGGAAGCCGTGCCTCTTGTTGAATATTGTGCAAGCCAGGCCAGCATTACCGGCTCTGCCGCCAACAATGCCCAGGCTCTATATCTACGGGGAAGCTTCCATTACAGGAATGGTCGGATTAGCGAATCCGTGATCCTGCTGAAACAAGCATTGAATTTGGCTTCTGAAATTGGCTATCACCGGCTTGTTTCCAGGATTTCTCTGGACCTCTCACAAATATATCGCATACGTAATGAGCTGTGGAAATCACTGAATTGTGCAGACGTTGGTTTGCAGTCAAGCCTGAAGATTGGAGATCCAATGGAGGCCATTCTCCATCTCCAGAATAAGGCAGCAATCCGGGCAGGTCAGGGCCGTTTCATCGAAGCCGATCGTCTCTACAGCGAAGCGCTACAATCCCTGAATGGACAATTGCGGAAGTTTACGAGCGCCCATTCTCGTGCCTCTATGACCGCCAGGATGAGCAGTCTGTACACTGATTACTTCTCGCTTTGCCTTCATAAACTTAACGATCCGGCGAAAGCCTTCATGATTCTGGAACAGGCCCGCGGAAGGAGCCTTTCGGATACGCTGCGTGGACGCCGGATAGATTCAACATGGGCTGGAGGAGAAAATAGCGAAAATCCTTCTGAGAAATATGAAAAATCCCTCTCTCGTCTGCAAGCGAAGTTGTGGGTAAAAAACCCCCCGCAGGAGTACCGCCGAATTCAAAGCGAAATATTTGATTTGGAACAGCATCTGGGATCCAGCAGGGAAGCAGGACGGCATAATATCGCGGCGCAGATATTTTCACCGATCCCTTTGTCAGAGGTTCAAAAAAGCTTATATCCGGCCGAAGTCATCCTCGAGTATGTATTGGGGGAACCTTCATCAACCTGTCTTGTCATCAGCCGATCCGGAGTTCACGGAATCATGCTTGCCTCCAAACGTGTCATTGAGGACGCAGTTGCCGGCTATCGAAATAAGATTCAGCAAGGACGAGACGGTGCTCAATACGCCCAAAAGCTCCACAATTTATTGCTTGCCTCGATCCCGGGCTTGAGCAGCAAACCTCGGATTACAATTATTCCGGATGGATTGCTGCACCTGCTACCCTTTGAAGCGATATCAACGCCTTCGGGAAGGTTTATGCTGGAATCACATATGATTGATTACAGTCCGTCGGCAACAATCACGCATATTCTCAGGAAAAACCCGCTGATTCGGACAGGCAAGCGCAGGCTCCTGGGCGTAGGGGATGTACGGTATCCCACTTCCAATGAATCCGGATCCAGCTATTTCAATAATCAGCCTCAATCTGCCAGATTGGAGGGATCACTTGCGGAGATTTTATCAATCGCCGAATCAATGAAGAGTGATGCCGATACAATGACCTTGCTGGGAGAAGGCGTAGGTGAATCCGCAATCAAGTCCCTTCTTCTGAAAGATTACGATATCTTTCATTTTGCCGTCCATGGCGTTTCGGATCCCAATTTCCCGGACAGGTCTGCGCTGCTGTTCGGGCCACAGATTGATGAAATGGATGACGGGATCTTTCAGGCTTGGGAAATCAGTAGGCTTCGGCTGAAAACCGATTTGGTGGTTCTGTCGGCATGCGATACCGCCACGGGGAAGGTATTGGAACAGGAAGGGATATCCAATCTTGTTAAAGCATTTTTGTGGGCTGGAGCGCGTTCTGTTGTGGCAAGCATCTGGCCGATGGAAGATCGTTCTACGGCCGAGTTGATGAGCCGCTTCTATTCATATTTGGCAAAGGGAATGGACAAGGGGTCCGCTCTCCGCCAGGCAAAACTTGATTTTATTAAAGAGTACAAAGGCAATGCATTGCCGAAGCATTGGGCGGGAATGCTCATGATAGGCGAAAGCTCCGATTCACTCTTTATTGAACCTTGGGATAATGACGCGGAAGAATAAGCAGGGAGATCATTATTGGGATCAAAATGCCGATCTTTTCACCGTCCGGTTTGCGTTATGCGTCCAGGTGGCAGGTAATTAGTCAACTTCCCATAAGCGTGTTTCTCGGGCTCTACCCTTTCCTTTCAATTGCGTTCAGTTATAAGATGCTGTTAATACAGGATTAAGAGGGACCGAATGATCGCGACCTCGGTGCTACTTTGCGCGGCCCGTTGATGGTATTGTGCTTAGTTGTGGACGCCGTGTTGGCGAATTAGTTCCACTATGTCCTTGTGGCCCGCCTGCGCCGCTGCAAGCAAAGGCGTAGCGCCGTTGCTATCCTTAGCATTGACATCAGCGCCATGGGACAGTAGGAATTCCGCTACGTCCTTGTGGCCGTTACGTGCCGCTACATGCAAAGGCATCACATCATTGTTGTTCTTAGCGTTAACCTCAGCCTTGTGGGCAAGCAGCAATTCCACCACGTCCTTATGATCCTGTGCCACCGCAACATGCAAAGAAGTATTGCCATCGTTGTCCTTGGCATTGACTTCGGCTCCGTGGGTTAGTAGCAATTCCGCTACATCCATATGACCTTCCCAACCCGCCATGTACAAAGGCATCGCGCCAGTGTTGTCCTTTGCATTGACCTCAGCCCTGTGCATCAGCAGTAATTCTGCTATGGCCTTGTGGCCTTCGCCAGCCGCTATGTGTAAAGGCATGGATCTGTTGTTGGCTTCAGCATTGACGTCAGCTTTGTGTATCAGTAGCAATTCTGCTACGGCCTTTTGGCCTTCGCCAGCCGCCATGTATAAACATGTAAAACCATGGTTATCCTTAGCATTGACCTCGGCTCCATGGGCCAGCAGCAATTCCGCTACGGTCTCATGGCCCTCCAGCGAAGCCGAATGCAAGGGAGTCCCGCCGTTCCTTGCCTTTACATTCACCTCGGCATTATTGGCTAATAGCGATTCCACTACGGTCTTGTGGCCTTTATACGCCGCCGACTGCAAAGGCGTATATCCATCATTGTCCTTAGCATCGACCTCGGCTCCGTGGGCCAGCAGCAATTCAACTACGTCGTTTTTACCCATAGCTGCCGCCGCGTGCAAGGGAGTCCTGCCTTGCTTGGCTTTGACGTTGATCTCGGTTCCGTAGGCTAACAACAATTCAACTTCATCCCTATGCCCTTGCGCCGCCGCTAAGTGCAAAGGTGTCTGGCCATCGTTGTCCTTGGCATTGACTTCGGCTCCGTGGGCTAGCAACAATTCCGCTACATCGTTTTTGCCCATAAGTGCGGCAAAGTGCAAGGGAGTCATAGCGTGATTGTCCTTTGTATTGACCTCAGCTTTATATGCCAGCAGTAATTCCGCCAAATCCTTGCGC
The DNA here is from genome assembly GCA_016929335.1 of Acidobacteriota bacterium. Classification (GTDB taxonomy): domain Bacteria; phylum Acidobacteriota; class UBA6911; order UBA6911; family UBA6911; genus UBA6911. The sequence goes on along the minus strand of JAFGIY010000216.1, from coordinate 24,477 downwards.
CCAGCAACCGCTGCTGCGTATAAAGGCGTATATCCATCGTTGGATTTGACATTGGCATCAGCCTTGTGGGTCAGAAGCAATTCCATCACGTCGTTTTTGCCAGCAACTGTTGCCACGTACAAAGGCGTCTGGCCTTTGTCGTTCTTGTTGGTAATTATGTAAGGATTATCCTTAAGCAGCGTCTTGACCTTTTGCAATTCTCCATCGCATACCGAATCATGAATCTGACCACAAACTGCAGCGTAATTGGGATTCGTGGAATGGAAGAAACGGCCAAGGAATGTGCTTATTTTCATTATTTAGGGCTCCTAATTTACTACCAGCCTATCACAATCTAGTAATGGTGAGAAAGCGTCTCAAAGCCCTTTATGATATATTGCGGCGCTGTAATAGAAAGCCAATGAGAAAAGATAATGCCATGGAGTAACCTATGGATAAATCAGATATAGGAGTTGCACAGGGGCTTAAAGGAGAGTTGACTACTGACTATTTTGAATTTTACTGCACAAAGTGTGGTGAGAGGCTCCCAAGCGTAGTTTTCCACAGCGTTCATAGTGTTGGGATTCAGCTACTGGCTTATTGCAGGCCTTGTCATTTCCCATATATTTTCAAGGTTAAGACTGAGCCGGCTTTAGGACCGATTCAAATCACACGCGAATTCGGAAGAGCTTCATATAGGTTGTATGATCGTCGGCGGCTAAAACAAATGCGTAGGGAACAAGACCGTTTCAATATTTGATTAAAGCATGCCGCTTTTTTGAGATTACTCCTGCGAAGTCCGGATCGAGGAACTAACCTTCCGTAGTCACCGCCAATCTTCAATCCGAAACTCACCAAGGATTTTTGCAAAAGCTTTGGAGTCTTGATTATGCAGGTTCGGGACAGAAACCAGCCATGCCTGGTAAACAAGTCCGCCATCGGGACGGAATACAATAACGACATCCTCGATATCGGGCGTCGCTTTATGTCGGATGGTTGCCCCGGCTGCTTTGAGTTTGCCCATCATGCTTGCATATCGCTTGATTTCGGCTTGTGGGTCGCCTTGGGTACTGGCCTGAACGGTCCAGTCGATTGCAGCTGCAGGAGTGGGCCATTCCAAGGCATTTGGTTCCCCAAACACCACGACAACGCGACTGCAATCTGGCGAAAGCGGAAAAGCTACGCCTCGCTCAGGTCCACTTGATTGACCTCGTCGGCCCTGAACGCCGGGAGGAGCTGCAACAGAAAATCCAACAGCATGATTGAAGTATCGTCCGGAGACTGGAGAGCCCCCGCATTGCCATTGCTTCCACTGTGTAAGGTTCGTTTGCATAAAAAGCGCAATCAAAAGTGCGACCATAAGGCCCATCACCTCAAACCTAATCCGAGTCTATCGCAGTAGCCATTCAATTCCCGAACTTGCTCAATGGCAAGCAGTTTCTTGTCATGATCCCAATAAGTCCGGTTCGAGGAAGTGTGCATTCATGCGCTACTGGGCATTGGAATCGACACAACCTTACAATCCTCCGATTCAGCCATATTGTCGCACGGCGAGAGGAGATCCAGAGAGCAATTTATTAATTAGGACTTGAAGCAACCTCGGGCAATCCATTCAATCCCAAGTTATCATTCACAGCGTGTCTGAGTTTCTGTTTACGGCCCAGGTATATCTGTAGTTTGGATAGAAACATGCCCCAGTAAAAATTGAATCTGTTCCAGTTCGCCGCCGGCAAGATGACACAGGCGAGCGCGGGTCCGGCGAAGATCATGAGGGGCAAGATGTTGAAATCCACCACGCTTTGCAGCTGCCTTGACCACATGCCATACTGATTTTGAGGTAATCCCGGGCCCCCATACTTTTCCATCTTTGTCAATTCTGCGGAAGATATTTCCTTCAGAGATACCAGCCGCAGTGGTCCATTCATCGACAGCTTTCTTAACCCAAGCAGGCATTGGCACAGTCCGGACATGCCTGCCTTTTCCGACCATATCAGCAATAACCCAGTGTTTTTCCCGAAGTTGCAGATCTTCCATTCGAATTGTGACGGTTTCCGCGCGACGAAGTCCGCAGCCGAGAAGCACGGCCAGGATTGCATGATCCCGTTTGCCGCGCAGAGTTTCCGATCGTGAACCTTGGAGAAGAGCGCTTCCTTGATCAGCTGTCAGCCAATTGCCAACCCGACTGCGCAATCGTTTGGCACCTTTGACTCTGGCAATGGCGGCCGCCAATTCCGGACTCAGCAGCCCGGGATCTGACGCTTCATAGGCAAGACGGCGAACAGCCGTGAGGCGAACATTGATGGTGGAAGGAGATAGATTCTTTTTCACAAACGAAGGCAATGTGCTTGCGACTTCTGTCGGAACCGGAATAGGGGCGTCGTCGCTGGAACTGACTCGTATAGGCGGAAAATCCCACCGCCGGGGAAGCCTGGACGTAATGGTTTCTCTATTTCGCCCCTATAGCGAGCAATGAAGAGGTGGCCGCATTCTCTTCGCGGGCATCAGAAAGCGATCTCCAGGATATGCTCATCTTCAGCGAGTTTCCAGGTTTCTTCGATCGGCTCCACGGCATAGTGACAGATGGGACATGTCCGCGGATCGCGATCGTTTGAAAAACGAATACCACGGACATCCACCCATATGAAAGTCATCCATACTCCTCTTTTGGCGAATCTTTATATTACAGCGAAAGTTATCACTTGATCACAAGGATTTTTTGTTGACAGCTGCTATAATGAGTAAATTCTTTATGCCAATATAGCAACAGGGAGGATCTAATGTTCTGCTCAAAATGCGGGACTGAAATTGTGGGAAATTTCTGTCCCAATTGCGGCACTTCCGTTGTTCCGCAGCCGCCGCTGACTGCAAAGAAGACCGGGAGTAAAGGGAAGTTCATGCTCGGCTGCTTGGGCCTGATCGTGCTGGCCATCATATTCAGCTATTTCATGGCCAATAGGTCTCAAAACACGCAGGATTCCTCTAATCTCAAAGCCACTGTTACCCGGGAGGGAGCAACATTCTTTATTACCAACAACGATGCCTTTGATTGGAATTCTGTGGAACTGGAGCTGAATCACTGGGGTTTGCGGACGGAGGGATATTTTGCATATCTGCCCAAATTGAAATCGGGAGAAATGACACAGGTTGGTGGCTTTGAATTTGCTAAAAAAGATGGCACCAGATTTAATCCGTTCAACACGAAGATTCAGAAGTTGCGGATCTATGCCAAGACACCATCTGGCTCTGCTACATTTGCGGAATATTTCGATCCAAGCGCATTGTGATGATTCTGCAATTCGCTAGGGGTGACACATTTGACAAAGGTATGACGTCATAGGTGTCATGGGTTATGAAAGTGACGGGGAAGTGAAACGTACCGATCTTGAATTGTTCGTTAAGAACTTATGAGCAGGATTTAATTTGGAATATCAGGAGGAATAATGCGAAGACTAGCACTATTGATGCTGTTGTTTGTTTGTATTCCTACCCTTGCCAAAGAAAAACCTGTAATGCAGAAGGCAAAAGTAATCTCTCAGGATATTGGCTCTAGGGATCGTGGAGTTTATGCTGCTCCGATAGGTTCAGGAATTATAGGAATTCCGCTTCGGGACACGTGGAATATAGTATTAGTTGAGACTGAAAAACACCGCATGGAGTGGCATGAGAAGGGGGAAAAATTCATCGTTCTGGCGGTCAATGGAGAGATTGAGTTTTATCAGGACAAGGATAATTTTATTGTGCTGGACTCAAAGGGAAAGAAGCACAAATTTTCGCTGGTGCATATGGAGGCAATTGAAAAACAAAAGGCTCCCAAATCTCTCTCGCCAGCTTCGGCCGATCCCGGCCATCGGATATAGAGTTATCACACCGATCTCGAAGCATTCATTCAAAAGCTGTGAGGAGGAGAAATGCGAAAACTGATGATTCTGATTGCCCTGTGCCTCCCGGTTCAGGGATTTGCGGAGGATTATTATCTATCAGCAAAGAAGCACATCTACGCAATTGAATACCTTCGGCCCGTGATTAAGGGAACCAACATGACAACTCTTCAGCTATCGTTTTTCGTGAAGGTTTCTTCCCAGATCGCAGAGGAAATCACGAGGTCTGAAATTGAGCGGATCGTCAAGTTCTTTCCGCCAGCAAGCGACGGGCTACAAGCATTAGCCAGCTATTATCCCAATAACGACAGCCTTGGAGAAAAAATTCGGTTCTCCGACGGCTCTGGATTCCTTCTGTACTCACCGAAAACGAAGAAAATTGAAACCGAAAAACAGCGGTATGGGCCAGGTGGGATTCTTGGGAAGTATTCTAAGAAAAAATAAGTATGCTGTCAGGAAATCGGATAACAGGCATGACAGCCATGACAGTCACGCCTGTCACCCCTTGTCATGACAAGGGGCGACCAAAATTCTAGCGTGACGTGCCACACTTTTTCTAGGCCTGTAATTCCATCTTTAGCCCGAGGTTGTCATGAATTGGTTTTCGATATTGCCGCTGTTCCTCAGCTTTTCCCTGAACTCCATCGAAGCATCACATATCTTTGTCGGAAAGTGCTTCGCCGTTCTGGACGGGGATACGATTGACGTTTCCAGAAATGGAAATACCATGCGGGTCCGCTTGGAGGGCATTGACTGTCCTGAGAAGGATCAACCATTCGCGGAACAGGCAAAAGCCTTCACCTCAAACCTTATCAGCGGAAAAACGGTCACTGTTATTGAGAAGGAAAAGGATGAATACGGGCGGACAGTCGCAAGGATTTTTGCGGATGGACGGGACGTTTCCGTGGAACTCTTGAAGGCCGGTCTTGGCACTCATTACAAAAAGTACAATTCCGATTGGCTGCTCGCTGCCTTAGAGGAAGAAGCGAAGGCAAATCGGGTGGGAATGTGGGCTTCCCTAACTGCTATTCTCCCAGTTGAGAAACCAGTCCCCATTCCAGCTAGGGTTGCAAGTGGGTCCGCAGGTGCGCCCGGTGAGACCGACCAAATTACATACCACGGCAACACCAACAGTAGAGTCTTTCACGCGCCGTCCTGTAGAAACTACAACTGCAAGAACTGCACGCGGGAGCTAAGGTCGAGGGAGGAGGCATTGGCGGCGGGATTCAGACCGTGTGGAATTTGCAGGCCGTAACGGCTTTTGTGGGCACAATGATCAAATATATTGAAACAATTGACTCAATTGGAGGAAACAATGAGGCCACCAATCTGCACCCTATTTATGGCTCTTCTCATGATGTCCCAAGGATGCTCCAATCCCAAGAGTATGACAATTACAGAGAAAAACAAGGATACGATTTTGAATGATATAAAAGACGCAAGAGGCCTCACTGTTGAGGAGGCTCAACTACTGAGTGCCTATATGGTCCGGTACGAACTGGCTGAGGGATTCAAGGGACTAAACAACGGAAAGAACAATCTCCCTCTAGTTGGGAAAAGCATTGGGGAAATTATTGCCCTTCAAAAACAGTGGATCGAGGAACAGAAGAAATCAGAAGAAAATGCTAAGGCAATTGCTGCTGAAGCTAAGGCAAAGGAAGATGCGATTGCTGCAGAGTTACGAAAAGCCATAACGCTAGCAGTGTATGACAAAGGGTTTGTTGACTCAAATTATCAGGCAGGCCGTTATGAAGACTATTTGACCTATAGGATGGTCTATCAAAATACTTCCTCAAAGGATATCAGGGCATTTCAAGGTCATGTCGTTTTCCAGGATCTTTTCGGTGACAAAATAATGGGGCTTGGCCTCAAAATTTCAGATCCCATTAAAGCTGGAGCAAAAGCAGAGTGGAGTGGAACGTCAAAATATAATCAATTTGATGATGAAGATAAAAAAATGAGAAATACAGACCTGAAAGATATGAAGATTGTATGGGTTCCAGAGAAAATAATTTTCTCTGACGGAACCACCCTTCCGAAAGATACTATTCAAGCCGATTAAGACCGAATATCGTCGACTGGAAGAGTCATCAAAAGGCGCAAACCATCAACTAAAATGAAGCATGCGGGTTTTGACCGATCCACAACAAGGATTCGCCGTCGTCCAAGATGAAAAAGCAGTTCGCCGTGATTCTACATTAAAAGTGCGATCTGTTCCTGCATTAAATGGCCCCCTGTTGCCGACAACAGTATTACAAAGTGCCTAGGTGGATCACCCCTCCCTGCTTGATGGAGGACTGAAAGCGAAAAACTCTTAATTCCGCATACGTTACAGTAGTAACATAGTTTCATACATTTCAAAGTTAGAACACAGTGCCTCTTTTCAGTGGTGAGGATTATGGCAAAACCCAGAGTTTTCATTAGCAGCACATATTACGATTTGCAGACAGTTCGTGCTGATTTGGAAGAATTCATCGTAGAACACGGGTATGAGCCGGTACTTTTTGAAAAAGGACACGTTGCGTATGGGGCTGAGGATACACTCGAACATGATTGCTATCAGGAGATTTCTGCCTGCGACATTCTAGTAAACATCGTGGGAGGTAGATTTGGCACCGAATCCAAAGATGCCCAGCACTCCATCTCTCAAAATGAGTTGCGGATAGCTTATGAGCAGGGAAAATTGATCTACGTTTTCGTCGAAACCGCTGTCTTAGCCGAATATCGCACCTACACAGCTAACAAAAACGTAGCGGGATTCATTCCAATAACAGTGAACGACCTTCGCATTTTTGCTTTTTTGGAGGAGGTCCTTCCATTATCTGTCGTGGAGAGCTTCAAGATATCGCATGACATTATTGATTTTCTTAAAAAACAGTGGGCGGGCCTATTTCAAAATATGCTTGTGCAGAGAGCTTCTGGTAAGCGGAAGGCTCGGCAACTGTTTGGTGGTCAACGAGAAGGAGGGGGGTACTCTCCAGAGAAGCCAGCCAAGAACGTCGATGTGATCTTCGATGTTGCCCAAGCTATCCGTACCCCCACCGTGAATGCCGCAGCGTCGATCAATGCCGTAACTGGAGCGATCACCAATGCGCCTGTCAGCCGACGAAAGGCTCCTGTTACTGTCAACGTGCAGGAAAATTTCCTGGATGCCTTCGGCAAATTTGTCGGAACAGGGGATACCAATGCCAATATCTCCAAGATGATCCGCTTGACAGTGTCGAAGATTCCAGCCGACGTTACCCTGAATTTCCCAGTCAGCGACTCCAGCGGGCTCTTCACACTTACTGCCGCCAATGGCGCGTTGGCGACAGCCGCTGCAACCCTTACCGGTGCCACCACGCCGGGAGCCGTCTATTACAGGCTGACGACGAACTCCGATCCGACGAAGCTGGAATCGTTGGTGGTTCCCATCTCAGTCGGCTTGGTAGCTGGTGCCACTTTTCCGCTTCCTGGCGGTTCAGTAACAGTGAGCGCCCACATGGCCCCGTTTGATGACCCGGCGTGCGAGACCGGAGCGGTGACGATCCTCTCGATTACAGGTGCCAGCACGTCCCTCCTGGTTCCATACGCAACAACGGGCGTAGGCTATGACACCGGAATCACTGTTGCAAACACCACGTTGGATCCGGGCACGCAGGTCATGGGATTCACCCAGGCGGTTCGTCAGGCCGGTACCATAAGGTTCGACTTCTTCCCGCAGACAGGCGACACGTTCACCTACACGACCCAGGCCGGCTCTCCCGGCAGCGGATTGGCGGCAGACGGATCGCTCGCTCAAGGGCGAACGTACGTTGTGCTGTTATCCGAGTTGCTCGGCGTCATTTCTGGAGCGCCTGCGGAGTTCAATGGTTATATCTTCATCACCACGAACTTCACAAACGCTTATGGGGAGTACTTCATCAGCAACTTTGAGTTCTTCACCTATGGCGCGCTGATGCCGGTCGTCAATAGGACCTGATATTATCCATGCAGATCCAGAATCGCCTGGAAATTTAGTTAAAACACGTTCCACTTTTTCACCAAGATATTTAACATTTATGGCAGGCTGATAGAATTCTCGTCTTGTAGATATGCTCTGAGAAAGGTCCCGAAAAGGCTACGGCTAAGGCTCTTGATTCAAAAACAATCGACTGCATCGCTTCTGATTTTGAGCCGTATTTGAGGGCGATTAGCAATTGGACCAAGTAGGAGGTTGCAGTGAAACGGCTACTGCCCTCTACTCCCTATTTTTATTTATCGCTCCGCTTTCTGCACTGAAATAGGGAAGAGATAAGGGAATATTTTGATAACTCCCGAGATTCCAGGGCAGTAAATAGTCGGATGCCATGATTCCAAGTGCCATAGAGCACACCACGTACGGTGTGCGCCCCCTCTTTCTACCCTCCTACACCCAATCTAACCGAATAGCGAGTGGTGGCTAGATTTAAATTTCAGAACGGCACCAGCTATCTCCAAACTTTATGCTCCCCTTACCGATATTCAGCCCCACCACCATTTTTCAAATTTCTCCCTCCGAATAGCCGCAACAATCTAATAATAATGACGATACAAATTCAGAACCGGGCCTTGGTGGAGTAAGGAACTATAAACACGCTTATGAGAAACTGTGCTGCAATGCTGCAAACTGGACGAATTATGTCGCGTAATCGGAAAGTGACTTGTTGGGCCCGGAAACTGAGTTTTCATTCTGCCAAAAGGATATCGAACGGATTTAGTTAATTAGGAGCGGATAATCCGTCCATTCCTCAAAACCGGATTCCTGGATGCTGAATTTGTAATCGCCTGGTGGCAGATTTGAAGTATCCAAAGTGGACCTAACGCTGGTAATTCCATTTACTTTCGAGGCAGTTCTCTCCACCGCTGAATGCGCTTTCCCGGAATTGTCCAAAATTCGCAATTTATATCTTCCCTCCGGGCTGCCGATCGGCATGCGAATCTCAATATTCAACCTTCCCCGGCTAAGGATGATTGGATGCTCATTTTCGGCTGAGCCTCTCAATTTCGGAGGAATCTCAATTGTGACTGATTCCAACTGCGCGATTTGGGGAGGAATGTTTTCATGATTGCTTGTATCCGGTGCAGCTGGATTGGCGGATTCCTGATGTTTCGGTTCCGGCGGCTGGATGGCTAACTCTTGCTTGGGCTGAGTGCGCCACACAGCCCAAATCGCCAAGGAAATCACAAGAACCGCCGCGAGTCCCAGTAAAGCTCGCATGATTTGTTGATTCCACCTTTTCTCTTCCTTGTACTCTTCAACAAATGCCATGTGATCGCGCACGCATGCAGAGCATTGCGTGAGGTGATCCATGATCGCTTCAAACTGTTCCTGGGTGCCAATATTTCGGTGAAAAGCAACATCTCGAAGTACCTTGGGTTCGGGACAGTCCTTGCGTTCAGGATTGGGATGGACGGTCATATAGGCTTTTTTCAGAATTTCAACCTGCTGCTTTTCTTCGCTCTTCGACATGAAATTCTCAACTTATGTATTAATGAATCTTCTGTCTCTTCTTCAAGTAGCTCTCAATTTCAGTCACCTGCTGATAGCCTATCCTTCGCAGTTCCTGCATGCGTATCCCGAACGTTTTCATCATCGCATCGCTAAGACTTCTTTGAGCTGCACCCACAGTAAGCCCCAACTTCTGCGCTGTTTCCTTCCAACTGTATTCAGAGATGTAGTAGGCCATGAATATCCTCTGGTCCTTCTGAGGCATGGCTTTCAACAGCTCCTCACAAAATATTTGTTTCTCGATTCCGGTTAAACCTGATTCCCAATTCTTGCCCAGACTATTCATCTCAAGAAAATCCCTTGGAGGTGAGGATTGTTTTTTGGCAATCACGTAGATTGCATACCTGAAGGCAGTAAAAATATACTTGCGGATATCCCGAACGGGTTCGCTTTCAGGATCCTCATCATAATTGCTCATCCTATCGGCGGCTTTGTGAGTAACCAGCGCCATGATTTCTGCGGCCGCCGCCGAGTCCACATTGTAATGCTCTGCCAGGCTCAATCCATCTTTCCATAACACATAAGCCATCGTCATGATCTCCAGCGGGACCGTATTCCCTGCATTGGTTCTGGAATTGATCCAAAGTGAGCTCCCACGGGCGAAGAGATTCCACAAAACCAGTTCCAAAAAAAATGGCTGAAGAGCCTCCGAAGAATTCGCGGCGTCATTTTTTGCCATTTCAAGGAAAGATTCCCTGCAAGCTTCCGATAACGCAGCAGCTTCCACGCCATGTTCAACCAATAACGGCTTTAGCTCTTCAATCAGCTCGCAAGCCTGTTCTTCAAATTCGCTTCCCGCCAACATGCATTCCTTTTCGCTGGCCCTCATAAAAATCCTCCATTTTGGGGAGCCGCTGACAAAAAAAGCAAGAAAATGAAAAAAGTTTATAAGTTTTTTGGCGTTTCGTGACTCTTCTAATTGCAGAACGAATTATAGCATTCTGCAGCGCTTTCAACACGGGCTACTTCCCAGGAAAAACTATGCCTGGTTGAGCTCCAACCTGCACAGGAGACACTATATGGAGATTTTCCAAAAGGTAATGAACTACTTCTTTGTTCTGCTGGTGCTGGTAGCCGGCGGAATTGGATTCTGGTTTTTCAAGAAACGGAAGGAAGGCAACGAATAAGCCGAGATCGCAACTAATTCAGCCGAACAAAAAGGAGATCAATCCATGCAGCTAAGGATACCAAATTTACGAAAGTCGATGAAAACCTTGTTTATGATTCTTGCAGGATGGTTGGTCGGCCAGCCATACCTGCTTCATGCCCAGCAAGCGGTTGCGCCCACATTCCTGGGAGCAGTGACCGATATCCGCACCATTGCTATTGCCGCCGGTACTTTGGTTGCCGGCATGGTAGGCCTCATAGGGCTGGGCCGTACTGCCTATAAACTGAGCCAGGGCGATAACGACTCTATGACTTCGCTCATCTTTGCCATCGTCGGAATTGTTCTCGGCTTTTTGGCAAATACGTTCATCACCTAAATAATCACTGCCAAGGCGCTCAGCTGGGCTGAGCGCCTGCAAACCCATCGAAAAAGGCCATGAAAGAAAGAGACATTTTCAGAAACATCCAGCATATCCCCAAAGTGTGGGGAGTTACCTATATCAAGCTGTTTGCCACGCTGGGCGCCGGGCTGCTTTTTACCACAGTAGGCTTTTCACTCACATCCGGTGCAAACACTGTAGTGAAGGTGATGATGATCGGATTGGGCATCGCTGTCACAGGGATAATCTTTGCAATCTGTTTCTGGCTGGACAACACGGATCATCTTGAAAAGGATTCGGCCTGCTTCCTAAAGGCGAACCTGAACTCACAGTCGCTCTCTCTCCAGCGCATACAGTTTATAAACCAGGAGGCTGTCAATGCGGTATCGCGATCTGCTGCGAAACGTAAACCGGCAGGAACAAAAGCTGGAAAACGCTCTGCTCTACGTTGATTTTCTTAGCAATGAGCTGCCCATCATTTTGATGAAGGATGGCTCGCTGTTAATCCTTTTTCAGCTTGCGGGACTGGATTATGAGGGTCTGGCAGAAGAAGTGAAGGAACAATTCTCTCATTTTGCCCGCTCTGCAATCGAGCAACTGCCGGAAGAGGGGGCCGGCTTCATGATATCGAACCTCCTGATGCGGGATACGCCTCAACCCTTGCCGCTGAAAAGGAATCCCAATGCGCCTCAGCTAATTCAGTTCGTCCAATCAAAAAAGCAGGAATTTTGGGACGATCTGATTCTAAAAAGCTTCGGGAACCGGATTCTTTGCGCCTTGCGCTATTTTCCACCAAAGAAGAAAGATCCCAACTGGGGGATGCTTATCCAGGAAACCAAGGTGCTCCGCTTTTTCAGGGATCAGCTCAAAGAGAGCATCAACCAGATTGAACAAGGCATCTTTTCTCTTTCCAGCGGCTTGGGCCGTTTTGGATTCCGAATTCCGGATCGGAAGCGATCATTTGAAGCTCTTTATGAGCTTATTAACTTCTCGCCGGCACCGGCTTATCGCTCGGACCTCTCTCTTAACGCCCAGCTTGCCCACAGTAGCTATGTTTTTCGGGCAGATGAAGAGTATCTGGTCATTAATAACAGCCAATACATTTCGATTATTGGCATGAAATACCCTCCGCCAAGCTCCGTCGCAATGTATCTCCGGCGATTTTATGAGCTGGGATTTCCGCTGATCCTGCGGCAATCAATCGGTTTTGCAAATAAACAACACCTTTTTAAAGAGCAGGATTTTAATCTGCCGATCGCAACTGCTCTTTCCACAATGGATCCGAAAAATCTCAAATATGTGGAGGAAGTTCAGTCCTTCCGGTCTCGTATCGACAACGAGAAAGAACTCCCGGTATGGTGGCATTTATCTGTCGCGGTCCGGGCAGAGGATAAGGAGACACTGCGGAATCGGCGTGCGGAAGTCATTTCACTCCTCAAGGAAATCGGTTCCTTTGGAATCACCGAAAAGCGAAACCTGAAGGCAGCCTTCTTCTCAATGCTGCCTGGGCATGACAGGTTCTACCTTCGCAAATCGTTGCTCGGGACCGCCAATGTTGGGGATCTGCTCAGCGCATATATTCTTTTTCAAGGCGATAAAGATCCTGTTGATTACCTCCAAGACCGGCTCCAGGGTGTCTATGCCTACAATCCATTTACAAGTCAGCTGAAAGCACATCATCGCGCGATCTGCGGCCCGACATCCGGCGGAAAGAGTTTTTTCGTCATCAAAGATCTTCTCTCCCACCTTGTGGTCAATCCCATGATTTGGGTTGTAGATCTATCTGCCTCATACTTGGATTTGTTCGAATTGCTACGGGAAGAAATGCCGTCCCAGACGGCGATCATGCGTGTTTCCAAGCGAGAGAGCAATTTCCGATTCAATCCTTTTCATGTTTCCGATCCAAATCTGCCGGTCTCCGACGAGCAGTTTGAATTCTGCATGGGGATGGTGAAATTAATGGCCGGCCCAGCGCTGGTTAATCCGCCCAATGAAATGGCGATGCGCAAGGGGCTGACGGAATTCTTTAACTCCTATCGGATCCTTCTTCGCAATCAATCGGAGCATGGCGATCGGAAACCGATCCCTCCGATAACTCTGCTCGCAAACATCATGGAGATGGAGGTTCAGAATAAGGATCTCGCCAGCGCTTTCAGTCTTTGGACCGTGGGCCGTCGAGGAGAACTTTTCAATACGGGAAGAGATACGCTCCAAAGAGCCCGATATTGCTATTTCGATTTACGTGATTTGGACGGCGAGCCCGAACTGATGACGGCAATCGTCTATGTAATCTTCTCCAAGGTCTACCGCGACATTGCAGATGAGAACCTTCGAAGTGTTGAGAAGCGTTTCGTCCTGGATGAAGCGCATCGCTACATCACCGATCCAGCTTTCTCCTATTGGATTACGTTGCTTGCCCGAACTGGCCGGCATTGGAACATCATGTTGGACCTGATCACTCAGTCTCTTGCTGATTTGGACAGTCCGGAACAACCCTGGTCCAAAGCGATCATAACGAATCTCATGCAGGCTTTCTTTTTCGGCGGGCAGAAAAGGGTCGAGGATTCCTTTCGAGCGCTCAATCTCACGGAATATCACATCGAGCAATACAAGCAGCTCGATCCTTCCCGCTATGAAGTTCTCTATTGGTCTGCATCCGGTTTGCGGCGAATTTTACGGACAGTTGCCGATCCGCACACTTATTGGCTGGCCAGCACTGACGCCCGAGAACGAACCATCAAAAAGAAAATGAAAGAACGCTATAACGGAAATGTGCGCCAGGCGATCGATGAATTGGTACGGCTGACAGGCCATTGCCGGAATACGCCGGAGCGCCTGGCGATTCTCGAACCCTATCTCATTCAACAATCCACAATGCAGGAGAAAGAAATATGAAAAAGGGAATTGTATTGATGGCAGTAATGCTGCTGTTTGTCGTCGGTCATGCGAATGCATTTGTCTTCACAGATCCTGTTGCTCACGCGCAACGAGTTGTTCAACTCGCGCGACAAATAGAGCAAATCAAACAGATGACATCGTACATTTCTGAATTCAACAAATACAAAGCAGAGTTTGATAATTATTTTTCAACATTCCAGAGCGTCTATCGCCGGCTTTCCGCAGCCGATTGGCGATACTACGTTCCGACTGAATGGGTTCGGCTCCGAGATCACTTTATAACAATCTGGAAAACCTTCGATGAACAGGCATGGCAAGCCCAAATTATGGGATTGCGAACTACCCGTCAATACAGAGTTAATCCTGACTATCGAGCTTATGCGGACAGTCTCATCGGTCTTTCCGAAGAACAGGTTGATCGTTTGAAACAGGAAGAGGCTCATCTGATTGACCTCCAAGGGCAGGATAAAACCCATAGTGAAACCTTAGAACGCTATAAGGCTCAAAACCAAGCTTTGATTACAGGCCCCTCCGGACCTGGGAATGAAGTCTTTCTTCCTCAGCTGACGGCATTAACAAACGCCATTCTGATCGAAATTGCGCAAATCCAGGCGGAAACCAAGGTTGTTGAGCAACGGCTGCTGACAGATCAGAAGGAACAACGCAATTTGATCACTCGAATGAAGCAGTTGGAAACAGAAGCACAGCAGGGTGACTTCCGGAATCAGGAAACAATAAAGGACATGCTGCGGCTGCCGTAAACGGGAAACCGCGAAAGAGGGCAGAAATGAATCTGGCTCAATTGATGGATGTAATTTGGGATGCCTTGCGGGGACGCCTCAATGGTGGGTGGGATTATGTGGTCGTCTATACGACACTCGGCGCTATCCTCTGGGCTTTTCTCCTGTTTAAGGTTTTCCTTCAGGAAGGGATTCAGGTCGCATCGGGCAACCGCACCGAGCTTCACCGGATACTCATTAAGTATTTGTTTATTGCCGGCATGTTTGCAATCTGGCCAATAGCCTCAGACCAGATATTTAGTGCAGTAAAAATACTTGCGACGAATTTCTACCCTTCTCTTCAATCGCTTACCACGTCCTTCATGGATCAAACCGTAATAATGGATCAAGCAATGAACGCCAGCAACAATTCGCAGGGCTTGGTCAGCACTATTCTTGGAACGCTTTACAACGTGACCATGGGAAGCCTCCTGTTTGGGATCGGGGCAATTGTGTTGTTCATCTGCTACGGAATCATCCTGGTTTGCATGGGAGGCTCGCTATGCGTTTTAGCAATGAATCTTGTTCTCGGCCCGGTCTTTTTCGCAATGGCCTTCGACCGTGAATTCCGGCCACATGCATTGAGATGGTTTATGGCGGTGCTGTCCTATTTCATGCTGATTCCACTTTACGGTGCGGCGTTGGCAATCGGGGTGGCTATTTTAGCTGTTGCTGCAGCCAATCCCTTTGGATCGGCCACAAGCGGCCAAGTGGCAGCACAGCTGCTTGGGCCGGTACTATCGCTTGGAATCGTTTTGAGCACCAACAAAATTATCAATGCACTCGTGGGCGGCGCTGCCGGCGCGGGACTGGGACAGATTACTTTGGGCCTTGCCGGCACTGCTCTCACTCTGATTCCTGGCGGTTCCATGATCCGCGCAACAGGAGCGGCTGGTGGCGCTGCGGCCAAAGCAGCTTCCGGCGCGGCCAAATCTGTCACTTCGCGGCTCAGTTCCACGGCAACGGCCGCTGTTAAAGGCTTTCGAAAATAGTTGAGGAGGATCCGTGTCTAATGCAACCGATGATTTCATTCGTGTTCACGGGAACTTGTCGTATGTAAACACCTGGCTGAAGCTGATTTCTCTGGTTTTGCTTCTGGTATGCCTGATGCTCGGGGGAGCGTTACTGGTCAAGATCATGGATAGCAGGGTGGAGCATGTTGTTCCCATCGTGATAAACGAAAGGACCGGCGATGCCATCGCCGTCGATTACCGCGTGGTGGATGCTGCCGGCGAGGAAAGATCGCCATTTGAAGTGCGCAAATTCTGTGAAGATTTCCTGGCCGATGCTTACACCTACAATAAATACACGGTCAAAACAAAATTGGAATCGTTATCCCGCTCGACATCACCTGAAGCACTTCATCAGGTCCGCGAAGCCTTAAAGCTGGCGCATCGTTCAGAGCTTCTTGGAAGGAATGCCCAAGGCTTGGCCGAAGTCACCAGCTACATGATTACCGAATCCAAGCCGCTTCTGAAGGTACAGCTCTACTTCACAACCAAGGTCCTGTCTCAATTGGATGAAATCATGGAAGAGGATAGTTCCCTTGGAGCATTTGTCATTAAGCCTGTTAAGCGGTCAACCCGGAATCCGCACGGTTTAATCATAATCGATTACCGGCAGAGTCCATTTCAAAACAAATCGGAGGTCCAATGAGAGTTATTTGCTTAGCAATTGCACTGTTTTCCTGTTTGCTTTATGCGATGGCCGGCATTGAAGGCCGCACGCTGATTTGTGATTTCAATGGCGACAATGCAGATAAAGTTTATGCTGTCACGACAGTGCCAAAGGTGGGAACCACATTCCGTCTTCCCGAAGGGTGGAAAATCACTGATTTCGTTGTAACCGACACCGAATCCTTTCATGCTGAATCCAATGGCACAATCGGTATCGTCACAGCATTGCAACCGAATAAAAGCACTTCGGTCACCATCTTTACTGATACCGATAAGCTCTTCGTCTTCAACATCAGCAGCGAGAATGCTCCGTCCGCCGATCAGCTCGTCATTGTCAAATGCAGCAACCTCCAGCTGTTTAAGAACAAAGTCCAAACTGAAGCAATGCGGGTAGTCCAGGATGCTGAACAGCGCTGTAATGCCACGATAGAACAGAAAGCGCAGCAAATGCTGTTTACAGTCAACAGCAGCTACCAAATCAGTGATCGCGCCTTCTCGATCGACAAAGTCGTAGACGATGGAATCTTCACATATATCCGCCTTCCAAGATCCCAGGAGCGCCCGATCGTCTACATCAGCGAAAAGAATGACCAGAAACATCTTGAGCCCGTGAAATACACCGACGAGGGCGAGCACTACGTTGTCCACAAAGTTTTGCCGAGAGGCAATAAGCGTTTCTTTCTGAAGCTCGGGAATACGGTGAGCGAAATCAGCCGTTCGAACTGACCCGGCCGAATGCGTGCGGAAACCATGTAAAAGGGAGGAGCAGCAATGGAATCAAACACTGAAACAACAGGAACTGAAATCATGGAGGAGCAGGAAACTGCTCCCAAGAAGAATAAGCGCCGGTCTGGTCTGCTCATCGGCATCGGGGTGGCCATTCTTGTAACTATTTCCGGCGCAATGTTTTATGCCTTCAAACAACCGCAACAGTTGGGCTACAAACCCACAGCCGAAGAGCTTGAACAACAGAAACTTGACCAGGACGAGAGCCGGAGAGAACAACAGAAAGCCGATCAGATCCGGGACCAGTCATTTCTGATCCGCAAAGGAGAAGACAACCAGGCACAGCTCAATTCATTATTTAAGGACCTGGATTTTGATAGAAGCCAGGATTCTACGCTCCCGACTCCGGCCAAAACTCAGGCTGCCGTTGAGGAAGAAGCCATTCAGCATGTTCTGATGAAGCCGGCTCCCCCTGCCAGGAAGAACGAGCCTGGTTACGCTGTCCCTCCAAAAGCTGTTCAACCTGAAACGCAATCTCAGAAGCCGGCCGCAAATGGGAAACAGGTTCCTATGTTTATCTATTCACGAAGTTTCGGTGGGGCCACCTATTATGACTCCCCTAAAAAGCAGGATCCCATCGGCAAAAATGCCGATCCAGGTGAAACAATCCAAACCAAAGCGGGATCTGCAGACAACTTTAAGAAGGCAACGGAATCCGCCGGCAATGCTGAAGATAAAAAGACCGAATTGATCTATACGGACTACCCTCCGGTTACCCTCTATGAAGGGGAAATGCTGGAGGCGGTTCTCGTCAACCGCATAATCGCCGATACGGAACCGGCGCCCGTTGTTTGCCAGATCTCCAAGGATGTTTTTGACCATGGCGCCGGCTATGTGGTAATTCCGGCCAGTTCTCGAATTGTCGGCGTGTCGCAGGTCGTCAATTATAAGGGCGCGCACCGGCTCTTCATCAATTTCCACCGGATCATTCTGCCGAATGGTCCCTCAATTGATTTACCGGTGAGCCAGAAAGCTCTCAAGGCGCTTGACGAAACCGGAGCCATGGGGGTGACATCTCATGTTGATCGGCATTGGTTTCTACAGTTTGGTACCGCGATCTTCTTCGGCGTTCTGGATGGGTTATCAGGTGCTGCCCAGCGCAGTAGCGACATTTATTCGACTCGTTCACTCGTGCTTGGCCGCACGTCAGATAATTTCCAGAAGATTCTCGACAAGATTATGGATCAGTATTCCTCAGTCGTTCCCACGATCCGCGTCGACCAGGGAAAAACCATGAAGATTTATCTTTCTGACGATATCCTGGTCTCACCTTTCGCCAGGATCAAAGATCGGAGCTACTATGCAACTCGCTAGGCGGCTTGCTGCATACACAATCACGATTGGGATGATCTTTACTTCCGTAATTGTCGCGGAAACACCCGATAAAGTTGATCAGCGAGAGGCTTTGGCTTTGATCTCGCGAGTTGGTGCAAAAAAGCCCTTCCTAAAAGATTCTCCCGATATTTACCTGGAGTCGAATAGTTTGAACAAGTTTTTCACAACGCCCATTTATAGAAAACTCGAGGGGAACGGCTATTTCGGATACCGCTACGATGAGGGGTTTTCTCCTGAAGGCAATGACGTTCAAATTGCGGTTTTCAAGGATATAACGGATGGGAAACGATGCTCATCAGCTTATCGAATGGCTCTCGAAAATGCCCTTTCCGCTGCAGGGCTCACTATCAACCCTAAGGCTTCATGCGAGATTGGCATCTGCATTGTTGGGATAGAGGAACGCGAAACCGAACGGACGCTGCCCGGCATAATGATCGAGGCCTTTTTAAGAAACTCCATACTAAAGAAGACCTTTTTTATCCGCTATGGTGCCGGCAGCCCTCGTGGCCTGACGCCGGCTATCAGATTGTCGGCAGAAATGCTGATAGCAGAGTTGCAGGGAAAAAGGATATTGCAAAACAAACAAACTCATGCACAATATCCTCTTATATCCCCCAAACGCAACAACCTAAACCATAAGTAGATATTCAGAAAGGGACATTCATATGAATAGAATCCGCGCGAAAAGCTCATTGATATTGGCAGCTGCAGGAATTATGGGGTGCATTTTAGCAGGTTGCGGTGGGGGAAAAGGTGCAGCTCAGAATTCAGGCTCAGCATCCTCGGCGAACTCCTCAACGACAACTGACAATTCATATGAATTTTGGCTAGAACAAAAAGGCACTCCCACTAACCTGGTTTATCTTTCTGTCAGCGAGGAATCCCTCAGCAAATTGATGAAAGCAGAGACATCCAATCAACCAATCTTCGACCTCGGCATTCTCGCCAGAAATGGGAATGCCTTCGCCGCCTATCAGAAGACTCCCGTTGAGATCCTGGAAAACAAAGGCACCTGCATGAAGGTCCGCCTTCTCGAAGGCGAATGGAAAGGCCGAATCGGCTGGATCCTGGCAGAATTCGTCAAAAGCCGACACTCTTCTTTCTAGAATATCCAACCCAGGCCCCTGAATCTCACGCTCAGTATCAAAAACGAGGGCGTGAAGAGTGAACGACGGCACGGCGGACACTCCCCATTTGCTCGTTATTTTGTATTCAAGCCACCGATCCCGACCAAATTGGCACAGTCGAAATCCTTATTGTTTCATGAAAAATTTCACTGTACTATACATTTGTTTACTATGGGATCGGATCTAACAGCGCGGCAGCGAGAAGTGCTCGATTTCCTTAAAGAACAGAGCAAGGAGGGCGAGCCGTCGCCAACATACCGCGAAATTTGCAGACACTTCGGGTATAAGAGTCCAAAGGCGGCTTTTGATCACGTTGTTGCGCTTGGGAAAAAAGGATTTTTATCGCGGGCAAAAGGTTCTGCTCGAGGCATCCGGCTCGTCCAGAATGTTGTCGGTATTCCCCTGCTTGGATGCATCGTTGCGGGACAGCCGCAGGAAGCATTGACAGTACCCGATGAACGCTTTAATGTTGACCCTGCTGTTTACGGCATCCACGATCCCTCCCGAGCCTTCGCGCTTCGTGTGAGAGGCAATTCGATGATAGGTCGACAGATCCTTGATGGAGATATCGTTCTGATCGAGCAAGGCGTTGCTCCGCGAACCGGTGATATAGTGGCCGCGCTTATTGATCGCGAATCCACCCTGAAAACGTTCATCCGCCAGGGGAGAAAAGTGTGGTTGCAGGCCGAAAATCCCCTTTTCTCCGATCTGATTCCCGTAACAGATCTAAAAATTCAAGGTGTTGCTCGGGCAATAATAAGGTTTATAAGCAAATGAGTACTGCGCGCCTTCCCCAACTTCCGGAGCCTCCGTGCGGATTCTGTTTTTACCGCTCGCGAGATGAAATTCTGCATGCTGCTGAGATCTATGGTTATCAGCGCATGCTGCTCCATGCTTGGGATGATATGAATCTGTCCGGCATTCTCACACTAAACGGCATTCCTACCGTCTACGTTCGGGATGAGTCCAGGCCGGTCACTGCACAAAATGCTGCGAATGCACATCTCCAATTCTGGAATCAAGGGGTCGCAACTATTCTGCTTCTTCGCGATCCCCAAAAAGTGCGCGTGTTCTCTTCCATGACAAGCCCGGTTGATCCAGAACGAGTGACGGATGGAGATGTGGAGAAACGGCTGGTTGAAATACTCGACATGGCCGCGCAAGCAAGCTGGGCAGAGCGTTTTTATGTTCAACTGGGTACTGGCCAATATTACGCGGGTGGCCGAGAGCAGAAGTTCCAGCCCAGCGAAACAGTTGATGCCTATCTGCTTGATAACTTAACTGCCGTGCGCGATTTGCTTGTTGATCGTGGCCTGGGACCTCAATTCGCCCATACTTTCCTCGGACGAGTACTGTTTACCTGCTATCTCTGCGATCGCGGAATCATCAAATTATCCGATTACTTCAAAGGAAAGTCGTGGCAGCACCTCCATGAACTGCTCGCCGCATCAACGGATCCGATTGGGGCGTTATACGACACGCTCTTCCCTGCACTGCAACGTGATTTTAATGGCAGCATGTTTGATGAGGTTCTCAGTGCAGAGCTTTCACTTATTCGGGCTGAGCATGTGGAGGTTGTTCATCGTTTCCTGAATGGAGACGATTTGGTAAAAGGGCGGGGACAGCGCTCTCTTGGGTTTTGGGCTTACAACTTCAAGTTTATCCCCATTGAGACCATCAGCGCCATCTATGAGAATTTTCTTGAGAATGAGGACGAAGAAGGGAAGCATTCCGCCGGCGCATTTTACACACCGCGCTTCGTCGCCGATTTAGCGCTCGATCTGGCGTTGGAAGGCATCAAACCTCTCTTTGCTAAGAAGCGGCGATTCCTAGATCCAGCATGCGGTTCCGGAATTTTTCTTGTGATGCTTTTCAATCGGCTTGCGGCCGAGTGGCGCGCCGGACAAAGAGAACCGCGACCCCAGACTAAGGCCGATGCTCTACTGCAGCGCCTCGACTCATTGTGTGGTGTGGATAAGAATCTTACCGCCTGCCGTATTACCTGCTTCAGTCTGTATCTTGCATTTCTGGACCAATTCGACCCGCCTCACATTCGCGCTTATAAACTCCATACTGGCAAGAAACTTCCAAATCTTCTCCATGCCAGGGGAGCAAAGCGAGCACCGGAGCATCCAGTCGTCCACGAAGCAGATTTCTTCGATATCGCTCCGAAGTGGCAAGGCGAATTCGACCTGGTAATTGGCAATCCGCCATGGGCAGGACGCGGCACAAAACAGATTGCGCATCGGTTCATGGAAGAGACTCCCACGGTGCTGAAAGATGATGGTCATGCCTGCTTGCTTCTGCCATCAAAGGTCTTCTTGAACCAAACCGATACCTTCCAATCCAACTGGCTTCGTGGCGTTACTCTCCAAAAGGTCGTGCAGCTCGCTGACTACAGGTTCATTTTGTTCAAGGAATCCCTGTGTCCATGCAATATTGTTCTCTTCACTCCACACAAGCCCGATGAAGCCATCCACGAGATCGAATATATTACACCGAAGGTATCCCGAGCCGACCTCCGAGACGGGGTTATCCAGGTTGCTCCACAGGACCGGAAATGGATTCCCCTCCGGTTCGTCCTCGCAGCAGCCGAACAAAAGGCCAGCAGCATCGCATGGAAAAGTCGCCTTTGGGGGACACCACGGGATCTGAAGTTCCTCAATTACCTGTTTACCCTTCCTCCACTTGGAGATCTTGTCGGAACTGTAACTGAGTTTAAGCAGGGCAAGAAACGTTGGTGCAAAGGTCAGGGCTTCAAGCCACTTCATTCTATTAGGGAAAAAGAGAAAACCAAGCAGATGGGGTGGCCTCATTCCGATCCATTTGTGACTCCAGAATCGATCAATGATCTATTCGTGCTGCCATCTAAATTAGCTTACAAATTGGGCGCATATCTTGAATCGAAGAACTACAGAGTTGACAGATTACACCGCTCTCCAGACGAGCGCATATACGAGGGCCCGCTCGTATTGCTGAATCAGGGATTCAGTACTGCAGCATTTTTTGATTACACAGTGCGTTTCCAACATTCGCTCCAATCCATTACTGGTCCGCTTCCAGATGCTGACATCCTGATATGGCTTGCCGTAGTATTGAGGTCAAAATTAGCTCGCTACTTTGTTTTTCACACAGCTGCCAATATCGGCACAGAACGCGACAAAGTTCATATGTTCGAAGTCCTCCGGCTTCCATTCTTCCTTTCTAACAGCGCAGCGGCCCAACCCAACAGCAGCTCCATTGTGAGTCAGGCCGCTGCGAGGATTCGTAGGTTAATGAAAGACATGGAAGCCGATGCCGAGAAACGACGCAAGCGGACAAATTCACAAGTCCTCGGCCCACTATTCGGGAATGATTGGGATCCGGACAATCGGCTCTGGATAAAAGGCCAGCGTGAGAAGGCTCGCAACCTCCAGGCGGAACTTGAACCGCTCGTGTATGAGTACTTTGGCATTGGCAGACAGGAACAAGCGCTGGTTGAAGACACCTGTGAAATTTTCGATAAGAGCGACACGCCCGCTTCCCTGGAAGCTGCAAAATCGATTCCAACACTCCAGACGATCGACTCTGCCGCACTGAAACCTTATGCCACAATGCTGACTGAAACTCTCAATGGTTGGGCAAGCCGAGGTGTGCGCGTACATGCAACTGGCGGTGCGGATAAAGAATCCGGCATTGCTCTTGTCGAGCTCACCCAAAGCCGAACCACACGCGATTTCGAAATCCGAAACATCTCAAATCAACTGGCGAGCGCTCTCCGCCAGCTGCAGGATGCCAGCAAGGAGCATTTGGAGCAGTTTCAGTTTTCTCGCAGCGGTTTGATTTTCGATGGGCCACACATCTACATCGTTAAACCCTCCCTGCGAGGCTGCTGGATGCGATCTTCGGCGCTCAACGATGCAGTTGAGCTGGCTGCTCACATTGCGGAAGCCCGGCGACAGGCGAAGACAAGATGAGTAACGATGCCGCCGAATGGATCCCTCTATTCCCAGAAGAAGAGATTCACTTCATCCTCGCGGCAGTACTCCGAAGTGGCGCGCGGCTGAAGAAATCACATGAAACTGAACTCGAAAATGACCTCAGTGACCGTCTGCGCGACCTGCTTGACCAAGATCAGGATTTTAGAGAACGCCCAGTTGAAATATTTCGGGAGATTCCCCTGTATGACCGAAGGAGAGCACGGCAAAAGCAGCGGGGCAGAGCTGATTTACTGTTCCTTTTTTCAACCGGCGCGAAAAAGCCGTGGCCTTGCTTTGTAATTGAAGCAAAACGATTAAACGTAACATTCCCATCCGGGTGGCAATCGCTTGTTTCCGAGTACGTGACAGGCGACCAAGGAATGATGTGTTTTATCGAAGAGCGTTACTCAACAGGACTGGCGAATGGCGGAATGCTCGGTTATGTCTTCGACGGCGATGCTGAAAGAGCACTCAATTCCGTTCACAAATTGATCGAGGTTAATCGCGAGAAACTAAAGTGCGCCAAACCACTCTCTTTAAAGCAATCATCTATTCTGGGTGGCAAACCGGGAGTCAGCGAGTCAATACACTCCCTTGCACGAAATGTATTCGTCATCTATCACCTGTTCCTACCCGTATAAAATCCCAATTAGGCTGAAACAAAGGGCCCGAAACCGGAATGCCGGTCGCCCGCCCATATTTTTTTCGTGACCAGCTATTTCAGGTTACCGACCGGGAACCAGACACCGGACATGGCGACGTAAACCAGCCTGATTTTGATGTCTTCAGAATCTTGGCGAGGGTCAAGAGTAACAACTGCCAATGATGCAGGCCGAATTTCATACGACTCCGGATGACTGTGGCTATGGAAAAACAATAACAACTGGAATCGACAGTGGATTGTCAGTCGCAGCTGATAAAAGGATTCCTCCGGGGTAGACAAACTCAATTGTTTTATCTACTTATAGCTTAGCTGGCTTCGGCGCTAAGCAAAAAATTCCACTAGATGTTTTCTAAAAATGACCCACGCTAAGAACAGGATTTGTATCGGTAATCTGGAGATG
>JAFGIY010000215.1 GCA_016929335.1 Acidobacteriota bacterium | reverse complement strand
GGAACGGTGTGATTATTATTACTCAGAACAAAAAAGTGTTACCCATTTTCCCCGAAAAAAGTGCTCATAAATAGGTTGCCTGCACAGCTTACAAGAGAATGTATATATCTCTTAAAAATGAGAGCTCAAACCTCCTCCCCGTGGAGGTCCGCTCAATCCTCGTCAATGAATGCAATCGCCTCTGCCAGCTTTGTGATAACGTGATTAATACTGAGTTAGTGAAAAAACATGACTCAATTTATCGGCACGGTCAGCTGCTTCGCAGCAACTCCCAAGTCTGGAATCCACTACTAAAGCGCCTTGAGAAACAGCTATCGTTTTTTTTCATTCCAAAACGCAAATGGGAAATCCCAGGAGGATTCAGGCAAAAAGCAACAGCTTCCCAAGTTTATAGAATTATCAATCAGATTCTGCATTTCTGCTATCCCTCGATCTGGACCCACAATCCAAATACCACCGCGGCAATAAAATCGCGCTGTCATCGATATCCAGCCTCATAGGTACGCGACCCGCAAAATCTAGAAATGGCCTACAGAATTCTTTTGCTGATTTCTTCTATCAGTGGAGAGAAGCTTTCGCCATGGGAAACCATAGGATACCCGAAGGAGGTATGAAATGCGCGTTGGTAATGCCTCAGACGATCTCGGTTGTAGTCGGGATTGGCTGCGCGATCTGGAAAAGAGAAAAATTATTCCTCCAGCCCCGCGAGACATCAATGGTCATCGCCGCTATACGCCAGAGATGATTGCTGAAATACGGAGGATCATTTTCAAGAATCAAATACAAACCCAAAGGAGGCAGACTTCCTGAAAACAAAAACCCCGAGCTCGAGCCCGGGGCGACTTTCTTTTTGAGCAAAAAGTTAATTATAGGATATCCGAATACCCACCATTTTTCAATTTGTAAAACGAGTTATTAGCAAATCCGTGGAGTTGCTCTCGTCATTGGAGATAAACCATGAAATCAACTTCACAAATTCTTTCTGAGGATTACGGGATACTGGGTGCTAACCCAGGAAAGAAAGTTGAATGCCCAGAATGCGGTCATCGAACCTTTTCAATAAAAGGTGATGACTCCATGGGCAAATGCTTTCATCCACAGTGCGGGAAAATAATTATTGCAGGACGAGACCAGAATTCATACGAGCATACACTTCACAAAGTCCTGGAGGAGATTTATGGAGACCTTCACGCAACGCTTGTCGCGCTAAAGGATGCAGCGGGACACAACGCATATTCCTATCTGGTCGACGAGCGTAAGATCCATCCGCGCGTTGTTAGCGATTCAATGTTAGGAGCTATTCCAGCGGGGGGGTACTATCCCGAAGACAAGTTTCAGCAAGAAATAGACCGATTAAAGGTCGAAATCGAAAAAGAAAAGACTCTCCATACAAGCAAAAAACATAGACGAAGAGGAATTACAGGTGAAGAACGATTGGAATTGCTTATAGCCGCCAAAGAGAAGCTCTATATATGCCTTAACGGCCGTGCGGGATGGCTGGCGTTCTTCTACACGGATTCTTTGCACCGGATCGTGGCTATCCGATTCCGGGAACCCTATTCCCACCGTTTTGTTTACTTTAAGCCCTTTGAAAATGTAGCAGGGCTTTTTGGACATGGGCTCTTTAGTCCCTACCAATTCCAGGAATGGAAAGCTCTTAACGATCTCCTCATAGTGACGGAAGGAGAATTTAATCAACTACAGATCCAGTCACTCTCTGTTCGGATCGGAGAAGCAGAGGAACATGACGATCCTGGATATGTTTATTCTTGCGCAGTTGGCGGCGTTGACAACGCCGACTTCAACACCATCAAAAGAATCGCGCGATCGCCAATAATAGGGTACGACAATGATAGTGACCATGCCGGCTTTGCTCTTGTTGAGCGAGCACAAGAGCGAATGTCGGTCACTGCTTTTACTACTCCCCTTCCTGACAGCGATCCGGATAGTTACATTAGGTCATTTAACGCTGACTATGAGAATGCGTGGCGGGCACTGAAGGAACTTGTTGCATCCAGAAAACCATATCCACGCACCTATTCGGAAATCGGTGTCGAATTTCTCCGGGGCGATAGGTTCATACCCAAGCGCCTAGCCGAGGCAATTACGGAAACCCATTACTTTAAATTTGCCGGAGAAGCATTATGGGTTTATCGCAACGGCGTATACCGACCTGGCGGGGAAAAGGTAGTACGCATCGAAGCCCAGAGACTTCTCGGAGAGGAGCGTTTGGAAAAGCATATAAATGAAACGATAAAATACATTGAAACAGCATCCAATTCCGAACCAGAACCTCCTGATGCTAGTTACATCAATATGCTAAACGGCCGCTTGGACATATCAACGGGACTACTTGAAGAGCATACTCCTGAAAAGTTTGAAGTTGCCCAGATTCCGATCAAGTATGATCCGACTGCGCTTTGTCCCAATTTCGATCGCTACCTTAGCAGTACCTTTGACGCAGAAGTAATACCACTCGTGGAGGAAATTTATGGCTATAGCCTTATACCCGATACTCAGTATGAAAAAGCTGTGATGTTGGTCGGATCCGGGAAAAACGGGAAAAGCGTTTTTCTTGACGCCTTAACGGAGCTGCTTGGCATTGACAATGTGTCATCAGAATCACTACATGATTTGGAGGAGAATCGGTTTCGCGTGGCCAACCTGTATGGCAAGTTAGCGAACATCTGCGCGGATTTGGGTGATCGGGAACTTAAATCTTCTGAACTATTCAAAAAAATTGTCACTGGCGACAGCATAGCCGGCGAGCGAAAACATCGGGATTCATTTTCATTCCGTCCCCATGCCCGGTTACTGTTCAGCGCAAACGCTTTGCCCTCAAGCAAGGATGGAAGTTACGCATTTTATCGACGATGGATAATCATCCCTTTCAACAAGACTTTTAAAGGGAAACAAGCAGATAGAAAACTGCGGGTAAAACTTCGCAGCGAATTGCCTGGAATCTTTAATCGGGCTCTGTCTGGACTTCGCAGATTGCTTTCTAATGAACAGTTCACTGAACCGGCTGTTGTAATGGCCGCGCTCAAGGCTTACAAGCAACAAAATGATAGCGCAATAGCATTTATCGCAGCATGCATACAACCATTAAAGGACAGTAGCATCACCAAACAGCAACTCTATAGCTCTTATAAATGCTGGTGCGATGAACAGGGATTCCGGTATGCAGACCAGCGGCACTTTGGAGAGTCATTGCGGAATACGTTCCCAGAAATCGATGAATGGCGAGCTGATGCGGGGCATGGAAAGTGGCATTGGCTGGGTATCAGGCTCACGAATGATGCCCCACGGCCCGGCAGCGAAGCCTGGGAGCAATAATGCGATGACAAATGCACCCTTTATGCAATCCGCTTATGCAAGGCAAAACCAGCGCCCAGTGCGGATTATGCAAGCCATGCAAGGCAACTTCAATATTTTGGACAGGACAAGAAAAAGTCTTGGATTTTGCAGCGAATGTGAAGATAAGGTGATGCCCCAACGTTGCATGGCTTGCATAATGGCATGTGATCAGCCTCCTAATCTCAATAGTGCTTGCCATTTGAATCCCAGGGCTTGGCTAATAGAAATATTTTACGGGTTACACTTTCACATGCGGTCACCCCCTAAGTGAGGATCGAGAGATCCTCACTTCGTATCTATTTCAATGGAAGCCAATCAAATGAAGGAGAAAGAAATGAGCGATAGAGTGGCGAGCGATAGAAGTGTCAACTAAACCGTCAACCAGTAAAGGAGAAAAAGTGATGACTCAGGGATTTCTAGAGCGGTACCTCAAGGCAGAGCCAAATGTATTTCGTGAATATGTTGCACATCCAAACACCGATCAAAAAGTTCAGTTTGATGACGGCGATTTGATCCAAACTCACAAAGCCATTGAACTGATGTCGAATGATTTTGGCATTAAGCTGCTAATTCCTGTATGCGTCGCAAAGCATGATGTCTTGCGACTTCTTAATCGGATGATCCCCTTCATTGAGGCGTCCGGCGTGGACCCGGACAGCATTGATGAAGCAGATTTTTTGTGATTGTAACTGACTCACTGATTCGCTGCCGGGAAACAGGGAATGGTTCCCTACCGGCATCGACGCGAGGGCGAATGTTCTGGCGCCGCTCGCGCCATTTAATCCGCCAGAATGAGAGGAGAAAAAAATGACCTTAAAGAAGAAGAATATTATCAATGTAATCAAACTGAAGAAAATGTTTGGTCCTTATGCCTCAGATCTGGAAGCCATGAAATTTGTCGAGCCACTTCCGCGTTCAAAAAGGGGCGAAATACGACCATACAAGATTCGGAAGCCGCTTCCGAGCAATGAGGAATTCCAACAACTCCTCCGGGACCGATACACATTCACTGTGCAGGAAATAATCTCGGATGCCTTTGAGGAATTCATGTTCCTCAGCGCGGAACTGGATGACTGGTACAACAACCTTCCTGAAGGACTGAAAAATTCTAACAAGGGCAGCATGCTTCAAGATGCGAGGTATATTTTTGAAAACCTGAATGAAGAACCCGAGATCAGCGAAAAGCTCGGAAATCTGAAAATCGTTTCGCTGCCAGCACTGATGCCTTGGTCTCCCTCAGCTCCTTGTGCAGCAGCATGTATAGGTCTTAATGATGTAATCGAACTATTGGAGGACGAGAATGAAATCTCAGCCCGACTCAAGGATGATGAGGAAGTAGATAAATTGATCTCAGAGGCTGAAGAAGTTGCCTGTGAACTGAGGAATATCCTATATGAAGCCGAAATTGTAGAGCTTCCCGACATGGATTTATCCGGCGGAAACTGTACCGGTATCGGTCTCGGTCTCACATAGATTTGGGACCTGACTCTTCCATGACCGATGGGACTTCTCAGTCGGAGTCTACCAGATCCGCCCTCATGAGCGGAAACGGCCAAATCTTGATAACGCCGAAGGCAGAATCGGGAGCTGCCTTCTCGAGATACTACCGCCCAAAAAAGGAGTCGGGATTTAATAATAGGTCGATTAGTTTAGGAATTACACGTGAAGGGAGCAAATCGAAAAACCCCGAAATACGGAGATAATTCGGATAATGTGCTAAATGTTGTCAGCCCGGCAGCTTCTGACTTGGTTCTCAGCTCAATGCTCGATGACGTTTTGGAAATCGCCCGACGACGAGCTAAATTGCTTGAAAGGATGAAACAAGCCTTGCTGGAGGATGATATGATCGCGCTGAAAAATGCTGCTGAAGTCATCTGCGGATTACGTGAGGAAAATTTGTCATGAAATATTCAGCCGTAGCTTTGTTGCGCTTGAGCACGGAAGAGCGGGCAGACGAGCGTAGGGGCAGATATCTGAGCCTGCCATAAATTTAGGCCGATTGGTGGTAACAAATGAATAAAGTCATCGAGCTCATAAGGGTTTCAACCGAGAAACAAGCCGGAACTGATCGTGCAGGAATTCCGGCACAGCGCGAGATCAATCGTCGCACAGCAAGCATCTACAGCCTCCAAATTGTAAAGACGATCGAAATTGTCGATGTGTCCGGAGCTTCAGTTCTTCTCTCCCCAGAAATGCAAGAGTTACTCCGGGAAATGAAATCCCCGGACATTGACGGTGTTCTTGCAAAAGAATTTAGTCGGCTGATGCGGCCAGAAAATTTTAATGACTATGCCCTCCTCCAGCATTTCATAGATACCAGAACCATCCTTTTTCTGCCGGACGGCCCAATTGATTTATCAACGAAGACGGGACGATTAATTGGTCCCATCCGAGCTGCGATGGCGGGAATTGAAAGACGCGAGATATTGGACAGGATGCTTGACGCCAAGGAATCGATGAGACGCGCAGGAAAGCATCCAGGAGGCTGCAATACGCTTGCGCGCGGGATCGGATATACTAAGAAGCAGGGCTGGCATTACACTCCTGAAATCGAGGGCGTGAAGCTCCTTTTTCGTTTATTTCTTGAAGGGCATCAAACCTATGAACAACTTGCCAAAACAACGGGGTATGCTCGGAGCTCGGTTCCCAAGCTCTTGAAGAACCCTGCCTACTCCGGATGGATGGTTTATTCTGAAAAGAGAGATTCAAGCCCCTCTGGATATGTACCCCGACTTGGGGGACGCCAGGGACATCGACGGAAGATCGCCCGTTCCCTAGAGGAAACGATACGGATCAAATTGCCATTACAGCCAATCGTCAGCGAGAATGATTTTGCCGCCGTTCAAGCCATTATTGAACAGAGGCGCCGCACAAGAGCTGAAGTGCTGGCCAATTATCCCAAGCAGTTTATTTACAATGGATTCCTTCTCTGCGCCGATTGCGGTCGTCCGTTGTATACCCACGTTGGGAATACTCACGGTGCCCGCGCTTTTTACTATTACTGCGGATCAAAGCATCCAAGATATCGGAAAAACCACGAAGGCGAGGGACTTCCAGTTTGCACAAATCAGCACATGCGAAGGGACCCACTGGAAGCGAAAATATCTGCAATTCTGTCAAAACGCATCATTGATCCCCAATTTCTTCTACCAATCGTCAGCGATTACCTGGCGCACAGAGACTCATATTATAGATCTGGGGCGATCGGAGACGCATTGGGGAAACGATCTGAGTTCTTGCAGAAGAAACGACAGCGCATTCTCGAAACTTACATCGATGGGCTGATGGCGAAGGACGAGCGGGATGCAGCTCTTCAAAAAGTAGATGTTGAATTGAATCGAATTACAGGGATGCAGCCTGCCACCGAACAACCCACCATCAAAGCTGAAGACGTTATTAGAGCCGTATCGGTTTTAGCGGAATATCCCTTTTTCAGCCGGGATGATAAACGAGTGTTGCTAAAAGACTTAGTTCCCGAGATTAGCGTCTACAGGGGGGACATAAAGGGCTTGATTTTAAGCGTCACAGCCGATCGTGACAATTCTCACCGCTCGAGGACGGTGAAGTTACCATCGCCCGTGCCGCGATGTCGCTGACCTTCCCGGCCCGATTTATGCTTGCCGCTGCAATGAATCCCTGCCAGTGCGGTTATTTCGGGGATCCTTTGCATGACTGCACATGCACGCCGCCGCTGATCCAGAGATATCTGGCACGGATTTCAGGCCCTTTGCTGGACCGGATTGATCTGCATATCCAGGTGCCGGCCGTGAAATACAAAGAGCTGGCGCAGGATGAGAAGTCGGAAGAGTCGGCCATAATCCGTGAACGCATCCTTGCTGCCCGAGGCATCCAGAGCAAGCGTCTCGAAGGTTTCGGCATCTACTGCAATGCCCAGATGACGCCGCGCACTCTGCGCCGCTTCTGCAAGCTCGATTCGGAATCAGAAAAGCAGATGGAAAACGCCATCACCCGCCTCGGCCTGTCCGCCCGCGCCTATGACCGGATTCTGCGCGTTTCCCGCACTATGGCCGACCTGGAAAACGCGGAACGAATCAACGCCCGTAACGTCGCCGAAGCCATCCAATATCGCACCCTCGACCGCACCTACTGGCAATAATCGGCGATGTCTCCTCATTGTTGCAGTTAGGAAAGGGGCAATCAAACGCGCGCTTGCCCGGTCTTTGGAGGCAGTCTGGGATGCGGATCTCTTAAGATGGCGGATATTACCCGGACCAAAACCAAGTCAGGCCGGATGGTCATTAAGCCGCGAACTATCACGAATAGATGTAATTCGTGATAATGCGCGGCTTATTTTTTAACCAGGCGCACAATCAGAACCAGAAGCACCAATACGGCTGCGATCAGAATTCCCCAGAAGATCTTGGGCGAAATTTGGCGCGCCGCAACGGCCGACAATTCAACCTCGGGCCCCAGCCGGATTTCCTCGGCTGCGGCGCCTACCAGACGGGGGGCGAGCATCGCCAGATCATAGCGAGGCCCGGCGAGATCGTTTCGACCGTAGTACAGCTTCAGGTCCGGTTCGCTTCCACGGAAAAACCGCAGCCGCTGTGCAGGAAGCAGCAGTTTGACAGATGTGACAGGAAGCGGGCTGTTATCCCCTTCTTCTATAATCACCAGCACCTCGGTCGTTTTCAGCGTCGGGATTCTGAGCATCAGAGCCTGCGCTGGTGTTTCGGGATCGGCATGCGCCCAGGTCGCTGCAGCGATGGAAGTCGTCCATGGTTCCTGGCGCTCATTGTAGGGATTTTTTTCAATCAGGACGCGAAGATTGCGCCGGAAGACGCGCCCGGATGTCGAAAAGACAAGGCGGGCCGGGGGCAGATTCTGGAATGGTAATCGCAGGCGATAAAAGCTCCTCGAAGCCGTTACACTCTTATTATCCAGAGCGGCACGCGGCGATTCGGTTTTCTCCAATGGCGGCAAATCCAGTGACAGCGGCTCATCTGCCTTTTCCATGAGGTAGGGTATCTGTCGCCCGTCGGGTCCGGCAATACGGAGGTCCGCGATCCTGCTATGGGCCAGGACCGCCGCATCAAGAGGGAGCGAGCTTAATCCGGGCTTGTGAGAAATGATATTGCGCGCGTAGCGGAAACTGCCCACGTCGATGGCGGATCCGGCTTCAGGGAGCCCGCTGTCAACAGGGCTTTCGGCTTCGATTGCAGCTGAACGCTCCGATTCCCACCGCGCTTCAGCGGTTTGCGCTTTCTCCGCCGAAGCCCGTGCCGCTTCAAGATCGTATCGCGGTTCATTCAGTCCGCCATAGCCGTAACGCGCCGTGAGCGTGCCGCCGTCCGCGCTTTCGAAATAAATCCAGGGGAGATAAGCGAAGACAGCCGTAGCTTCCGTGATATCGAGCGGCGGATTGTCGCCGTCTTCTATAACCAGATCAAGCTGTGCTTCCTGGGGCGGCGTAACGGGTACCGACATTTGAGCCGCCGCGGCATCGCCGCGCACCTCGCGCCGCAGTAGGGCGGTTCCCAATAAAGCCGGAACGATCTCTTCGCCGGACAGGCGACCTTCAGTGATCCGCGCCTGTCGCAGAACATTTCCGCCCGTTGTCGACAGCCTGATTTGGGTAACCGGCGGCCGCGGCGCGGGCAGGCGAATCCGGTAACGGCTTACGCCGGGCTCGCTGGCACGCCGATGGATTTGCAGCGGGACTTCCAGCCGCGGAGGAAGCGCCCCGGCGGATACCAGGCGAACGGAAACTTCCTGGGGGAGCGGAAGGCGGGGACTCGCGCTGTCATCCCACGTCGCTTTTATGAATCGAAACTCTGTTTCCGGCAACTCGATTTCCAGAAGCCTCAGTTTTTCGGCGGGCAGATCAAAAACAGTCGCATCATCGCGCAGCCTGATCCACCGGCTTGCGTCGTTGCTCGCCTCCAGAGTGCAGCGCTTGACGAAGGGCGCCGGAAGACCACTCAATCGCAGCTGATCCATCAGCAGCGGTCGGCCAAGATCAATCTGAAAACCGCTGGTTCTTTTGGTGTCGGCCACAGGCGAGAGCTCTCCGTTGATCCATTGCGGTTCCGGTGTGGGAGGCGAGATCAGCAGATAGGGCACTTCGCGATTCGAGGAATCATAAAGCCTGAGGTCTTTCAGCCCGCCCGTGGCTATGATCATTGGCTCCCGTTCACTGCCCGTTGTCTGCCGTAGAAATTGCCAGGAGGAATTTCCGCCTGCCATCAGCACTGCATCGATTCGGAGGCGGTTGGATCCGGGTGCGCCCGGAATTACGGTCCTCTCATACCGGAACTTTTTCGGATTAGGCGGTGAAGTCTGCCCGAAACAGGTGTGGGCCTGGCATAGTATCAACGGTATCAAAAAAAGAGGAATCCCAAGTTTCAGACGGCTCATCTTTCCTCCTTGCGGGCGGACAGGACAAACTTCTGCAGAACCAGTGCTACCAGTATCAGGCTGATGGCAAGACCGACGAATGATGCAACGCGATAGAGGCCTCCGAGCCTGGCCAGGTCGTGGAAGAAGCATTTGAATATTGTGATAACAAGCAGCGCCAGAGATGCAATCCTTGCAGGTTGGTTGCGGAGTACAATGCCGGCAGCCAACAGCGCCATCGCGAATAGAGCCCACCCGAGAGTATAGGTTAAATCCTGAGCCAGTGTGGCCGTGAATTTAAAAGCGATTGTTGTACCGGTCGAGTAGAAATCGGCAATCTCAATGTTAAGCAGCAGGAAGAGCAGAATGGTGCCGCCGACGGGCAGAAGTTTTGAGATGCGCAGCGATGGCAGCAGAGCTTCGTCCCGCGTTTTCGAAAGCAGCCATCCTCCGGCGATCATTGAAGCCGCTGATACGAGATAGGTATAGAGATACCAGTTCCAGATTCTGATACCGGAACGCGCCTGGTATGTAAATACGGAAGGATTCAGCGCCAGCCTGACGAAGGCGGCCGCAAACAGAGCGCTTGAGAAATAGAGAAGTCCTTTGTGAGGAATCTTGCCGTACAGCCATGCCAGCGCCATCCCCTCGAGCGCCCAACCGATGGTGATCCACTCTTTTTCGAGCTGCAGCGGAATTGCAACCGTGATGAAGGCGAGCGCCGCGCCTGCGACAAGCGCCAGCCGTCCCAGCGACCGTTCGCCATGGGGCTCGATTTTAAGAAGCCGCATCAACAGCACCGCCATGAGCAGTGCCTGCGCAACCGGAAGAATGCCGATGGCGCCTCCCAAGCCGGCCTGAATCATGGCATGCCGGGCCTGGAAGAAAAACGGGATGCCGGCCAGGACTGCGGTTGCGTATGGCACCGGCGATTTGCCGCAACGCTTTCCCAGCAGCAGCGGATAACAGATGAAGATCAGGTATATCGGGATGGCGAAAAGCAATTGCTGAGGCCAGAATTCGCTTCCCTGGTGCTGATCGAACCAGAGCGACACGGCAGCGGCTGAAGGCAACAACCCGATTGCGGCAAACATATAGTCCCGCCGGACCCAATCCAATGCCATGAGCGCAATCAGAAAAATCAGATGAACGGCAAGAAGAAATCCGACTTTCGGAGCGCCCGGTTGTACTGCAGCGAAAATCGTGACAATTTGGGCCAGTATGACCGTTATTGCAGCAGTGCCGGTAAACGGCACGGAGTCAATCCCGGCGCGTTTTGCCAGGAGCATCCAGACAAAGCCGAAAAGCGCCATTACCATGGCAGACAAAATGGCTATTGTCGGAAATGGGGCAATGCCGGCGACCGAAACCCAAACAATCAGTATAAATGCCGTCGCCGCCATCGCCGCCCGATGCAGATCGTTGCGGCGCAGATAAAGCGCGGCTGCCCCGATTGCCAGATCCAGCACGAGCAGGATTCCAAGGAGAGGCCAGGGCGGATCCGACAGAGATCTGTGCGCGGCAATCGCAACCAGGAAGACATGGCCTGCAAGCCCAAGGAAAACGCCTTTGTCGAGAATGCCCGGCTTGTCACCTCCGGTTTTTTCTTTCATCCAGATATTTCCGGCCAGTACGAGCAAAGCAAAGCCGGCCATCACAACGAGTGCGGGCATCAGAATCGCCGCCAGCGAAACACTGGCCCACAATATGCCCAGAATGATCCAGGAGAAAACCATTCCGCCTATCGCAAATATCGGAAGCCTGCAGGCGGCCCCTTGCCAGAACAAACCGGCATTGAGAATAAGCAGAAGCAGCGCGATTCCCCATATGGAAACGGATGCTATAGGACCGGCAACGAGAAATAAAAGAAGCGCCAGGCTGACAAGGAGCAGGCCCGCTCCGGCGCTTTCCGGCCGCAGCTTTTTCTTCCAGCGCTGCGCAGCCATCGGCACGCCGACGTAGAACAGCCCGAAGATGACATACAGGGCAAGACCGGAGTACAGACGTTCGGGAGTCAGATATTTTACCGACCAGACGGCTTCAGCTAATAAGCCGGCGGCTGCCCCTATGAAATATACCGGACCTTCTTCAGCGGAGATGGCATAGACCGATGCTCCCAGAAGGATTATGAAGAGGGATCCAAAGAGCAGCACGGGATTATGGCAGGCGGGCTCTATAGCCACCAGATAAGGCAATGCAAAAAGCAGCAGAGGCGCGGCATAGACTGCGTTCCTGCCTGTTCCTGTGAAGCTGCGGCCGAAATATCGGGCAACGGAGGGCGCGGCCAGATAGAAAGCGGCAAATAGAATAATAAAGGCCAGAACAGCCGGCCACGCGTGGCCGTCATAGGACATCCCAAACCAGATAGCGCAGACCACGATCGTGGATAATCCTCCTGCAAAATGCAGTATCTCCGGACCGCGCGCAACCGCGATGGCGAAGAATCCAACATCCAACAGGAAGAGAAAGCCGAAGAGCAGCGCATAGTGATAACCATATCCAGGTACAGCTGCGAGATATAGTGCGAAAAGCAGCGGAAGCAATGCGGTCAAATTCGAGGTTTGCCCGTATAGAGAAAGCAAGCCTTTTTCGGGCTCTTCCTTGCGTCCCAGAGCCAGCGAAACGAACGCCAGAATGGGGAAAACCAGAAATATTCCAATCGCGACCGGCAGCTGATCCGCGGATAGAAACTGCATCACCCAACGCCATTGATAGATCACTGTAAAAATGAGACTGAGGGTTGTGAGCAGGGGCCATTTCTTTCTTGCTGCAACCCACGCCAGTCCGGCATTGAGGAGAAGGATATAAAGAAACAGCGGAACAGGTCTGTCTCCCGTTGAGAGCAGCGCCGGAGTTGCGAAACCTCCTGCCAATCCCAGGAGCGCAATAAAAATGGAATCCCGCCGGATGGACAGCAGGACTGCGACGGCCGCTACCAGAACCATCAGGCCGAAAGCAGGCAGCGGACCGATCAGATTCCAGCGGGAATGCGCCGCAAAAAAGGTCGCGAAAAGTATGGCAATTGCCGAGGCATCCATGGCATTCGCTGTGGTGGGATATTTGCGGGCAGCCCTCAGCTCGCAAAGAATCAGCAACCCTAATCCTACGATAATGCCTATCACCAGACGCACTTCCGGCATCAGCCAGCCCTGGCTGATGGAGTACCTGAGAAAGAATATGGCGGCCAGCAGGAGGGCAACTCCCGCAATCCAGCTGAAGAGCTTCACGCCCACAAGGCTTTCCCAGTCGAATTTCGGCATCTTCCATGCGGGAGGAGGCGGTGGAGACGGCGGGCCGGGAGGTGGCGGGATGTAAGGTTTTGGGGGCGGAGTTTCAGAAGGAGCCGCTTGCACTGCGGGAGCCGGCTGAACCTCGACTTTGCGAGGTGGAGGCATAGGCGCTACCGGTTTGACAGCCGGCGGTTTTACCGCAGGCGCCGGTTCAGCCTG
This sequence comes from Acidobacteriota bacterium, assembly GCA_016929335.1. Lineage (GTDB taxonomy): Bacteria > Acidobacteriota > UBA6911 > UBA6911 > UBA6911 > UBA6911. The sequence goes on along the minus strand of JAFGIY010000215.1, from coordinate 599 downwards.
GGCGGGCCTGGCCGCCGCCGGTTCCTGAGGCGGCTTCGGCACACTGTGGATTTCATTCAATTTCTGTTCGAGATAGTGCAGCTGCCGTTCCAGAAGCCCGAAGCGCGTGTCGAAATCATTCAGACGACGCGAACTCCGATAAATCTTGTAAGCCAATACAATAATTGCCAGCATCAAGATTGCGGTAATCATGGGCACTCCTGAGCCAGATTAGTGGGGGAATACGGAGGCGAGATTATAGCACCGATGAACGATATAGCGCGGATGATAATCGGAATGCGACGGCGAGGCATCATTTCAAGCTCTCCCTGTATCGATCGATTCTATTAGTTAACCTCTCACTTCAATATGTTAAGCGAGGTCAGGCGCGAATTACTGCATAACGCCTGTGGCTGTAGCAGCCCTGGAGTGAAACCTCTCGGAAGTTATCTGAAAAGTTCTGACTCCCCAAAGATGGTGTTTAGCTCATATGCACATATTCCATGTGGGTCGCGGCTTCAGCCGCGACATGCTGGTGCAAACAGAAGATCAGGCATAAATATCTCTTACACATGGGATTTATTGCGCGTCGCGGCTGAAGCCGCGACCCACATGGAAAT
>JAFGIY010000214.1 GCA_016929335.1 Acidobacteriota bacterium | reverse complement strand
TCGCGGCGGGTCCTGTTACGATCTCGATTCTCGCACAAGGTCATTAAGTCAGAACAATGCGCAGACACAGTATCCATGGGGTTTCACTGCAACTACATTAAAGTCCGGGGGAAACATGAACGTGGGCAGAACGAGGAGAGAACAGCCAGCTGGCGTGAAACAATTACGACTCGGGCGACAAAATGGGCCTCTCCTAACTCTAGTCATATCAAATACTTACAAAAATGCAACCGACTTTTGACGCCGTAGGCAAGACTGTTGATGGTCTTCCGGATGACACAATCGACCAGATACAGACGGATGAATTGGGAAAGTGCTTCGAGATTTCGGTTAGAGCGGTCATGGAAGACGCTCTTCAGGGTGGCATTAAGGCTGAGAAGCTCGATGAATGGAAATCCAACATCAAGGATAGGTATAAGCGTACCTGCAGGGAAATGCGCCCCAACAACGCCATTATCGATAATGTGAGGCACCCTATGCGACGGGTGGCAGAAACGATGAAGATCGGCACCTGCGAAGTCGTGGAATGACGGAACCACTTGGCTATTTATAAAACTGCTTCTCATCCGAGGCTGGTTAGCCAGTTCGAAATCCATGAAAGCCAGGAGAGAGATAGCAAAGGACTAAACATATGCGAATGCGTGTGTTTTTCAGAACGAAATTCTTGCTCGCCCTTGCCATGATCACAGCAGTGGTAATTATGGCAATAATTTCGTTCGAAACTGCCAATAGATCTCTTCCATCGCCGACTGCATCAGATTCTACCTCTGAAACTGATGTACCAGCCCCTCATGTGACGCCTGAATTGGCCAAGAGCGCGGCGCCCGATGCAAGCTTTCAAAACGAGCCAAGCAACGATTACGACAGTGAAGCAAGAGAGACAGATAGCCCACCGCTTTCTAGGGCATCAACCACTACAACCGGCATAGAGACAAGATCCGCATCTAGTCACACTATGCAGGTTTTAGGCAACTCCCTCCTCTTTGGGCTAGCCATGATAAATCTCTTTCTTCTTGGAGCTGTTTTCTGGAAGTTAACTGAGCTGTCAAGAATGATAGCAGGGAAACTCGAAGGCGTCCAAGAGAACATAGGCAACTCTATTGGGCGCGCTGTGCAAGAATTGCTCGCCACGGCACTCAAGCCCGATGACATTCGTATGGAATTCGCCAGAATGATGGGAGATTTGGTGGAGAAAACAAGGGGATCCATTTCTTCTCCGGTGTGGCCACCTGCAGGTTCATCCAAGGAATATAACATCACTTCGCCTGCTAGCGATATGGCTGATAGTGTCCCAAGACAGGACAGGAATAGCTACAAGGTTCGCACAACGTTGGAGGCAATCGACTCTTACTGTCGAAGGAGAATGTCTCTCGATGAATTGATCGACTGGGCAAAGAGATTTGGGATCCAGTGGGGTTCAGCCTATCCGAAAAAGGGTCAAAATAAACTCCAAGTGTCTTTTAACGATCAACAAAATAGAATTCTAGTATTTGAAGAAGGGCAGGGATCAGCAGAGTACATGTTTATCCTAAATGCTACTGTTCCATGGGGAAGTGTGGATTTGAGGCGCTTTTTTGAGTTTGAGGGCCCTGATCAGGGACCGCTTGGAGCGAGTGAAACTCAAGTCCGTTCTGTGAGGCCGGGACATGGAAAACTAGAAGGCGAAAGTGAAATAGCAGTCATTTCACCAGGAACTGTTGCCCAAAGCCTCTTCTAGACTTGATCTCCATGGGATTTCGTGATGCCGACAAATTCCGCAAAACCAGATTTCTATTGTCCTGTTTGCGGGGCACTGTTCCTTTCGGAAGCTCCCGGTAGCAAATGTCCAAATCAAAACTGTCCAGATCCATTTGAAATTCCTGAGGAACCTGACGCACAGACTCCAAAGACGGCCGAACTTCCATCCTCCCCAAAGCCTATAGCAGCAACGCTTGAAAGCGAGCCCCCGACAATACCCAAGGTTGTGTCTGAGATGCGGGCGCACGCTACAGACACTATATTACCGCAAATTGCGCCCGATGTTTATCCGGACTCGGCCCCCAAAGCAAGAGGTAATCGACTTTCCATCACGGAAGCACGGCCAATGGCAACTGATAGTGGAGGCTGGAGACGAAAGTTTAAGGCAATGGGCTATACCGCAATTGTATTGTTAGCGGCTACCCTAATTATTTATCTTGCGTTCCATGAATCGGCGAGGGATGAATCGCGCCTTCCAGTTAGAATGGAGCCCCAACGCGGTACGTTGCAGGTAATGGTCAATATTCCGTCACATGCATCATTGGACGGCTGGGAAAAGCCTGACGGTCATGCCGATCGACCGTCAACCCTTCTGGTCTTCAGCAATGTTATGGAAGGAACGCATACTCTTGATGTATGGGCAGGCAGCACAAGAGAAACACGCAGAATCAGTATAATCGCGGGTCGGATGACACCGGTCAGAATTGAACTTCCGGTCCCATAAATATTGTCATGCTATGCCTGGAGGTTTTCCGTGAAGCGATTGTTTCGATCACAGCACCTGCTAAAATGGAATAGTATTGGGCTTCGTGTTTTTATACTTGGACTGGCCGCTCTCCTGGCCTGTGTTAAAGAGAAAAATCCTTCGCAGACATTGGAGCATGCGATGATGCTGGTGCGCCAGGGCGATACCGCGGCGGGGCTCCGGATTCTGGATACAATCACAAACCGGGATTCTGAAGGTCGTGTGGGTGATGAGGCCGCACTGGTTTTAGGTAATTTGCTGATTAATGGGCAACAGCATGCTCATGCCATCCCATATCTAGAACGCGCCGAGCGTGGAGCTATAGCCCAGGAATATGCACGCCTGCTCTTGGTCAAGGCTATTGTCGAAGGTGGATTGCCCGATCTTTTTGGCAAAGCAGCCCATTATATTGAGTCATTGCTTTCCACCGATTCTGCAAGTATGAGTGACTTTATTCGTGAGGAATCCGCATACATGCAAACCCAGCTTCAATCGTTGATACCGAACTGGAAGTCCGCAGCGGATGCAGGTAGGAATTTCCTGCGTTCGTGGCCTACAAGTGCGCATTGTGACGAGGTACGCTGGTTGGTTGCTAAGGCGCTTGACCAACAAGGCGCCATTGCGGAAGCATACGCGATTTATGCAGGTATTTGGTATAAATCTCCCAGCAGCGCATGGGCAAAACAAGCCCACCTGCGTGCCCTGGAGCTTGAATCATCTGGAAAGTTGAGACGGCGATCGCTGGCGCCAATGCAACGCTACGAGTTCATCCAGGCACTACAGCGAGCAGGCTTGCACAGCGATGCGATTGAGGAGGCTGATCGCTATCTGGCAGGCACTGGCGTTAACCGAGACGCTGCTCTTTTTCTAAAGATCATCAGTCTTGATGCACTGAAGAAAAGCACTGAAGTGATCCGGGAAGTCGAGGAGATGCGCCGCGAACATGTCAATTCCAAGTGGATGTCAAGTGCGGCTTTGTATGCTGTAAAATCCCACAGGCGGAACAATAATGAGCTGGCAATAAGGCGGTGGGTTGAGTGGATCAGAATAGCATTTCGCGGAAGCTCCAAAGCCGACGAGGCTCTCTACAACCTCGCAGTTTTTTTGCAGAATGCCGGTAAAGAGGATGAAGGTCTAAGCTATCTGGAACAACTATCGAGCCAAAGCCCAAGAGGCAAAAGCACAGAAGACGCCCTGTGGAAGATGGCATGGGGCTATCGGCGGAGAGGCGAAACTATTCTCACTGTGTCTTTAATGCGTGAACTCCTCGACCGTTTTCCCCATAGTGGGTATCGCAAGGCATGTCTCTATTGGATTGCGCGCTTTACTGCGGACGCCGACCCGGTTGGTGCTAGGAACATATATCAGACGCTGCTGAGGGATTACCCTAACGATTATTACGGCCATGAGGGGCTCAAGAACCTAGTGGCAATTGGTGGTACCTCTGGCCAACTTGGGGATGGCGGCATCTTTCCCCCAATTGATCGTTTGGATCGAATCGACAGACGATCCGATCGTGGATATGCGCTTGCCGTCAACCTAAAGCGAGTGGGACTTTATGAACTCGCTGGGCAGGAACTGCGTCGCATTCCGGGTGCAGAAGAGGATCCACAATTACAGTTTGCACTTGCAGATCTGTACTCCAGATCGGGGCTGACTTGGGAGTCCCACGAAATAATCAAGCATCATTTCAACCAATTTATGATTTCCGGATCCCGCGATTCCGATCTTGTTCCGATGGAATTCTGGTATATCTGCTATCCGTATAATTACCGCACTATGATTACTAAGGCCATCGAGGAAGCTGGACTTAAAGGCGCGCTCATTGAGCCGGCGCTCATTGCTGCTCTAATTCGACTGGAAAGCCGATTTAAAGTCAATGCTATTTCGCCCGTTGGTGCTATTGGGCTCATGCAACTTATGCCCGCCACTGCTGCACAAATCGCGCAGCAACGGGGTCTGGCGCCACCAACCCGGGCTGATCTGTTTCAACCGGAGGTCAACATACGATATGGCACATTCTTTCTTGCTGAACGGATGCGGGACTTCAAGGGTGAGTGGTTTCCCGCAATCTGCAGCTACAATGCGGGCACGGATCCAGTAAGAAAATGGTGGGCTCAAAGGCCTCCGGGGCAGGCAATGGATGAGTTTATCGAGAACATCCCATATATAGATACCCGTCTTTATATCAAGCAGGTTCTTGGCGACTATCGAAACTACGAATGGATATACAAACAAAATCAAAGATGAGAAGATCCATTACAATCATTTTGGCCTTTGTCTTCGGTGTGATCTGTGGCGGCGTAATAGCTAATCTAGTATCTCGGCTGGAACTAACTGGGTTAGTAAAGTGGAATGCAACAAAGGGAGAGATCTCCAATGTTGATACTGGAAGCTCAGCTTCGGAAAGCGAAGAGGGACAACCGAAAGCGACATCGCAAGGCAGAAGCAGCAAGGTTGATGGCTGGGCGCTGCTAATGCCTGCAGACGAACGGTATGGCTGGACAAACGCATACGCGCAACCTGACTCTTCAAGTGAGCGGATCACTCAACCTCTAATTGGCGAGCTGCTCAAAGTCGTTCGATGCGCGCGAGCCTGGTGCCTAGTGCAGGATTCAGCTATGAAATCATGGAAGGCGTGGGTAGCAACAAACGACCTCAAATTTATTACGAACGGATGCCGAGCAGAGATCGTTCGTGAAGACAAGATTGTTGTGGTCAAGGCACCAGGCGTCAAACTCAAAAAAGGCCTCGTCTTGCCGTTCGGGACAATCCTGCCACGGGTTGGACATATCATGGACGCCGGACGTCTCCCGGACGGTCACATTGTTCGCTTTGCTGCGAGCGAAGTTAGAATTCTTGGTTCAGTGCAATTAGCTGATGCCCTTATGTACGCAAAGGGGTTTCTACATTTCCCTTACCAGCGTGGGGCTAATTCACCTGAAGCAATGGACGCATGTGGACTCGTACAACTAGTTTTTCGGCTTATATCCGTCGATCTACCCCGAGACATTGATGCTCTCCTGCAGGCTGGCAGACCCATCGTTAATGAAGCTTTGGCAATAGGAGATGTTGTGTTTTTCGATGCATTCGATGGGAAACCTCATCCTGTGCTCTTGCTCGATACGGGCATCTCATTTTTGGAGGCTCATCCAGCGAGTGGCATAAACGTGGGATTGATGAAGCAAATGCGAAATCGGGGGAGAATAATTAGGCGCTATATTGGATGATTCAATGTCAGTGATCTGAGGAAAACATTATTTGGCATCGATAGGTGAAGAATTGGTGCCACTTTTTTTACATATAGCCACTGATCATTCTCCCTTCTGCAAGCTAGCGCCGATGACTCATGCAAGCATTTACTGGAAGGTTGTCAGATTTCCAAAACCACCTCCCTTCTTCCAAATAGCCCATTATCTGAAGAAGATCTCTCAAACAGGAGAAGCGCCCATCCGATCATTTTAGTACCTCTAAACCCACGGCCTATGGCCGTGTGACCCTGGCAGGCTAAGCCGTTCCGGCGTGCCGTCTGTTGGGGTACGCTCTCCCTCCGGGGAAAGCCCCCAAGGGGCAGGAGGAAGAGCGTATTGAAGACTCTGAAAGTTTGGCTCATGAGACTGCGCAGAGCAAGGATTTTGCAGATTCTGTGTGATGCACTGAAAAGGGGCGAGTGCATGATGTGTTTCGTCAAAAAGTAAGGCATCGAAACAGAAAACCTACTCCGCATACGTGCGGCCCCAATGGGGCCTTCCGATATGTGGCTCGCCCCGCTTGGCGGGGCAGGCCAAAGCCACGCCTTCTAGGCGTGGTCGATTACGTGTGCCGAGCATGTGCGACAGCTTGGAAGTGGAAGTCTTCCCCCAACCTGATGGAGGTGAAGGGTAGCGGAGCGCAAGAGCGCCAATGCAAAACGGTGTTCGAAGGAAGCGCCGAGCAAACGCGCGAGGGGATGAACAAGAACCGGATATGAGGCACGAGCGTCGGACGAGCGAGCGTATGATCGCGAAGTCCATATCCATCAAAGGCGTAAGCTGTAAATCTGGCCCTTGTGCGCGGAAGGAGGTCGCACTTACCTCGGGAGATCTGTCATATGTCACGGTTACGTGACTGAGGAAGGCGTGAGCCGACCTGACCGTATGGCAGAAGTCAGCAGCGAGCATAGTACCCATGGGAATGGGGAAGGCTCAAACGGTGTCCCGCAAGGGATTAAACGGAGTGGTCAGTAAGCGGCGCGACTCATGAGCGAAGAGCGGCAGAAAATCCAACTACAGCTGGCCTTCATGAGTGGGGGCAGGGATGAAAGCCCGAGAACCATCGTTGAAGGGACCGAAGCGCTCACGGCGGAGTGCAAGGCTGAAAGCCCGGCTGAGGCCGACAGGCTGATGGAGGAGATTCTTGATCCTGAGAATTTGAGGGAAGCATTGAAGCGAGTCAAGGCCAACAAAGGTAGTGCGGGCATCGATCGGATGACGGTCGAGAAGGTGTCGGACTATCTGAAGAAGCACTGGCCGGAGATCCGGGAACAGGTGCTGAGCGGGACCTATAAACCGCAACCAGTACTGCGAGTAGAGATACCGAAGCCTGACGGCGGGGTCCGAAAGTTAGGGATACCGGTAGTCGTGGATCGATTTCTGCAGCAGGCGGTGATGCAGGTTCTGCAACGCAAATGGGACCCGACCTTCTCGGAGCACAGCTACGGATTTCGGCCGAACCGCTCGGCGCATCAAGGAGTGGCCAAGGCGCAAGAATACATGGCCGAAGGCAACACCTGGGTGGTGGATCTTGATTTGGAGAAATTTTTCGATCGAGTCAACCACGACAAACTGATGGGGCTGGTGGCGAAGCGGATTACCGACAAGCGGGCTCTGAAACTCATCCGGGCGTTTTTGAACGCCGGGGTGATGGAGAAGGGGCTGGTGAGTGCGATCGACGAGGGGACTCCGCAAGGGGGCCCACTGTCGCCCTTGCTCAGCAATATCGTGCTCGACGAGCTGGACCGGGAGTTGGAGCGACGCGGCCACCGTTTCGTGCGCTATGCGGACGATTGCAATATATACGTTCGCAGTCAACGGGCGGGGGAGCGGGTGATGGAGAGCATTACGGGCTTCATCACTAAGAAGCTGAAGCTGAAGGTCAACAGCGAGAAGAGCGCGGTGGCGCGGCCATGGGAGCGGAAGTTTCTTGGATTCAGTTTTACCGCGAAGGAACCACAGAAGAGGCGGATAGCGCTGAAATCGATGGTTCGCTTCAAGGGGCGAGTTCGGGAAATCACACAGCGCACACGGGGTGTTAACCTGCAGGGGATGGTTGAGGAACTCAATGTCTACCTGCGGGGATGGCGCGGTTACTTTGGTTTTTGCCAAACGCCCTCGGTGCTTGAGGACCTTGACGGTTGGATACGCCGGAAGTTGCGGTGTTTCGTGTGGAAGCAGTGGAAACGTGGACGGACTCGTTATAAGGAACTGCGCAAACGCGGTGTCCATGAGGCCCTGGCGGCTAAAACCGCCGGGAGTCCCCATGGCCCGTGGCGGCTCAGTCAGAGCCCGGCCCTGTGCATTGCTTTTCCCAATGCGTACTTCGACGGGGTCGGTCTCTTTCGTTTAGCCGTTGGTCGGTAGCTCAACCCACCGAACCGCCGTGTACGGACCCGTACGCACGGTGGTGTGACAGGGACAGCGGGCGACCGCCTACCTATGTCGATTTTTGTTTTATCCAGAGGGCACTGGGTGCGTTTCCCAGATAAGAGCCCCATATCAAGACAGCCTGAACAGACGAAGTGGCCTTTTTCGCAGGTCTTTCCGCCACTTACGTATTTTTCTTTTCCGCAAACATCACAGATTCTCTTTGGCATAGCTTGACCTCACTTTAGCTGTGCAGCAATTGTTGTTATATAGATCACTATCGCCTCATTGATGGTCAATGCGCAGACAGATCGTGTGCTTTCGGCAAGGCTGCATGCGCAAACCCGGACAGATCGTAGAGGTTCCTAAAACGCCCCTTGTGGGACCTTCGGAGCCCTGTGAGATGCCTCGCCTTAAGAACGGCTCTTTTCACCACTAAATTCTTGAATCAACGTAACCGGTAAGAGAGCTACATCCTCGGCATAGTCGCAGAGATTCAACCGATCATTTCCGCAAGATTGATGCTTCAAGGAAAGGAAGTGTTCTCAAGCCGCAGCTGAAGGTGGTGGTTTCCAGTTTTCCGGCAGCAGTTCCTCTATCTGATTGATTTTTTGCTGCGGAAGCCGCCGGAGGACGTCAGTGAGATAATCTTCCGGATCAATCCCGCGACGACGGCAGCTTGCCAGAATGGAATACAGGACGGCACTGCGCCAGCCGGCGTCCGGATGGCCTATGAAAAGCCATCGGCGCCTTCCCACCGCCGTGGGCCGGATGGAATTTTCGACGAGATTGTTATCGGTCTGATAGCGCGGATCGCGGAGGTATCCCGTCAGCGCCTCGTATTCGTTAAGGAAGTAGCTGATAGCTTTGCCCATCGTGCTTCTGGGCAAGAACCTCGGCTTCAGTTCTTCCGCCTTCGATCTTAGCGCATCCCAGAGCGAGGGTGCATTTTGCTGAGGAAACATCTGGCGTTCGGTAGCATCCAGTTCCCGGACATGGTCCTCGATTTTATATAGAAGGCGTATCTGATTAATAAACCATACAGAGTCCGCCAGATTCTCCTTCAGTGCCGCATAAAACCGTCTTCTTGCATGCGCAAGGCATCCAATGCGATCAATGTGCGATTCCTTGCCTTCGAGTGACTGGTAGACTTCGTAGGCATCCGTTTGGATGGTTCCAACGAAACCCTTCAGTCGCTGCTGAACGGGAAGAAGCCCCCGGCTGCGGTGAAAATCCAGGATTACATCACCTCCGGGAACGGCATAGAACCAGAGGTAACCCCGAGCGGCTTTACCTTTCACATCGGGATCCATGACTCGAACGGGAGTCTCGTCGACCTGCAGATAGCCGCCGGCAAGCATATACTGCCACATTCTGTCATAGACGGGCCTGAGCAACTCCGCAATCGGCTCAACCCACTGTACCATCTGTTGACGTGGAATTAGAATCCCGTGCCTCTCCCGGAACTGCTGTTCCAGCCGGTAATAGGAAAGGTGGTCATCAAAGCGAGACAATACAATGTGAACACCCAGCCCGAGCCCCAGCCTGCTTTGCGGAATCAGGCGTGGGGGCATGGGCGCTATATTGACGCCCGCTTCTCCGCAGGGACAGGCGTACTTTGGCCGAACGGTGCGACGCCGGATGAGCTTGGCGGGAATCAGATCGATCTCTTCACTGACTTCCTCGCCAATCTTTTGTAGCGGTTTCCCACAGCAAGGGCAGTGGGTCACTTCCGGTTCAAGGGTGATCGTCTCGGTTTCGAGATGCTCCGGTAGGGGTCGGCGCTTGCGCTGCTGGCGCTGACGACGACGGCGGACCGCCCGGTCTTCATTTTCCAGGATTTGATCACTGAGCGGCGCGGGCCGCTCGGCTTCGTCCTCGAGGTCCTGATTCAGCTGCTTCAGCTGTTCTTCCTGTTCCGGCGTGAGACGATCCGCCTTGGAACCAAACAGCTGCTTGCGAAGCTCTTCGATTTGAGCCTGAGCCTCTGCCAGGCGTTGCTCATATTCTTCTTTCTGAGCTCGCATCTGTTCCTGCAGGGCTGCGTTTTCTGCCTGCAGGCGTTCGGCCAGGGCTTTCAATCGTTCGTATTCCGCAAAGAGCTCGTCGGGACTCATGCCGAGAGCTCCTCTCGAAACCGATGGTGCAGCGGATACACATAAACATCTTTGACCGGAACCTGAAGCGTATGGCTGCGATCCTGACGGCTGCGCCCCTTCGTAGATCCAAGCCGGATCCAGTTGGCGGCCCTGTAAGATGTTCCCGCAAAACGATCCCGCTCGACAAATGTCTCAACCAGAAGGATCGGATGGCCATATTTGCGCTGCCAGTCCTGCGAGAGCCTGCGAAGCGTCTGCCCCAGAACCCAGCTCGCCAGATGCGCAACTCTTACAAACGGCAGGATCAGAAACCGCGTGTTATTGGTTATGCAGCTCAGGCGCCGTTGCCGCTGCGCCGCACTCCATCCAATGAACTCATCCCGGGCCCGGCACTTCCACGCCGGCGCTCCGAACAGCAGGCAAGCCAGCAACCGCCCCGCCGCGTCGGTAACCGTATATTGAGTGTTCTCGCCAACGCTGCCGCGGTAACCGAGATAGTGGAACTCGGCCAAAGCGGCTGCCATTCGCTGCCTTTCCGCAGCGTTGCCGCTGATCTCCCGGATCGTGAGTGGCCCCAGTTGCCGCAGGGTTCCCGTTACGGATGCCATGTCCCAATCCTGCCGGGATACCCGCCCTTCTGCCATACGGTTGGAAGGTTTGCGCCGCCGCGGGGGCAATTGGATCAGGCCGCGAAACTCGAGTTTGAGCAACAGCGTGCGAGCGGCCATGTCTTTGAGTCGGCCGCTTCCATTGCGCCAGTCCCATTCTTGCGCGATCACTTCGGACAACCGCCGCCGGCTCCAGCCCGGGTTTTCGACCATCAGCTGACGGATTCTGAAGATGTCCGAGGTCTCCAGTTGCCGTCCCTGCACCATCAAATTTTCGTTCATTGTGCGTATTGTGGCAAAAATTGATCATGGAGTCCAGCCTGAAATGAAATTATTTATTTCCGGTACCAGTGCTGTCGCGGCGTGCCCTCGATTCCGTGCAGCAGCAGTTGCAGTTCTTCGGGGCGCAGGCAGAGACTTGTGCCGTCACCCGCCGGCCAGCCGAAAGTTCCCCGTTCGAGGCGCTTGCTGCAGACCCATAGCCCTCTTCCATCAAAAAACAAAATCTTGAGCCTGTTTCTCAGCTTGTTGGTGAAGAGAAAAAGATGGCCGCTCAGAGGATCCTGCGAAAGAACCGTTTGCACATGAGCGTAAAGCCCGTTGAAGCTGCGGCGCATGTCCACCGGGGCGAGTGCCACGAATATGCGGGTTGCCGGCGAAAGGCTTAACATCGGGGGCCTCGCAGCAACCGCTCCAGGATTCGCACCGGCAGTTCCTCCCGGCAGCGAACCTTTACGCCTGAAGGACTCTCTACTTCCATGGCCCATTTCCCTGGCGAGTCCGCGGCCGGAATCACTTTGACTTCGCGGAAGGTCATGGTTGCCGGAGCAGTCGATGAGCGCTTCACTTTACGGAGCCACCAGTTCAATGTCGTCCGGGGAACGCCATAGTGCAGGGAAAATGCCTTGCGGCTGAGACCACTGCAGCGAAATTGTTCAACCATTTGCATCCGCTGATCCGCGGATGCCCGATATTGACGCCGGATGATCGCTTTGCTTTCCATGCATCCAGCGTATTGAATTCCCGCGATCTGCGGTAGATGTACCTGGCTTACCGGTTACAATTCAGTCGAGTTTGCGACGTGCAATTTAAAGAAGGCGATGTGGAAGAGCGTGACGTGCTCGAGCAGATCCAACGCTGGGCCGAGGATGAGAAATCGCTGACGACAGTGGCTGTCTGCTTGGACGGAGACTCGAAGGCATTTTCTACGGCCTTAGCGATTTCCTCGAAACTGGCTTCCACCCCCACTCCCATATGGGTTCGTCTTTCGGACGAAACCGGATTGGCATCCCTTACAACCGGCCGCACGGATGTGGGAGCCTGGATGCGTATTCCGCTCGATGTTGTCGGGCCATTCCATTTGAAGTTGTCGGGGCATTCCATTCGAAGTTGTCAGCCGAATCCGGTCGAAGTTGTCATTGATTCCGTTCTGAAGTTGTCCGATTTTGGGGTCTTGCCCGGAATGCTGGACAACATCCCGGAACAGTGGACAAGATCCCGGAATGCTGGACAACATCCCGGAATCCATCCCCAGAGATGCTGAAGCAACGCTGGCAATCGCTGGTAATGTGACCTCCTCAAGTTGAGGAGGAAATCAATGCCAGCAAGGAGGTTGCCAGTGCGAAAAATACGTGAAGTATTGAGACTGAAGTACCAACTCGGTCTGGATAATAGCCAGATCGCGCGAAGCTGTTCCATCCCACACAGCAGTGTTGCCAATTATCTGAAGCGAGCCGAAGCGGCAAGTTTGATTTGGCCGCTGCCTCCGGATCTAAGCGACTTCGATTTAGAATCGAGGCTGTTTCCTATTGCTCCCGCAAATCAGGAAGTCGCTCTGCCGGATTTTGCTTCTATGCATGCCGAATTGCTCCGCCACAAGCATCTGACATTGGACCTGCTGTGGCAGGAATACAAGCGAACCTATCCGGAGGGTTATCAATATAGCTGGTTTTGTGAGCTTTATGGCCGCTGGGCGCGCAAGCTCGATATCGTGCTGCGCCAGGAATACAGGGCCGGCGAGAAGATGTTCGTCGATCATGCCGGTCCCACAGTGCCGGTTGTGGATCCCGACACTGGCGTGGTTCAGGAAGCCTCGATCTTTGTTGCCGTCCTCGGCGCCAGCAACTATACCTTTTGCGAGGCCGTATGGAAGCGGGATCTGCCGTCATGGATCGGATCCCACACGCGCGCCGTGGAGTTCTTCCAGGGTGTCGCGACTGTGACAACGCCAGACAACTGGAAGACAGGAATAAAGGATCCCTGCTATTACGATCCGGAACTGAATCCGACCTATCGGGACTGGGCCGAGCATTACGGCACCGTAATTATTCCCGCACGTGTCCGCAAACCCCGGGACAAGGCTAAAGTAGAATCCGGCGTTCTTATTGTCGAACGCTGGATACTTGCCGCCTTGCGCAATCGTCTCTTCTTCAGCCTTGCCGAACTGAACTGGGCGATTCGCGAGCTCTTGGTCAAGTTGAACCAAAGGAAGTTTCGCAAACTGGATACAACCAGGGAGAAGCTGTTTGTGGAAGTCGATCGACCCGCTCTTAAGCCGCTGCCGACTGTACCGTTTGAGTTCGCAGAGTGGAAGGTAGCTAAAGTGCATCCGGACTATCACGTAGAGGTCGACCGCCACTATTACAGCGTCCCTTATAAGTACGTACATGAGAAGGTCGATGTCCGTTTTTCGGAAAAGACGGTTGAGATCTTCCGGAAAGGACAGCGGATTGCGGCGCATGTTCGAAGCTATACTCCGGGCAAGCACACAACCCTGAAGGAGCATCGGCCGGAAAAGCATCAGGACCTTGCGTGGACTTCATCCTTGATGGTGGACAAAGGCCGGGAAGTCGGCCCAGCCACCGCAGATGTGCTCCAGAGAATCATGGAGGATAGAAAACATCCGGAACTCGGGTATCGCTCCTGCCTGGGCGTTCTGAGGCTCGGTAAGCGCTATTCGAACGAGCGCCTGGAATCGGCCCTGCCGCCGGGCGGTCGCCATGAATGTGTGCTCCTACAGGAGCATCAAGTCCATCCTCGAGAACTCCCTTGATCGGGAGCCTCTGACTCCGGTGGAGATTCCGGTCGCTCATTCGGAGGTCCATCCCAATGTACGTGGCTCCGGCTACTACCACAAAAAGAAAGAGGAGGTGGCCTGATGCTGCGGGAACAAACCTTCGAAAAACTGAACTCTTTGAAACTGCACGGAATGGCGCAAGCCTTCGAACAGCAACTCGAGAATCCCGATTCGGCAACGCTCGGTTTCGAAGACCGCCTGGCCATGCTGGTTGAGGCTCAGTGGTTATGGCGGGAAAACCAAGCCATCAAGTCCAGGCTGCGTCATGCCACGCTGAAAATGCCGGCCACGATAGAAGATATCAACTACCGCCATGCGCGGCAGCTGGAACGCTCCATGATCCGGAGCCTGTCGAGCTGCGATTGGGTGCGTCAGCACCACAACGTCTTAATCAGCGGCCCGGCCGGGATCGGGAAAACTTACATCTGCTGCGCGCTTCTGGATAGAGCCTGCCGGCAGGGATTCTCCGCACGCTATCTATCAGCACCCAAGTTTTTTCGGCGGCTGGGGATTGCCTATGCCGATGGGAGCTTTGACCGGATGCTTGCGAAGCTCGCCAAAACAGATGTCATTGCGATCGATGACTGGGGCCTGGCGCCGCTGACCGATATGCAGAAACAGTACCTGCTTGAAGTTCTCGATGATCGGTGTGGGTCCCGATCGACGATTGTGGCCAGTCAGTTTGTCACCGACAAATGGCACGATTTGGTCGGAAGTCCTACCCTTGCCGATGCGATTATGGAGCGGATGCTCTCCAACAGTTATCGCATCGATCTCAAGGGAGAAACCATACGGCCGGTAAGGCGAGGCTTGAAGCCCGAGTCGCAACCCGACGGAAAGGAGGACGCATGAACTCTTCTCCGCTGAGGCTGAAAAATGCAAGAAACTGGTTTGCCGCCGGTGCCGAGGTGCAGCAGGCGCTCGAGATTCTTAGCGATGGATCTTTCAAGGTCTTCATGCACATCTGCTTGAATGCCGAGCGCGAGACCGGGATCCTGCACACCACTCAGGTCGAGCTGGCACGGAATTTAAAGAAATCGCATGGCACAATCCGGAAGTATTTAGGCGAAATGGAAAGGGCGTGTGTCTGTCAGAACCATTTCAGCAACAACCCGGTTACGCGTGGATCTGTTCAAATCTCTCCGTCATACTGGCCCTACGAAAGAGGGACGGACCAGTCTCCAACAGAGGACGGCGCCGATAGATTCCTCGCAGAAATAAGAAAAATGCTTGCAGCCCGTGCTTGTGTTCGTCCGTCCTTTTCTACTGCGGATGAGATCCTGGCACGGCGATGGTTCAACGCCTCCATTCCGCTTGACCGGATCGGGCAGGCTATCCTGTTGGGATGCGCCCGTAAGTATTTCGCCTGGCGCAATAACCAAGCCGTTCAGGGTCCTATCTCAGCCTTGCGCTATTTTGAGCCGATCCTTGAAGAAATCGGAAAGCAAAAACTCGATCCCGATTATTGGATATATCTGCGCTTCAGGATTCAGAGGCAAGAGAAGCTATGGATAGAAAAGCATCGGCAAGAAAACGGATCCGCTTCGAAGATAAAAGAGGCCGCGGATGAATCGGAGCGAGCGGAATCGGAATAGCGAAAAAATCCATTTCAGCCCTCCGGCGAAAACTGCGACCGACCCGCTCTTCGGATCGAAATCCGGGGGTGTCTTGGGTAGCCCTCGGAGCAGATCGCTGATCCTGGAGCTTCCTGACGCAAATTTTTTTGAACTTTGTCACCGGAGAAGGCTCAATCGCCGATTTCCCCCTTTGCGGCCAAAACAAGGAATCCGGGGCCGCATCTACTTCTTCAGCGGGGAACTTGGTCAAAGTTTGACCAAGTTCCCGCCTTTCAAAGAAAGGAAATGATGTTGTCCTTAACCCGACTTTGACAACTGGAGTCGGGAATCATGAAAAATTGGGGAGTCCAGCTCCCATAAGTCCTTTAATTTCAACAGCGGCATTCCAAAAAATCGGCCCAAAACGCTTGTAGTGCCGACCTACCCCCTTGCGCCCATGCAGCAGTCGTAGACAATAGCAGCATGTTTATGCGCATGAAGTCACGCGTCAAGGATGGCAAAGAACACCGCTACTGGAACATCGTCGAGAACCATCGCATTGCGAGTGGGCGTGTGGTGCAACGACATGTTCTCTATTTAGGCGAGATCAACGACAGCCAGAAAGAAGCGTGGTGGCGCTCGATAGACATTCTGGAAAATGGCAGACCCACCCGCGCGGTTTCTTTATTTCCCGAAGATCGACCGGTGCGGCCCACGGACCGCGATGTGATTCATGTGCGTGTGAATCAGATGCGTCTGGAGCATCCGCGACAATGGGGTGCATGCTGGATGGCCTTGCTGCTATGGGAGCAGTTGCAGCTGGATGGCTACTGGGCCGAGAGGCTGCGGCCGAGCCGGGAGGGGACTCGGTGGCTGAACGTGCTGAAGATACTGGTGTGCTATCGGCTCATCAAGCCTGGAAGCGAATGGCGTTTGCACCGGATCTGGTACGGCCAGAGCGCCATGGGGGATTTGCTTGGCGAAGACAACGAGGTCATTCCCTATCAGAATCTGTACCGGTGCCTGGACAAACTGCTGCGGCACAAAGAGGGGCTGTTCAGTTTTCTTAAGCAACGCTGGCAGGATATGTTCAACACGGGGTTCGACGTGCTGTTGTATGATCTGACCAGCACGTACTTCGAGTGCGATCCGCCTGGGCATGGCAAGCGCAAGCATGGTTACAGCCGCGACAAACGTTTCGACTGCGTCCAGGTAGTGATTGCTCTGGTGGTGACGCCGGAGGGTCTGCCGCTCGCATATGAAGTGATGGATGGGAACACGAGCGACAAGACTACGCTGCGGCAGTTTCTGGCCAAGATCGAAAGCCAATACGGTAAGGCGCGGCGCGTATGGATCATGGACCGGGGCATCCCGACGGAGGATATTCTGACCGAGATGCGGCAATGCGAAACGCCCGTCTATTACCTGGTCGGGACCCCCAAGGGGAGGCTGAACAAGCTCGAGAAAGAGTTGCTGCCGCTGCCCTGGGCGGAAGTTCATGAGAATCTTACGGTGAAGCTGCTCAAGCAGGACGGGGAGCTCTACGTGCTGGCGTCCAGCCGCGATCGCCAGGCGAAGGAGCGTGGCATACGACGCCGCCGGCTGAAGCGGTACTGGAATCGCCTCAAGGAGATCAGCAATCAGAACCTGGACCGAGATCAATTGTTGATGAAGTTCGGAGCCGCGAAGAAGGAAGCCGGCCGCACAGCCAGTCTGGTGGCAATCACGTTGCCCTCGGTGGAGCAGGCGGTGACTCCGCAGACTTTTCGTTTCCAGTTGCGCCGAGACAAGCTGCGTCAGGTTCGCCGGCAAGAAGGGCAGTATCTGTTACGATCCAATCTTTGCGCGGAGGATCCGGCCGTGCTGTGGAACTACTACATATTGCTGGTGGAGGTGGAAGAAGCATTTAAGACTCTCAAGATGGATCTCTCAGTGCGCCCGATTTACCACCAAAAGGATCGGAGAATCGAAGCGCATATTTTTGTGGCCTTCCTGGCGTATTCACTTCAAGTAACATTGAAGCAGCGACTGAAAGCCCTCGCCCCAGGCCTGACCGTCAGGTCGGTTCTGGAGAAATTTGTGTCGATTCAGATGATCGATGTGTATCTGCCCACAACCGAAGGAAAGGAGCTGCTGCTCCGACGATATACCCACCCTGACAAGGATCAGCTTTTGTTGCTGTCCAGGTTGAACCTGACTCTGCCCGAACAGCCAAAGCCGCAGTTATTGGACAGCCGCTCTGAAATGAAAAATCTTCGGATGCACGTGTAGTGCCGACTTTTGGGTGTGCCTTCTAATAAAATCAACGATTTACGGGAGCCCCACCCCTCCAGTTGTCAAAGTCGGGTTAACTCCAAGATTGTTTTTTATTGATTGATGTTGTCCAGTTGCCTCAGTATTTAACTACCAGCGTCGCTTCGCTCCGATGGGGTGGACAACATCACTGGAATGAGTGGACAACTTCGACCGGAATAGGCCGACAACTTCACCGGAATACGCAGCCTGGAAAACGGAGGTTCATTCCTTTGGCCGGATGAGCCGTGTTTGCACCCTCGAAAAGCTTCTTCGGAATGAACGGGATGCCCTGGCGCGTGCGATTCATGAGAACTTTGTGAGTGCTCGCGCCAAAGAAGGGCGTGCGATAGACGACCCATCGATGCGCCCATGGGAAACCCTGGCAGAAACGTTGAAGAGCTCGAATCGCCAGCAAGCCGACCATATCGCGGTCAAACTCCGGGCTATCAGTTGTCGAAGCGTTGCGATTGGCACTGGCGAGTCTCATCCATTCACGCTTACAGATGTCGAAGTAGATCTCCTGGCCCGCATGGAACCCGCGCGCTGGAACGCGGAGCGGTTTCTTTCCGGCTGGACCCCCGGTCTTAAAGATGTGGCAAAGAAAGTGAATCCATACCTCGTGCCCTGGGAGGATCTGCCTGACAATATCCGTGAATACGACCGAGAAGCCGTCCGCCAGATTCCACACCTGCTGTCCCTGATCGGCTGCCGCATCGAGCGTGTCCCCAAATAAACCTATCGTTTGAAATAGTCAATTGTCAAACAACTCCGGCGCCATCCTGCGAAGCGTGGCCATTATTTCATCCCGATTGAGGCCCATTGACTGAAGCAAAGCGGCATAGTTGTCTATAGCATCCTGTATGTGAGGGTGTGGATGCCCCGTTAATCGGGTGAACTTCTTAAAGATCTCTACCGTTCTGCGCATCAATGGTTCCGATTCTTCCAACCGATTCATGTTCTGTAACAATTGAGCCAGATTGTTGAGACGGATGGCAACATTCGGGTGGTCTTTCCCGTAGCTTTTCTCGTCAATCGCGAGAGCGGAGCGATAATAGGATTCCGCTTCGGTTAGCCGGTTCATGTTCTGTAACAATTGAGCCAGGTTGCTGAGGATTTTGGCAACATCTGGGTGGTCTTTCCCGTAGCTCTTTTCTTCAATAGTCAGAGCGCGGCGATAAAGCGGTTCTGCCTCGGCCAGCCGGTTCGTGGCCTTTAGCAATTGAGCCAGATTGTTGATGTCTCTTGCAACATTTGGGTGGTCTTCCCCGTAGCTTTGCTCGTCAATAGCCAGAGCGTGGCGAATTAGCGGTTCAGCTTCGGCTAACCGGTTCGTAGCTTGCAGCAATCGAGCCAGATTGCAGAGGGCGCTGGCAACATCTGGGTGGTTTATCCCATAGCTTTTCTCGTCAATCGCGAGAGCGCGGCGATAAAGCGGTTCTGCCTCGGCCAGCCGGTTTGTCGCCTGAAGCAATGTGGCTAGATTGTTCAGCCGGATGGCAACATTCGGATGGTCTTCCCCGTAGTTTTGCTCGTCAATAGCCAGAGCGCGCCGAATTAATGGTTCCGCCTCCACCAGCCGGTTCGTGGCCTGCAGCAATGTAGCTAGATTGTTGAGGATGCCGGCAACGTCTGTGTGGTCTTCCCCGTAGCTTTGTTCGTCAATAGCCAGAGCGCGGCGATAAAGCGGTTCTGCTTCAGCAAGCCGGTTTGTGGCCTGGAGTAATTGAGCCAGATTGTTGAGAATTCGAGCAACATTCGGATGGTCTTTCCCATAGTTTTGCTGGTTAATAGCCAGCGAACGGCGATAAAGCGATTCCGCCTCTGTTAGTCGGTTTATAGAATAGAGAAAATGAGCTAGGTTGTTGAGGTCTCTGGCAACATCTGGGTGGTCTTCCCCGTAGCTGTTCTCGTCAATCGCGAGAGCGCGGCGATAAAGCGGTTCGGCCTCGGCAAGCCGGTTCATGGTCTTGAACAATTGAGCTAGGTTGTTGAGGTCTCTGGCAACATCTGGGTGATCTTCCCCGTAGTTTTGCTCATCAATCGCGAGAGAGCGCACTATTAGTGGTTCTGCTTCAGCAAGCCGGTTTGTGGCTTGGAACAATTGAGCCAGATTGTTGAGGGTTCTGGCAACATCTGGGTGATCTTCCCCGTAGCTTTTGTCGTTAATCGCGAGAGCGCGGCGGTAAAGCGGTTCTGCCTCGGCAAGCCGGTTTGTCACCTGGAGCAATGTAGCCAGATTGTTGAGGGTTCTGGCAACAACCGGGTGGTCTTTCCCGCAGCTTTGCTCATCAATTTCGAGAGCGCGGCGCATCAGCAGTTCCGCCTCTGAACCAAGAGATGCATAATGAAGGAAATAAAATAGTTGATTGGCGCCATATGAAATTTGCGAATCCTGCCGATCCGGTATTTGCGACCACGGCTCAAAAACCTCGAGATAGGCTTTCCCCATCAGTCGCTCCTCACTCAGCCAAACCCAATACCGCATCAATTCGCTTTGGTTGCCATTACTGATTAGCAGGAATCGGTCCATATCGAGCAGGCAGGTTCGCAGGCGATCCCGTTCGCCGGCCTCGCGGAGTTGCCAGGGGAGCTCTGTTGTGCTGCGCGGCGTCAACTCCTGACGCTCGAAGAAGTCAGCGAGCTCATGGTGGGCAAGGCGGACATCTTCGTCATCGCCCATACACTCAGCCTTTACGGCCCCACGAAGGAAATCATGCCCGAAGGCAAATAAGCCCGCGCGCTGGGAGAGGTGCGGTTCAAGGGCATGAAAGAGTGGGGTCCATTCCTGTCTTAAAAGCGGTTCTCTGGCGGCGAGCAGTTCAAGCCACTCAGTTTCTGCCAGACCCTGGCGGGCAGCCCATAGATGACGCAAGGCCCGACGGACAAGGGCGCTTTCTCCGTCGAAGTCCTGTCTCCAGCGGCGGATTACGAGGCGGAAGAGCTCCCCGGGATTTGAGGCTTTGAGATAACGCGCAACTTCGCCAGGAAGCCGCTCGAAAGAGCCGAACTGCCGCAACTCATCCAGTACAGTGCTCAGGAATAACGGATTGGCGGCGCCCCGGGCGTCTGCAATTTGTTGACGTAGATCCGGTCGGAGGGTTCTACGGTAGTGATCGAGAAAAGCCGCAATCATCGCGTCGCGCTCGATGGCGTCGGCTGAAGGCAATGCGTGCTCCTGCCATCCTCTCTCGCGGAGAGCGTCGAGTGCGGGACCGGGAAGTGAGGAGGCAATCACCCTGATCTGAGGCGGGAAAAAGCGCGGCAGCCAGGCCAGACGGCGGTCAGCTTCATCGCCTTCAATTTGATTGAGGGCATCAAATATGAGAATGACCCGGCCCCGTCCTGCAGTCTGGGCCAGCCACAGAGGAAGTGCCTCGCGCAGCTTGGCCGGATCGGATGGGACCTCGTCGGTGATGCCGTAGCGACGTTTCAATTCTCCCAACAAGCGGACTAGAAATGCCGAGACGTTGGCGCTTTCCGGTGTGGCTCCGAAGTAGTGCTCGAAGTCAAAAGCGTTGGGGCGACTTTGCCGCCACTTCTTCATCCAGGCGGCGAGCAGCGCGGTCTTACCGCCACCGCTTTCTCCCGTGATCACCAGACCCTGACCTGTGGATTCGGCTGCAACGAATGCATCGAGCGCTGCAGTGTGCGCCGGTCTTTCCACATAGGTGAGGAGCCTGCTTTGAGCATAGGATTCGTGACCTCGCGCTTCCCGTGTGAGGACGTCGGGCACGGCGGTTTCCGGATACAGCCGGTCAATCAGATCGAGCAACTGCTGCCTTACGGCGCCGGCCAGCGCTTCGGGATTTGCGTAGTTATCGAGAACGGGCAGACCGCTGTGCCGGATGCGGTCTTTGAGGGCGGCAAGTTTTGCTCTCCGTTCCTCGGTGCGTCCAATAGCCTCAGCTTCGCCAAAGGTCCGGATATCTTCAGGGATCGGCCGTTCGACCATGTCCCGCCGCTCGGCTTCAGAAAGGGTTTCAATGTAAGAGGGATCCCGGAAGTAGAAGAATGCGTGCTCCGCCATGGAGGGATTTTTGAGCACGCCATGAATAATCTCCAATTCAGTGATCGACGTGTGGCTCCCCACGTGTTCCTTCAACCACGGCTCGCGTTCGATGACCTCCCGAGGAACGGCAGCCGGAATCCATCCGTAACGCTCTCCGAGAAGACCGATAAAGTAGGGGCGGCTGCGTTCAATTTCCTCCAGGCAGATGGGCAGCACTTTTCCTTCGGCGGCCTGCTCTTCAGTGATGCCCCAGCGAAGATCCACCTCTGTAAAGGTAACGAAGCGCCTGGCGCAGATCGAACGCAGTTCGGGAAAGATCCGCTTTATAAGCAGTTCCCTCTCCCTCTGCATGTCACGAAATGTCGAGGAGATAAAAACGCGTATGACACGATCACGGTCTGCAGCGGATGCAGGAATCCCGACCCAATGCAATGGTCCAGCACTTGGGGTTGCCGCCGTTCCAGCCTCCTGACCGCTTTTGGCTTCAGGTGTTGATATCGGAATCTCCGGTCGGGAACCTGCATCCAGGGATTTCACCTCCTCGCTACGTTGAAGAGCCCGCCGGAGTTTCGAAAAGATCCCATCGCCTTTGTCGCTCATCTTCTGTTCTCCATACAGCGCGAAAAGAACTGCTTCAATCGTTCCTATTGAAGCGAACATACTTCCAATCTGCCAGTGCCATTCCGACTTGAGGCTGGCGGTCTCTCAAATTGGCTCTACCAGTCATCCTGCTGAAAAGCTCGCACTGCAAAGATTATCGGCTGTCGTGCCCTTCATTTGGCCAAATCAGCTCAAGAAACCGGCCCAAAAGCTCGGAACCGATGAAGAGATCCACGGCTTGAGCCGTATGCACGACGTAAAGCCCCCAGAGAGCGATCCGTCTGTTCCATCCGCCAATATCGTGCTGGAGGCTCACGCTGCTGGTGCTTCTAGAATCCCACGGAAGCACCTTCGTAAGGGATTCTGTAATCTTGTTGCCAATGGGACCGCCAACGGAGATTATTGCAAATTGTTCGAGCCTCGGATCTTCGTATATGTTGGCATCGGTGACGATACAAGCGAATTGCGATTTCTCCGGATCCCCCCTTCGATCTATCTCTGATTTGAGCAGTGCAGCCGGCATGCCATCGTTAAGCATAGGCGTCGCACCGTGCCCCACTACAACAAGCACAGTGGAGCGATAGTCCCAGCGCACTTCGGCAAGTAGCTCTATGACATTCGGTCCCCAGTTGGGATGGACATAGGCCGGATCATATTCTTGTATGACGCGAAGAATCTGCCTGGCCTCCACCGCCTCAAACCGCTGCCAATGCTCCATCGCCTTCTCATACAGGATCGCAAGCGATAGCCCCTTGATGCGGACGTTGGCAAATGCGGCCCGGATCCCCTGTCCCACCACCAGTCCCATGCTTCCCTCGCGCACATCAGAGTCCCTGACGCTCAGAGCATGAAGTCCATTGACAAAGACATGGATCGCCGCCTTTCGCCTGACCACCTTGAACAGGTTCTCGACATCGCCTGGTTTGACATGGCGGAGTCCGGCATTCGATGCCAAATCCTGCCACTTTCGATCGTGGTGCTTGGATAGCCGGACAGATCCGTTTCCACTTAGAAGGAACTGATAATAGTTGCCGGGATATCTATCGCCGAATTCGAGACCAAACCAGTGGTCGTCAGGCCCGGCCAGCTTTCGGATTCGAGCCTCAAGGACAAATTCCGCCAGCTTGGGCACTGCGCTGATCCCGAAACCCAAGTACTCCTGGGGCTTTGCTGACATCACATAAGCTTCGCCTTCAATACTCGACGTACCACTGTCACTGTCTCCGACATACAATCCGCAGCGGTCTTCAGCAAAACTAATCTCTTTGGCGTAATTCCCTTCCGCACTCACGTTGGCTGCGTTGTCGTAAGCCGTCCTATACTTGGAGCGGTCCACCGCCCGTAGCACGGCATCTCCGATCGAGGGCAATGATGCTTCCACAGAGCTGCCTATACCTATGCGCTGATGTCCGGTGAGGACAAAGCGCATCGTCCGGGAAAGCCGAACTTTCTCGGAAAGCAGTATCGGCACAAACAGTTTCTTCTCCTCAACCGCCACGGATAGTTCCCTGTCCACATGAGCGGATGCAGCGCTCTTGTCCGACAGAATGACCACCACGGCATGACAGGTTTCAATGGCCTCGGTGATTTCTTCGATCCATTTTGCCGATCCGGGTATGTTGTTTACGTCTCGATAACAGATCAGCCCGATTGTCTGAAGATAGTGCTCGATTGCTTCGGCGGTATTGCCGTCTTCCCGCGAGTAGGATATGAAGACGTCGTTTGTCATCGCAGACTCCGAAAAGGAATTGGCAAATCCAGTTTTGATATCTATCTTTGACTGATCTGAACCGTCAAGTCAATCATCAGGGTCGTTGTGGCTCAGGCAGGACTCGGTATGGTGCCGTCGGCTTCTTTCTCTGATACGTGACCCAACTTCAAAGATAGGCGGCTGCCACGAACTTCGCATGGAGGCAAATTGTTTTAGCGGTTCTCAAGATTCCAGTCCCCATTATTACCGGCGGAACGCCTTCAATTCCATGTAAAACCGCCGGCACGCCGCAAACGTCACAGCGCAGTCTGGAGCCAAACTATGAACCGAATAGATCTGGGACTATGACTTACCTCTTTCCCATTTCTGTTTGCGATTAGCATAGAAGCCACCACTTGATAGGGATAGAGTCTTGATCTATGACTTCTTTTTTGCGTTTTGCTAAGAAGTTTTTCTTCCCTTTTAGAATCAAGCACTTTTGCGCTTCTATTTGGAAACTGAGCGCTGAAAGCTGACGGCTGATAGCGCGTACTATTTCTGATAAAAGGCCTTATTCAGCTTTCGGACATCCGCCGTTACCGATCTATTTATAACAGTTTAATTTTACAATAGGTTGGAGGTTTTGGATAGAGATTATAAATACACCTATAGGCGACGTTGTCCGATGATAGGCTTCGAGAAATGCCTGCTGAGTAGCGCGAGAATAAGCTCGATGAAACGCCCCACCGCCAGCCATACTCCGCATCTCAAAAACCTGGAGGCAAGTACGCTCGCCCCCAAGATCGGCATAAGCTTCATACCAATCCACCTGAGCTTCCGATCCCCAGGGGTAGCTTTGAGGCACGCATCTCGCTTACCGGATACGTTAGATTAACTTCTCCATAAATGGCTATATTTAAGTCGGGCAAAAATAGTTCTCTTCTAATCCGATATTGAGATGAGAAGCAGCCTCAATCATTTTGGTCAATTTAAGGAACACAATCAGCACCCAGCCTGGGCGAACGGCGTTGCATTTGGACGGCTTTATCGTCTACTCGACAAAAGTTCAGCCTTTCATACCGCAAA
The DNA here is from genome assembly GCA_016929335.1 of Acidobacteriota bacterium. Taxonomy (GTDB): domain Bacteria; phylum Acidobacteriota; class UBA6911; order UBA6911; family UBA6911; genus UBA6911. Next base: position 1,735 of record JAFGIY010000214.1, on the reverse strand, counting down.
GAAAGACAGCTAGAACTTTATTCCAAAATTGATTCCCCATTCTGTAGTTGAGTTCTTGGGTTCCTTCAGCCAGGAGTAATCGTAGCCAGGGATTCCGTAATAAGGATATTGGAGTATTTCAAACAAGTCCGAATCCTCGAGTTCCCAAAACCTGTAATACGGCTCAATGACGAAAGCTAATTCCCCGAAGTTCTTAACAACCTTTATGGAGCCTCTTGCGCCCCATCCGTCTTCTTGGTCATTTTTTGCTACAAAATTCGGCAAAAAGACCGGAAATTCTAGTGGTATCACGTAATCGCCAATTTCAGAGTATTGCCATCCGTGCCAGAGGAGATCATATTCTCCGGTTGCGCCAAGCGACCAACCACTTCCTAAGCGAAACATGGTCTCCATGCCTATGGGGCTGTAAAGATAATTTGCTTTTCTGTCGTAGTCGCGAGCCCCCGAGGTGCTTATCGACCCCTCCTCCCCGTCAAACAGGTATCTATATCCAAGACCAATGAATGGGATGAAGGATGCTTTCTCTGAAGTCCCCAGGTCATAGCCAAAAGCAAATCTTGTTTCAAAATTGTAGTCCCGCAGGCCATCGTCTGTACCTGTGCCCCTTGACCAATAGTCAACACTACCGATGCTAAATCTACCGTCAACTTTGAGCATAAACTTGTCTGGATGATAGGTATAGTCACCGGATACGCCCCAAAAGTAACCCTTGTTTCTCATGAAATCTTTCTCGCCATAGTACATATGCGATACGTCAAAGTACAAACCTCCTTCGTGCCGTCTTTGTTTCTCAACATAGGGTTTAGGAGGTTTGGCAGGATCAGCGGCGGCAGTAACTGCGGGTGGTGGTTCTTGCCCTTCCTTCGCTTGTTCTTCAGCCGCTATTATGCGTTGCTTCTGCGGTTGCGTCACCCTGACGTATTTGGCATAGACATACGCAAAGCGCTCGCCGATTTGGATTCTGAAATATCCCTTCTCTAGGCCGAAAATGCTAACCATCTGGCCGCAGGACAATTGTTCGACTACGTGAGCTCCTCCCGGTGATGTCCAAGCAGGCACTGGAAGCGTGGAACCCGGATCACAAACGATCGTTCCCGTTTCTTGCGGGAATGCCGAGACACAGAGAGCCAAACAAACAAATACGGCTACAGAGAGATGTTGCATAAAAGCCTCCCAGAAAAACCGGAATCATCGAATATTCAGGTTCCGGAAACCATGGATTCGTTACTTCCTATATAGTTTTATCTCGTGCTGATGTTATAGGGAGGGAGTGACATCCGAGGTCATTCGTTCAGACAAAAATGAGCAAGCTGTCATTTATTGTGATTTCCACCTCAAATCATTTTCCGTCTTCAAGCACCCGACTCAATTGATTCAAGTAAGAATTCGCGAGGCCCTTGAAGGTTTGCTCATTACATGAGAGGATTTAGGAAATCAAAAGATCTGGGAATATTGCCGCCGGATTCAAAGGTAAAAAGCATGTTTAGAATAATCGTCAGAATTATCCAACTGCAGTTTTTGCTGCTGTGCCTATTCATCCTCTGCAACTGGATTGCCGGGTCAAAGGACGCAGTACTTTGGTTTGTTCTCGTTTCCGTTACCCTGCTGGGATTTGCTGTCTACGGAATGATTATCCGAAATAGACAAGGCTGAGTCAGCCGCTGATCCGAACAAATAATTCAAACAAGTTGAAGAGATGCAATGGTCAAAACTCTATTTCAAGCGCCGCCTTGTC
>JAFGIY010000213.1 GCA_016929335.1 Acidobacteriota bacterium | reverse complement strand
TCGGTCGGATTCCTCGACGTACTGGTCGAGGCCTGCAGCTTCGCTGCAGGTACGCCTTCGGAATCCTCCCGTCGCGCGCCTTGCAGCCACGCCTGTCTGCACCGCCTCGCGACGAACCTTCATGAATAAAGCGGGTTTAATATAGCGGCTCAATTCCGGCTTTTTCGGCGGTGGCTCCGTTTTTAAGCTGCAGTTCAAAAAGCTTCGCTCTCACCTGTGAAAAATGGCGCGCACGCAACTGGCTGGCTATCAGGCCGGCGCGTCCTTCAAGGAAGCCGAGTCTGAAGATATAGTGATAGGCAAACCAGACGGCCGGTTCAAATGGCAGGCGGAGCATCAGTCTTTTAAGCCAGCGCCGCCTCTCCTGAATATTTCCCAAAAATCGCGGCTCAACGGATTCTTCTCCCCAGGAACCCGTCTTCAGATAGTGGAATCGTTGCCGGGCGTCCCATGTAGAGTAGAAATTGTGCCTGGAAATATAGGCTTCCAGTCCTTTGGCATCTTCATGGATGAGGGGCGTCTTAAATTCACGGATGGAGCCTTTGACCAGAAGCCGCTCATGAACTTCCATATCCTGCGAGTCTGCAGGATCTCTATGCAGTCTCTCAAAACTCGCTTTGCCGTTACGAAATAGCAGAACTGCAGCGTGTGAGAAACCTCCAAAACGAAAAGGGCGACCGAGAAAGTGAAATCCTTTTTTCACAAGGTAGGCGTCGCTGGCGTCCTTGCGGCGCACCGTGTCGGCAATCTCCTCCCAGAGCTCGGGTGGAATGACTTCATCGGCATCCAGCAGGAAGACCCAGTCCGTATGAATCGGAATATGATCGAGAGCCCATTGCCGCTTTTTGGGATAGCCGCCTTTATATTCGAATTGAAAGACCTCCGCGCCCATATCACGGCTGATTTGCGCCGTCCGATCGGCGCTGTGAGAATCAATCAGCAGAACTCTGGCAGCCGGCGACAGTGCAGAAAGGCAGCGGGCAATATTGGCTTCTTCATTTTTCACCGCAATCAGCACTGTTATCGGTAGCTTTTCAGTCATTGCAGGTACTCGGCTGTCAGTGTTCAGCGTTCAGCTGTCAGCGTTCAGCATTCAGCGTTTATTAGGTGGCAGATAAATATCTCGTTTATTATCAATACTGATAAATGACGGCTGACCGCTGAACAGCAGTTCAGGAGAGAACGGATTGATACGCATCGGCGATTCTTGCTCCCGGGAATTCGCCAAGAAATTTTTCGGCAAGCAGGCGTGCTTCGGAATCGGGATGACCAAATCGGGCGCTCCGTTCCAATACCTGCATCAAAGCCGATGCAATTTGTTCTGATTCGGGTGCGACGCGGTGAAGTGCACCGCTCTCCGGCCAGTCTGCGCCAATGCCTACCCCGCTGCTTAATACCACCGGGATTCCGCACGCGAGAGCTTCAGCCGCAGCATGCCCAAAATTTTCTTTCTGTGATACCAATGCCAGTGCATCGGCGCGAGCATACGCTGCTTTCAGATCGTCACCCTGCAGCATACCTGTAAAAAGAACATTGTCTGTGATGCCGAGCGCCTGAGCCTGTTTTTCAAGGATGGATTGGTAGCCTTCGTTGTCGGGACCGACGCACACCAGCATGGAGTTGGGCCGCTGCCGCCGCAACGCAGCAAGAGAAATCAGTAGCAGGTTGAGATTTTTTACCCAGTTGATGCGTCCGACAAAGAGAATGACTTCTTTCCCTTGAATCTTTGGAAATCGTTTTTCCAGCACTGAACGATCGGGGAGTGATTTCCAGTTTTCCAGGTCCACTACGTGCGGAATGACGATGGTGCTCCTGAGACGCCATGTCCCACGGGCTCTTTCTTCTTCCAGGCTGGCCGTAAAGTGAACCAATGCGGCAGCTTCTATGTTTGCCCTTTCCCAGATAATCTGCCATGGCAGTTTCTTCCAGCGGTTCCGGCGAAGCACCACAGGATCCAGCATCCCGAGCGGACTTAAACAATAAGCACTGCCCGATTGGCGCAAAGCCCTCAGCGAGAATGTTGCGACGGGATTCCAAAGGCTGAAATTGTGGACGATGTCGAAATTGCGGCTGCTCCTGAATACATCCCGGACCAGCGCCGGAGAATACGGCATACGTGGGAAAAGTGGATTCGGTTGAGCGGGGAAGGTAACGACCTCATATCCCGGATTTCCTGCCGATTGAATGGTTAAATCACAAAGGTTGCCGTGGACCGGCCATGTGGTTGTATAGAGAACAACCGTATGGCCGAGTTTGACGAGCGCCTTTGCGAGAGCCGGTACGGAAATGGTTGGACCGCCCGTTTGTCGGTTCAAAGATGGCACTATTAAAAGTATCCGCAGAGAGCGCATGGTTTATCTTAAGCTTCAGAGATGTGCGGGAGAATGAGCATGGAGCCTTTATCTAGGAATTCGCTGCAATACGCAAAGAAGCTGCTTGCTGAAAGCTGAAGGCTGCCATCGCGCGACATCCCGTTTCGGCAGTCTATTTAAGTGCTTCCACGTAGATTGATTTTTCGAGAAGGGCAGGGTCCGACTCAAATTCAAGCTGCTTTGAACTGAAGCACCGGCTGCGGTAGGGGGAGGCATCCTCAACAGAGGTGAATCCGGCTTCATTCAGCAATTCCTGAAGAAACGAAAAGTCGAACATAATCCGATGCTGATTTGAGCATAATAGGAAATTGTTAAACCGGCCTCCAACCGACAGAAATTTTTCGGGCCAATCAGGGAATTTGGATGTGTCATTCGCCGCAAAAGCTTTTACGGCATAATCCAAGGAAGGTACCACGATGCGCAGGGTCCCGCCGGTTTTCAATACCCTGTGAAATTCCCGGAGCAATTTTCGTACCTCCGCGATTTTAAAGTGCTCCATTACGTGCGATGCATAGATCCCGCGGATGCTGTTTGTGAGAAAGGGCAGGCCCAGCGTCACATCCAGCCAGAGGTCCTTTTTCCTGAATATGTTGCCGTCTACGTTCATCATCCCTTCGATATATTTGGGACCGCAGCCGATATTCAGAAGAGCGTCTTTAAACCGGCCTTGTCTGAAGAATCTGTGCCGGCAGTAAGTAATGAAGGAGAGCTTTCCAAAGAAAACGTAATATAGATCTTTGATTGTCTGGCTTTTCATACGGATAGTTCAGGCAAAAAGAAAGTATCGAAGATCCCGAACCGGCCAGTTGCCTTCAGCATGGTGTCTTGGTAGAACAAAATAATTGCTGGATGAATCCACCGTTCCCCTGGTCAAGCTCAAGCCATAGGCGAATCCCGCCTTTTGAAGCCAGTCTGCCGGATTTCCGCAAGCATTGGCAGTCACTCCATAGGGATAGGCATAGCCTTCCGGCTCAATTCCCGTCCAGTCCGAAATCATGGATCGGGAAACCGCCAGTTCTCTTTCTGCGGATTCGGGTGTCAGAGAGTGAATATTGGTATGAAACAGCCCGTGGCTTCCGACTTCATGGCCCAGAGCCGACAGTTGTCTGAGATCGGCGGGCTGCATCGGTTCAAGGGAATATCTGTAATAGAAGGATCTTGCGCTGAATTCATCCGCACTCTGCCGCTGCCTCGAATTTATGAATGCCGCAGGAATAAAAAAGCTCGCCTTGATCCCGTATTTTTCGAGAATCTGCAGGCAATCATGCATGAGAAGCCGGAATCCGTCATCGAAGGTTATGGCCAGACTGAATCCATCGGAATCGCCTGATGCAGCTGTTTGAAGTAGTTCGCGAAGCGGGCTGATCCTGAAGTGGTCGCGGTAAAACTTCAAATGGTCTTCAAAATTGCGTCTATCTTCTTCCAGAACGAGGTGGTATGCAATGATGGAATGTCCCTTTGCCTTTTGCGGACGGTGAGCGAGAACGCTGCCTTGTATAACAGCTTTCTTTGCCATATTCCGAATGCGAAGCTTTGTCCTCTCGGAAAATTTGCCGGGAGTGGTGAGCTTATTCCAGGTCGGTTTATCCGTCTTTTGAAAGTCGCATCGGGATAGTTGCCTTTGGATCGCGCCGGTGCTGAGCTTTTGCAGAAAATGGACCAGAGCTTCTGCTCCCAGGTCCGACGTGTAATCGGCGACGGATTTTCTCGCTTCCGTGCTCATATGCCTGTAGGAAGATGTATTACCCAGGAACCAGAGCATTTTTCCCGCCAACGCGTCCGGATCGCCGGCGGGTGTGATAAATCCGTTCTTGCCGTTGTTAATGAATTCATGTGCCGACATGACCTGATCGCTGGAGACTACGGGCAGCCCGGATGCCAGAGCTTCAGGAACAACCATTCCCCACCCATCCCACAGGGAGGGGAACAGGAAGACATGGCTGCCGGCATAGCATCTTGCACGCTGCGAATAGGGAATTGCTCCATCCATTCGAACCCTGTTCGCAAGACCATACTGCTCCAGCTTCCTTTCAAGCGCCGATCTCAGCGGGCCGTCTCCGATTAATTTCAAATGCCACCCCTTTTCGGGGAGATGTCTACAGGCTTCCAGCAGGCAGCCGAAACCTTTGCGTTCAATCAACTGGCCCGAAGTAACAAAACAGAGATCCTCATTCTCAGCCGGGGGAATGGGATCGGGAAGATCAAGAAATTCCGAGATATCGATAAAATAAGGAATGGATTGCGACGGGATATCCTTCTTCAGGCGCTTTCGATACAGATCAACGGCGGCTTTGCCTGTGCCTGTGATTCCGTCTGCCTTATTCAGGACATGTTGCAGGAGAAGTTCTTTTATGGCTGCCCGGATTCCAGTCCGTGGTCTTACAGGCTCATTCATATAGATCCAGGGCTTGCCGCGGAAGTGAAGCCACTGTGCAGCCATTAAGGTGGTGGGCGAACCATAGATCGTGTTAATTACCCACACATCGATATGCAGACTGCTCATAGCTTGCAGTATTCCGGGATTAAAACGAACGCCCAAGGGTCCGGTTATGCCGCGTACAAAGTGATGAGGAATGTCACCTGCGGGCGCACCCCAGATCCTTCCCGGCGCATTCTTCCCACAATAGATGACTTCCAGTGTGCAGTCTTTGCGGCCGGCAACCGATTCAAGAAGTGCCACCATGTGCGGGCTCGGATGGTCCATGAGAATGCCGATCCGCAAAGGCATCCGTTCAGTTCCGGTCTGATAGATCATTAAAGTAATAGTTTAAGCTTGTAGAGTAATTGAATAATGAACAATAGCGGATTCTAGTGCCGGTTTGCGGAGTGAGGCTTTCGAGCAACAACCAGGCAATAGCTTCCCATATGATTCATGCCGCTGCATGCCAGTGAAGCAAGCAGCAAAAAGGGGAATGCAAATGCGGTGGATATCCGCGATCGGGTGGAATACGCATAGATGCGGGTCAGTAGCCTGGCGATGCTGCCGAATACGGGGAATATGGATATAACCTGCAAGCCGGATTCTGCAACAAATTGCCTGATCGTTTCGGTATCGAATCGGATGGTATCAGGTTTCTGTGCGTATCCCATAAGAGGTACATGTGCGATCAGATATCCGCCTGGAACCAGCACTTGTTGAATGTCACGGAATCCTGCGGGAATGTCGAACAGGTAAGGCAGGACTTCTATTGCGAGAACGACATCCATGCTGTTCGGTTGGAAGCGGTTTGTTTCAAAGATGTGGGAACTGACAATAAAATCCAGAGAGCTTCGTCGCAGTTTTTGCTGCAGCATTATGCATTCTTCAATACGGTTTTTAAGAATATCCATTCCGGAAACATGGGAGTCGCTGCATCTGGAAAAATAAAACGAGTAAGCGCCTGTTCCGCTGCCAAAATCCAGCATTGTCTTCCATGACATATTCCGAAGCATTTTTGCGATCAACCTTGCTCTCATACGAGTCGGCAAATCGACCAGGCCGAACAGGCGAATATAGAATCGTTCCATCGGATTCCATCTTGGTGATTGCGCATATTCGCATCCGAACGGATGCCAGAAGATCAATTTTTCCAAAAATCCGAAAACAACGGATAGCGGTTCGGAGTTGCTCGTTCGAGCATCGTGGGTTGCTTCTAATGAGTGCATGATGATGATATCGACTGGTGGCGGGATTAGGTTATTTCATGGCGCAACACTGCGGCGCAACCGACGCTGAGCCAGAGAGTCACCGATATCAGGTTTCCGGCTGAAAGTGCGGAATTATCCATCTGATTCAGCAAAATGAGGCAGACGGACAGGACAAAAGCCAGGACATGCGCGTGGTGCAAGGATATTGTCGCCGGGCTTGACGCTTCATTCCTTCCGTATCTTTGAATCAGCAGTTTTTGGGATCTGCCGGGACTCTGTCTTATAACGAGATATATCAACAGAATGTACGCCCCGATTCCGATAATGCCGCAGCCTTCCATCATAAACATGAAATCGTTCACGGCATCTCGCTCAACCATTCCGAATGAGGTCAATTGGAAGTCGGACTTTTTCAGCACGTTGCTGGCGGCGCCGAATCCCCATCCGAGCAGGGGCCGCTGTTTGAATCCCTCATAGGCAGCGGACCAGACCGGCACGCGGGTCCGCATGGGATTCAGGGCGGTGAGCTCGGGAGTGGATTCTGTCTTAACAATGAAACGGGCAATTTCTCCCGGCAGATTCGGGAAAGCTGCCATCAGCATGCCACCGAAGAGGACGGCAATCATTGCATAGCGGTGCGAGTCCTTCCGGTAATAGTGAAACAACAGCATTACGCCCATACAAAAGGCGATGATGGAGCTTCGCGCACCGCTTTGCCAGACTGTAGCAGCTGCAGCCGCCACCATGATGGTCGAAAGAACACGTTTGCGTGTAGCCGTTGTCGTCAATGCACCATGCAAAAACAAAAGGCCCGCTATGAATGCGATGTGCCCCATTGTGTTTGCATTTCCCATAGCCCCATGATAGAGATCGCCGCTGTCGGGAATTTTCTCAATGATGGGCCGTATCCACGAAAAGACCAGAAGCGTCGAGAAGACGTACTGGATAATGGAAAGCACTTTCTTTGTTTGATTCGGGATCATGAGCTGAGGCAGCAGCATCACGCAAACGGAAAGCATTGCGGCATGGGAGGCCCACCGCATCCCGCTGAACATCCAGTTTTCGGCATAGATAACAGTTCCGAATGTTGCAAGGAGATAGATTGTCATGATCTGACCGGTGCTTCCTCTGTCTCTATGTTTCCCGCGACCTGCAACAAGAATCCAGTCTGCGAGAGTGGATGCGGCAAGCAATCCCAGCGCTATCCACCTTACATTCATAAAGGGCAGGTAGTAGTTGGTCTGAGTCATGGCCAGCGCTGCAAGGTAGGCGACAAGCGAGATCCATGTAAGAATGGAAATCAATGGAGCATCCGCGCTGCGCCGCTGAGATTCCGGCAGTGGCTGCTGGTAGTCGAACCACGATCGATGCAATTTGATACTGGAACCGCTCATTGCCATATTTCCAGCCTGCCTTTCTCGGCGGAAATTGCAGGTTTAGGGCTTTGATGAGATGAACTGCCGAACAGCATGCTTCGATAAGACCTGTTCAGATTTTTACAAAACTGCCGATGCTCTTTGCCTGTGGAACTGCTGCCGGACCGGAGCAGGCGAAGCGCGGCCAGACAGAGTGATGCCAGCGCATATAGAAATGCCGAAAATTTATACCCGGCTTTCAGATACCAGAGGACGGTATTGCGTTTAAGGAGGAAGCTTTTGAAAGAGGAGTGTCCATAGCCTTGCTGTTCTTCATGGTGGATAATGCCGGGAACGGGTATAAAAACGCTGATCCAGCCGCTCTTCATCGCGCGCCAGCTCCAATCGGCATCTTCCACGTAGCCGCCGTAGTCCTCATCCATTAATCCGAATTCACGCAGAGCCGAGCTGCGGCATAAGACACAGACGCCATTCAGATAATCGACCTGGGTTTCCTGCAGTCGATGCCGGCGGCGCAGAGCAGGGAGGATTCTCCATGGGATCCAGGTGGTAACATTGCGCATAACCGAAGGAAAGCTGAACCGTGTGTTTTGTGTCGTATTGCGGTCCCGATAATATACCAATGGTCCCAGAAACGCCGCTTTCGGCCAGCGGTCCGCAGCCGAGAGCAGTTCGTTGATGAAATCGGGATTTGCGACTTCGGTATCGGCATTTGCAATCAGGATAAAATCGTAATTGGCAGCCAGCGCTGTGCGTATTCCCGCATTATATCCGGCGCAAAACAGGCGATTCTCATCCATATTGACGAGCGTGATTCCCCGGAACTTTTCCGATACCAGCCGGTCGAGAGATGGGGAAGATCCGTTGTTAACGAATATCAAATCTTCTTCCCGTTCCACAATCGAGCGGAAACCCTGCAGACATAATTCAATTGTCGCATAGGGTCGATGAGCGCTCACCACGACGGCGGTTCGTTTCAGGAGCTTCATATGGGGTAATCCAAACGCATTTTGTTCATGGAATGGCCGGATTGAATTGAGCTTTCTCGGAGATAGTCCTTTCTTTCGGGTATAGCTGAGAAAAGAATATCGGGCAAAGCGGACAATCCACAGACAACATCAAAGAGCGCGTAAAGACACGCAAGAATGGCGCCGGGTGGATTATGCTTCAGCCAGCTCAGGGCTCGAAGCAGACGGCCAATCGGCAATGCAACGACAGCCGACCATGCTATGCGCAGCCTGCAGAAACGCCCGAGTTTTCGCTCGGGGAAAGCAAGGAAACCGTACCGCTCAGCAAGAATCAGAATATATTTCCAATGCAGCCGGGACCGCCAGCGATTGCGCAGGTTCACTTTTCGCCGGGGGTGATAGACTTTTGCCTCTGATACAAATCCAATTTGACCGATCGGAAGTATCCTTGCGGCCAATTCCACATCCTCGCATGCGGCCAGGAGAAACGTCTCGTCCAAGCCGCCCGCCGCCCTGAGTGCTTGCCGGCGATAGGCAATAGCGGCGGTATGATAGCGTCCACCTGCCGGGGCTGCAGGAGCTTCCCACAGCGGACTTGAGCAGCCATCGATCGGGAGCAGGCAAGCTTCCGCTCCGGCCCAATCCTGGTTGTTCAGCAGCGCAGAAACAAGATTTCGGACCAGTCCCTTGTCGGCTACGACATCACTGTCGATAAACAATATGAAAGGCGCCGAGCTTTCACGCACACCCAGATTCCTCGCGGCGGCTGGTCCCAGTCGTTCCTGGCAAACATAGGTGATTTTTGGATGAGGGGATTTCTGAATCTCCATCGCAGCGTCTATATCCGAAACACTTCCGTCATCGCATACGATTATGTCAAATTTTTCCGCCGGGTAGTCTTGATTGCGGATGGAGGCGAGACAGCGTTTCAGCAGATCGGTGCGGTCGCGTACGGGGATCACTATGCTTGCGAGGCATTCTTTATTCTGCAATGGATGCCTTTCGGGGAACCGGCAACAAAATTTCAGGCTGCAGGTCCTGATGCTTCTTGTCCAGCGGCTGCGGGGGTATATGAAGACGGGCGTTCCGCCATTTTTTCAGCCAGGTGCCGGTTCTTATGATCACGGAGCAATAGGCGCGCAATTCCAGGATGAAATCGCGCGGTGATCCGATAATCCTGGATTTGAGGTTGGTTGCCAGCAAATGCATGGAGACGGCCAGATTTCGCGCAAAGCTTCTTTCGGGATCCAGGAGCTGGTAAATGTAATAATTTCTGGAATGCAGCCATATTCTTCTGGTATCGCGGCGTCCTTCGGAGAATGCGCCGCCGAAATGCCTGACTCTGGCGCTGGGTACAAGCACCACTCTTTTGCCCGAAAAACGCACACGCCTGCAGAATTCTGCTTCCTCCCAGAATATGAAGAAGCAGGGATCCAGAGGACCTACGGTCTCGACAATGCTGCGGTGCACCATTAAAAAGGATCCTTCTACCCAATCTACGTCAACAGGGATGGGGGAATGCGCCTGCATGGCCGGTATCAAATCCGGATATTTGCCTTTCATGATGTAATTGGGTTCATCCCCTTCCCAGGATAAAAATGACGGGCCCAGCACTCCGATTTGGGGATCGGCTTGCGCCGCCTTAGCCAGCTCCTCAAGACAACCGGATTCGAGGAGGACATCGTTATTCGCCCAGATAACCCAATCGCATCCGTCCTCAAACGCGCGTGTCATGGCAAGATTATAGGCCATGGCAAAGGCCAGATTCTGCGGCATCCGGATGACGACAACCTCGGGATAGCTGCTCAGCGTGGATTCGACACTGCCGTCGTCGCTCATATTATCTACAAGATAAATGCGATAGGCCGGATATTGGTTATGGCGGATGGACTCGTATAGCGGAGCAAGGAAGCGCTTGCCGTTACGGTTCAGAACCATAATGCCTATGGTCATTATTGATGATTGCATATTTCTGCGGCAGGATGAGTAAACGGCTGTTCAGTTCGAATCTTCAATGCCCGAGTGCCTGTTTGTCCATTGCAGAGACGGACGCACAACGCCCGGAATGGATCCGCCATAATCGCCGCGGACGGAATCGCCGTCCAGGCTGTCCATGACGTGAAATGCTACAGCATCGGATTCCCAAAAATGAACGGCATGCGTGATCGATGTGCGCATTGACACACTCACAATCAATGTCCCTTCGGACAGGAAATTGCCCGGTATCCATGCGGTGCTTCGCTGGCGTCCGGGAAGACGAGGCCGGCGGCGCCATTCGGGATCCTGATCGTCAGCGGTGAAAATGATCAGGCCTTCTTCGTTCACAAATTGATAGCTTGGTGTCAGAACATGGCCGGGTTTCAGCACTTCAAAATCCATTTCAATGCCGACGGGTCTGCGAATATCTACGCTTTCGGTTGTTTCCCCCTTCTGGTTTATGGCGCGAACGGCATGGAGCTTGACGATATCATCGCCCGGCGCCCGGTGCGGATCGGTCCATTCGCGCATAGCCGTAGTGCCGAGGCCCGATCTGAGGTAAGTACTGACAACCTGGTGGGAGGGACCGTCATGGAGAACCCGTCCCTCATCGAGAAGGATTGTTCTGGGGCAGATGCGGATGACGGCCGGCATGTTATGCGATACAAAAAATACGGTGCGTCCCTGCTCTCCGACCTCCTGCATTTTGTTGAGGCATTTTCTCTGAAAAATGGCATCACCGACCGCAAGGACTTCATCAACCAACAGAATCTCAGGCTGCAGGTGGGCGGCCACTGCAAATGCCAGACGCATATACATGCCGCTGGAGTAGTGTTTTACGGGAGTATCAATGAAGCGCTCCACTTCGGCAAATTGCACGATTTCATCGAATTGGCGTTGAATCTCGGCATGCTTCATCCCAAGGATGGCGCCGTTGAAGTAGATATTTTCTCTCCCCGTAAGTTCCTGGTGGAATCCGGTTCCCACTTCCAGCAGCGAGCCGATTCGGCCGTGTATATCGGCAAAACCGCCGGTCGGTTCGGTGATGCGGGCCAGAATCTTCAGCAGGGTGCTTTTGCCTGCGCCATTGCGCCCGATGATGCCGACCACCTCGCCGTGGCCGACGGAAAATGAAACATCCCGAAGCGCCCATAAACAGGAATTATTTTGTTCCCAGGGACTCGATTCTCGTCCCATAAGGCGACGCAGTTTTTGCCATGGCGCTCGAAGCGCATGCGCTATCGTATCCCGGAGAGCCTGATAGTTTTCCCTCTCCCCGATATGATACAGCTTGCTGATATTTTCGCACCGAATTGCAGGATGATTCACGTCCGTCTAGACCACATCGGCAAATGTCTTTTCCACTCGTTTGAAGTAAAGAGCTCCGCTGATCAAAAGAGCCAGCGCAACGGCCGAGGAGACGGCGATCATGGAGCCCGCCTGTGCCTGGTTCCCCGGCAGCATGCTCCGAAATCCTTCGATGACGCCGACCATCGGATTCAATCCATAGAGAATGCGCCATGGTCCGGGAATCAGGCTGCTGGGATAAGCGATTGGGGTGGCAAACATCCAGATTTGGATAAGAAAGGGCATTACAAAACGCACATCACGATACTTGACGTTCAACGCGGAGAACCAAAGCCCGGCACCCAGGGCCGTAATCAGTGCCTGAATCAGAAAAAGCGGGAGCAAGAAGATGCTGGAAGTGACGGTCATTTGATAATAAACAACCATTCCCAAAAGCACTGCGAACGCGAGGGCAAAATCAAAGGCGCCGGACAGCACCGCTGAGATCGGTATCATGATACGGGGGAAATACACCTTTGTAATCAGGTTCGAGTTGCCTACCAGGCTGTTGGAAGCCTGAGTCAATCCGTTGGCAAAGAACATCCAGGGCACGAGCGCTGTGAATGCAAATATGGGATAGGGAATTCCGTCGGATGGTATTTTTGCCAGCCTGCCGAAAAACAGGCTGAAGATAATCATGGTAAGGAGCGGCTGAAGAATAGCCCATGCGATTCCAAGTTCCGTTTGTTTATAGCGAAGCTTGATATCACGCCATGTAAGGAAATAAAACAGCTCGCGGAAGGTCCATAATTCTTTAAGATTGAAAGAAGTCCATCCTTCAGAAGCTTCGATCCGCAAAACGGGTATGGACCGCTCCAATTCCTGCAGGCAATCAGCCGGACTTTGTATGGTCGCTGCCACAGGAAATTCTTGCTGATTAGCCGATGTGCTCATCTGACTGCCCTGCAATCTTGAGCGAAATGTAGCTCTTCAAGTTTTTGTTTTTGGGGATTGGGTACAGCGATTAAGGTATTCCTATGAGAAGCAAAGTGGTGAGAACGCCGCTGACTCCGCTCAAGAAGTTCTTCCCCAGGGTTTTGCTCGCCGAGCCGGGCACGAGGACGATATCGTTCTCCAGTAATACAACATCCCGTATTCTCCCCTTCAGCAGATCATAGGCATTCACTGGAATCTGTTCAGGCAATTCTTGATTCTCTTTCCTGCGAACTATTATCATTTTCTTGCCGGCTGCCGTTTTGAGAATACCCCCTGCATTTGCCAGCGCTTGTGAAAGACCGATTCCCTCGTCGGAGGGCAATGCATAGGCGCCCGGTTTGACAATATCTCCCAGGATGTAATAGGTTTTGTCCTTCCGGTCCTGAACCGTGATGACATCGCCGGATTGAATAGCCAGGCGGTAATGGCTCTGCTCGCCTTCCAGAAGTTCTGCCAGGCTGATTTCGATCGGCGTGACCGGAGCCGCCGGATTAGAGGATTGAGCGTCCGGCTTCGTCGAATTCTGGCCATCCGATAAATTCGGGAATGGATGTTCCTGGGAATAGCGATAGATTTTTATCCTCGGATCCGCCTTGCTGGTTAATCCTTCGGCAAGCGCCAGTGCATCCAGTATGTCCGTGGATTGGATAAGCGGGAATTTCCCCGGTTTGTTTACGGAACCCATCACATAAAAGTACTGGCTTTTATACTCCTTAATGCCGACCGTAACCTGCGGATCCTCCAGCAGTGAAACCGCAAACATTCGTATTAGTTTTGATTCCACATCGCGCACGGAAAGCCCGTTGATCTCGACCTGGCCCAGATAAGGAATAAAAATCTGTCCTTGCGCATCCAGCGAAAATTCTTTTCTGTCCAATCCCGGTATCCCGACCACGGTAAGCTCGATTTTATCGCCCGGACCCAGAAGATAATTCTGATCAGTCCCCGTCATCTGGGGGGCGGATATTATGCGCTTGTTTATCATCTGCGCGGGGCTGGGCGGATCCTGTTTACTTGAGGCCTGTTTGAGAAGTATGGCCTCCGGGGACGCTCCCTCCGGTTCTGCCGATATGTTCTGCTGTGCCTGTAAGGAACCTCCAAGCAGACAGATCAGAATGAGAGATGTCAGTATGCTTTTCATGAAGGTTGGCCTTGTCTGTTTGGGGCGGCATAGCTGACATCGGAGGGTCCTTGATCCTGAGGATTCTCAATATCGTAGCCGTAGAAATACCTCGAGTAGTAGTTGGGTTCACAAGTGTTCAGATCCACATTGTTCAGCATGGCTCCGATGATCCGGGCTTGAGCGCAGGCAAGGAGATGTTTGGAGCGCACAATCGCTTCCTTGGGCGTGTCTCCACCGCTGATCACCAGAATCACCCCGTCGACCATATTGGCAAGAATACTGCCGTCGGTTACCGCAAGCAGCGGTGGTGTATCCACAAGAATGTGATCAAAACGCTGGGCCAAAACGCCCAGGCATTTTTTCATCAACGGCGATCCAACTAATTCGGATGGATTCGGCGGAATCTGCCCGGATGTCAAAACATACAGATTGGGTATGGAAGTTTCCCGGATCAGATGTGTCAAGGGATCGGAGCATTCCGACAGGAAAGTGCTTACGCCTTCCTGGTTCTTCAATCCGAGGATGCGGTGAATTTTCGGGTTGCGCAAGTCGCAGTCCATCAAAAGGACTTTTTTATTTGCCTGAGCCAGAGTGACGGCAAGGTTGATGCACGTACTGGTCTTGCCCTCTCCATGTTTGCTGGAAGTGACCACGATCGATTTGTACCTGTTGTGACCATTGGAGGATAACAGAATCGATGTCCTGAGATGTCGATAGGCTTCGGATATCAGAGACTTGCTGTTAATAAGAGTAATTAGTTCGATGCTCGAATGACCATTAACGCCGTTGGCGCCGGTTTTGCCGACTCCATTGTCCCTGGACCTCATGTAGAGAGCCAGCGGTTTCCGGCTTCCACTGTTCTCAAAGCTGTGCGTCGACGGAATCAATCCCAGGAACGGCAGCTTTACAAAGCGGTCGACATCTTCCGGTGTCTTAAGGCTTCTATCGAAGTAGGAACCGACATATTCGAAGAAGAAGGCGAGGGCAATGCCGAATACGAGTCCGCTTAAAAGGGCTTTGGTCAGATTGCCGTTTTTATTCGGCAGAATGGGAGCCCCGGGTGGAATTGCGGAGTCAACGACATGGATATTATTTGATTTTAATCCTGCGGTGATTCCGGCTTCCTTCATGCGTTGCAGCATTCCGTCATAGAGCTGCTTGTTGCTGTCGACTTCCTGTTTGAGTATGTTGTATTGAATGGAGTATTCGTTTAGCGCGTCCGCTTCCTGTTTCTGTTGCCGCACCGCTTCCGTCAGAAGCTTTTCTCTCTGTTGCGCAGTCTGATAGGCGGTTACCAGATCTCTTATTCTTTCAGTCCGCAATTTCGCAAGCTGTTTTTCGGCCGTTTCCAATTGGCCTGCAACCTGCTTCACTTCCCACCAGTCGGGTTTGTATACGGTACGTAATTTTGAGTACTGCTGCTGCAAACCGGCAACCGTGTTTTCCAGAGATTTGATATCGTGTGTGCTGATGCTCTCCGGAAGGGGACCCTGGATATACTGTTTTGCCGTAACCCAGATCGATTCCTTTTGTATCCGCTCCGCTTGCGCCTGAGTCAATGCCGTATTCAGGTCTGCAAGTTTCTGCATGATCACATTTTCCTTCGCGCCGAGAGTATAGATATTATGAGCCTGGCCGAATTTGACCAGCTGTTCCTCGGATTTTTCAACCTGCTTTTTGATGTCAATCAGCTGCTTTGCCAGGAAATCCGACGCCATCTTGGTGGATTTATACTTGGTTTCAAAATTCATCTGTATGTATTCGGCTGCGAGATTATTCACGATATCCGCCGCAAGTACCGGATCCCGGGCATCGAAGCTGACGATGACCACCGAACTGTTTTTGATAGGCGTGATGGTAATGGATGAGAGCAGTGTATCGGCTAGAGATGAATAAGGGCTTGGGTATTTGGTGTTGGCGGAAGAAGATTTGTCCTTCTGTCCATAATAGAACCGCCAATTGATGGAGCTTCTGACCCGGTGGACAAACCGGTCAATGGCATCCAGTTCCCTCGGCTGGGAGAACCGGAGATCATTTTCCAGATCCATGGCCTTGATTACCCGGGTAGCCAATGTGCGGCTGGTGAGCGCTTCAAATTGCGTCTTCAGATACTCTTCCGTAGTGACATAGGTAAAGGAGGCGGTGGAATCATGGAAGGGAAAGATGTTGGCTTGTTCGTTATCTATCTGCAACTTCAACGATGCGCGATATATCTGAGGCTGGCGATAGGTAATGTATGAGCTGACAGATACAAATATTACAAGAGTCGCGAGGACAATCCACCAGCGCTTGACCAGGACCTTCCAATAATCCAGCAGGTGGATCTGGAAATTTGTCTCCGGCTCGCGCATATAACTCTGCACTTCGGACGGAAGCGAATAATGCACCTCAGGCGTCGAGTTGATATTGTCTATACGTTCCAGTTTATCGTTCATAGTATCCGTTGGTCGAACCCATTGGATGCTTAAAACAAATGTCCAATTATTAATCTAACAAAAAGCGCTATCCATCGGTCCGGTTCCTGAAAACCGGGATGGTGCCAGGGAATAAAAGGGCCCATGCAATAAACAGTCCAATCATCTCCCGTTAGATCTAATCGGAATAAGGCCATAAAAGTTTATAAATTCTTTGATATAGCGCCAGTGATTGGCAAAAAACTTGCTTTGTAGTTTTTTAAAATTTCTTGCATCTGTGCAGATTGTTTTATTAAAAGAATCTTCCAACGCTTAATCCTGTTCGCACACACTTAAGAAATGTTCACCAAATATTAGGAAGTTAGGCGGCAATGGAATCAGTCTGCAGCGCCTGCTCATACATTCGGACATAATCCGGAATAATCGAGTCCCAGGAAAATCGTTTCAGTGGATTTTCCAATTTTGGTTCATGACCCTTAAGAGCTTGCTGCACTGCCTGTCGAAGTTCTCCCGGCTCTGCCATGTTTACATGCCGGACGGAAGCTCCTGCTGCAGCCCATCGGAAGAGTGGAGCGTCATGGAGAACCAGAGGAAGACCGGATAGCATGGCTTCAATAGAAGATATCGGCAGCCCTTCTGTAAGAGAACCAAGAACGAAAACATCGGCGGCGCCGAACAACCGATGAACCTGGGCATGTGGCCAGCTGACAAACTTCCAGCGCGATGGCAATAAAACATTTGCCTCAGCTTCCAGTGAATCCGTTTCTTCGGTTCTTTGGCCTGCAGCCAGAAACCAGGGTGCTTCCGGCATGGCAGACAGCTCCTTCATCACATGATCAATCCGTTTATGGGATCGGCTCAATGCCGCTACAGTGAGGACAACCATTGCTTCCTTTGGTATGCCAAGCTGTTGTCGCGTTTCCACCCTATGCGAAAACACAGCGGGAGAGAACCTGTGACTATCCACACCATAGGGTACAAAGAAGAGTCGTGCCGGCGAAATTCCGTATGACTGAGCTTCTTCATGCATGGGAGCGGTAAGCATTTGGGCAAAATCGCAACGATGATGGTAGTGAATCGGCGGGGATGGGGCACCATTGCAATAGAGCAATTTAAAGCTGCCTCCAAAAGCGCGGCGCAGATGAAATAGAGCGCTGCCCATACAGAGTTCATTGTAGTGAACAATATCGAATTTGCCTCTTCGCAGCGAAGGATAGAGCGCCATGGCGAACGAACGCTGTTCCAGCAAACCAGCTTTATATTTTCCAATCCGTTTTATGGTCAGATTGCGATAAAGGTTTGGAATGACGACTCTTCTTTCACCGCTTTTCCCTCCTCCTTGAAAAAGAGTCACATCCATATCCGGCCTGTGCGCAGTCAGATTCTGAAAAAGGGACTCGGTGAAGGACTCAAATCCACGCAAGACGCGGCCCAGCCCGGTTGAAACCAAGGCGATTTTCATATAGAGGCAAAAACAGGTCCGGAGAGTTTTCTAAATTCGGTTTTATGCAAACACACTCCGCATCCTATTCCCTTAGTGAAGGATTGTTTATTAAATTTGTGGATCGGGTTGATATAGCTTCGCCGCTTCACTTACAGGCGGGGAAGCTATACATTAGTAAAGCTTCATCAACTCTCAATGAATTCATCGGTCTTACAAACAAATTGTTTAGCAGTACTTAGAGAAAATATTCAGGAGATGAACAATACTGCCGCGATAATGGTGGGCTTTCAAAAGCCATTGCTGTATCTCATGTCAGAGCGAGCTTCAGCACGCAAGTTCCGTCTGAAGAGGCTTGATATATGCAGGCATGCCGTGAATCATGCGCGTCGCGGCATCATGCGCGATCAGCATGGGAATTTATAATTGTATAGATTGCGTCACCACAGTTATCGTTCGCCGGCTGACTTTTGCAGCGGCGGATGGTTGGGGGATGGTTTTATTGCCGGATTATTAAAAAGGTGAATTGAATTGAAGCGGAGATAAAAAAATTCTATCTTCGAGTAGCTTTCAACAAAAAATGGAGGCTTTTAAGGTGAAAAGGGAAGCGCCAGGATCGCGACTGGATGTCTATAGCGAGAATCTGCTGTTTGCAGCACTAAGAGAAGTGTTGGGCACTGGCGCAGGCATTAAGCTTACGGATATCCTTCCCCATGGAGCCAATGATTTCCGCGGCATCCTTGCGCACTCCGGCAAGGAGTACATTGATTCCATGGTTGCCCGGGGATTCCAACTGATGGGGGCGACGGATGCGGAGACTGATCTTGAAAAGCGTACAAAGCGTGCCGTCAGGCGTGCGCTTATTCTGGAGCACGACCGCGCCTTGATCCGCGACGCATTTTCAGCGCAAGGCATTGAAATGCTCTTTTTCAAGGGTGCGCTGTGCGATCCGCTCTGGTGGGGTGCACAAGGCATGCGTGGATCTACGGATATTGATGTGCTGATACCTCGCTCCGCAGAAAACGCTGCAGCTTCTATCCTTATTAATATGGGGTACGAACGACGTAGAACTCCGACTCATCCGGCTACTGAGGATGCTGCCAAGGAAAGGCTTTTTCATCATTCTGATTCCCAAACCCGATTTCCGGTAGATTTGCATCTTGGGTTGCTCAACGATCCTCCATATTTGGATCCGGCTGAGCAGGTTTTCCGGCGCGCCGTTGTTTATGAGACGGCCGTCGGAACGATACGGGGACCCTCTCGGGAGGATATGCTTCTGCTGGCTGCCGGGAATCTCGGGCAATCCTGCTTCGCCGAGCGCTACAAGCTTGCCCTGGATGCCGCCTGCCTGCTTTTGCGTGAGAGCATCGATTTCAAAGCGGTTGTGTCGAGAGCGGCTCAATGGCGGGTAACGACACCGCTTTGGGCGCTTCTCCGTTTGATTGAAGAACGACTGCGCATCCCAATTCCGGATTGGGTCCGGGATAAGGTATCTCCGCCTTTTCCCCTCAAAGCAATTGTGGAGCGAGTGGCGGGAGTCCGAACCGCTCCCTGGCATCCGGAAAGTGGCAGAGGCCTCATTCTGGCCGGATGGCCGCTTTCCGGCCGCGTGTTCTGGCCGTTGATCGCCGCCTGGCGATGGGCCCGCCTCCGCATCGCGGATCGTCGAAGCTCTCGTAGCGCTCTCACATGAATGCCTCCCTGACTCAGACCGCTTCCCGGCTTTTCAGGTATTGGCATTTGCTGTATCCTGCACAGGTTATTCGCTAATGTACATATAAAGGCAGCCGAAACAATATTTCATGAGCATGCGTATGCTATATCACGTTCAAGCAGACAATCTGGTGACAAGGCAGATAGCAGGAGAGACGATTATTGTGCCTATAGCCGGCAGCGTAGGCGAATTGAATGCCATTTACACTTTAAACGCCATGGGCACGATGGTTTGGGAGATGCTTCGGCTTCCGACTTCGGATGAAGCAATCCTGCAGAAGCTTTGCCGGGAGTACGAGGTCGCTTTCGATACAGCAGCAGAGGATCTGACGGAATTTCTGGATTCTCTGCGAGACGCCGGCCTTATACGTTCATCCGCCCAAGGCGGGAGTTGAGAAGTGGACACCTGTACATACGGCAAATTCAGCGAAGCGTTTCACCATCAAATAGTCGGGCGAAGAGTACCCCTGGATGGGACTATTGAGCTCACCTACCGCTGTCCCTTGAAATGCTCTCATTGTTACAACAATCTTGAATTAGATGATGCCGGCGCCGGACAGAACGAGCTGAGCCGCGAAGAGCACTGTCATATACTTGATGAAATCACCGACGCCGGGTGCCTCTGGCTGCTTTTCACCGGAGGGGAGCCCTTTGTCAGAAAAGATTTCCTCGACATCTATACATACGCAAAGCAAAAAGGATTGCTTGTCAGCCTTTTTACAAACGGAATCCTTATAACGCCGGCAATAGCCGACCATCTTGCACAATGGACTCCCTTTTCTACTGAGATTACGTTGTATGGCCGGACAAGAAGAACGTATGAAAGCATAAGCGGAGTTCCGGGATCATTTGAGAAGTGCCTGAGGGGAATAAATCTTCTGAGAGAGAGAAACCTGCCGCTGAAAATAAAAACAGTGGTTGTCAGAGAAAACAAACATGAGATCCGGGATATGAAGCGATTCGTTCAGGAGGATCTCGGGCTCGAATTCCGGTTTGATGCCATGATCAATCCCAGAATCGATTTTTCTCGGCGTCCGCTGGCTTTCCGACTCACACCTGCCGAGGTTGTGGAACTGGATCTAATGGATTCTGCGCGCATCGATGCCTGGAAGACCTTCGCAAATCAGTTCAACGGGCCTGTGCACGCATCCGGGCGCATCGATGAGCTGTACCACTGCGGTGGAGGCATCAATTCATTTTCAATAAATCCACAGGGCAAAATGAACCTGTGTCCGTTCTCGCAATGCAACAGCTACGACTTGCGCCGCGGAAGTTTTGAGGACGGCTGGCAAAACTCCATATTGAACCTGCGACGCAAAAAGAGTTTCCGCATAACCAAATGTGCCGCATGCGAAATCAAGGCAATGTGCGGAATGTGCCCTGCCAACAGCGAACTGGAACAGGGCGATCCGGAATCGCCGGTGGATTTTCTATGCCAGGTAGCCCATTTGCGGGCTTACGCGCTGGACATTCCTGTAGCTCCTCACGGGGATTGCGAGTATTGCAAAGGCGGAGAAGCCTTTCCTGAAATGGAAAGGCTGGCATCCGGTCTTAAGGAAGGAATTCAAAATGAGCAAAAACTCACTGCATGACACAAAAGAAAAAAAACGGTATGAAAAGCCGCAGGTTAAACAGGTTGTGTTAAAGCCTGAAGAGGCTGTATTGGGTGCCTGCAAGACAACGACGGTTGCGGGCCCTGCCCAGTCCAGATGCAACAACGGCGGCTTGAGATGCAGCACGATAGGATCCTAAAAACAACATCCGCCAATGCTGAAAAGCGAATATCGGGTGACTTTGGCGATTATGTGGATTCCGGCGGGACGGCGCGCGGAATCCAGATAAAAATTGCGGACATTGTTATTGAAGTCATCTCCACTGATCCTGATCTCCAGCTCGGGCTCGATGGAGATATGGCGCTTTTTTCCTGCGCCAAGGCAAAACCGGATCTGTCGATTGAGGCGTGCCGGCTGGTGTTGGATGATAATTATGGCAGCCAAAAGATCTTCGACTCCGGTGGGGCATGGAAGCTTTATCTGAAGGACAATGCCTACTGGTTTTATTGTTCTTCTCCGTCTCTTGGAAAGGTCCCTTACAAGGCAGCCCGAATGGAGCGGGATTTCAAAAGCGGCCGGGTTTTTCTGCATCCGGCATTATTCAATAGGAATCAGGCTGTCTATCCGCTGCAATATCCTTTGGATGAACTCCTTGTGCTCAACCTGCTGGCACAAGGCAGAGGCGCCGAGGTCCATGCCTGCGGCCTTGTCAATGCCGATGGGGACGGTCTTCTTTTTGCAGGACAATCCGGCGCCGGCAAAACCACAATGGCAAAGCTCTGGGAAAAGGAACCCGGAATCACCATCCTGAGCGATGATCGAATCATATTAAGGCAGGATGAAAATCGGATATGGATGTATGGCACGCCTTGGCACGGCGAGGCCGAAATGGCCACCGCATCAAGGGCACCTCTGAAACGCATCTTCTTTATTCGCCACGGGGAGAAAAACTCGCTGAAATCCAAAATAGGCGTCGAAGCCGCCGCCTTGCTTTTCTCTTTTTCCTTCCCCGTCTTCTACAATGCGGATGCTTTGAATTACACTGTCGATTTCTTCGGCAAAGTTGCCGATCTTATTTCCTGTCATGAATTAAGCGTCATCCCGAACCGTGATGTCGTGGATTTTATCCTTACAAACTGCTGACCACAGGCCTCCTCTAAAGCTATCGTTTTCCTCGAACCCGGATTCCCATCAAAAAAATGCCCTTACAGGTAATTTTTCCGCATTTTCCGACGATAGAGCTGGAAGAGGAGAAATATAGATAAAGTGTATCTTTAGCAATTTATCTTTTTTCAAAAATGATGGCATCCGGAAATCAGCCGGATGCGCGAATGCGGGGATTAAGTTCGACCGTAAAACCATCAGACTTGAATTATTGCTGAGAATGAGGGTAATCATGGGAACTATAGCGAGGGAGCGCTTTGAGCGGAATCCCATACGCGGCCTTATGGCGACCGTGGTTTTCTTCTTGTTTGCATGGTCGTCTTATGTTCACGCAGCCGTTGCTGTATCCACCACCAAGACTGCAGATACGGGATCCGGTACGGCATCCAGCCTTACTATTACATCCTTTACGGTGTCGGGCAGCAACAGGCTTTTGCTGGTCGGAGTGTCCATCACCAAAAGCAGCGGGCAATATGTCACTTCAGTTACCTATGGTGGTACGGCTCTTACGGCTATCGGGACCGCGGAGTATGGCACCACGACAGGTGTACGCGTCGAGCTTTGGCAATTGCTGGCGCCGACAACCGGAACGGCAAATGTTGTTGTTAATATGAGTGCTGCAGCAAGATTTGTTGCCGGAGCGGAATTGCTCATCGGAGTGGACCAGGATTATCCCCTTGGAACCTATCAAGGCAATAATGGAAACAGCTCCTCTCCTTCCGTGACAGTGTCAAGCAATGCGGGTGAACTGGTTGTGGATATGGTGGGGCACTTATACAGATACACGTCTCTGACCGTTGATTCGAGCCAGGCTGAATGGTGGCGAGATAATACCACTAGCGGAACCGACAGCGAGAATACTCGCGGTGCCTCAAGTACAAAAGATGGCGCGGGTACTGTCACGATGTCGTGGTCGCTCAGCCGCAACCGAAACTGGGCGATAGTCGCCGTGCCGGTTAGAGCGGTAGCAAATTTAGAGGATTTTGCCTATCGCAAGGCAATAACGATTGACCGGTCGAAGGTGGGGGTCTCGGGTACTTCAGCGACAGCTCTGTCCAACTATCCGATATTGATCAACATCACTGATGCTGACTTGAAATCGGATACCTATGGAGGATATGTCAAGCACTCAAACGGCTATGACATTATGTTCCGCGGATTGGATGCCGGAGTGTGCGGAGTCCCGGGGACCAATTCCTGTGATCTCAGCCATGAGTTTGAAACATATAACGAACAAACAGGGAATCTGGTCGTCTGGGTACAGATACCTTCCCTGAATACCATTTCGGCCGCATCAAATACCGTCATTTATATGTACTTCAGCAACGGCGCCATTGTGGATCCGCTCGAGGATCCGACCGGCGTTTGGGAAGGCAATTTTCAGGCGGTCTGGCACATGTCCGATAATGCCGCCAGCACCACGGTAGCCGAATCCACCCCCGTCACCGCAATTGGCGATGGAGTTGCAGCCGCGGATACCGATACTCTGACAACGGGCGGACAGGTTACCAGCGCACTAAGCTTCAACGGAACCAGCGATTATATTTATCAAAGCAATTCCACCGCTATCAGCAATCCCCAATACCACACTGTATCTGCATGGATGAAAACAGGGACTGCTTCGGGGCATAAGGTTGTGGGATTTGATTCCAAACAGACCGGCACTACCAGCAGCAACAAGGACCGGCATCTGTATGTCGGTTCGGATGGCTATGTCTACGCCGCATGCTATTCCAATAAAACTGCCTATGTGGCAGTCAGCACCGGTACACTCACCGATAACAGCTGGCATTACCTGGTCGCGCACGTCAATGACTTCAGCAATAATCTGAATCTGTATGTTGACGGCACGCTGAATCAATCCGTCAGCGTCGGAGGCCAATGTCAGGATTACAACGGCTACTGGCGCATGGGTGCATACAAGAATTCGGGTTGGCCAAACGGCTCTGACGGGTATTATGCCGGTGACGTTGATGAAGTCCGTATTTCCAGCACAATCCGCGATGCGGATTGGATTAAAACGGATTTCAACAACCAGAGTTCCCCGTCAACCTTTTACAGCATCGGATCTAGAGAGGATGCCACCGTCACGCAGATTCAACTGATTTCTTTCACGGCGGAGTACTATTCCGGCCTGGTTCAGCTGAAGTGGAAAACAGGATATGAAGTCAGCAATCTGGGCTTTCGGATTTATCGGGAGGACAAAGGGGGCCTGGTGCGGGTGACGCCCTCCATCATAGCGGGCTCTGCATTGCTGTCGAGTAAAGATACGGCGCTGGCATCCGGACGGACGTATGTATGGCAGGATGCCGCGGGGGATATGGCGGAACCGCTGCGCTACTGGCTGGAGGATATCGATACAAACGGAACGAGGACATGGCATGGACCGGTGACGGCTGCAGACAATGAAACGGAACTGCCGGAACAGGTTGAGTCGGCGGTGCTGAGCTACCTGGGGAAGGGAGCGTCGGGGAACAGGAGCGACGGATCGCCATGGAAGAAATGGGTCACCAGACCTTCAGAGAAGAAAAGCGTGGCAGACTCCGGCATGAGGATGGCGCATTTATCGAAGGGGGTGGAGGAGAGCCTGCCAGTAGCGGCATCGGGAACTACAGCACAAGACAAATTGCGCGTGCAGTGGGATCTGGCTGTGCGGGCGAAGGCAAAGATCTTGGTCAGAGAAGAAGGCTGGTACCGGGTGACGCGGGAGGAGTTGATTGCTGCAGGGCTGAGCGAGACGATAAACCCGGCCAATCTGCAACTGTTTGCAGAGGGAGAGGAACAGCCGATCCGTGTGTACGCGCAGTGTGCGCGCATCGAAGAGCGACGCAATGGCTTGTCGGCAAAGAGGAGCAGGGCTGCTCGCCGGGCGTGTGCCTCAGAATTTGGTGAAGGAAGCTGGATAGAATTTTATGGAACAGGTGTGGATACGCCGTGGACGGATGCGCGTGTGTACTGGCTGGTAGAAGGGGATCAGCGCGGCAGCCGAATCGGGGTGATGGACGGGCCGCCGTTTTGGAACGCGACAAGGAGTCAATGGACGACACTGGAGTTGAAGGGGAAAACGGTCTATTGGGCGGCGTTGCAGAACGGGGATGAAGAAAACTTTTTTGGATCGGTTGTAGGAGTGGAAGGGGCGGAAGAGACGCTGCAGTTGAATCATCTGGATGAGACGGCAAACAGGGACGGACGGCTGGAGATGGAACTGCAGGGGGTGACGGAAACAAGCCATGTAGTCGGCGTGGAAGTGAACGGCGTCGGGATAGGAACGGTACTGTTTGCCAATCAGGAGGCAGGATCGGGAAGTTTTGGATTGCCTTCGGGAGTGTTGCGTGCAGGGGAGAACAGGATCCGGCTGTTGGCGGGGAACGGTGAAGAGGACATCAGCCTGGTGAAACGCATCCGGGTATCGTACTTGCGGGAACTGGAAGCGGATGAAGAAGCATTGCCGGTAGAGACGAATGGATATGAGACTGTGAGGGTGGGAGGATTTGCGAGTTCGGCGATACAGGCTATGGATGTGACGGATCCGCTGAGGGTAACGGAAATAAGGGGAAGTATCGCGGCGGCGGAGAATGGGTACGAGATAATGCTGATGGTGCCGGAATGGGGGTCGCGGAGGCTGCTGGTGTTTGAAGAGAGGCAGAAGAAAGCGGCGGCTGAAATCCGGGCGAACAATGTGTCGGTATGGAACTGGAAGACATGGGGATGGGATGTAGTCATTATCACGCACCGGGAATTTGGAGGGCGGTTGTGGGATCTGAAGATGCAGCAGGAGGCAGAAGGGTATAGGGTGGCGATAGCGGATGTGGAAGATGTGTACGACGAGTTCAGTTATGGAGAGAAGACGCCGTATGCGTTGAAGGACTTTTTGGCGAAGGCGCGTGAAGACTGGACGATAAAACCGAAGTATCTGCTGCTGGTGGGGGATGCGAGCTTTGATCCGAGGAATTACCTGGGATTGGGGGATTTTGACTACGTACCGACGAAGCTGATCGACACGGAGTTGATGGAAACGGCGTCAGATGACTGGTATGGGGATTCGGACGGAGACGGAGTACCGGAAGTGGCGGTAGGACGATTGTCGGTGCGTACGGCGGGCGAAGCGCGGCGCCAGGTGGCGAAAATCGTGGAATATCGGAAAAGCGGCGAATCGGGTGAGTGGGCGAATCGGGCCGTACTTGTGGCGGATAACATTGAAGAAAATTTTGACTTCGAGGCTGCAAGCGAACAGCTGGCGGAAACGCTTCCCGAGTCCATGACGATCCGCAGGATCTTTCGCGGGCAAACGGATGACGTGAGCGCGAGAACGCAGGTTTTGGAAGGCCTGAACGCGGGAGCGCTTCTGGTGAATTATCTCGGGCATGGATCGGTGGAGCTGTGGCGAGGAGACCTGTTGACCTCGGGCGGAGCGGCGGGGCTCATAAATGAAGCAAAGCTGCCTTTTGCCACTGCAATGACATGCTTGAACGGCTATTTCAGCGACATATACACGGAGAGCCTGGCGGAAGCGCTGATGAAAGCGCGGAACGGTGGTGCTGTGGCTGTTTGGGCGTCATCGGGATTGACGGATGCAAATTATCAGCTGCAGATGAACGTCGAATTATTTGGTCAGCTGTTCAGAGACAGGCAGACAATTGGGGACGCGATCATAAAAGCTAAGGCCGCAACCAATGATCGCGATGTGCGGAAGACATGGATTTTGTTCGGTGACCCGACCATGCGTCTCGGTCATTAAAATTGTCCGGGAAACAATCAGCCACAAATCGTCACTAATCCATGATTTGCACGCCTATGCTGCTCCTATCCGCAAGCGGCAGGTAAGGTTCGACTCATCATCGACTATCAAAGATTGATAATAATCGCTCGATTTCCGCAGTGAATCGTGAGTCCCGATCGTAATGGTCCGGCATTCATTTAAGAGCAGTATCCGGTCACAGTTCCGAATGGTGTCGATCCGATGGGTTACTATAAAAAGAGTTTTATTGCTTGCGAAATCCGGAAGCGCCTCAAAGATTGATTTTTCGTTCAGCCGATCCAGAGATGATGTAGGCTCATCGAGGATCAGAATATCAGGATTGCAGACCAGGGCTCTCGCGATCGAGAGACGTTGTTTCTGACCTTCCGAAAGCGCCATGCCGTTTTCGCCAATCTGAGTATCCATGCCCTCCGGAAGAGAATAGATAAAGTCCATTATGCCGGAAGCCCGGGCTGCATCTGCAAGCTCCTTTTCACTCGCTTCCGGGTTCCCATAGCGAAGATTATCCCTTATGCTTCCGGATAAAAGCAGCGTAGTCTGCGCGACATAGCCAATTCTGCGGCGCAGAGAGCGGACATCGAATTCATCTGCATCCCTTCCATCAAACAATATCTTGCCTTCAGTCGGGCGATAAAAGCGGAGAATGAGGCTCACAAGCGTTGTTTTGCCTGCGCCGCTTGGCCCAACGATCGCAAAATGCTGTCCCGGATTTACATG
Source organism: Acidobacteriota bacterium (assembly GCA_016929335.1). Taxonomy (GTDB): domain Bacteria; phylum Acidobacteriota; class UBA6911; order UBA6911; family UBA6911; genus UBA6911. The sequence continues at coordinate 55,694 of JAFGIY010000213.1, read as the reverse complement.
GAGAGAGAAATTTTCCAGTACCCTCTCCCTTCCGTCGTATGAGAAAGACACATTCTGGAAAGCGATATCCCCGGATAATCTTTCAACAGCTTCACCCCGGCCGCTATTTTCTTCAGGAATGATATCGAACATGGACGATACGCGTTCCAGCGCCGCGCGTGCATTTTGGATTTGCAGGTTGGCGGTAGCGAGAAACTGAGCCGGACCAAACACATATCCGAGGCAAACCTGAAACGCCAGCAGGTTGCCAAGCGTCCAGCGGTCATTCACTATCCAGTAGGCGCCTATACCCAGTACAAGCGCTCGCGCTGCATTGGGCATAATGCCTATCACAAAATTTGCGGCGGCATTAATGGCGGTCAATTCCAGCGAGAGGCGCAGAATGGACTTTAGCTTCTTGCCCAGGCGCCGTTGTGTCTTTTCCTCAGAGGCAAAGGCTTTAATCAGTGGAATTGAGGAAATCGACTCTTGAAGCTGGGTAGTCAGATGGGCCTGCTGTTCCATGCTGCCGCGGCTGAGGATATGCAGCTTATCCGAAAAATAGGAAAGAAGAAGCAAGGCTGCAGGCACAGCAAGGAAAATGCAAAGGGCAAGCCGCCACTCGAGATAAAACAGGATGGCTATCCCGCCTGCCAGACGGCAGCAATTTGCCAGCATCTGAACAACCGTATCCGAAAAGAGCCACCGCAATCCCTGCACATCGGTGGAAATACGGGACATCAGATATCCGGTCTCCTGCGTATCAAAAAACGACTTGGGCAGAGACAGGCAGTGGCTGAACAAGCCCTTTTGAACATCCAGGATTACCGTCTGCTCGAAACGAGCCAGATAGAACTCCTGAAAAAGGCTTAAAAGCTTTTCGACAAGAACAATGGATATTAACAGGATCAACGCCGGCGCCAGGCCGTGCATCTGACGGCCTAAAATTACTTTGTCGATAAGAAAGCGCGCGATTAAGGGCTGGGGAAAAGTCAGAAGCGACGTGAAGACCACAAGCAGTCCGCCGGCCAATCCCTTACGCCAATGTCGAGCAATAAAGGGAAATAGCTTTTTGAGGTTTTTCGTGAAGCCGGCGCTAAACAGCCGGCCCGGAATGCGTTCTTCTGCCGGTGATGTTGAAAGCCCGCGTCTTAAACAGTCAAGCCAACTATAGCTGAGCTTCATAAAGCAGGTACTCTGGGCCTTCTTGGTGCTTGCCGCTAAACCTTCTGTATAAATAACATAGAAAAGGGTAGAGGATATTGTTTGTGCTTAAGAATGCAATCAGGGCTTTTATCGGTCCAATACTGAACGTGATTTGCTTCCCATCCCTGTCGATGCGGCTTACACAAGCCAGAATATTCTTTGGGGATATCCAGGCATCCGGCTCAGGGCGGTAATCGCCTCTAATCAGGCAATAATTATTGGATGTTTTAACCAACCTGTGGATAATCAACTTATCACCGTTCGGCAGCCTGCATGCGACAACGTCGCCGATTCCCGGTTTGCGGAGGGACAGGGGAGATAATGTCAGAATGTCGCCATCCTTGATAAAGGGTGCCATACTGGATCCCTTAGCTTGAACAGGCAGGGATGCGCCATGTCCAAGAGCCTCCTGGATCAGATTTGCCAATGATGTTCCATCAATAGAATGTTCTTGTATTTCCAAAGCTCGAGATCCTTGCCGGCTGGGGATCCAATTCTTTGCGCCGGCGCATAATACTATCCGCCTAATGCAATCGGCCGATTTGCCGTAAAAAGATAGGATTATTTGGCAGGAGCGGCTCGGAAGCTTCGGCTTGTCTTAGAGCCATAGCGAAAGTACAATCGTTGCACGCGCGCAGTCCTGATGGGCAGGATTCTGGCGAAGTCTTTTTCTATAGCTTTTTAGCCGCCGGAGGAAGGCAATTCATTTTTAAAAATAACCGTGTTCTGGTCGGCTTCATTCTAATGCATGACTTGTTGTGGCTCCAGATGCGATCTCGTTTCATGTGAACCGTTAAACGTATTCAATCGTATTTGAAATTTGGCGATAAACAGCATAAATCCCAGATTGCCGGCAGCGGACAAAAATCGCTGCATCCCGGCCTGCAAAGGGAATTATGGTGACTGTTGCCGGATTTCGGGGTAATTTGCTTACGGTCAACGCTATGATTCCAAAATGGTTTTCGGAAATTCGAGGCCGTGTCCCCTCGGGTGTATCCGTTTTGCTCGGCATGGTCCCGCTCGCGGTTCTCATACTGCTGTGGTGGATGCTCACGCATGGCATTCCTGAGGAACGGGTTTTTGGGCCCACAATTCTGCCCAGCCCAACCGAAGTCATACAGAGCCTCGGCGATCTTTTGAGGTCGAGCGATCAGGATAATCGTGGTCTTTTAGACCATATCGGTTTGAGTGTGCGGCGGGTAGCGCTCGGCTTTCTGTTGGGCTTGGCGATAGTGCTGCCGCTCGGGATACTGATGGGATCATTTGGGAGTATGCGTGCAACGATGGCGCCCATAGTAACTGCCAGCGGGTATATTCCCATTGCTACGCTGGTGCCTTTGACTATGTCCTGGTTCGGCCTGGACGAAAAACAAAAAGTGGCCTTTCTTGGCTTAGCTTTCGGCATTTTTCTTTTGCCTATGGTTATCAAGGCCATAGATTCCGTGCCGGATATTTATCTGCGCACTGCCTATACCCTGGGGGCATCACGCTGGCTCATCATTCGCAGGGTACTGGTGCCGGTTGCGCTTCCCGAAATCTGGCATTCGATGAGGCTGGCGTTTGGAATCGGCTGGTCCTATCTGGTATTGGCCGAGGTTGTCGTAAAAACCGGAGGCCTGGGGGATCTGATCGATACTGCGCGCAGGCGTGCCATGTCCGGCCGGGTATATCTTGTTATCGTCATCATAACTCTGATCGCCTGGATTGCAGACCTCCTGTGGGGACGTCTTGGAGCAATACTTTTTCCCTATCGGCGGAGCCAAACCTGATGTCGGATACTGCTTCAGCATCCACTCCTATAGTGGAATTCCGGAATGTCAGTGTACGCTTCGGTGCATTTACGGCCATTCATGAAGTTACCTTCAGCATCCACGATATTCCCGGACATGGAGAATTCATTACAATCATCGGTCCGTCGGGATGCGGCAAGAGCACGCTTTTAAACCTTATTGCCGGTTTTCTCAAACCAAGTGAGGGTGAAGTGCTTGTCAATGGGAAGCCGGTTACAGGTCCGGGCCGCGACCGAGGGATGATTTTTCAGCAGTATAGTTCGTTCCCTCACTTAACCGTTCTGCAGAACGTTTTATTCGGACTGGAACTCGATAAGCTCGAATCAAACCGTGCAGAGCGTCTCAGAAAAGCCGAAAACATCCTGGAACAGGTTGAACTTACGGCGCATAAGAATAAGTACCCGCATCAGCTTTCCGGCGGCCAGCAGCAGCGTGTGGCGATTGCCCGATCGCTTGTCATGGAACCGAAAATCCTGTTGATGGATGAACCGTTTTCGGCGCTCGACGAACCAACGCGTCTGGAAATGCAGGAATTGATCGTGAATCTCTGGCATCGCATACAGCCCACGATCTTATGTGTAACCCACAATGTGACCGAGGCCGTATATCTCGGAGAAAGAGTGTGGATTTTTTCTCACGCACCGGGACAAATCGCCTATGATATTGGAGAAACAATCCCGGCCTCGATAGGGATTCCGCCGCTGGTTGCGCAAGAGCGGCCTGATTTCAAGAATGCCGTTTATGTTGTTACCGAAGCCTTCAGGAGGGTATCGGATAATTAATGCCGGACGACATGCCGGCTTTTGGAGGGATCAATCGTGAATCCCGGTATTTGGGATTATATTCGCAAGGCATTCAATGCGCGACCCATCGGCATGTTCGTGCCGCCCAACTGGATTGGGCTGGGGATTTTCGCGATGCTGGGCCTGATGAATCCGGGCTTCTGGGTCATCGGCTTGGGCGCCGAACTGGCCTATTTGTGGATTCTTGGGACGAACAAGCGCTTCCAGAGATTTGTAGGCGCCTCGCAGCGGCTGCAGACAACGAATCAATGGCAGGCAAAGGTCAATGCACTCATACAGCAGCTGAGCGGCGAGGATCAGCAGAAATACCGTGCACTCGAAGTGCGCTGCTGGACGCTTCTGGAACAGCAGCAGGCGATTCAGGCTCCATCGTCGGGATTGCAGGCTCAGGGAGAAGGTCTGGGACGCCTGCTCTGGGTTTATCTGCGCTTGCTGACGACGCGCCAGGCTATTAACCGGATCCTGCGAAGCTCTGCGGGGGGGCCAAATGAGTCGGCCGGCCTTGAGGAACGGATCGACAAGCTGCAAGCGCGGCTCAAGGAACCTTTGAGCGAAGAACTGAAAAAGAGCCTGACCGGACAGGTTGATATTCTTCAACAGCGATTGGATAAACGCCGCGAAGCAAAAGAAAAACTGGCCTTCCTGGATGCCGAGATTACGCGCATACAGGAACAGGTGGAACTGGTTCGCGAACAGGCAGTTGTTTCTGCCGATCCGGAAACGCTTTCCAAGCGGATTGATCAGGTCACCGCTACTCTGGGCGGCACTACACAATGGATTACCGATCAGCAGAAGATCTACGGCGCTGTCGAAGATCTGATGTCAGAGCCGCCGGCTTTGCAGATTACGAATTACGAATGACGAATTTGATTCTAATTCGTCATTCGCAGACCGGGAGATAGACAATGAGTTCAGGGCTGCCGGAATGGGCAGAAGAAATGCGTGATCTCTTCAAGTCGGGATCCGTTTCGCAATTTTTGCTCCACGGAAACGTTTTCGATACCGTCATTACTCCCGGTCAGCCGGAGCCGCGATTGCTTTCTCTGGGTACATTTCTCGATGAGGTGATGTTCGAGAAATATGATGTAATCCTGCATTATGACCGTGGAAAAGGCATTCGCGCAACGCGCGGAGCCGACGACTGGAGTGAATGGCTCCGGCTCGCTCTGGGAGATCAGGCATCCAGCATGGTGCAGCTGCGGGAGCCCGGAGCGGCCATGGAACTGATTGACCGGTATTTGCTTCGCACTCTCAACCTTCAGGCACTGCGCGGGCGGGACTATGGACCGCATAAAATTGCCGTAATCATTGAGTACGCGGAATTCGTCGTGCCTCGAGGCGATCCCCTCCATTTGGGCGGAGCCTTCAGCTCCAATGTGATCAAGGTTCTGGGCTGGGCCAATGATCCTGCAATCCTGCGCTCAGATGTTGTTACTGTGCTTATTGCGGAGGGCCTGCATGATTTAAACAGCCTTGCGGTGGAGAATCCGCACGCTGCGGCTCTGAATATTCCTCTCCCCGACGAGCAGGAGATGGCCGGGTATATAAAAATGCTGGCTGCCGCCAGTCTTCAGGGCCTCGAATCCAAATGCGAAATTTCTCTGGAAGCGCTGGGCCGTCGATTGACCGGCCTCAGCCGTGTCGGAGCCTATACGGTTCTTGCCCGTGCCCTCAAAAATGAACGGCCCATCACCTCCAAATGGCTGACGCGGATGAAAAAAGAGAGGATTGAAAAGGAGTGCCAGGGCCTTCTGGAGTTCCTGGAATCCACATTCACTCTGGACAACCTCTCAGGATCCGAAAGTGTGAAAACCTGGTTGAGAGAGGATGCAACATTGATGAGGCAGGGGATTCTGCACGCGCTGCCCATGGGTTACCTGATAACCGGCCGCATCGGGACGGGCAAGACTTTTTTAATCCAATGCTGGGCCGGAGAACTCGGAATCCCCTGCGTGATCTTCAAAAATTTCAGAGATCGCTGGGTTGGCGCCACTGAATCCAACCTGGAAAAGATCTTTTCCATTTTGCGGGCGCTGGGACAGGTTGTCGTTTTTGTGGATGAAGCGGATCAAGCAGCCGGGAAGAGGGAAGGGAGCGATTCTGACGGCGGTCTTTCGGGCCGGGTCTACGCGATGCTTGCAAAGGAAATGTCCGATACGCGAAACCGCGGGCGAATCATCTGGGTTTTTGCAACATCACGTCCGGATCTTCTGGAAGTGGATCTGAAAAGACAGGGGCGCCTGGACGTTCATATTCCTATGTTTCCGCCGGAAACGCCGGAAGAGATGAAAAGCCTGTTCCTGGCGGTTGCCCGAAAACTGGGAGTCCAACTGGCGGAAACGGATATCCCCGATATTCCCAAAGGCCTCGCCATAGGGGGCAACGAAATTGAAGGCATCCTTGTGCGGGCTTTGCGCATCCAGGCGCTTGCGGCTCCCGTGCAACGCCCCTTGCACGAAGTTCTGACTGAAGTGCTGCAGGAGATCAGGCCAAGCGCCCATCGATTAAAGCTGGAATATATGGACCTCGTGGCGGTCAAGGAATGCACGGATTCGCGTTTCCTTCCCGAGCGGTTTCGCGAGATCGATCCCGAACAGCTGGATAGGAAAATAGAAGAGCTTCGGAGATTTATTTAGCCATGAGCTTTGTAAAGTTTTTGCAGGGAATTGGGGACCGGCTGGGAATTCTTGAAACCATCGTGGTCCCGGGTTCGCCGCCGACCACCAGAATTCAGACCCGAAGCGTCTCCCTTCGCGAACTGGCCGGCGAAATCAACACCGGTGATATCCGCACGCTGGCTGATTCCCCCTCTGAACTCTCCGTGCCCTTCGAAAAGATATACGAAACGGCGGGCATTTCTGCAAATCCGAGTGATTGGACCATTGAAAGACTCAAGCAGATCCTCGCGAGTGAGCTTCTGAGCAGCAAGCCTCGGATGGAGATACAGAAATCTGTTCTCGAATTGTTAAAATCAGAGGGCGTTCCGGTAGAGACGATCGTAAAGGATGCGGTCGCCAGAGACCAGGCAATGGATTCTTATGAAGCTTTTATCATCGATAAAATGCAGGCGCGAATGGGAATGCGGCGCAAGCGGCTGGAAGAGATAGAATCAAAAGTCCGGGATCTTCAGGAAGAAAGCAGAGCCCTGGAAGCAGCGCTGGCGGCAGATGAGGGAAAATGGCGTGAGTGGAGGCGGCATAAGCGAGCTCGGGAACAGGAACTTGCAGCGCTGATAAGCTATGTAGTGGATCATTCCGTGATAACTACGGATGGCAGGGATGAAATTCCGTAGATGTCGCCTGACGATCGGTGATCGGTCGTAATGCCGGGTTCGAACCAATAGAGGTCTAAAACCGTATTTATTTCAGCGACGCTTGGAAAGGGGTGCGCAAAATGGCGATTATGGCTCGGTTGGGAAGGCTGTTCCGCGGTTTATTGGGGCTTTTCATTAGTGGTATTGAGGAGCGTAATCCCGAAGCTTTGATGGAAGCGGCACGCCAGGAGTTCCGGGATAAAATGGCTCAATACAATATGGCTCTGGCTCGCATGGCCGGAGTAGCCGAGCGGCTTAAAACTCAGGTTAAAGCGAAAACCGTTCGTGCGCAGGAACTTGAGCGCCGCATTCTGGCAAACCACCGCGCAGGAAACCTCGAATTAGCCGGAAGCCTGGCACGCGAACTCCAGGAACTGAAGGGGGATCTGACGGCGGATACCCAGGAGCTATCGGAAACGGAAGACGCCTATCAGGCAAATCTGCGCCAGGCAAAAGTCGCCCAGAAGGAATTCGAAGAAAAAGTACGCAAGCTCGAGAAACAGCTGTCTCAGGTCATGATTAAAGAAGCTCAAGCCGAAGCTGCAGCCGCTTTGGGCAGCGCGGCTTTCAAAGTAGGCGACCTGGGAGACACCATGAAGACCGTTGAAGATATTCTGGCGAAACGCTACGAGGTGTCGGCAGGAAAGGCAAGAGTGGCCAAGGACATGGTTAATCTGGATGCAGTTGCAGAAAAGGAAAATGAACGCAAGGCGCTGGAGCAGGCGGCATTGGCTGATTTTCTTGCAAGCCAGGGCATACAAACTCCTGCCTCAGCAGAGACACCGGAACCCACAAAGGAAATCGGACCTAAGCAATAGCGAATGGCGAATGATAGATTGCGAACGGGCGCCTGAATAGCCGACAGCTCGCGATGTCTGCAAATAAAGAATAGGGAACCCATGGGTAATTCGTCATTCGTAATTCGTCATTCATAATTCAAAAAGGGGGAAATATGGCTGACCAGCCTGCACGCTTAACGCCGTTGGGGAAAATCATATCCATCGCGTTGATTATCGGATTGATCGGTTTTGGATCCTATATAGTCATGAAGCGGGATTCAGGCGGAAAGATCTTCCAGGGAGGAAAGGATTCCGAATCACTGGAGACTGAAGCGCCCGATACAACCGGCGTCACCACCGTCAAGGAGTACAAGTACATCCCTGCCGATAAGTTGCCCGCTGTTAAGGGTGTCAGCCAATACCGCTGGGATGAAAAAGAAAAAATCCTGCGCTTCAGCTATAACGTATGGGCCGGCTGGCTTCCCGTTATTGCAGCCAACCGAGGCACCAAGGCGAATACGGAAAGTGTTTTCTATAAAAAGCACGGATTCCGTGTGGAAATGGTGCTTATGGACGATCCCGTGGCGGCACGCGATGCTTTTGCAGCGGGAGAGGTCCACACGCTTTGGGGCACTGTGGATATGATGGTGCTGCTGGCGCCTGAGTTGATCAAAGATTCGCGCACTGCTCCCAGAATCATGCAGCAGATCGATTGGTCCAGCGGGGGTGATGGAATCGTCGTCCGCAGCTCGATCAGATCTGCCGGCGATTTGCGCAACAAAACCGTCACCCTGGCCCAGAACTCGCCGAGCGAGTATTACCTGACTTCGCTGCTTTTATCCGCGGGCCTCCGGCCTTCGGACATTAAAACGAAATACACCGCAACCGCATTCGAGGCGGCCGCCGCCTTTGTGGTCGACAAACGTGTGGACGGGTGCGTTTCGTGGGCGCCGGATATCTATAAGATTCCCGAACGGGTCGCCGGAACGCGCATGTTATCCAGTACCAGCGATGCAAACAAGCTGATTGCCGATGTCTATGCCGTTCGTGCCGATTTTGCCCGCGACCATCCGGAGATCGTGGAAGGTTTAATCTCCGGCATATTCGAAGGGATGGACGACGCGAAGAAAAACCCGGAGAATGCAGCCAAATGGATGGCCGACGCCTTCGGAATGAAACAGGAAGAGGTCATGGCCATGCGCAGTGACGCGCATGCCACAAATTTTGCGGAAAACGTTCAGTTCTTCCTGAACTCTTCCAATCCCACAAATTTTGAGAGGACCTGGAAAAACGCCAGCTACATTTACCGCGAACTCGGCAGAATCGATGCGCCGATTCCCTTTGACCAGGTGATGGATTTCTCCATCCTGAAAAAGCTCCAGAAGAGCGGAGCATTTGCGCATCAGAAAGATGAAAGTGTTGCGGCTTTCACGCCGTCCAGTTTCAGAAAGATTCCGGCGGAGTCTCCGATACTCACCCAGACAATCCGGATAAACTTTTTCTCTAATTCGGCGAATCCCTACGAACCGGGGCGCGACGATTATGGAAACGTGATCCAGGGCAAACTGTATGACCCGAATGTGGATGCTACGCTGGAGCAGGTCGCACACCTGTCCGGACAGTTCGCGCGGGCCGTCATCCTGATCGAAGGGCATGCGGATTCCAGCATGAAAGGGCGTGTTCCCGTTCAGGCCGTGCATGAACTGAGTCTCGCCAGGGCAGAAGCAATCCGTCGTGCTTTGGTAGAAAAATACAAATTTGATCCCAATAAATTCAGTATTGAGGGAAAAGGCTGGGATGTGCCTGCCGATACAGCGGATCCAAACAATCAGGCTTTGAACCGGCGTGTCGAAATCAGCGTCTTTCCGCCGGAGCAAAAATAGGATCCACATTTTGTCGCCTTGGAGCGCAACGGCGAATTGTTGCGCTCCGGGGTCGCAGACCTCCAAAATTCCAGTCATGGCAATTATAGCCGTCATAGGAGCCGGGAGCTGGGGAACCGCGCTGGCTCATACGCTTTCCAATATTGGTCATAGCGTCAGGCTTTGGGCGTATGAAGAAGAAGTCGCCGCCTCTGTCAACGTGAATCGGGAAAATACCCTCTTTCTTCCGGGAATAAAGCTTCCGCAAAGAATTTTGGCCACGACCATTATCTCCCAGGCGATCCAGGGAGCAGATTTTGTGGTGACGGCAATTCCTTCGCACGTCTGCCGCAGCGTCTGCCAGAAGATGCTTCCGTTTCTTGACCCGGCTATGGTTTTGATAAGCGCGACCAAGGGGATTGAGGCAGGAAGCCTGATGCGGATGAGTGAAGTCATCCATAGTGCTGTAGACCGGCGCTTCGTGCCGCAATTGGCGGTGCTTTCGGGACCAAGCTTTGCTCAGGAGGTAGCACGGGGCGATCCGGCTGCCGTTGTTGTGGCTTCCGGAAACCGGGAAACAGCCCGAACCATTCAGGAAGGCTTTTCTTCAAGATCGCTGCGCCTGTATACATCCGATGATGTCATTGGCGTCGAACTGGGCGGGGCGATCAAGAATGTCATAGCGATTGCGGCGGGAGTCATTGAGGGACTTGGCCTGGGCCATAATCCGAAGGCTGCGCTCATTACGAGAGGATTGGCAGAGATGACGCGGCTTGCATGCGCCTGCGGTGCAAGAAGCGAGACACTGGCCGGTCTTGCAGGTATGGGCGATCTGGTGCTTACTTGCACCGGCGAGCTCAGCAGAAATCGTCGCGTGGGGAGCGAATTGGGCAGAGGTCGGAAGCTTGACGAGATCGTCGGATCCATGCGAATGGTTGCCGAGGGCGTGAAAACTACCGATGCGGCTGTGGCTCTTGCCGAAAAGCATGGAATAGAGATGCCCATTACAAAGCAGGTTCAATGCATTCTTCAGGGCCTCATTTCACCTCGCGAAGCAATCCGGCAGCTGATGGAGCGCTCTCTCAAACCGGAATAAATCCTGCTTTCCAGCCACAAATGAATGGTCGAAGTTTTAATTTGCAGACGATTTTTTGCCGATAGGGTCCTTGACATAACTTTACCGATCGGTATAGTTAGAGCGTATTATGAGAGATGCCCGAAATACCATTTTGAAAGCTGCAATGGAGCTTTTCGCTCGAAAAGGCTACGCCGGCAGTTCCATTCGTGAAATATGCCGGTTGGCCGGAGTAACCAAGCCGGTGCTTTATTACCATTTCCGCGGCAAAGAGCATTTGTATCAGGAACTGATGCTTGACATCTTCAACCAGAGCCGGAAAAACCTGTTACGGCTTTTTGAGTACCGTGGATCCCTGAGAGACCGCCTGGTGCTTTATGTGTCCTCAGAATTCCGCAATTGCACAAGAGATCCCAATAGCGTCCGGCTTTTATTCAGGATGATGTTTTCTCCGGAAGGGAAATACCCTCGCTATAATTTCGTTCAAGAATTCAAGCGCGAGCGCGAGATGATTGCGCAGTTGATTGCACAGCATATGCCAAAGCGAAGCAACGCGAATTCGGAACTGATTTCCGGCGCATTAATGGGAATGATGCTGATGCAGATACTGGAATATTTTTTTACCGGGCGTCGGACGCTGACGCGTCGCACTGCCGAAAAGCTGGTAGATCTGCTTATGAGAAACTCCAGCTCTGCTTTAGCTATTATACCGATCGGTAAAGCAAGAGGATGCCGTATATGAAAGCGCTTCGAACTCTTTTGGGCATGATTCTTATCCTCGCGGGATCGCAAGGAGCAGTATGTCAGGATATATCCGGATTTCTGACCATGGCGGAAGCTGTCGAGCTTGCAATCAAGCGGAATCCTGAAATGCTTGTAGCCCTGGAAGAAATGGCCGAGTTGAAGGGCAAGATCACAGAAGTGCGGTCCGGAGCATACCCGCAGGTTACATTCCAGGGATACGGTTTGCGGATGCGGGATCCCAGTATTCTCAACAGCTCGAGTTTCGATAAGGTTCCGAAGGAATTCAAGGATGCGCTCGTACCAAGCGCCAGCAACATGTTTGACATGGGACTCAATGTGAAGCAGCCGATCTATAACGCGGGGAAGGTGCGGACGGCGCTGAAACTGGCGGAGGAGAGTCTGGCTGAAAAAGCCGCCGTCAGCGAATCCGTGCGGCAACTGCTCACATTCAAGGTGTTTCAGGCCTTCAACGATCTTCTTCTGGCGGAAGCGAACCGCGATGTGGTTCAGGAAACCCATGCACTGAGGGTTAAGCACCTGGAGCAGGCTCGGGTGCGTTTCCGCAACGGCGTTGCGACCGAGATCGATGTGCTTCGATCGGAAGTAAATGTGGGAAATTTGGAGCCGGAATTGATCCGGGCGGATAATCAGGTCCGCTTTGCGCGTGCGGCCATAAACAATCTGATCATGGTCGATCTGGAAGCGCCTACACAAATTGCCGGTTCGCTGGAATACCGCCCGTGGCCGGTCGAAGGTCTCGAACAGATCCAGAAACGGACGCTGGAATTGCGGCCGGAAATCATTGCAGCGCGGAGACAACTCCAGCAGGCAAAGATGACACTGTTGCTGGCAAAGGCTGAAAACAAGTTGACGGTGGATATGGAAGGTCAATGGGGATATGCCGTGCGGGAGCCGCAGAATCTCTTCAACAATGACTACTCACGATGGAATCTTACATTCAACTTCAGGCTTCCGCTGTTTGACAGCGGGCGAAAATCCGGCCTTATCGTGCAGGCACTGGCCCGTTGTCGAGCCGCAGAACAGAGGCTGGCGCAACTCGAAAACACCTATCGACTTGAGGTTAAGCAAGCCTACGATGACATGCAGTCTTCGGCCAAGGCAATTGCTGCAGCAAAACTGAGCGTCAGCCAGTCTGAGAAGGTGCTCAATATGATGCAGGCCAATTATCAATATGGTGCGGCGACGACGCTGGATGTTCTGGATTCGCAGACGGCCCTTACCGTAGCCCGGAATTCGCAAATCAGCGCAACCTACGAATACGAAATGGCAAAGGCACGCCTTAGACTTGCCTCAGGCAGCCCGATCCTGGACATGGAGGAAATCCGGTGAATATCAGGTCTTTAAATATTTCATTTGCGCTGACGCTTGTCCTGGCCGCCGCAAGCCAGTGGTATTGCGGCAAATCCGATAATAATACCGGCGACGATACTGCCGGAGGCATATCCACAATGCCGGTGGCGAAGGTCGTGGAAGTGAAAAGCCGCGAGTGGATTGTCACGGCGCCCATAACGGGAAATCTTCGCACGCTCGCAACCGTGGAAATCAAGCCGGAAGTGGGAGGCCGTCTGATCGCCGCCCATTTTATGGAGGGAGCGCTGGTTCGAAAAAATCAATTGCTGGCAGAGATCGATCCCATCAATTACCGCCTTGCTTACGATCAGGCCGAAGCCGCTCTTAATGTGGCGCAGGCAGGGCTTGAACGCGCCAAGATTTCCGCCGACCATGCAAGAACCGAAAAAGAAAGAGCGGACAACCTGCTGCGTAGCGGCGGTATAACGGAAAAGGACCATCAGGCTGCATTGACGGGCATAAAGGAGGCGGAATCACAAGTGCGGCTGGCGGAGGCTCAATGCGGACAGGCAAAGGCCGCGCTGGCGGTCGCCGAAAAAGGACTGCAGGACTGCAAAATTTATTCTCCGATCGAGGGGCATATCCAGAAGAGATATTTTGACAAAGGCTCACTGCTTTCTCCGGGCGTTCCGTTGTATACCATTGTCGACAATAGTCAGCTGGAACTGGAATGCGTGGTTCCATCTTATCAACTGGCGAGCCTGAGGCTGGGACAGCACGCTTCTTTTCAGACACCCACCTATGGAGAGCGCCTGTTTGAAGGCGTGGTTTCCGCAATCAGTCCTGAAATCGAGTCAGAAAACCGCTCCGTTAAAGTGAAAGTGAAGATATCCAATCCAAAGGGAGAATTGCGCAGTGGAATGTATGCCCGGGGAGAGATCGTCACACATCGTGAACCGAGGGCTCTTGTCATTCCGCGAGACGCCCTGATTCCGGAAAAGGAAGAATCGGGAAACGAAGGCGTCTATGTGGTGAGAGACGGGAAAGCGCATCGCCTGGGAATTGAGATCGGCGACAGCAAATTGGACCAGGTATGGATTCGGAAAGGGCTTCAGGAAGGAGATCTGGTGATTGCGGAAATCGGGCCGTCTCTGAAAGAAGGAATTGCAGTGCAGGTTTCCAGGTAAATTTCTGCGCGGTCTGAGATGGTTGCTCTAATAAGCGGGACCTCGCATGGAGAAACCCGCGGTTAAAGGAATCAAATTATGATTTTATCCGACCTTTCGGTCAAACAGCCGGTATTTGCCACCATGATGATGATCGCTCTGGTGGTGCTCGGGATCTTTTCCTATCGGGAATTGTCTATCGACCTTTTTCCCAACGTGGATCTCCCCGTCGTGACCGTGCAGACGCTTTATCCGGGCGTGGCGCCGGAAACCGTTGAAACGGAGGTGACAAAGCGCATTGAAGAGGCCATCAATCCCATCGAAGGGGTGAAGCATCTTTCTTCAACAACGACCGAAGGAGTCTCGATCGTTATTGCGGAGTTTGAACTCGGAACAGATATTCATACTGCGGCACAGGATGTTCGAAGCAAGGTAAGCGCTATGAGACGTGATTTCCCGACAGGCGTGGAAGAACCGGTTATTGATCGTCTCGATCCCGCCGACATGCCCATCGTCTCGCTTTCCGTAAGCTCTCCGCAGCTCTCTCCGAAAGACCTGACACTGCTTGCCGAGAAGATCATCCGGAAACGCCTTGAAAACATCGAAGGCGTGGGTTCTCTGAAAATCGTCGGCGGGCAGCGACGTGAGATTCAGGTATTTCTGGACCCGGAGCGCATGAAAGCCTACAACTTGACTGTTCCCGAAATTGTCCTCGCCTTGCGGAGAGAAAACATCGAAGTTCCTGCAGGAAAGCTCAAAGCGGGTGTGATGGAAGAACTGGTTCGAGTAGAGGGGAAGATCGATGATCCCAGGCTGTTCCAGAACTTGATCGTCAAGACAATCCGGGGCGTCCCGATCACATTCAGTGAAATTGCAGGAATAGTGGACGGATATGAAGAACAGCGCACTCTTGCATTGATCAACGGGCAGAGATCGCTGGCTATCGAAATCCGGAAACAATCAGGAAGCAATACGGTCGACGTTGCCGAGGCGGTGAAGGCAGCTCTGCCGAAACTGAATCAGGAATTGCCGGGACAGACGCGGCTTAGCGTCGTTCGGGATTCTTCAACCTTCATCCGTGAAGCCGTGGAGGATGTTCAAACCACACTCATTTTGGGAGCACTTTTCACCGTATTCATTGTGTTTTTGTTTCTCAATAGCTGGCGCAGCACGGTGATTACCGGACTGACGCTGCCGGTCTCGATCATATCGGCTTTCATTATTATGAGAAGCCTGGGGTTTTCGCTCAATATCCTGACGCTTCTCGGATTGTCGCTGTCGGTAGGCCTGCTGATCGACGATGCCATCGTGGTACGCGAAAACATAGTCCGGCATATGCAGTTCGGGCGCAACCACTTTGAAGCGGCGCGATTCGGCACTTCGGAGATTGGCCTGGCGGTAATGGCCACCACGTTTTCCATTATTGCCGTCTTTGTTCCGATTGCATTCATGAAAGGGATCGTTGGACGATTCTTTTATGAATTCGGCATTACCGTTGCATTTGCAGTGCTGGTGTCTCTTTTTGTCTCGTTCACATTGGATCCGATGCTCTCGTCCCGCTGGTATGATCCGGCGGTAGAAACACACATGAAACGGCGAGGATTGGCGCGCGTATTGGAATCGTTCGACAATTGGTTCCTGAGCCTGCGGATTACGTATGAGAAAGCCATCCGCTTTTCGCTGAGACATCGCGCGTCGGTCCTTATTGTCTCCCTGGCATTGTTCGGTGTCGGCCTTCTAATATTTGATACATTGGGTCAGGAATTCATGCCTTCCTATGACCGCGGTGAGTTCCAGGTCAGTTTCAAAACTACTCCCGGAAGCACGATTGAGCAGACAGAGGCTATTTCCAACGAAATCGTTCATCTGATCCGGAGTAAGCCCGAAGTGAAATATGCATTCACTACAATCGGCGCCGGCAGCACTTCCGCCCTGAATGAGGGCGCGGTTTACGTGAAGCTTAAGCCCAAGAAAGAAAGAGCCCGGTCTGATGATGCTTTGCGCGACATTCTGCGTAAAGAGCTGGCTGTTTACGGGCGTGCCATCGTCAGTATTGAAGATGTTGCGGATATGGGGGATTCCAGACCGCTTCAGCTCAGCGTTCAGGGTCCGGATATGAGCGAGCTGGATCGGATTTCCGTCGAGGTTATGGACCGCATCCGGAAGGTTCCGGGTGCAGTGGATATCGACAGGAGTCTGGATCGGGATAAGCCTGAAATCAAGGTCCGCATTGACAGGAAGCTTGCCTCCGATCTCGGTATTGAGCTGGAATCGCTTGCATTGACCATGCGGACACTCCTCAACGGTGAAGTTGCAACGCAATATGAGGACGAGGACGGCGATGCGTACGATGTTCGCGTCCGGCTGTCGGAACAGGAAAGGAGGTCCGCGGAAATTCTGGACGATATCGATCTTTTAAGCACCAGAAAAGACGCCTCCGGGCGCGATATACTGATACCTATCGGACAGGTCGTAACATACAGCCGGGCTGCAAGTCCTTCTCAGATCCGCCACTATGATCTTATGCGTGAAGTTCGCATCTTTGCCAATACGGCCGGAAGACCGATGGGAGATGTGGAGAACGATTTGCAGGATGTCGTGGACGGGATGAAATTACCTGCAGGCTATGCGGTGCTGTTCACCGGAGAGTCGGAGGAGATGAACGAAACCTTCGATTACATATACGAGGCCCTTATCCTGGCGATCGTTTTTATCTATCTGATTCTTGCTTCTCAGTTCGGCAGCTTTACGCATCCTTTGGCCATCATGCTTTCTTTGCCGCTTTCCCTGATAGGAGTCGCGGGCATATTGGTGTTTACGCGGGATACCCTCAACATCATGTCTATGATCGGCCTGATCCTTTTGATGGGGCTGGTGACGAAAAACGCGATTTTGCTGATTGACTATACAAAGCGGTTAAGGTTGGAAGGCAAGGACCGGACGAATGCTCTGGTAGAAGCGGGAAAGACAAGATTTCGCCCCATCGTCATGACTACCATGGCAATGATATTCGGAATGCTCCCCCTGGCATTCGAAATAGGCGCGGGATCGGAACTTCGAGCTCCTATGGCACGCGCTGTGATTGGCGGTTTGATTACATCCACACTTCTGACCCTGATTGCGGTCCCCGTGGTATATTCGCTTCTCGATGACCTGGTTCGCAAGCTGTCTCGGAAAAAGGCCGGCCTGAATTCTGTCGAAGATTCGGTTTCCGCATAGCCTGGATCGGCATTGCGAACGGTGGCTCTTCGGGGAATATGTCTGTTTCTTTGAATCGCGTCCGCTTGCGGCTTCTAAGAAGGTCTGTCCATTAGATCAAGACCCAGGCGAGCCGGCGCACTCCATAGGTTGTGAGGCCTCAATCATGACGCCGGATTATGACGTTGTGAAGCTCTTTGAACCGCCAGTTGACGGCGTGGAGGATGATGCCGAGAAGGCCAAGACTGGAGGCGAGCAGGACCAGTGAAGCTGCCAGGATTGCCAAAGGGAAGCGTTTGACCTCTGTAAATCCGCTTTGGACAAAATCATAAATCGGAAGCGAGCCTGCCAGAATCCCTAAAAAAAACACCACAATGCCGAGGCTGCCGAAAAAGGTAAGCGGTTTGAAATTGCGGAAAAGACTGAAAATTTTCCATAGCACTCGAACGCCGTCAGGCAGTGTGCGAAGCTTGGAAACACTGCCGGGCGGACGGCCCCGGTAGGGGATTGCGACTTCAACCAGCTTTAAATGATAGTAAAGCATCTGAACCGTAAGCTCTGTTTCAACCTCAAATCCGGACGAGACCACCGGTATGCGTTGGACGACCTTGCGGTTGAATGCACGGTATCCGCTCAGAATATCCGTGAGATCGGCGTGAAAAATCTTATTGATAAGACTGCATACAAGCCTGTTGCCGAATACGTGCATCGGCCTGAAACTGCCGGAAGCAGTTTCCGCGAGCCGGGCGCCGACGGTCATATCGGCCTTTCCGCTTCTCACCGGTTCCAGCAGGGCATGAGCGCATTCGGCGGGGTATGTATCATCGCCGTCTACAAGAACATAAAAATCCGAGGCCACAGTGGCAAGCATGGATTCCACCACATATCCCTTGCCTTGACGGGATTCCGAAATAACGATGGCTCCCAGTTCTCTGGCAATCTCGGCCGTGCGATCCGAGCAGCAGTTGTCGAATACATAAATCACGGAATCCGGAAGCTGCGAGCGAAAATCCCGAATAACCTTGCCGATCGTGGCTTCTTCGTTATAGCAGGGAATGAGAACCGCAAGCCTGGATTGTTCATTCATGGCAGCTGCAATACTAATCATTCTGAGGGATGAAGCCAAGCCCAGAATAATGGACGGAAGGGACTCATGGAACGTAAATCCGGATGTGTTTCTGTGCATTTCGGGCCGGATCTTTCGTTTGTCTGGAGCATCCCGATGGGTTATATTCCGTTCACCTGTGTATTTGCTTCGAATGAATTCTCTGACGGATAGGATTCCGCATTCCGGAGGATTGTTTAAGGGAACAATAATGAAGACAACCTGTCTTGGCGCTGCCGGTTTCGTGTTGTGCGTATTGATTTCCGTTTCCTGTTCTTCCCAACCGCAAAAATCCTCAACGGAAATAGAGATGACGAGGATTGCTTTGGGCGAACTCCCCGTAGATCGGTGCTTCTTTTATGTCGAAGGTGAGGATTTCGGCAGCAAATCAGGGGGTGATCCGGATCATAAGGATGGTGCATTCGGGAGGAAATGCCTCGGCAATCGCTGGGGTGAAAGACAAACGGATTATGTCGTATACAAGGTCATCTCCGAAGCTCCCGTAGAAGCTGCTTTGCTTGTGATCCGAGCGGCGTTTGAAAGCCGGCTTCCACAGACATATCAGTTCTTAATCGATGACAGGATTGTGCAGGACATTGAACTGAATCCGACGGGAGGATATGGGCATACCGAAAAGGAATGGGTCTGCTATTCGGTGCCCCTCGGCCCAATTGACAAAGGGCCGCATTCCCTCACTATCCGGCCGTCCAGGCGAGGCGGAATAATCAACATAGACTGCATAGCAATCGGGAAAGCCGGGTAGCCAGAGCGCCGATTTCCGTCTGCCGTCGGCGATCCGACTATGCCGGATTCCTGAAAAATACGCAGGTTTCCTGTAATTGGGAGTAAATGATAATTTGCCCGCTTTCCAAAGAGGAGTTATATTATCTGGTCAAATAGGGTGGCAGAAAGCATATTTGGGTCTCTGGTCCGGCTTGAATTGCTTCTACTCTTAAATATGGAGCCGCAATATGGGTTGGGAATACAGCGAAAAAACAAAGCAGCTGTTCATGGATGCAGTTCACGGGAAGCCCGGTACGCACCTGGGTGAGATTGAGAATCCGGACGGCATGGGTGAGCATGGATCCATCGTGTGTGGAGATGCCATGCGATTCACCTTCCGGGTCAAACGGCATCCTTCTGACCCGACTCAGGACATTATTACCGAAGCAAAGTACCTTACCTTCGGCTGTACTTCCGCCATAGCTGCATCGGAAGCCCTGTGCGAGATCATAGAGCAGGGGAGCTTTACACCCATAACGGCGCTGGATATACAGAACAACGATATTGTCCAATTCCTGCAAGGCTTGCCTGAACAAAAGATCCATTGCTCCGTTATGGGTGCAGAGGCGCTCGAATCCGCTGTTTACAACTGGGCTCAGAAACGTGGAGTCGACTTGAAGAAATTGGGCGTGAATATTCATGACCAGGAAACGGAGGAAGGAAGAATTGTCTGCAAATGCTTCTCTATCACCGAACCTTATCTCAAGCGCAAGATCAGAGAACTCAATCTGCGAACAATTCCTCAGATCACAAATGCCATTAAGGCGGGGGGCGGCTGCACTTCCTGCCATCATGTTCCCGGCGGGCTTCAGGACATGCTGGATCAGGTCTGGGGCGGCCAGACAGAGCCTGCTCCGGCTGTGGTTTCGTTGCCGATTCTTCCTGCCGAGATCCCTCAAGCCACCGAGTTTTCTCCCTACCAGTTTGCCAAGAAGGTCGAGAAGATCCTGGACGAATACATTCGGCCCTCGCTCAAAATGGACGGAGGCGATGTGGAGATCGTGGATATCAAAGGAACACTGGTCTACTGCAGTCTGAAGGGAGCGTGCGCGGGATGCGCGGGCGCAAGCCAGACACTGAAAATGATGGTGGAGCGCATATTAAAAGAACAGGTAGATGAGCGGATCCGTGTCATCGAGGTGTAAGAGCTTCCATGAAGATTATCTATCTCGACAATAACGCAACCACGCAGATTGCTCCGGAAGTCTTCGAGGCAATGAAGCCGTATTTTACCGAAGATTATTTTAATCCCAGCTCCATGTATGAGCCGGCAAGGCAAACCGGGCATGCGGTCGCAGAAGCGCGCAAGGTTATAGCCAATTGCCTCGGACATGTGGATCCGAAAGAAATCCTGCTTACCGGATGTGCCACTGAAAGCAATAACACCGCCATTATCGGAACAGCGCACGCGAATCCGAGCCGGCGGCATATCATCACGACGTCCGTAGAGCATCCGGCCGTTTTGGAGGTTTGCAGGGAACTTGAGCGCAACGGCTATAGGGTGACCTATCTCAGCGTAGATCGGCAAGGGAATCTGGATATTGGTGAGTTCATTCAGGCTCTTTCTCCCAATACGCTGCTTGTTTCCATTATGCACGCAAATAATGAAACGGGAGTAATTTTCCCGATTGAGCAGCTGTCCCGCATCACGAAGCAGACAGACTCATCCATCGTATTCCATACGGATGCAACTCAAACGGTAGGGAAGCTGCAGATCGATCTGGTGCAAGGTTTTCCCTATGTGGATTTGCTTTCCTTCTCAGGCCACAAACTGCACGCTCCCAAGGGTATTGGTGCACTCTTTATCCGGCGTGGAACGCGATGCCGGCCGTTTATGCTCGGAGGACACCAGGAAGACGGAAGGCGCGCGGGAACGGAAAATGTCCCTTACATTATCGGCATGGCCAGAGCGCTGTCGCTTGCGATGGAAAATCGCGAGCGGGATGAGGCTCGGATTGAGCGATTGCGAGACAGGCTGGAAAAGGAACTGGCTGAAAAAATTCCATCCATTCAGATCAACGGCAAGGGCGCAAATCGCCTGCCGAATACGCTTAACATTTCCTTTCATTATATTGAAGGCGAGGGCATGCTGTTTCAGCTGAGCGCGTATGGAATTTGTGCCTCAAGCGGCTCTGCATGTACTTCCGGATCTCTCGAACCATCGCACGTTCTCAGAGCAATGAAAGTACCGTTTACGGCCGTTCACGGATCCGTTCGGTTCAGCCTGAGCCGGTACAATACCGATGAGGATGTCGATAAGGTTCTCGAAGTATTTCCGCAAATCGTGGCAAACCTTCGCAAGCTTTCTCCCTATTGGGATAACGAGCGCAATACTCCCCGCGCAGAAGCGCTGAACCTGGTTCAGTAGCGCCCATCCGGCAAGCCGAAGAATATCATGGGCTTCACCGGCGTCCTCGAACGGGCTGAGTTCTAAAACACCTTTTTGTTCTTTGAGGCTTGGAGCGAACTCAAAGACTCCAAGCCTCCAGGACTCCAGGGATTCATTTTTTGTAGGCGCCGAATTCGCGGGCGGCTTCCATGAAAGCGCGCAGGTTGGCGATGTCGCCATTATCGATGCTGGCGCCGCCGGCCAGGATGTAACCTCCGCCCGGAGCGCAGTCCTCGATCAGTTTGCGGCAATTTTCCTTCACTAGTGCAGCCGTACCGGTCATTACAATCGATGACGGCACATTGCCGACGATGCAGGATGTTTTGGCCAGTGTTTTCTTCGCCTGCGCCATATCGGTTTTGTCGAAGTACCAGACGACGGCGCTCTTGGGTGTATCGGTGATCAGTTTCAATCGGCTGTTGTATATGCCCTCGGCAAACGGGAAAGGTACAAGCCCTTCTTCAATCATGGCCATAAAGAGCTTCCGGAGCGAAGGCCAATAGAACTTTTCGAACTGCTTGTCCGACATGAAAGTGTCATCGCCTTTATGCAGTGGCATCATGCAAACGGGGCAGTTGGTCATCGGGAAGTTTTTGATGGTTGATTTGATTGTCAACTCAAGATGAGCATCTATTGCTTCCAACAGCTTGTCCGGCTGCCGGTACAGATCCAGTATGATGCCCCGGGTTCCCCGCTGCATGTCGGCGAAGAAATCGTAGGGTGCCTGAGCCATAACGCCACCGAAAAAGGAGGGATATCCCCGGCTTTGAGCAACCTGGCTTACCTCCATGATGGCCGCCTGATGCTGCATGAACTCGCCCGATAAATCCATCAAGGTCTGGAAGACCTTGCGAATTTCCGGATTCGCCAGAAGGCCGACCCAGCTTGCAGCGCCGAATAGCATGCGCACCGGCGGCATCTTCGCGAAAGGTTCGAAAACACCTGCCGTGCGCGGCAATGTTACGCGGAGGTTATAGTCGGTGGGGTCCATAATCTGCCAGTCGTACTCATCGGCCTTCATGTATTCTGCTTCGACAATCTGCTGTGTCGTAACATCTTTTCCCACGCCATGGCCCGGCCACTTCATGATTTTGACATCCAGAGCATCCAGAATTCTTCCCGATGGAATAAGGCCGGGACCCATAAAGGTATCCATGTCTCCAAAATCATCCATGAACTTGATCCAGGCTCTTTTCAATTCGCCGTAATCGTATATTACGTTGTAGAACGTCGTTCCGGCGTAGTAAGCCGGGTAATGGCCTACAGGCAGCATCACCGGCACACGATCCGGCTCTTCCATCTTTATTGCTTTGATAAATCGCGTCACTCGTTCTTTATGAAGCTTTTCTGCCTCGGTGCCGGCAAACTTCACGCCCGGCGCCGCCAGCCATTGTTTGAATCTTTCCTCGCGCCTTTCCTGCCACGTCATTTCCGCCCACGATTTGGCTGATGTCATATGCGTTTCCCCATATAGATCCGGTTAGCTGATTAGAAATGTTGGTTGCGATGACATCTTATAGGTTTTTCCGGCGGGGAGTTCAACGATAAAATCGGCAGCCACGAATTACACGGATGAATTCGTGTAATTCGTGGCTTTAATTCGCGGCATTGTTTTGCAGTTAACCCAATTTGCCTTTGCTTTGCAGCGTGTCGGCCACCTTCTTGAGATTCATCTTTTCGAGAGTCTCTCGAGTCGGCCATCCATTCTCCGGGTTGTACCCTTCGAATTTATAGAATCGGGTCTTCCAGTCTTCGAACTTGGCGCGATCAATCTTGCGTCCGCGGCCCGTAGAGTAGGTCCACTTGCCGTCGATGAACATCGGCTGCTCGCTTCCCGAACTCGGCTTGTCATAAACATAGTCGGGAAATACCTCGATATCCCGATTTCTGCCCTGCAGCGCCCAGATCGACCGGTCAAGAGTATAAATCTTGTGTCCGATCTCCATATAATCCCCGAATGTGAGGTTTTTGCCGGTCAGGGCATTCCAGAATTTGGGTTCAGCCTTGGGGGTCGGTCCTCTCCTGTCGGCCGTATTGTTGGTGATGCACATCGGCCAGCGCCAGCCGCAGAAGCCTCCGGCGCCAATCCAGAATTTCTCATAATGCTTTACCCATGCGACCTGTTTGACTTTGGAATCGGAATAAATTCCAGTCGGGCCTTCACCGTAGTCAATCATGTATATATCGCCGTTGTATGGCTCCATGGCATCCGTATAGAGCTTGGCGGCTTCTTCGGGAGCCAGGTAAGGATCGCCCGACATTGCCATCCAGTGCAGCGGATAGTTCGACATCATGTGCAGCATGAGATCGCGCTCTCCCAGAATGGAACCGAATCCCCAATCCACCTGCGTGGCGGAATCGTAATGCTCCTGCGTTCCATAATAGGTTAATCTCAGGTTTCCGCTGGACACGTCTTCCTTGTATCGTCCAAGCTGTACTGCCATTCTTGCCGCAGCTTCCGCCGCAAACTCCCCGAACTTGCCTTCGCGCAGCGAGATTTTTCTCATCAACGCTTCGTAATATGCATAAGAACCCGCGGGCGGCAGATCGGGATCGATTTCCTTTCCTTTGCCTATAACCCCCTGTCTTTCAAGGAAGTTGATGTATCCCTGCGTCGCCATTAATTGCCAGTGGCCCAACCCGTATTTTTGCATCAGATCGTTACCCTGGCGGGTCAGCTTTCCACTGAGGATGGCGGGCATTGTGCTGGCGCCTTGCTTGGCCCCGAAGCCTCCGAACATCCCGCCGCCTCCAATTCTGGCGAACATGGATCCGGCGCAAACGGATTCATTGCTGTCTGCGGACGCAAGCCGCATGCGGCATCCTCTTGGGCAGGAAGCACACGCAGCCGCGCGAGCCGGGACAAGGGGAACGCTTCCGTTGCTGACATTTCCGCCGCTGGGCGAGCCGCTGATGAGGGCGTAAGCTCCTCCGGAGAACCTGCTGCCTTCGCGGGGATTGTCCACATCCCACTGGAATTGACGGAACCATAGCCTCGCATCCATGAATGCCTTGGGATCGGCAATGGGAACGGTCCCGGTCCCGATCGCACTGATGGCTTTGAGCTTCTTAGAGCCAAAAACTGCTCCAAATCCGCACAAAGCGGCCTGCGATCCCGCGCCGTGAAGCAGGCAGGCGACACGGCTTTTATTTTCGCCCGCCGGGCCACAGCAAACTACGGCCGGGCTCTGAGTGGTAAAGCAATTGTTCGCCAATTCCGCCCACTCGCCATATTTCAGCTGGGGCATAACGCGGCGTGAAATTTCCTGCTGCGTGTCCCAGGTATCCATTCCCCAAACACCCTGAGCGCTTTCAATCTTTACCTGATCGTCGGCTATGTTGATCCAGACAGGATCGCTGGAGGCGCCTTCAACCACGATGCCGTCCCAGCCGGCGAACTTCAACTGCGCCGTAAAGCGTCCGCCGAAATTACTATGGCCAAACCATTCGATCGGGTAAAGACCGGGGCCAAGGCCCTGCACTTCGCATCGCCCGGAGCCCGGCATGAACGTGCCGGAGAATGGAGACGCCATCATGATAATCAGGTTTTTGGGATCAAGAGCCTCAAATGGCAGCTGGTCGCCGACCAAATCGAAGAAAATGGCCGAACCCATTCCATGGCCGCCGCCAAATTCTTCATATTTTGCAGTATCCATCTTGCTGATCTCTTTGGTCGTCAGATTAACTCGCAATATCTTACCGGTGTATCCGCCTGTCATATTCGTATCCCTCCCTATTCTTTCGGTTTCGGTTGAGGCTTGAACGCCGGCTTCTTGGCGGAAGCCATCGCCTTCATCCTGGGCGGAATTACGGTGCTGTTATCCACCAGACCAAGATTCAGCCAGTAGTCGTTCCGCAGATTAATATCATAGCCGTCCGTTTCTTCCTGATTGGGAGTCTCGGCGACGAATTTGATGGCCTTCATCGGGCAGGATTCCACGCAGGCTTGTTTCCCGCCGATACCGCCTTTTTCATTCCAGTAAGGCGTGTCGGTACACAGATCACACTTGATGGCTTTCTTTTCGGCGGCATTCCATACCGTCCGATGTGGCTGCTGGGGACACATCCTGATACAGGTCTTGCAGCCGATGCATTTCTTGGCATCAATCGTGCGGACGTTGCCGTGGGCTGTATCCACATGACAAGCGCCCGTTGGGCAATTGATCACGCAAGGAGGAGTGACACATTGCCGGCACGGAGCCATGACGACGTCTGTAGGGAATTTGCCGAAGGAGTCTTGCATAATCTGGATGCGCGAGAGCGACAGACTTTGGACTCCATGATGGACCAGCGAGCAAGCAAGCATGCAGGTAGTACAGCCTGCGCATTTCTTGCCGTCATATACCAGATAACCTTTGGACGCGGGTGTTTCCTTAACCGCGGCAGGGGATGGGGAAGTGGTTGCTGCTACGGCAGCGCCGGCGGGAGTTGTTGCAATCAATGATTCGACGGCAACAACGGTTCCGCTGGAGACCAAAAAATCTCTTCTGGAGAATTTTGTTTTGGCAGCAGCTTTTTCACTTTCAGCTTTCTTGCCTCCAGGCATAAAGTTACTCCTTCGCTTTGTATTTATTTAAATTTCGTGTTAGGGGATTCCCCCATGAAAACCTCAATCTATGAGCATTGCTCGTGAACGGATATTTACAATTTGATTCATTTCACAACTGATTGTCAACATCTAATGCCAATGCTTCATGCTTATATCCTGTTTTACGCCCGGGGCTATGGCAATATTTCAGTGCGGACAAAATAGGCATGTGATTTTCATCGTGAAATGCAAAGAAGGAGCCTTTGATGGACGTAAAAAAAGTCGTTAAAGAACAATACGGCAAAGCGGCTTTGCGGGTAATATCCGGAGCCGGCAGCGCAAGCTGCTGTGGTTCCTCCTGTGGTGCGGCGGCAGATATGATCACTTCGAATCTCTACGATAGTGAACAGAAAGGGGTGTTGCCCGAAACAGCCGTGCAGGCTTCATTGGGTTGCGGCAATCCGACCGCCCTGGCTGATCTGAAGCCCGGAGAAACGGTTCTGGACCTCGGCAGCGGGGGTGGCATCGATGTGTTGCTTTCAGCCAGAAGGGTTATGCCCGGAGGAAAAGCCTACGGACTTGATATGACCGACGAGATGCTTGATCTGGCCCGGGAAAACCAGAAGAAGGCAGGAGTCGAAAACGTTGAATTTTTAAAGGGAGAAATTGAAAATATTCCGCTGCCCGATAAATCCGTCGATGTGGTCATTTCCAACTGCGTCATCAACCTTTCCGGTGATAAAGATAAGGTCATGCGTGAAACCTTCCGGGTGTTGAAACCGGGAGGACGCTTTGCGATTTCTGATCTCGTTACCCGCGGAGAGATTTTGCCGGAAATCAGGAAAAGCATTCTGATGTGGGTAGGTTGTGTGGCCGGGGCGCTGGAAGAAGATGAATATCGGCAAAAACTTGCCGCAGCAGGATTTGAGAATATCGAGGTAGAACCTACGCGAATTTATCGCATCCAGGAAGTTCTGGCTTTCCTTGAAAGAAAAGGCTTTAGAATCGATTCTTTCTCCGGTCGGACTGAAGGGAAATTCATCAGCGCCTTCATCCGCGCGCGAAAGCCTCTGAATAGCAGGGTCTAGCCCATGTTTCTCAGAGGTTTTGAGTCTCTGAGAGCCACTACCGACGATCGAGGATCATCCTTTTCGCGCGGCTGGTAAGTCGAAGCGATCCGGGCTCGACCGGCTCTATCCTGGGCGGAGACATTATTCCTGCAGCGACGTTCTCGGCAATGATGGGTGCCGATAACAATTTTTTCTCAATATCTTCAATCGGACCTGACTCCGGCATCAGCTCAATCCTGAAATCCAGCCGGTCCTTTCCCCCCTCGCTTGTTACAATCACCTGGTAATCCATCAGAAAGGGAATTTCATAAAGCACATCATCAAACAATGCGGGGTACATTTCACCACCACAAGCCAGGGTTACGAGGTTTTCCAGTCGCTTCTTTACTTTGTCGAATCTTTGGAGGCTCAGGGCTCCGCATGGGCAAGGTCCGGGGAGAATGCTCGAAAGATCGCTGGTCCGGTACCGGATCAGGGGCATTGCTTCCCGGTTCAGTGTGGTAAATACCAGCTCCCCCTCCTCTCCTTCGGGGACCGGATCTCCGGTCCGCGGATCTACAACTTCAAGCAGCAGATCCGCTTCGTTGAAATGATAGCCATTGCAGACTTCGCATTCGACGGCTACTCCCAGCCCCATTTCGGTGAGGCCATAGTGAGTCCGCACTTCGCAATCCCATATATGTTCCAGCTCACGCCGCATGGCGGCAGGAAGATATTCCGAGGCAAGAAAAAGAACCTTTACCCCTTTGTTTCTCAAATCGCCCTGCAATTGGAGTTCTTTGGATAAGCGGAAAAGATTTCGCGTATATCCAAAAATGACCGAACAACGCCACTCTTCAATCAACTTGAACAATTCCTGTGCCCCAAGATCAATATTCGCGAAAACGGGCGTGGCTCCAAGCTTTCTGACCCCTTTGCAGAGCAGGTCCGCCTGACTGTTCGGCCTTCCATCGGGCAGCATGACCAGAACCGCATCGTCGGCGTCCGCAACCGTTCCAATACCGGCCGCCATGAAATCGGTGATTCTTTCCAAATCGCCCTGGGTCCAGAATACCTTTTTCTTCGGACCGGTCGTGCCGGAAGTGATGAAAGTGTAAAGCCTGGCAACTTCCGCCTGAGAGGTGCACAGAAAACGATAGGGAGCTTCTGCCAGATGATGGGCTTCCGTAAAAGGAAGCATGGCCAGATCCTTGCAGGAGCAAATGTCTTCCGGTTCGAGAGATAGTGTCCGGAAAAGATCACGATAAAAGGCGCTCTTTTCCCGGCAGTACCGTAACGCCAGTCGGAGTCTGTATGCCTGATAGGCAAGAACATCGGAGCGTGTGATTGTCTCCAGACTGTTTGTATTTAGGAACCGCCGATATTCCGCATCTCGGGCAAACAGGATTTTAATGACACTGTGTATCCAGGATTCTAAGTTCAAGGAAGAAGGCTTACCTTTCAACGTGAAAGCATTACTTTAACAAATTTTCGGCGCCTCGATGGATGAGTCGGCGACCTCTGCTGTCGGTCATATAGTAGGCGCAGAAGGGAATAAGTCTGTTTTGCGCAGTGGCCACATGAACGCAGCATCGCTGCAGACGTTCCAGATCAATGTTCCATGCGTCCTGGAAAGCCATTCCCGAAATGCAAAGCGAATGGGTCTGGATCTGATTAAACAGGACATTAAACGGATCAATGCCGCAGGAGGAGGGAACCTGGCAAGAATTTTGGGCAGACAGGGAAATGGGTGCGGCGTATTTCCAGTGCCGCCGGACATACTCGCGGGATCTTTCTGCCGCATCCTCCCGGACCGGCCTGCACCCTTCATTCCTGGTAGTTGCCGTCAAAGTGCCGTCTTCTCTCAACACGGAGAGTGCCGAAAATGAGCAATGAGACGCTTCTCAGCCGGAAGGCACAAGGTTCTCGACTCGTATTTCTCCCCCGGTCTGATCTTCGATGGCGGACAGTATATCGGAAAGAAGGATGCGGTCTTCGTTACAGGGAGATGACGGATATCTGCCAAGGAATGTCATCGGCTGGAAATGCACGCCTCTGACTGTCGGAATCCATTTCTTGGCAAATTGGATGATGTCGCCTATCTGGCCGTCGTTGATGTTTTTGACCAGGGTTGGGACAAGGATAACGCCGGTCTTTAAATCAGCGCAGCGCTCAATTGCCTTCAACTTAAAGGGCAAAAGGTCTGCCCCGCGTATTTTTTGATAGACGGATCCGGTGACTCCGTCGAATTGCAGATAAATAACCGTAGTGCCTGCATCCACTAACCGCCGGCCAAAAACTTCATCCTGCGCCAGCCTGATGCCGTTGGTGTTGACTTGTATGGGATCAAATCCGCGTTCTTTTGCAAGGGAGACAATTTCGGGCAAGTCGTCTCGCAGCGCAGGCTCTCCACCACTAAACTGGACCGGGCACCCTGCCGATCGCTCCCGCAGCATTTCAAGAATCTGAGCAATTTCATTCAGGCCAGGATCCGGAGGCGCTTCTATTTTCGACGAAGCAAAACAGACAGGGCATTCCAGGTTGCATCGATGGGTTACTTCTATTATGGCGGTACAGGTTTTTTGTTTATGGCTCGGACACAGGCCGCAATCAAACGGGCATCCGCTTTGGGATGGAAGCGAAGATGCCATAGCGGGTACGCCAGCGGTTCTATTCCATTCCTGATAGGTCTTTGGAGAGTTTTTCCATAGCAGTACCTTGCCGAGATCCCCGTGTTGGGGGCAGCTCTTCTGCAGATATACTGCGCCGTTTTCGACAATTCTGCCGGCGGGAATGCGGCGCAAACAATAAGGGCAGAGACTGAGGGTCCGTTCTGGAATTTCCGTCATGCATTCCTGTTACTTTTCTTCAATAAGTTCTTCTGCGGCTCTGACGACGGTTCTCACAACCTTTTCAGAAAGATAGGCGGCGCCGCATTTTGGACATTGAATGCCCGGGACCTCCTGAACCATCTGCATATAGCTCAGAGTAATTTTGGTATCCAGCATTTGCACTTTATCTTTATAGCAGTACCATTCTGTCATAGCTGCCCTTCATGTATCAGGAGCCGGTGAGTATACGTGTCCAGGATCCTGAATCCTCCCTCCTCAATAGGAGAATACTCCGCGTAGAAGTACGCTTCTTTCACGCGCAGCTTTGAAAGAAACAGATTCTTTCCGGGCTGGTACAATTTCTCTCCGGTTTTCTCGGCGTGATCGATCACCCGTTTCAAATCTTCTTCAAGAATGTGGTACGCTTCCATCACGTTCCTGAGATTTTCAGAAATCTCGAGCTTCATGGCCTGGGCTTCCGCCGACAGAGGCGGGATGGAGGCTGCATCTGTCTGAACATACCCGCTCAGCATTGCCATGGAGCCGATGGCAAATTCTCTTCGGGAAATCTGGTGGGGGATTTCCTGGGCTTGTGGTTTTTTCTTATCGTCTTCAGTCATCTTTATACCTTTTAGCTTAGCTGGACCTGTCTAAATGCTAGAATGAGCGCCAACTTGTGTCAAAGCATCTCTGACGAAAAAATGTCGTACAGCAATTGAATGCAACATTCTTGACACATCCGTGCGAAGTGAATATTGTGGCTTAAGAAACGGCATGCGCTTTTTGGGCAGCTTATTCCGAGTCTGCTTCCTGGTCCATGAGTTCTGTTTTTGGCATTTTAATTATACCGACGAGCCAGCCTATGAACGACGAGATGCAAAAGATCACCGAGCTGTTCGACAATCTGAGATCGGATCAATATCCGCTGGAAAGCTATGGCTATATCGGCAAACGCGGAGTCCGCCGTTTGGACGGCTATGAGAAGGCCAGCGGGCGAGCCATCTATACGATTGATATCAGTCTGCCGGGAATGATTTATGCGAAGTTTCTGACCTCTCCCTACCCCAATGCCAAAATCAGAAGCATAAATACAAACAAGGCGGAAGCGTATCCGGGCGTGAGAGGCATCCTTCGGTATGACGACCCGGAGCTTCCTGACATGGCAAACCTGGGCGGACATGTGCCGAACCTTGCTACGGTTTTGCCACCGTTTGCCTACTTCCAGGGAGAACCGGTCGGCGTAATGATCGCGGCGGATACGGAAAGCATTGTGGAAGAAGCCATAAAACTGATAGATGTGGATTGGGAGGAGAGGCCCTTTATTCTGGATGAGGAGGAAGCCGTCCATAAGAGCTCCCCTTTGGCAAACCCGGAGCTGTATCCGGATGGCAACCACTACAATGAAGGGTTCATGGATGTAGAACAGCATGGCGATGTGGAGCAGGGATTTGCGGAAGCGGATGAGATCATGGAATTCAAGACGAAGCGATACGCTAATACATGGATGGGCCCTGAACGTCCATGCGGCGTGGTCCGATGGAATGGAGAGTATCCGGAAGTCTGGTTGAAACAGCAGCATCCGCTGGTCAGCAAGCGGGCTATTGCTTCATGGTTTGGCGGCATCCCGATGAATCAGATTCAGCTTCATTGCCCGTACCAGGGCGCAAGCTTCGGCGGATGGACTCATTGCTCCTGGATGATGGGGCCCTATTATTGCGCCGCGCTGTTGGCAAAAAGAACGGGAAGACCCATTAAGTGGGTATTCGATCGAAGAGACGATTTTTACGGCGGAGAAATGGATGAGGGTACCTACTTTTTTAAGGTGGGGGCCAAAAGGGACGGAACCATCACCGCGGTAAAAGGAAAAGCCTTGGTTGTTAATCAATGGTTCCCTGTTTTTGGGGCATTTCATCACCTGGCTGAAAATACAAAAATCCCCAACATATATGCCAGGCTTTACGCCTTGCAGGTCAACAAGGGGCCCAACGTACCTACACGATGCGAGCAGAATTCGAATTGCATGACGCTCACTCTGATCTTCGAGCATGTTGCCGATGCACTGGGAATGGATCCCCTGGAGGTTGCGCTCAAGAATGACGGAGCCGAGGGGCATGACATGGACTGGCTTAATCAGCGCAAGGCCGAGCTGGGCTTCCCCGTAAGAGACAGTCTGAGAGAATGCATTGAGAAAGGCAAGAAAGCGATTGACTGGGATAACAACTGGCATTTGCCGGGAACCCGGCGGCTGCCGAACGGCCGGATGCACGGGATAGCTTTCACCTGGACTCATGAGTGGGAGGATTCCTCCGGATCCGGGGAAATTGCCATCCGGATTGAGCGTCAGGATGGAACGGCAAATGTTCTGGGAATGCGCTGCGATATCGGTGTAAATGCAGAAACCGCCTACTGCCAGATTGCGGCGGACGAACTGGGGATGAAGGTCGAAGATGTCTTCTACAGGCCGCACATGGATCCCGGCTTTTTCACAATGACTCCGGACTCATCAACCAATCTTTCGGTGAACGGATTTGCCATCCGAAATGCAGCGCGCCTGTTGAAAAAGAAAATTCTTGAAGTCGCGACGAATCCTCGCGGAGTAACGGCGAGGGGAAGCTTCCCTCCAGCCTTTCCCGGCAGGAAGCCTGAAGATCTGGATATTCAAGACAGTATTGTCTTTGTTAAGGACGATCCTTCCGTTCGGATGTCCCTTGCGGATTTGGTGGGACCGGCTGGAGGAGAGGGGCCGCTTTGCAGCACGCCGGAAATGGGAAAGGGCGCTCAGCGGAGTAATTTTACGGAACCTCTCTTTGCTTTTGGATATCAGGTGCAGCAGGGCGCCTATGCGAGCCAGAGGCTCCGGCTCTGCAGGCAGGCTCATTTTATGGAAGTGGAAGTGGATCCTGAGACCGGCGAGGTTATCGTTTCCAGGATCGTGAATGTGAACGATGTCGGCCGAGTTGTGAGCTGGGAAGGATGCGAGGGGCAGCAGTACGGCGGCGCCTGCATGGCCTTGGGAAGGGGTCGGAGTGAAGAGGTGATACATGATCCCGTTACCGGTGTGATGCTGAACGGCAATCTTCTCGATTACAAAATCGCGACCATTCAGGATATAGGAAATATCGATACATTCCTTGTGGAAACGGGAATGGGATATGGCCCATATGGGACGGTCGGCATCGCGGAGGATGTAGCCACGGTTGTTCCTGCGCTAATCGAGCCGGCGGTACATAATGCGCTGGGAGTCTGGGTGAAGAATTTCCCGATCACGCCCGAACGAGTTCTTAAAGCTTTGGGGAAAGCCTGAATGAACCGCTCATGGAGCAGGGCGGATCTTTTTGCCGGCGCCTTGAACCTTCTGACAGATCGATATTTATGCCCAATAGCATAGGCGGGATTCAGCACTCAGGGGGAGCCCTTGAGAAATGGGAATCAGGGAAAGCACGGTGAATGTGAATGTTAGGTCTGCAGCTGGCCGGCTTTGTCCGCTATCTATTTCCGCGATAAGAACTTGACATGAAGGATGCCATTAGTATAATTTGCTCCCATCCCTGGCAGGAGTGGATCTAAGCAAAAGATACATTCCGGTACGGAGAAACTTTTCGTTTCTATGATTTTCGCGCTGATGTTAAGTAAAAGATATTCACATGGTTAAAAAATAAGGGGGATGACTGATGAAAAAGCTTTTGCTGGTGGCAGTACTCTTGTTGGGCTTTTCTATAATGGCGGTTGCGCAGGATACTCCGGTTGCTGAAATTTTCGGTGGATACTCCTATTTCAGACCTGATACCAGCACTCTGGATGGGGATGATGAGGAGATCAGCCTCAATATGCATGGCTGGAATGCTTCTGTTGCCCTGAACGGCAACAACTATCTGGCCTTCCTGGCGGACTTTGGCGGTTATTACGGCCAAATCGATGAGGAGGGAGAGGTTGACGCTAACGTCAAGATACATTCCATCATGTTTGGACCGAAAGCATCTTTTCGCATGGGAAAAGTAACGCCATTTGTCCAAGGCCTTTTTGGATATGCGCGTACGACTGCCACATCAAGTATTAATGATGAGGAATTTGAGAGAGAAAACAGCTTTGCCATGGCTTTCGGCGGCGGCATCGATATCAATATAAATGATGTTGTGGCTATCCGCCCCGCCCAGGTGGAATATTTCGGGATCAAGTTGGGCGGCGATATGACGAACAATTTCAGATATTCCGCTGGAATCATATTCAAGCTGGGAAAGCGCTAATAGTTAGAGAAGATTCATCCGGCCGGGACTTATTATGAGGACGGCACAAGCCGTCCTCATAATTTGATTAATCCCGTCGAATGCCAATGAAAAGTATCTCCGCAATATTCGTTGCGCTGTTTTGCTTGCAGTTTTCTCTTCCCGCAGCTCACGCCGCAGGCAAGTATCAGAACTTTGCTGCTTCCATCTATGCTCGCGTCTACGAAGTCCGGCAAATGGGAGCCCCCGGATGGCTGGAGTCCCGCTGGAATGAAATTTCGCGCCAGGTAAAAATCGACAAAATCTACCTTGAAACGCACCGCGATATGATCGTTGCGGAAAAAGATACTATTCTCAAGGTCAAAAAGTTTTTCCAGGATCGCGGCATACAGACGGCGGGCGGAATCACTATTACGGTCAGCGAGATGAACCGGTTCCAGACCTACTGCTATTCCAATCCGGAGCATCGCAAGAAACTCAAGGAAGTCGTGGAATTCACGGCAGGGCTGTTCGATGAAATAATCCTCGACGATTTTTTCTTTACCAACTGCAAGTGTGAGCACTGCATCCGTGCGAAGGGGAATAAAAGCTGGACGCAATTCCGGCTCGATCTGCTGGACGAAGCCGCTCGGACACTGGTTATTGGTCCGGCGAAAAGCATAAATCCTAAAGTAAAAATGGTGATCAAGTACCCCAACTGGTACGAGCACTTTCAGGGTCTTGGATTTAATCTTGAGACAGAACCCAAAATTTTCGACGGTATTTATACCGGGACGGAGACGCGCGACAGGTCAGGCGACCAGCATCTGCAGGAATATCTCGGTTATTCCATTTTCAGATACTTTGAAAACATCAAGCCGGGAGGCAACGGCGGCGGATGGGTCGATACATATGGCGGGCGCTATATAGACCGCTATGCCGAGCAGTTATGGCTGACTCTTTTCGCCAAAGCGCCTGAGATCACTCTTTTTGACTTCAGCCAGATGCTGCGTCAGATCCGCCCTGCAGAACGAGCTCCGTGGCAAGGGCAAAAGACCAGCCTCGACTTTGACACGATGATGGCGCCAATCCCTCAACCGGATGGAACAACCGTTAAGCCGACAACTTATGCACGTGCTGCCGGATATACGCTGGAGCAGGTGGACGGCTTTTTGGGGAAACTGGGCAAGCCGATCGGGCTTAAAAGCTACAAACCCTACCATTCGACCGGCGAGGATTTCCTGCATAATTATCTGGGCATGATAGGAATCCCTATGGATCTCATGCCGGAATTCCCCGGCGATGCGCAGACAATTCTGCTTACGGAAAGTGCGGCATTCGATCCGGCGATAGTGGATAAGATCAAAGCGCAGCTGATCAACGGGAAATCCGTAGTGATTACATCCGGTCTCTTGCGTGCACTGCAGGGCAAAGGAATCGAAGACATAGCTGAAATCCGCTATACGGATCGAAAGGCCATCATTAAAAATTTCCGCGGTCAGCCGGATATGGCGCCGGACATCCATATTCTTATTCCGCAGATTCAATATCTCACCAATGATGTTTGGGAACTGGTCGGCGGCATGACGCAGAACGACCTCGGATACCCTCTGCTGCTTCAGGCCGGGTATGGGAAGGGAGTGCTTTATGTCCTCACAATCCCGGAAAATTTCAGCGATCTATATAGTTTTCCTGCGCCTGTTTTGACGCAGATCAGGAATGTGCTATTGAGCGATTTAAATGTTCGTATCGAAAGCCCGGGCGACGTAAGCCTGTTTGTCTATGATAATGATACCTTCATCGTGGAATCGTTTTTGCCCGATCCGGTCGAGATTCGGATTTCAACGGATCCGCGGTTTATTAAAATCCAGGAATTAACAACAGGACACGAATTTTTGGGCAAACAAGGTTCGCCGAGCGGCGGTTTCGGAGTTTTTGGCATGAGCGGAAGCAAACGCCTTACGTATCCGATAACGATTGCTCCCCACTCCTATCGCGTCTTCACAGCGAAGCATTAGATCAAAAATCTCTTCTCCGGCTTTGTCAAAGATATCGGCTTTTCGAGGTACTGCATCAAAACTCGGTGTCTTTTTGCAGAAAAGCCTATTCTTTTTATTAGGAAGGGCGGCCAGTCCAGCAGAAGGTACAGATTTCATCGGTGGATCTGCCGATAGCGGATGCCATATCCTCAATTTGCTGATACATCAGGGAGGTGGCTCCCAACTCGCGGGCAATGGTTTCCACCATTCCTTGATACTTCGGCGATTTAGTGTCAAGGTATTCCGAAATGTCCTGAACGTCCCTGCCCTCCATCATTCGGATGGCTCTTCTGGCGGCGAGTTCGCCCGTCGTACGGGTTGACTGATTGTAAATGCAGGGGAACATGAGCGGAGGACAGGCGATTCTTATGTGTACTTCCCTGGCTCCATTAGCCACCAGTTTATCCTTAATCATATTCCGAAGCTGCGTGCCGCGCACAATGGAATCGTCGCAGATTACTATCCGTTTATCGTGAACAAGATCGGGAATGGCAATGAGCTTCATATCGGCAATCAGGTCGCGCATGGACTGGTCTGACGGCATATAGCTCCGGGGCCAGGAAGGGGTGTATTTCACGATAGGCCTCGCATAGGGAATTCCGGATTCGTTGGCATAACCGATCGCATGCCCGACGCCGCTATCGGGCACCCCCGCCACAATATCCGCCATGAAGCCCGCCGCCTTGTCTCGTTTCGCCAGCAGTGTTCCGCTATTGTACCGGGCTTTTTCAACATTAATTCCCTCAATGGACGTGGCCGGGAAGCTGGTATAGATCCAGAGGAAGGCGCAAGGATGTGCAGCCTTGCCGCTGCCTTCTTTTCTTCTTTCAATTCCATTCTCGGTCAGCCGGATAATCTCACCGGGCAACAACTCGGCGGCTATCGAGAACTTCAGGTTGGGAAATGCCGCGGTTTCCGTCGTGACGGCGAATTCATTATCGCTTTTTCCGACCACAAGGGTTGAATGGCCCTGGCGGTCGCGGGCGGCATAAATTCCGTTCCGGGTCAGTATCAGCAGCGAAACGGAACCCTGGATGAGGTTAAAGACATCCGCAATTCCCGATTCGATATCGTCTGCGCGGCTGATGACCTCAGCTAGTACCTCAGCCGGGCTGATGCTGGAATCGGGCTGGATTTCGGCGAAGCTGGATCCCCTGCTTTGCAGGTTCGACACAATTTCATTTAGATTTAAGATATTACCGTTCACTACGACGGAGAAAATGCCGTGACGGGTAGACAGAATCACCGGCTGAATATCGTAGCCGATGACGCCGATTCCATATTTCCCTCTCATTTTCGCGTAGTCCTGCTGGAATTTCGGCCGGAAATTTTCGCCCCGAATATCGTGAATCTTGCGCTCTATTCCATCTTTGCCGAAGATTGCCATGCCTGCGTAATCGGTGCCGAGGTGACAATGATAATCGATGC
This sequence comes from Acidobacteriota bacterium, assembly GCA_016929335.1. Classification (GTDB taxonomy): domain Bacteria; phylum Acidobacteriota; class UBA6911; order UBA6911; family UBA6911; genus UBA6911. The sequence goes on along the minus strand of JAFGIY010000213.1, from coordinate 18,114 downwards.
CATAGTAAAGAGATCTTCCGCATTCATCCAATTTGGACGCTACTCCGAAAATTCCAGCCATACCACACTGCTCCTTAAGTCTCGAACATTGGTGAAGGTGCAATATACCAAAAAAACATATTCCGGAAAACTTGAGTATTTTTGAGAAATATCGATTTTGATTATTCTTGGCGGCTTGGAGTCATCGAGGCGGTTCAAATCAAAGACTCCAGGGCTCTGAGGCTCAAAGAAAAGATCCCAATGCTTCCTTTCTTCAGGAATGCGGCGCCAAACGCATTGCCGGAGGCCTCTTACCGGCTCGGGATAATTTAACAGAAGCTTTATCTGGCGATCGCATCAATGCTGCAGGCATCGACGCGTCCGGTTTCCAGCCCGCGCCGAAACCAATAAGATCTTTGCGCAGAAGTGCCGTGAGTGAAAGAGTCCGGATTTACATATCCCTGAGATCTCTTTTGAATAAGGTCATCGCCAATGGATTGCGCCGCTTGAAGGCCTTCCTCAATATCGCCCGGTTCCAGCAGGTTTTGATCCTTTGCATGGCATCCCCAGACTCCGGCGAAGCAATCGGCCTGTAATTCAAGAAGAACGGTCAGTGCATTCGATTCGGTTTCATTAGCCCGGCGTCTAAGCCCGTCGATCTGGTCCATAATTCCAAGCAGGTTCTGCACATGATGCCCTACTTCGTGAGCGATGACGTAAGCCTGTGCGAAGTCGCCGGGAGCTCCGAACTGGCGGTCGAGCTGTTCGAAGAATGAAAGGTCCAGATATACGGTCTCATCAGGAGAGCAATAAAAGGGCCCAACGGCCGCCGAATTGAATCCGCAGGCCGAGCTGATTGCATTTTCAAAAAGAACAAGCTTGGGAATCCGGTATTGCCGGCCCGCCTCGGAGAAAATCCGGGTCCAGGCATCCTCGGTGCTTCCAAGCACAACTTCAACGAATTGCCGCGAGGTATCGTTTGTTCCCGGAATGGTGGCCGGCCCCTGGCTTGAAATGGAGGTATCCGTGCCTACCTGCTGCAGAAGCTCGAGGGGATTGCTTCCCGTCAGATAGGCGAGGGCAACGATTATAACAAGACCCAGACAGCCTATGCCTCCCGCTCGAGGCACGCTCATGCCGCGGCGGTCTTCTACATTGGTACTCCGTCTGCCTATTTGCCAACGCATCTCGATATTTACCTTTCTTTAAAACACAAACTTACCCTGCAACTGCACTCAGAACAAATAGGGGATCCGGATTTGCACGTTCCGATCACCATCGGATGGTTACGCGATAGGCGCCACTATTATCATTCAGATTATCATCATTGATTCCGATGAAAAGACGGCCTGATTGGGTCGAACCGAGTTTCATCTGATTACTGGAACCGACATACCGCAGGCTCGAATCCATTCCGTTGCGATAGCGGATCTTTGCGATCAAGGCTCCAACGCCGATGCTCTGAATCGGATATTTGGATGTTTTGGCATTGAACTTCAGGTCTCCACTGGGAGTGGTGCGGCGTCCGGAGCTGATCGTAATCGTTCCGTCGGCTGTTATATCGATAATATCGTTTGAATCGACATCTATGCCGGTATCGGTCCAGGCCTGATTCCCCTGGACAGCGATAACTTTTGATCGCTTTTGCATCTGGCCGGCGGAATCGTCCGCCGACCGGTAGATGGATACATTGACTCGAAAGGATCCTTTTGCGTTCCGGGTTTCCCAATGATTGACTGTGAAGTAAAGCAGGCCGTCCCTGTCGGCAACAAACTCCTTCTGCCGCCCGATCAGAAACGCGGGGGCATTGGGATCCTTCCCGATAATGGCGATCAATGCCCCGTCATTCTCATTCGGCATGGGCGCATCACTATCGCGCCGGTTGCGGAGCCCTTCGGGATCAACGGCCGTCCGGCCTTCCAGCATCACTGTGCCTGCAGCTTCCACTTTTACGCGTTGCCCCTTGATGAGCTCAATTTCAGAGCGGATCCATTGGTCCTCGAGGCGGACATCAAATGGCGTGATACTCTCCCACCGTGCTGTGCTCGATTCTGCGATAGATTTCGTGCCGCGCCGGGATCCTCTTCGATAGCGCGAGTCCTCAGCACGATCGATGGTCAGCCGCTCCACCCTTCGCGAGAGATACTTTGTCTGATTACCGTCGCTTGTTTCAAAAATAAACTGACCGCTTTCATAGCCGATAAATGTACCTTTTACTTCGGTACCGTCTCTCAGATACAAAGTGTCTGCCTGCAACGCGCCCGCGGCTATCCAGACAGCCAGCATAGATAAAATTACGGCTTTTCGCATAATCTGTTCATTTGGCGAAACGGATTTATTGACGTTTCAAACAAATGCCTCCTGTATTGATCGGATAACAATATAACCTGAGCTGGAAAATTCCTTTCCCGGCGAACCCTTACCCGAGCAGGCTGTGCTTGCCGCTTGCCCCTTCAGGCTCAACGAATGGAATATGAGACTCCATAAGGCGGCAGCAGTCCGCCGCCCTCCATTTGAAAGACAAGACAGAATGGTCAAGATCATTTCCCATTACGCAGAGCTGCTGCCATAAACAATGTCGAAGAGCTCATTCTGTCCGCCTTTTGCTTTACCCGAGTCTTTGTCTCCGGCTTTTTTGCGTTATGCAAAGAAGTTGGAATCTGCAAAACAGCTGAAACCAAACCCAATGGGCAAAGAAGCTGATTGCTGCAAGCTGAAGGCTGACAGCGCGAGGCTTCCACGAATCTTTGAAGATTTCGGTTGCAGCCTGCGTCCGCGCTAGGATTTTGGTATCTGAGTGCCAAGGTAGCTGTTGCTCTCGGCATAGCGGAACCATTTCAAATCAACGAGAAGCGCATGATGCTTTTGAACCGCCTCAATATTGGGAAACTGCTCAACACCCCATCCGAGGTACTGCTCCGAATCCCAGCCCGAAAAACATGTCACAACTTCCTTTCCTCCCACCTTCTTGAGTGCTTTCCCGAGCTGGTTCTTGAGCTCGTTTCTTGCCTGATCAGATAGCTGATACCAAGCCTCAGTCGGTTTAAACATATAGACTTTGTAGATTGGCCGTGCCATAGCGCATCTCCTATCCAGATTGTTGGTATACCCGTCAGGTTAGAAAGGAATTTCATGTTCCCCTCATTCTAAAACATATGTATGTATCATAACCCCAAACCGTCGGGTCGTCCTGAAATCTTTTTTGATGTCAAAACATGCCTAGCAGGCTTTATGGATTGTGAGAATCCCGGGCCGGCATGGTTCAGGAAGATTCGTCGCGGCAGCAGAAGCTTCATAAATAATGCTGCCAGCAATGAGTTGATCGCCTGTCGCACTTTCAATACAATAGAATATTGTTTGCATTGATTTTTTCAGCCTGACGATAGCGAAAAGAGGAGGTACTCCTATCGAACCCGGTACAGCTTCTCGCGCCGCTGCAAAAAATGCTGCTGCATTGAAAATCGATATTCTTCGGCACATAGAATTCACCTTGGGCAGAGATCCGCAGACTCCCGACCAGTACGCCTGTTTCATGGGATTGGCCTACAGCATACGGGACCGTCTGGTTGAAAGGTGGATCATAAGCCAGCGGAATCTGCATGAGACAATGTCCAAGCGGGTTTATTTTCTTTCTCTGGAGTTTCTTCCGGGCCGGTTTTTAATGAATTACCTGTTGAACCTGAATCTTGTGGATGAAGCCAGAAGCGCTTTGCAGGAGTTGGGTTTCGATCTTGATGAACTGGAGGAGGTAGAATGGGATGCCGGGCTCGGCAACGGCGGCCTCGGGAGGCTCGCCTCCTGCTATATGGATTCCATCGCACATTTGCGGCTGCCCGGATATGGATATGGCATTCGCTATGATTATGGAATTTTCCATCAGGTAATAGAGAACGGCTACCAGAAGGAAGAATGCGATAACTGGGGGCGAAGCGGGAATGCTTGGGAAATCCGACGCCGCGAGCAGCTGATGCCGGTCCATTTTTATGGCCGATCAGATTCATTCATCGATCACAGCGGAAGGCTTCGGTTCCGCTGGGTGGATGGCGAGACGGTTCTGGCTCTCGCCTGCGATATCCTTGTCCCCGGTCGCGGAGCTGAATATGTCACGAATATGAGACTTTGGGCCGCGTTGCCCAGCCGCGGCTTTAATTTTCAGGAATTCAGCCAGGGCGACTATGTCGGCGCCGTTGAAGCAAAAGTGCTCAGCGAAAACATCTCGAAGGTTCTTTATCCCAGCGATGAGATCGCTTCCGGAAGAGAGCTCAGGCTCAAACAACAGTATTTTTTTGTTGCGGCCACGCTGCAGGATATTATCCGGCGCTATAAAAGGCAGAACAGTTCGTTCGCAAATTTTGCAAACTCGGTGGCGATTCAGCTGAATGATACTCATCCGTCCATCGCAATCCCGGAGCTCATGCGAATTCTAATGGATGAAGAAGGCATGGAATGGGATGAGGCATGGAGCATTTGCGAAAATACCTTTTCCTATACGAATCACACGCTGCTTCCGGAAGCGCTGGAGACCTGGCCCTCGGATCTTCTTGGGCGCCTGCTGCCCAGGCATCTCGAAATCATCTACGAGATCAATCGGCGTTTTCTGGAGGTCGTCCGGACATCTCACCCGGATGAGCCGGAGCTTGAGTTGGAGCTTTCTCTGATTCAGGAGGGTTTCATCCGGCGAATTCGCATGGCGCATCTGGCTATCGTGGGAAGCCATGCAGTGAACGGTGTGGCTGAACTGCATACCGCGATTCTGAAGAGAGGAATTTTTAAGAATTTTGCCCGCATTTTTCCCGACCGGCTGCAGAATGTAACGAATGGAATCACTCCGCGTCGATGGCTTCTCCAGGCGAATCCACGCCTGGCGCAGCTTATTACCTCGGCCATCGGGCCGGACTGGAAAGAGGATTTGAACCAGCTGAAAAAACTTGTTTCCTGCGCCGACGATGCCGGTTTCCGCCTTGAGTGGATGAAGATCCGGCAGGAGAATAAGCGGCGGCTGGCGCGGTATGTGCTGCGCAAAACCGGGATCGGGATCAATCCCGATACGCTGTTTGATGTGCACATAAAGCGTATTCATGAGTACAAACGACAGCTGTTGAACGCGCTGCATCTGATAACACTTTACAATCGCATCAAATCCGATTCAGCAAAATCCTTCACCTCGCGCACCGTCCTGTTTTCAGGGAAAGCCGCTCCCGCGTATCATCAAGCCAAACGAATCATCAAACTGATCAATTCGGTGGCGGAGGTCGTCAACAAGGATCCGGACATCAAGGGAAGACTACGGGCCGTCTTCTTGCCGAACTATTGCGTATCTCAAGCTGAAAAAATCATTCCGGCTGCGGATCTTTCGGAGCAGATATCTACGGCAGGAATGGAAGCTTCGGGAACGGGAAATATGAAGATGGCGCTTAACGGCGCTCTTACTATTGGAACAATGGATGGGGCTAACGTGGAGATACTGGAAGCGGTGGGACGCGAAAATATCTTTATCTTTGGGTTGAACGCGGAGGAAGTAGCGGCATTGCGCGCCGGTTCCTACAATCCACGCCGGTATTACGAAGAAGACCCGGATCTGCATGCCGCTTTGAATATGATCGGTTCGGGATTCTTTTCTCCGGAGGATCCCCGCCTGTTTGCCCCCATCCTCCGATCTCTTCTCGACCAGGGGGACTACTATATGCTGCTCGCTGACTACAGGTCCTATATCACAGCGCAGGAGGAAGCCGGCCGCGTATTTCAGAATCCTGACGACTGGGCGCGCAGGTCCATTCTGAATACCGCCAATATGGGCAGATTTTCAAGCGATCGAGCGGTTCTGGAGTACGCCGGCAAGATCTGGAATGTGCAGCCGGTTTAATTCAAGGATTCGAAATTCGAGATTACAGACGTGTGTTCTGTCCGGATCGTGAATCTGAATATTTTGTTTCTTTATGAGTGATATCAAATCAGATAAGGATGCGCTTACGGTATCCATCGCGCGGAAGCCCGTTTTCGACAACAGGGGCCGATTGTGGGGATACGAGCTCTTTTGTGTCGGAAGCAGCGAAATATCTCCAAGCGGTTTCCCCTATTCGCCGGATACGGCTATCAGCGTGGCATCGAGCGCTTATTTATGTCTTAAAAGGGTTCTGCAGGGCGGAAAGAAAATTATTGTAGATTTTTCCGAAAAAAGCGTGATGGACAAACTGCCGTACGCTCTGCCTCCCATCCTCTCCGCCATTAAAGTCGGGGAAGAGATCAGCCGGCAGCCCTCAGGCTTGGAAGTGTTGAACCGGCTTAAATTGGATGGATATCCGATAGCCGTTAGAAGCTTTACGGGCAATTCAAACTGCGAGGCGCTCTACAGGATTGCGAGCATCATCTCTATTGAAATCCGGGGCAGGGAAGCGCGCGACATAAGGGAAGATTTGCAGCAGGCCCGACGATACGACTCGTTGCTGCTGGCGAGCGATGTCGAAGATCGGAGGTTGTACCAGATCTGCCGGGAATTGAATTTCCCGTTGTTCAGCGGAGCTTTCTTCAAATATCCGGACAAGGTAACGATCCGCAAGCTGTCATCGAATGAAATTCTGCGATTCGAACTTTTAAAGCTTGTTGAGATGGAAGATCCTGATATTCCAAGGATCGCAAAAGCCATTCAGGCGGATGCAACCGTAAGCTTCAGGCTGCTGGCCTTTTTGAATTCGGCGGCCTTTGCCTTTACTCAAAGGATCAAATCCATACAGCAGGCGGTTTCTCTTTTGGGATGGTGCAATATCAAAAACTGGCTTCGCGTTATTCTATTGACGGATCTAAGCCAGGGCAAAGAAGCGGAAGAACTGGTGCTGCTTTCCGCACAAAGAGGGATGTTTTTGGAAGGAGTGGCGCGGCAGCACGATTTTTGGGGTTTCGATCCCGGAAGCCTGCACTTGTTGGGGCTCTTTTCGCTGCTGGACGCTTTGCTTGACATGCCGATGGCTGAAATCGTGAGCCATCTGCCTATCGACAACAAATTGAAGACGGCGCTGTGCCGGGAGCCCAATAATGAATATGTGCCTCTGGTGCGATTGGCCCAGTTTATCGAAGAGGCGAAATGGGCGGATGTGGATGCTATGATCTATCAGCTGGACTTGGACAGGGCAAAGGTGATGGAAGCTTTTCAGCAATCTGTGGACTGGGCCGACGGATTGGAACCGATTCGCTCGAAAGGACCGGCGGAAGGCAAAGACGAATGAATCGCAGAGTACTTGCAATGGTTCTGGCCGGCGGAAAGGGAACGCGTCTTTATCCCCTGACGAAGAACCGGACAAAACCTGCAGTCCCGTTTGGAGGGAAATACCGGATCGTAGACTTCGTTCTCAGCAATCTGGTAAATTCCGGAGTTTATTCCACGTATGTCCTTACCCAATTTAAAAGCCAATCGCTGCTCCAGCATTTGCGCGATACATGGCAATTCGGCAACCTTCTTTCGTATCAATTTATAATTCCGGTGCCGGCGCAGATGCGTTCACCGGATGAAACATGGTATCAAGGCACGGCAGACGCGATTTTCCAAAACATTGACCTGATCAAACGCGCCTCACCGGACATTGTATTGGTGTTCAGCGCGGATCACGTCTATCGCATGAACATCCGCGATATGATCGAGTTTCATAATGAAAAAGGAGCCGATGTCACTGTTGCTTCCATCCCGATGGATAGAAGCCTGGCCTCGGAGTTCGGCGTTGTGGAAGTATGGGAAGACGGGCGAATCGCCCGATTTCACGAAAAGAAGAGCGATGCTCCGACTATTCCAGGCGATCCGGACCATGTTTTCGCCTCAATGGGTAACTATATATTCACTTCGGATGTTCTGATTCGGGAGCTCTATGCAGATGCGTTTAATGAGGAGAGCAGCCACGACTTTGGCAAAGACATCCTGCCGAGCCTCATCCACAAGGCAGATGTGTTTGCCTATGATTTCATGGAGAATCATATCCCCGGCGATCCCCCTTCAGTTCTTCCGTATTGGCGCGACGTAGGCACAATCGATGCCTTTTATGAAGCCAATATGGATCTTCGGGCAATTACTCCGGCGCTGAATTTATATAATTCGCGATGGCCATTGGGGCCGACGCGCGAAATACATCCGCCTGCCAAATTCATATTTGACGACGAAGGGCGTCGCGGCCATGCAATTGATTCGATCGTTGCAAGCGGGGGCATCCTGTCCGGAGGATTGGTCCGCAATTCGGTCCTGGGCAGAGGCGTGCGTGTGCATTCGGGCGCATACGTGGAGAGTTGCGTCATATTTGACAACTGCGATATCGGCAGGAATGCCCGGGTGTTCCGGGCAATTCTGGATAAAAATGCGCGCGTGCCCGAAGACGCCGTAATCGGCCTTGATCCGGAAACGGACCGGCATGTGTATCATGTCTCGGAAAACGGCATAACGGTCATCGAGGGAGTTCCCTCCTCCGTCGATGTCACAGTTATGCAGCTCGCCAATCCGGGGGAAGGACAAAGAAAATCTGATAGGCTCCGCTAACATCCTGTCGCAGGCGCGTGGTTCCCTTTCGAGTAAGCACACCCTGGACGGACATCTCGGCGAAAGCCGGCTTTAGAACTCGCTGCGAATGCCCTTATTCACTTGGATCGCTCACAAGAGGCAGAATATGGAAGGATGGCCGGAGGCCTCGAGCAAAAAAAAAGCGCCGAATGGCGCATTTTTTGAGTCGAGATGGCTCCTCAGGTAGGACTCTACTTAGCGTCTAATCAAATCTAATCATATCGAATCTCTCCAATATTTACGCGGCTGTCATTAGGATATATCAAATAATGTCGTCTAAAGAAATCTATTGACATCCCCCATTTTATGGGGGACACTATGGCGGACGGGCTGTTCGATTCCCTATCACCAAAAATGGAGGGATAGAAGATGGATCGAAAAAAGGACGATAGAAAAACAGGAAAGCACATTCCTAAGAAGCATCCCGAGAAAGCGCTGTCACCAGCAACAATTCGCAATGCCAAATTTGGGAAGTATGCCGATGGTAATGGCCTATATCTTCGTGTTGAGGAATCTGGATCAAAGAGATGGGTACTCCGGACGATAATTCGCGGGAAACGCTGTGAGCTTGGACTTGGTTCCGCGCGGCTTGTATCACTTGCAGAAGCACGGGAAGAAGCTATAAGACTTCGCAAGATGGCACGCAAAGGCGGAGATCCCTTAGCTCAGCGTCGGCAGGAACGGCGAATTGTCCCGACATTCGAAGCGGCGGCAAAGGAAGTACACGCGGCAAGGTCCGCGACCTTTAAGATTAAACACGCAAAACGTTGGTTGAAGGCTTTGGCGGACTACGCTTTCCCCGTTTTCGGGAATCGCTCCATTGATTCCATACAACCGGCGGACGTTTTAAAGGTGCTTTCTCCAATCTGGAATACGAAGCCGGAAACTGCACAGGATGTGAAGCAAAGAATCAACAGGGTTTTCCAATATGCCAAAGCACAAGGTTGGTTTCATGGGGATAATCCCGTGGATGGGATCAAAGAAGCACTGCCGCCGCGTGTTGCGAATGGAGTCAGGCATCATTCTGCATTGAAATACACCGAGATTCCCGCGTTTATTGAATCGCTGAGAGAGGCAAAGACGGCGGAACCTGTCAAGCTGGCCTTTGAATACACTATCCTGACAGCGGCGCGGACAAGTGAAACTATTCTGGCGAAGTGGCCGGAGATTGACCTTGACGCGAAAACATGGACAGTGCCGGCCGATCGGATGAAGGCCAAGAAAGAACATCGCGTCCCGTTGTCTGCAAGATGTATTGAAATCCTGAAAGCAGCAAAGGAATTATCTACTGGGGGAGAATACATTTTTCCGGGACGAAGTCAGAATAAGCCTCTCTCGAATATGGCCTTCCTAATGACCCTCCGGCGCTTGGAGAAGACTGATATTACGGCACACGGTTTCCGATCTTCATTCCGGGATTGGGCGGAAGAGAAAACCACTGCTCAACGATCGGTTGTCGAAGCTGCGCTTGCCCATCAGGTTGAGAACAAGGTTGAAGCTGCATATCTTAGGACTACGCTGTTTGAAAAACGTCGGCGGCTGATGGATTCATGGGCTGCATACGCATTGCAAAAACCGAGTCAGAAAGTAGTCAAAATCAGCGAGGCTTAACCATGCCAATCAAGAAAATAGATTCAGGCATTTTTTCTCGAAAGGTAATCAAGGGATTCGGCAAAGCGGAAGAGCGAGAGTATCAGCGAATCCGCGAGAATGCCACTCTCGAAAAGCTGTTAAGGGATATTGAGCAACGGGCGCGGGCAATCCTGAGAAAGCATGGCATTAATAAATGGCCAAACGATATGCCCTTCGGAGAAAAAAGTGTTTTTGCTACTGGCGCAAATGAAGAATTGAATAATGCCGACGCCTTACTTACCAATCTGCATTATCTGTATAAGAATTTGCAAAGCAAAGACTGCGATGCAATCGCGCGGTATGCCTTGGCCGTCGGCCGACTCGAAACCATGCTTGACGTACGGCCGCACGAAAAGCCCGCTGTTACAGGTCGTAAGTCTCGGGCGAAAATGGCGCAATGGCGCGAAGCCCGAAGCAAAAAGGTAGCTTCCAAACACGCTAGAATAATGAAACTCTTCGATGAGATTAAAAATCAGTATGAGGCGCATGAACGGCCAAGCGATAGGGAAATTCTTAAAACGATAGGTAAACATCTGGGATTAAAATTTAGAACTGTAGAATCGGTCTTCTATCGAACGAAAAACAAGTCCACGAAATAAATTTTACTTGCATCTATATAGTCTGGCAAAAAACCTGCGCTATACCTCATTTGTAAATCTAATGAGGTGTAGACATGCCGAAAGTCAGTAAACAAAATCCAAAACAAGCAAATGAGATCCCCGAAATGGGATTTGTGCGTCTACCTCAGATTCTGCGCGTATACCCCGTCTCCCGTGCTACTTGGTGGAACATGGTGAAAGACGGCCGCGCGCCGAGATCGGTAAAGCTCGGGCCGCGTACGACCGCTTGGCGAGCGAGTGAAATCAGGGAGCTATTAAATCAGTAGCCAATCAGCGGGCTGGATAGCCTGCGAAGGGGGCGCATGAGCCTATACGCTTTTGCAAATGACCTGCTTCGAGAGGGTGTTTCTTTTGTGCCCATACTACCCGATGGCAGCAAGAAGCCACCTTTTCTCTGGGCAGAGTATCAACGGCGGTTTCCGACACCGGACGAAGCAACCCGCTGGTATGGGAACGGCACACGCTTCGGGATAGCGGCCATATGTGGAGATATCTCGCGCAACCTGGAAGATCTCGATATTGACGCGCCGGAGCTGGAAGAGCCCTTCCGCGATCTGGTTATGCAGCATGAAGGCGGGGCGGATCTGCTCGCGCGGCTAGTAATCATCCGCACCCCTTCGGGCGGTGCGGCTTACGGTTACCGATGTGAATCACCTATTCCTGGCAGTACGAAATTAGCACGGCGGCCGGGAAACAAGGCTAAGGGCGAATCCGAAATTGAAGTGCTATTCGAGACGAGAGGCAACGGCGGATATTTTCTTCTGCCTGGCTGTCCGGCTTCTTGTCATCCTTTGCAAAAAACCTACCAGCTTATTCAAGGTGATTTCTCGAAAATTCCGGTCATTACAAAAGATGAGCGAGAACTGCTGCATTCATGCGCGCGGGCGTTTGACGCCATGCCTGCAAGAAAGGAATATGAAGCACGCAGTTCCAGCGGCGATTCAGCGGGCAATCGTCCGGGAGATGAATTCAATCAGCGGGCATCATGGCGCGAGGTTTTAAAAGACTGGACTCTGGTATTTTCTCGAAACGATATTTCTTATTGGAGACGGCCGGGGAAAAATTTTGGAGTATCGGCTACCACTAATCACGGCGGCACGAATAGGCTAAAGGTTTTTTCTACTTCGACACCATTCGATACCGAAGGTACATACGATCTTTTTTCGGCAAAAGCCGTTTTGGAATATAACGGCGATTATTCCGAATGTGCGAAAGCTTTGGCGGCTGCTGGATATGGCACCCCGACATACGAGCCTAAAGCATCCCAATCCGAACATCACCAGCTATCACTTGAAGACTTCTATGCATATATGCCGATGCACTCCTATATTTTCGTCCCTGGCCGGGAAATGTGGCCGGCTGCCAGTGTGAATTCAAAGGTCTCTGCTCCTGAACCTGAGGACAAATCTGCAAAAGAGGACAAATTTGCAAAAGCAAGCGCATGGTTGGATGCATGCCGATCCGTGGAGCAAATGACATGGGCTCCTGGCGAACAAATGATTATACAGGATCGCCTTATCTCCGAGGGGGGCTGGATCCCCCATGCTGGTGTGAAGTGCTTCAATCTATATCGACCTGCACATATTTTGCTGGGAGATCCGGCGCAAGCAACGGAATGGCTCGCGCATGTAAACAAGGTCTATCCACAAGACATGGAGCATATTATTCGCTGGCTTGCTCATCGCGTACAGAGGCCACAGGAAAAAATAAATCATGCGTTGGTATTAGGCGGGCTTCAAGGCATCGGCAAAGATACTCTACTTGAGCCTGTCAAATATGCGGTGGGTCCTTGGAACTTTTCCGAAGTGTCACCCACTCATTTGTTAGGCCGTTTTAATGGATTCATCAAGAGTGTGATTTTGAGGATTAATGAAGCAAGGGATTTGGGCGACATTGACCGATTCAGTTTTTATGATCACCTCAAAGCATATACAGCGGCACCTCCCGACGTTTTACGATGCGATGAAAAGCACCTCAGGGAATACAGCGTTTTTAATGTCTGCGGCGTAGTCATCACGACGAATCACAAAACAGACGGGATCTATTTGCCTGCGGATGATAGGCGGCATTATGTGGCCTGGTCCGACCTGAGCAAGGATGATTTTAAGGCAGATTATTGGACGAATCTTTATCGGTGGTACGAGTCTGAAGGGTATCGTCACGTTGCTGCGTATCTTCACAGCATAGACCTATCCTCATTTGACCCTAAAGCACCTCCTCCTAAGACTGATGCCTTCTGGTCCATTGTAGACGCTAATCAGGCTCCTGAAGACGCGGAGCTATCCGACGCCATAGACAAGCTTGGCAATCCCGAGGTGCTTACTCTCGCCGATATCTGCGCGCATGTCGATTCTGACTTTGCCCAATGGCTTAGAAACCGTGGTAATGCTCGGATCATTCCCCACCGGATGGAAGAGGTGGGCTATGTGGCTGTCCGTAATCCTGGCGTAAAAGATACCAAGTGGAAGATAAACGGCAAGCGGCAGGTAGTCTATGCCCAGCGGTCTCTATGTATTAGGGATCAAATCGCAGCGGCTTCCCTGCTCCTGAGGGGTGCAAGGTGATCACTGAAGTAATCGAAGTAACCGATTTCCCATTATGTCCTATACGCGCGCGCGCTTTGCGAAAAATCTGTGTGAGGTGAAAAACATGGTTTATAGAGATAATAGAAAATCGGTTACTTCAGTTACTTCGAGTACCAAACAATGCAATCTGTTCGGGAACACACCAGCTAAAACACGTCGGAAGCCACGGTCGACGGCTTCATTCCGGGCTGCAGTCAAGGCAACGCTGCGGGCGTTTATGCCAAGCAAAGATTGCAGGCGATAGACAGGCAGACGCTAAGTGTGTGCAAGGATAAGAGATGGAGGGGCGGGGAAGATACTCTATATCTGGGCAAAAACGACCGGGTGGCTGGGCACACACACACGCGTACAGTTTAAAAATTTCGCTAGGAGGAACAAATGGGAGAACGAGGGCCTTTAGGTTGTGAATTTGGCGTAAGAGCAGAGCGTCGAAAGCGCCAAGGGAAAATTTTATATCTGCCGGGTTATGAAGGCATCGGCAGGGCAAAAAAACCGAACTGGTTTGGGCCCTATGAGTCTGAAGTGTGGGATGCAGAAGCGCCAAAGCTTGAAAAAACAGGGAGGCTCAATGCCATTTTTGAAGCCGGATTCATTCAGATATGTTCATTGATGGCAGAACATCGGCGGATGAATGAGCAGATCGAGGCCGATGGCGGCGAAATGATAACCATCAATGGGAATATGCAGGTTCACCCGTTGGTCAAAAGCCGCAACGCCCATATGAGAGTTCTAATCAGCTACATGAAGGATTACGGCATGACGCCGAGTTCAGACCGGCGTGTGCCGAGGGCAGCTCCTGTCAAAAAGGATCCCTTTTGGGGGAAGTACAAATAACAATCAATCCGGTCTGATGACCGGGAAAGGATCACAGTAATGGATATCAAACAGTTTTTTGATTCACAGCTTCACGAAAATGCACGGCTCGTTTCTGAACTTGCCGAGCTGCAAAAAACCTGGCCAGCGGTAGAGGCGGAATACAACCGGCTTGACAAAGAGTGCGTCGAACTTGCGGCGAAGCTGGCACCGGCGCAAGCTGCGGGCTCGCCTACCGCTTTTCCGATCACAGCCGCTTTGAAGAAGATGAGGCTTACACGCGATGGCGTAAAAAGCGTCTATCAACATAAACGCAACCAGCTTTTGCTGGCGATCGAGTCATCCACGGCGGAGGCGATTCAAGAATTTCACAACGCTTGTCTGGATCGCGTGAAGGATCTTGGGCGTTTTTACCGATTCGAAAAGCTTGAAATTTCGCACAGTGTTTTCACGGACTCCAAAACATTTAAGATTCGATATAACGGCCCAGCCTTAAGACGCGCCCAAGAGCGCATTTTTGCGGCAATCCGGGAAGTTCACGAAATGAGTCACGGACTTCTTTCGGATCTTCGCCGACGCATCGAGCAGTATGAAAACGAATTTTCTAGTTTCAAGCTGAACGCGATGGAAATCGTCGAAGTTTCAGAATCACAGGCCTTCTTGATGGCACCGCAAAAAACGGATTCTCCGGCAATGGCCAAACTGAGCGAACTATCAGCGCGCGTTAATGCGCTGGAAAGGAATTAGAATGTTAGATGAACAAATTGTGGATATTGAATCCAGAATTCTCGAATTGGAATTTCAGGATGCGAAAAGGAAAAACTCGAAAATCCTGGCGGACGTTGCCAAATTTCGAGCAAAAACCGCTAGTGCGAGTCAACGCAAAGACTTTTCCATTCGCATGGAAACCAAGAACGGGAAAACAGCATATCAATTGCGTTCCGCATCGGGAGAAGTGAAGGCACTTCCTGCTGATCGGGCATTATGGCCGTCAGACGTTCGAGCGACGGTGACGCGATATGAAACACTTATGCAAAAATCCCGCGAGAAATCGAGATACAACGCGGCGATGATTAGAACGGGCTTGGAATTTAGGTAGTTTTCACCCGGAGCGGACCCGGGCCGGGATACCGGATAACGTCCGCTGAACCGACCGCCACGGGATATATGGCGGCGAGGGTGGGCTCGCTCCCATAACCACCGAGGCGGGAAGCCGGGATTGCTTTGTACTGCTAGCAGCGGCTTTCCGCTGGATTCTTTAAATATTGGCAATGCTTGGTAAGGGATTCCGCATTTGACGTCTCATGGTTGATTTAGCGGATTCGTGTAGAAGTTCTATTGCAATGATGATCGGAGATTTTGGAGGATATCGATTTTTATTCCGAAAAGGCTAACTTGCCACTAAGATATAGCATGGTGTTGCGGTAAAACCAACCAAGGGAGAATTCAATGATCGCCGTTCCAATGAAGTATCAAACTAGTTTTTTTGGCAATCTAGCGGATTTAAAACCGTCGGCAGATACCATCCCTCCGTTGCTCCAGATATTTCGAGAACAAGCTCTGCTACCGAGTACCTATCAACAAGTGCAATTAGGACCGTCACTAGACCCGCAGGTGAGATTGCGGCTTTCCTCCACGAGGAATGAGTGGATTATTGAATTCGACATAGACCGCATAACCATCGAAAAGAATTCGATCAAGCCACTTGGAGCAAACATGGGGCTCCTTGAAGATTTCGCACGAACATCAGAGGATTACCTTGGCCGAATATTGTCATTGTTTCCCCGAAAAGGAACGAGGCTTTCTCTAGTGACTGATGGACTCATGGATCAAATGACTGAAGAGGGACTTCAAGAAGTCTATTCGCGCATCCTCGTTCCCTTGGGGTATTACCATAACAATCCGCCACATTTGTGGAACTCACGTTGCATTGCAAGAGGAGCAATAGATATGGCTCAAGGGCAGGAATCGATTAATGTGATAACGCAAGTGAACAGGGTACAGGGCAAATTCCTGATGCAAGGCGGAATCGGCTTTGATCGCATCCAGGTTATTTTTGATATCAATACCTTCCAAGATAACATGCAGCCTCGTTTTGATATCGAAGCGGTCAGAGCATACAACACCTCTGCATTGCAGCTTCGGGAGACAATTCTTACAGACTTGCGGGAACGTCTAAATGGATAACGTCATCTACGATACAATAAATCAGAAGATTTCCGAAAGCGCCGAGGAGACCCCGCGAAAAGACCACGTTCCGGATCTGCTCTCAAGTATGATCGAACAAGCCGATACTGCTTCCACTCGCTTGCTGAATGTTGATATTGCAGATTACTCTAGCAAAGTAAGCCTTGAAAACCGACTTAACGAAGCAAGAATGAGGCAGTATAGGGGGGAGTTTAATGTGAAATTGACAGAGCTAATCCGAGAGAGTGATTTCGAGTATGGTCGCGATTCATCGGCTGATTTTTTCCTTAGAGAGCGTCTGGCAGAGAATGCTTCAGTAACAAAAGAATGGATCAATTCGCTTTTTATCGACAATTATGGCGATGCTGCAATTGCAGCGGGCATTCTCAGGGTATTGGCCCACCTCCGCTATCATGAAGTTGCCCCGCAAGGCCCGACCATTGCGCTAGCAGCGCTAGCTCATCAATCGGTCGAGGTAAGGGAATGCGGGATTCGTGCATTCGAGAATTGGGGTACAGTGGAATGCTTGAACTCACTTAAGAATGTATCACCGCCAGAAGAATGGCTAAAAAGCTACATTCAGCAGGTTTTAGCGGATCTTGAGGAGTCGCTACGGAATGCGCCTATTGGTTAGGAAAATCGAGGCGGCTAAGTGGAGACAGAACGATATCATAAATGGAGCAGAAGTTTCGGCTGATGCGATAACCGGCAGCCTAAAGACCGCTAGCAACTCTTTATCTGTATGGATGATCGAGAGTGAATCGGCTCTTAATGATGCTGTTCTAGCTTTCGTTGCAGAAGGCCAACACGTCGAGTCAATGGATTTTGCCTACTTTGATCAGTCTGCACTAGAAGCGGTTGGCCTGCAAATCGTCAATAGCCTCGGCAGAACCCCAATAGAGGATATGAAGCAAAGCCATCGAGATATTGTTGCGTTGACCTATCGGTCTTTAGGTCTCATGGCCAATATAATAGTTGATTGTTTCAGAACTGAAAAGACACGTCGTTTCACGAAGCTCGCCCTTCAAAACCTTTTGAGAGAGGCCATTCAAAACAAAAGATTAAATCCGCTGGAGCTTAACCCAAAAATCCGGGAAGATATCTCACTCATCTAAAACTGATTTATAAGAATAGCTAAAGGCAAGGAATTACTCCTCCGGAGGCTCCTTCGGGAGCCTTTTTCATTTCTGCTATTGCATCCTTGTATTACAATGTGCCCATCAAGTTCTAAGCCATTTTACACTAGAAAATGCTCAAGCCATTGACATGCCATAGGATGCGAATAATGTCATTAGATTAATGGATTGGTATGTAACCGTTTGGTTATATACCAAGAGTGGTCAAATTTTAAAGGAGCTGGAATGAGCGATGATCTCAGAAAAGGAGGCCGCGTTAAAAGGAATCCCCTACACTATAAATACTGGAGAGAAATCATGAAACCAACGGGAGATTTGCCAGAAACCCCGCCACCAAAAGCCGAAGAGGCTGGGAACCTTGACAAGCATTTACGGCGAAGAATAAAAAGCCCTTCAGAACGCATATATATAACCCTGATTCTATGCCTTACCGTGCTGGCGGCCGTCTGGCTTCAGGGCAGACTAAACCGATATGAAGTCCTTATATATCCAGACTCTGCGAGTGTTGTCATGAAATATGACCACATAACAGGAAGAGCCTGGTTGATTTCGGTACTCTAAATTGGCCCACTTCGGAACTTTAATTTGGCCCACCTTTAAATGCCGGCCGAATAGCCATTTGGGGATTA